>DASYEP010000035.1:0-2858 GCA_036498965.1 Mucilaginibacter sp.
TTGGTGTTGTCACCAACAAAACCACATGCTATTTTATGTACTTCAATCAGACCTGGCGCTGCCTGTTGGTGACAATACCAACAAGGGCCAAAGAAAAAAAGGACAAAACCCCTTAAAAGAAACGTCTGCGGAGACGTGAAAGTTGAGTGCAACAACATTCACTCTTAACCCTGTAAATACACCATCGCATTCGTGGTGCTCTCATTAGGCGAAAGTTATTTACAGGGCTTTCTTGTATAACAAATGTACGTAAATTGGGTAATATTAAAATATAAAGAAATTCATCATAAATTATGATAGCTAAAAAACAGATAATGATTGGGTTAGCAAAGGTTATAACCGATGAGGCATATCCTAATGTCCTAAATGGGGCAGAAGGTGCTTTTGTTAATGTATTGTGTTTTGCATCCAACAAAAGAGATTTCAGAAATCAAGCAAAAAAGGAAATGAAAGAAATTGGTGTAATACTTGTTAGAATTGAGAATATTCAAACGGTTTCTGAAAGGCTTCAATCTTACGAAATAGACGATAGCTTACTTAAGCTAATTCCAACTATTACCATTGAAAATAAGATTAAAGTGGGCGTTTTTCACTCCTATTAAATTTATATTTGTATATGTCAGACGAAAAGACACTGAAAGAAGCATCAAAAATATTTTTCGATGTAATCAAAGCATCCGTTTCGCCTAAAGCGACTGGAGTGGTTAAAAAGAAGAAAGAGGATAAGCCAAAGCCTAAAAAATGATTTTAAAAGCACTTTCACTATTCGTCGCCACAATAGGTTTAGTAGCTATTGTGCTTATTACATTTTTTATAATAGAATTTGTGTTAGCGTATTCTTCAGAATCGACAGTTACAGGTAAGCAAAGCCCTTACGCAAGCATAATTATTTATAGTGTTTTAGCGGCCATTCATATAATATTTAATGTGTTTTATATTTCAAGAAAAAGTGAATTGCCATCCTTATACCAAAGGATAAGCACAGCTTTTGTGGCATCGGTTTATCTGATAGTATTTCTCGTAATGCTTGATGTTTAACCCTCATGGTCTAACACGTATATAGTCTCCTGACAACACCAACAAGGGCCAAACTTTTTGAATGTGTCAAAACCACCATTCTTAAAAGGAAAACGGTCTTGAAGTAACAATCAACCCTAATCGTCATCAAATACCTGTGAAAGATGACGATCTAATTCAACCTTATACTCTCGGTTCTGTTATCTCCAAAGACGGGACTACGATCAGCTACCGTCAATTAGGACAGGGGCCGGGCCTGATCATTGTGCATGGTGGTATGCAGGCGGCGCAAAACTTTATGCAGCTTGCGAATGCACTTGCCAGCCAATATACCCTGTACATACCAGACAGGCGAGGCCGTGGACAAAGCGGAGCGCCAGGGCCCGATTATTGCATTGAAAAGGAGTGTGAAGATATTGAGGCCCTGCTTACTAAAACAGGCGCACGGTTTATTTTTGGATTGAGTTCGGGCGCTGTCATATCTTTAAATGCCACGCTCAGATATCCGGCAATACGCAAAACGGTGATCTACGAACCGCCATTTAACATTGATCCATCTGTTCCTGATTACAGATTCGTGGACCGTTACAACCGCGAAATAGCAGCGGGTAATTATGCCGGGGCGTTTTTTACCATTACAAAAGGCCTGCGGATTGCCGGTGCGATGGGTATTGTTCCGCGTTTCATTTTGGTGCCAATAGTGAAGATGTTACTAAAGAAAGAGAAACCAAAAGCAGGCGATATATCTTTACAGCACCTGGTAACTACCTTTAAATACGATCATATGCTGGTTGACGAAACCAAAAAGGGTTTAGATCAGTTCGGGCAGGTGAAAGCAAAAGTGTTATTGATGAGTGGCAGTAAGAGTCCGCGGTATTTGAAAAGGGTTGTCCAAAGTTTGGCTAAAATAATTCCGCAGAGCAGGCATATCGAGTTTAAGGGGCTCGACCATATGGGATCGGATAACAGCGGAAAACCTAAAGTGGTGGCGGAAGAACTGCGTCAATTTTTTGGGAATGACTAAAAATAAGGTTGGAATTACCGCCAAATTTTCGTAAATTGAAGATGCCTGTAGTGGCAAGTTCTTTTACCTAATTTACAAAGAAGTGAAAAGGAGGTTTTTTTCTGATGGATTTTCAATATTGAGTGTTTTTTATATAGAATATTGATATTCAATTAGTTGAAAACTAAACATTGAAAACTTTACTACCGGCAAAACCTACAATGCCCGGCAAATCAAAAATTTTACTCCGGGCATAAGGCCTTTCACCCGGCAAATGCAGATTTTTACTACGGGTGAAAATGCTTTCGCCCCGGATAAAATACTTTTAAACACCATTTCTGATTTCGCCCAAAGAGTGGCAACTTCGCAATCCTGAATTTGAGATATGAATACCCATTATAAAAAAATTGCCGCTGAGCTTTCTATTACCGAAAAGCAGGTAAGCACTACCGCTGCGTTACTGGATGAGGGCGCTACGGTACCCTTTATTTCACGTTACCGCAAGGAGCTAACCGGAAGTCTGGATGAAGTACAGGTGGCAGCCATCCGCGACCGTGTACTGCAACTGCGCGAACTGGATAAGCGTCGCGAAGCGATACTGAAATCGCTGACCGAGTTGGGTAAGCTGACCCCTGAACTGGAAAAGCAGGTTAACGAAGCGGAAACCATGGTAGCGCTGGAGGATATTTATCTGCCTTATCGCCCCAAACGGAAAACAAGGGCTACGGCCGCAAGGGAGAAAGGTTTACAGCCTTTAGCAGACTTAATACTGGAACAGAAAAGAGTTGATCTTGAACTGGAAGCAGCCAAATATATTGATGAAGAAAAGGGAGTGGCC
>DASYEP010000036.1:0-36801 GCA_036498965.1 Mucilaginibacter sp.
TTAAATGAGACACTATCTTAGCAGATACTTTAGCGCTTTTTAAATCAGAACCTAATTTAAATTTACCTTCGTTTTCGGCTAACAATACATTGTCAAATTCAATACTAGCGCCCTCATCACCCTGTAATCTGTGTACAAAGATCTGCTGGTCTTTTGCAACTTTAAATTGCTGTCCTGCTATACTTACTATTGCGTACATTGTTTGTTAATTATTGTTTTAAAATTCGAGGTGCAAATATAGGGATATATATTTCAATAAGCAACACCCAATTTATTTTTTCAATCTGGTCTCTGCCTCAGCCAAAACCTTTTGAATTTCGGTTATCATTTGCTTATCTGCATCAATCAGCCTTTGAGGGCCGCCGTAATTTGCATCATAAATTACCTTTTTATTTTTACGAAGATAACCGAACTCTATTATATAACGTGCGGGTTTTTGACCGTTAATCCTCGAGGTGTCATAAGTGCGTTCATCAGACGGGAAATCCCAAAAACCCAGGTCGGCAGCTTTCCTGTGCAGATATAGCAACTCACTCTTCTTCAAAAACATTTTTAGCTTTACCAGGGAGTCGCGTTTATCCAGGTACTGGTATTCGCCTGTTACAGAATTATATTTATTAACAAGGCTATCCTTCGTTCCGTACTGGAACTCGAAAGATTTAAATTCAGTAAATTTATAGGGTGCTCTTTTGAATACCCCTGCATAATAGACTACACAATAAATTAAAAACGGGACGATTACACAAAGAGCTAGAAATATTTTTTTTATTTTATCAGACATGGGGGACAATTATTGATTTGGTGATCTGGTGAATTAGTGATTTATTTAATTGGTGATTGGTGAACTACTTAGTTATTTGTTAGATGATGCCGTTTTTCTGGATGCTGACACGATTTTAAGGATTTGGCTAGCCTCATCAGATAAATAATTTAATTCAGATGCTTTGACAATTTCTGCTTCAATCATTATTTCCATCCAAAACATTGATTCATCAGCTTCTTCGACAACGATAGAAAGTTTTGAGTAAAATTCGGCTTTTGACCTTGCCCGGCATGCTGCCCTGTAATTTGCTCCAACAGATGATGATCGGAGTAATTGCCTTCCTATAATCTTTGCCTCCTCAGTTTTCGGCAAAGTTCTAAAAAATTTTATATTGTCAACAACAAACTTTTTGGTACGATTTCTAAACGCCCCGGCAATATCTGTCTTTGAGTTATTTTCCATGTTACACATTACTCGTTTAAATTTTATTAATTCAGCAAATCACCAATTCACCAGATCACTAATTACTCCAGCTCCCCCTCCCACTTGCTGATCACAGCCGTCGCTACGGTGTTACCTAAAACGTTGGTTGCTGAGCGGCCCATATCAAGCAGCGGGTCAATTCCAATCAATAAAGCCAGGCCAGCTTCGGGTATGTTAAACATTGGCAAAGTCACAGCTAATACAACCAACGAAGCCCGGGGCACGCCGGCAACGCCTTTACTGGTAAGCATTAATATAAGCAGCATGGTTAATTGCTGAACGAACGATAAATGCATGTTATAAGCCTGGGCAACGAATAAGGATGCAAACGTCATATACATCATCGATCCATCGAGATTAAAAGAATAGCCCAAAGGCAGTACAAAACTTACGATTTTGTTACTGCACCCAAAACGCTCCAGCTCCAAAAGTACCTTAGGATAAGCGGCCTCGCTTGTTGACGTACCGAATGCTACCAGCATAGCATCTTTTATACTATTGACCAGGGTGAATACGCGTTTACGCAATACCAAATATCCTGCAAAGACAATAATGAGCCAAAGAATAATGAGCGAAAAATAAAATTCACCTATAAAGACAGCATAGGTTGATAATATACCCACCCCTTGTTTAGCCACAATTGCTGTTATTGCCCCAAATACAGCTAATGGTGCAGCCTGCATCACATACCCGGTTATTTTTATTATCACATGGGCAATGGCATCCATTGCTTTAATCACTATTGCACCTTTTTCGCCGATTGCGGCAGTTCCTATCCCAAAGAACAATGAAAATACTACTATCTGCAAAATTTCATTATTGGCCATTGCTTCAGCAAAGCTTCGCGGAAAAACGTGGCTGATAAAATCTCTTATTGATAACGCCGTCTTTTTTATACCGGTACTTAAATGACTATCTGGCATTGTTAGGTGCATTGATTTGCCGGGCTCAAAAATATCAACCAGCAGCATCCCTAACAGTAACGAAATAAGCGTAGCGCATAAAAACCAAAGCAGTGTTTTGCCACCAATGCGGCCAACTGCTTTTATATCGCCAACTTTGGCTACCCCGACAACAAGTGTCGTAAATACCAACGGCGCCACAATCATTTTTATGAGCCTCAGAAAAATGTCACTTAAAATGGTGAAGCCTTCCAATTTGTCATCACGCAGACTATTGTTTTCACTAATGACATTGAGTTGAGTCGCTCTTTGAAGTTTGAGTTGTTTATAGGCTGAGTTGGTACTGTCTTTTAAATTATCAAGTTGGATATCGATATTTTTAATACCGACTTCGGCAGTACTTATCTTGTAATTGACAGCATCAATTACATAAGCATTGTATAAATGGCCGGCTATAACACCCGCTATAAGTGCAATAAAAATGTATAAGGCAAGTTTGTTTTTTTGCATGCAGTTACTATGCCTGCAAAGCTAATGAATTTGGGTAGGAGTTGTAGATGTTGTTGTAAAGGTTGTAGTTGTTGTAAAGGTTGTCAGTTGTTGTAAAGGTTGTAGTTGTTGTAAAGGTTGTCAATTGTTGTAAAGGTTGTAAATGCTATAGAGGTTATAAAAGTTAAAATGGCTGAAACAACACAAGCTCTTACAACAATTTTAACACTTATAACTTATTCAAAAACCCCAACCCTTACAACAACTACAACTTATTTCAACTTATTTAAGCAAGATGCGACCGCAGCATCCAGGCCAGCTTTTCGTGAGTTTCCATTAAGCCGGTGATAAAGTCGCTGGTGCCGTAATCTTTGTATTTTGATGCGAAGGGATCAATGTTTCCTCTTATAAATTCGATAATACTTTCGTGGTCTTCCAGCAGCTCTTTAATAAAAGTCATGCTGTCATTTTTACTTGCCACCTTTTCTGTTAAATGGGTAAGATCAAGAAAGCTTTTTAGCGTAGCAGGTGCGTAGTGTCCAATGGTCCGAATCCTTTCGGCAACGCTATCCATAATATCGTCGAGTTGCTCGTATTGGCTTTCGAAAAATAAGTGCATGGAGTGAAAATCCTTACCCTCCACGTTCCAATGTGCATTACGTGTTTTAGTATATAACACAAATTCGTCAGCTAGTAATTTCACCAGCTCATCCGATACTGCCTTGCGGCTTTCTTCCTTTATTCCAATTATTGTTCCCATTTGATAGCTTTTTAATGTTTACACAAAACTAAAAAATCAAACTACTAATCAGAACAAAAAATTGACATAATAAAGCTATATTTTCTCTACCACAACGGCAGTGCCGTAAGCCAATACCTCGGTTACGCCCTGCAATACATCATTGGCATCATAACGCATGCTTATAACTGCATTTGCGCCGCGCTCCTGTGCATGCTGTATCATCAGTTCATAGGCTTCTTCGCGCGCTGTTTCACAAAGCTCGGTGTAAATCGTATTCTGCCCGCCTAGTATGGTCTGTAATCCGCCCAGAACATTTCCGCCCAAGCCGCGCGACCGCACAGTAATGCCCCTTATAATTCCTAATTGCTGGGTAATCTTATACCCTTCTAAATTGGTGCTGGTTGTAACTAACATGACTATTGTTTTAAAGGTTAAATTTCAATTTTATATAAGATGTTGCACTGCCCGAATTGTTACTTATCAACAGGGAAATTTCAGCGGACCTATACCGTCTATCCTGTTTTCGGCGTTCCAATATTTTTCCATCCTATACTAAACCTCGAATCAAATCAGTTGTCAAATAAACGATGAAGGATTTATTGAAAGGATTTTTAACAATCACTATATTATTTACCTGTACCCACTCCTACGGGCAGCAAACGGTGAGTACACCACAATTCAGAAGGGAATTCCTGGAGGATATTAATCATGTACGACAAAAGGGATGCAACTGCGGTACCACTTATATGCCACCAGCGCCCCCGATTGTTTGGAATAACCAGTTAGAAATTGCCTCGATAGACCATGCCACGGATATGTCTTATCATCACTACTTCAGTCATACCAGCAGGGATGGCCGCAATATAAAGGACCGTTTGGCTGGAGTGGAATATACGATGAAGGGTTATAGAAGCTTCCAGATTGGTGAAAATATAGCCATGGGTCAGCAGAGCATTGCCGAGGTTATGGAGGGCTGGTTCAAGAGTCCAGGACACTGTAAAAACCTGATGAACCCGGGTTTTAAAGAAGTCGGCGTAGCCGAATATAATACCTATTGGGTGCAGGATTTTGGTGGAAGAGAGTCTTTTACCGCCGAGCAGCAGCGTTTAATAAAGAGTGGCAAGGCGAGAGTGATAGAGAATAAATAAGTTTGTAGTAGGCAGTTCGCAGTTGGTGGTGTGCACTGGGTAGTTAGCAGTTAAAGAATGATGGTATTTGGCAGTGGGAAAAGTTCGACAGCGTTTTACATACCCACTGCAAACTGATAACTGCAAACTACTTTTCAAGTGCCAATTGATAACTGCAAACTGCCGACTGTTCAAAACAAGCAACAATAATGTTACAATTACGGCTTTTGCGCTTTATGTACGTACTAAAGCTTTTCAATTCGTGTTTTTAATTAAGATTAATAAAAAGATTTAATTTTCGTTGAATCGCTAAAATAGCTTTTGATAAATACCATTTGTACTATCATGAAGCTGCATAATATAAACTAGCATCTATGTATTCCTCATCTGCGCAAACATTAAAACTCACTCCCACTTTCTTGAAAACCAAATTAAAAGCGCTCATCTTTTTTTTGAGTATTCTTCCTTTTTTGGCTAAAGCCGATGGATTTAAGTTTAAGATTAAAAACACATCCAAAAATGTAGTGAGTGTTTTTTATAAGATCAGTAAAAAATCGGGTGATTTTAAGATACGTTCCCTTGCAAAACTTACACCTGGCGAAGAAAAAATAAAAGAAGTATCCGTTGGTAAAACCGATACTGTTTCCTTTTATGGCCAAAACGCCGAAGATCAAACCTCGGCAATTGTAAGGAGAGATTACGACACCCTCAGCGAAGAAAAAGACAAGGTCTATTACATTCCTATCGTAATTCCCGAAAAGGAAAACACCAGTTTCGAGTCGCTCGAAAATTTGAGTTTACGGCTGGAGCATAATAAAGTGCTGAACTTTTTGTTAAAGATGGATTCCTCATCAATGAGCAGCTTATCCATGCTCGAGAATAATTTCCAGAACATTTACCCTTTGGGCACTTTTATTTTTGTGGATACCAAGACCAACCGGTTATTAGTACCGCCGCTTGAACCCTCCTTTTGGAATAACAGCGAAGATTATTTTACGATACAGGATAGTTTATATGCCATGGTAAATAACAACCACGCGCTGCAAGCCGGCGTTCAGGTTTCGTTTATTGCAAAGTTATTCGACTCGTTACGTGTAAATAACACCCAACAACTGGAGTTTAAGGGCAAATTATCATTGCTGCGATGGAAGCCAAGCCCCAATGCAAATATATATCAGATACTTAATGATAAAGCCATACAGGATTTCCTCAACACCTGTTATAATCAGATTGATGATCCCGATTCGGAATATCAGCGTTACAGGCTTTATTTTCTTTCCTCGTACGAGCGGATCGATAACCTTGAAATTTATGGCAAGCAGTTTTACTCGTTCGGAAACGAAGCTGATGTCTCCGTTATGAGCAGCGGTAACCCCGGCTTTCAATTACTAAGCACCAACCTTGGGATGCTTTACACCAAAAATAAAACGCTGAGTAGTTATTATTCGCTTCAAAATGCGGTATTGCGCACCAAAGCTTATGATTTTACAGCGTTGCTGTTTAATGGCTTTAAGAACAGTGTGAAAGAGAAATTAATTGATGAATCGTACCGTACACAGCGCCACCTTGTTGCTGCAATTATCAGCGAATATTCGGGCCTGGTGGATTATAATCCCGATCCAACCAGGTTAAACCTTGTGGCGTTGAACTCAAAAGATACCAGCTCGGCCCTAACTCCAATAATTACCACCGTAAGCAATTTACAGCCTTACCAACCCGAAACTCCCGATACCGCAAAACAAGCCATAACTGCCGGAAAAAATAACCTGGTGGATGCTTATAATAATAAAGTGAAAATATTTAATTCGCATCTTGGTAAGATAAACAGCCTGATAGGACAGCTTAATCAAACCAACTCAGATATTGTAAAAATGGCAAATACCACTAATAATGAATACAAAGGCTATACTAAAAACTCTCCCGGCTTGCTTAATGAAATTGTAGTGAGCAATAGTATCGTGCGAAAGGAATGAAGATCAGTTTGCAGTTTTGAGTTTGCAGTTAGCAACAGCTGTAAACTCAAACATTTAACATAATGCTACTGCCTACTGCCTACTGCCTACTGCCTACTGCCTACTGCCCTTCCTTGGGTCCCCGTTTGTAAATGATCAGGCCGTTTAAAAAATTGCGGAGAATCTGGTCGCCGCAGGGCTTAAAGTTTGGGTGGTCTTCTTTACGGAATATCGCTCCCAGTTCCGTTTTGGTTATCCTGAAATTGGCCAGGTTTAAAACCTCTATAATATCGTCGTCGGTAAAGTGAAGCGCTACCCGGAGCTTTTTCATAATGTCGTTATTGCTCATATTATAGTTTTTAAGAAGCTGTAAAAATAAGGAAATATTTCTATTGGCAGTTACCGGTTAGCTGCTAGATTATCGCCCATACGATCATCTGACATCGATGTTAAACGTCAATCCTTAAATCCTAAAATCAAAAAAATCTTAGTTCCGACACAAAAATATTCTTCATTTTATATTTACAAATTGCTAAAAATATTAGTATAATTGTATCATTAAAACGAAGGGTTATGACAAGCTATCAGGATTATTTAATTGTGCTTTCACCATCTGAAAGCGTGGCTGAAAAGGTGAAAAATCTTAAAGAATTTAGCTATGAAAAAATTGGCGAATATGAAAGTCATTATTCCAAAGCGCATATAACCATACAGTCGTGGCCGCGGAAAAGGCCGGTATGGATTGAACCGCTTATCCCTAAACTGCAGCGCGACCTGCAAGCATTGTCGCCGATAATACTAGATATAAACGGCTTCGGTTCCTTTGACCAGCAGGATCATCAAACCATTTATGCAAAGCTCAATTCAATACCGCAAACCAAAGTTTGGTTTAAGCTTTTGCGGAAATTTTTTAACACCCCTCCTTTCGAACCTCATATAACAATAACCCGGAGCATACCTAACGAGGATTTCAAAAAGCTATGGCCCCATTTTAAAAATCATCTATGGAACGAGCAGTTCAGGGTTGATAAATTAACCATTTTGCGAAGAGAAATGATCGGTCATGATAAAGTTTTTAAGATACTGAAGGAGATACCATTTAACCAAAGGTTTGATTTTAACGATTTTGCCAATGCAAAACTTAAAACGACAACCTTGTCATTTAATAAAATAAACACACAGCAGATCAGCCTTTTTTAGCGCGCCGGGCTTATGCAGTTTTATACTGATTATTTGATGGTGATTTCTCCACCCGAAAATGTTGTTAAGGAGATCAGCAGGTTTAAGCGGGCGTCGGTAAATTTGATTGGCCACTTTGAGGGAATGCACAGCAGGGCACATATCACAATAACCCATCAAACCCGATGCAAGCCCTTTATGGTTCAGCCTGCAATTTTAAAAATGGGGATCCGACTAAATACTATAAATCCGGTTGACCTAAAAATAACAGGCTTCAACTTTTTTTATCACGGCCAAACCGCGAGAACGATTTATGCCGAAGTCGGAATGACATCTCATGCAGAAAACTGGTTCAAATTATTGCAACGGGAAATGGGCATAAAGGTTAAAAACTTTGTACCGCACATTACCATCGCTAAAAATATTCCGGTAACGGCATTTAATAAGTTATGGCCAAATTTCGAAAACAGGGAATTTGCAGAAACCTTTAAAGCCGACAGCCTAACAATACTGCACCGCGAAACATTTGTAGAGTATTGCGAGTGGAAGGTTTATAAAGAATTGTTTTTCGCTAACAGGCTAGCAGCATTTTAACATTATGTTGCTGTCGCAGATAATTTGTTACCCGTATAAAAATAGATAAGGCGCATCGTAATTCTTTTGATGCGCCTTTAACAGTTAATTTAAAACTGTAATTAGCGGTTTATACGGGCACCTTGTTTACAATGTTTCAATTAATTTCTTTATTAATCAGATTAAAATATTCCGTTTCAGTAGATTCTCTCGCGGATTTAAGGTAATCAACAAAAATGAGATAGGGTTGATAAGGGCGGCAAAGCCACCAAACCTATGGAACGCGCTTGTTTGATATTTTTTTTCTACTGACCAAACATTCCTACGGAATGAAAAAAGAAAAAAGTGTTCCATAGGAACACATGGTTGGTAGAAATCGGACAAAATCTCGATTTTTAGGTTCCATCGGAACGTCTGGTGCTATGACAACGACTTCGCAAGATGATTTTGACACCTGATATTTTATGGGTTAACTTAAACTCGCTGAGGACCATGCGCTGTGAAGCGATCTACAACGTGACGGCAATTCCAATAGGTGTTCATTATTGCTTCCATATATTTGCATTTTTAAGGCATGAAAAATAGATATTTGTGGGGCGGCATAGTTCTGTTATTGCTGACGACAATAACCGGCTGTGGTTTTGTAAAGTCATTGGGGAAAAATCCGGAGGGCGAAGAGCTTGCCCGGTTAAAAACATTGCCTAATTATAGAAATGCCAGTTTCCAAAATTTGGCCAAACATCCTGATACAACTGCAAAGTACAACCATTTTCTTTTTATCTTCCGTAAACGCCAAATGCCCACCAGGCCTTCTTCCGAGCTGCCATGGGTAAAAACTAATTTGATGACACTGGCTGCCGCTGCACCAACCATCGTTTGGTTCGGCCAATCATCCTTGCTGATCAAAACAATGCAGGGTACTATGCTCATCGATCCGGTTTTTAGCAACCAGGCCTCGCCATTGCCTGGGGTGCTTAAGGCATTTCGGGGCACTAAGCATTATCATGCCGAAGATATGCCGCCAATCGATGTGCTGATCATTTCCCATGACCACTATGATCATTTGGATTATAGCACCCTTAAAAAATTGAAAGACCATATCAAAATAGCCGTAGTGCCTATGGGTGTGGGTTCACATTTGGTGTACTGGGGATTTGACCCTAAAAAAATCATCGAACTAAATTGGAACCAATCGATAACGCTGCCTGGGGGGCTCCGAATCACCGCTGCACCGGCGCAGCACCATAGCAAACGTATATTTAAAGGAAATAAAACACTTTGGGCATCGTACGTGATACAAGCTGGCCAATACCGGCTTTTTTTTAGCGGTGATAGTGGCTATGGTTCTCACTTTAAGCAGATCGGTCAGCAATATGGCCCATTCGATCTGGCGCTGGTGGAATGTGGACAATACAACCAGATATATGTTCATTTGGGTCTTGGACAACCCGCCCAGGTTGCCATTGATCTGCATGCCCCTTTGCTGCAACCTATTCACTGGGCCAAGTTTCCGGAAGCTAATCATCCCTGGTACGAACCTATAAAAACGCTCCTGCCTGCTGCTGAAAAGCTGGGCATAGAGGTAAACGTTCCACGTATAGGAGAGCCTTATACTTTGGGTGATCCGCCAAAAAAAGCAGACTGGTGGGATTTTGAATAAATTATTTGAGCTGATGACCCGTCCACATCCCATCCGCAACACCCTATACTCCAAACCGCACGGAAAACACTAACCACCACGTGATGGGCGAGAGTATTTTGTCTGCTCTCTCCCACATCACCCTATACTTAAAACCCGACGGACGACACATCCCATCAAAACAAAAAGGAAATGTTTTAATAGTATCAATTTTATAGGATGCTGAACAACTAAATTAGCGGTATTATAAAACCGGTTATTTCCGCACTGAAATCATGAAGAAAACAAAATATATACGGCTTGCTATCATTTTCCTGGTGCCGCTATCTTTTATTTTTTCGCAATGCTTTCATAAAAATAAAGCTGTTGACCCACGAGGGGATGCTTACGCCGGGGCAGCTTCCTGCATAAAATGTCATAAAAACATTGAGCGGGATTATTTTCATACGGCACACTATTTAAGCAGCAGGCCTGCTTCGGCAGCAACCATTCACGGCAGCTTTAACCCGGATTCGAATACCGTAGCGTTGAACGACAGCATAAAGGTTGTTATGGAAAAACACAAGGATGGCATTTATCAGGCAAGTTATACAGGCGGTAAGTTAACCAAACGGGAACGCTTTGATATGACCTTTGGCAGTAACCGCGGCGAAACCTTTTTATATTGGAAAAATAACAGGGTTTACCAGATGCCTATTACTTACTACATCAGTCTGCACCGATGGGCCAACAGTCCCGGTTATAGCAGCGATTCGGCTAATTTTACCAGGGTTATTGGCAGCCGGTGTTTTGAGTGCCACAGTTCTTATATTCAAAACCTGCCTGATACGAGTACAGCCGAAAAAACGGACCTGCTCGATAAAAACTCCCTGATGTTGGGTATTGACTGTGAGCGCTGCCATGGCCCCGGTGCAGCGCATGTTAACTTCCACATCGAAAACCCGGCGGAGAAAAAGGCGATGTACATAACAAAGATAAGCTCGCTAACGAGGGGGCAACGAATTGATATGTGCTCGGTATGCCACGCCGGCAATAGTAGTGTAATGACGAAATCGACTTTCGATTTTAAACCAGGCGATACGCTTGCTAATTATACATCCGGCGAACGCTTTCACCATTTTCAGGATGTCGCAAAGGTTGATGTTCACGGCAACCAGGTAAAGCTGTTAATGAGCAGCAAATGTTTTATGAGCAGTAAAATTGAATGCGGCACCTGTCATACCATACATAGCAACGAAGTTAAATCTGTACAAATGTATTCCGCACGTTGTACTGGTTGTCATAGCGTGGCCAACCACAATTTTTGTAAAATGGCTACCAAACTAGGAAATGCCATTAATAGCAACTGTATCGACTGCCACATGCCTGTTAAAACATCCAATGCTATTTTGATAAACGGGATGGGTAAACAGATAACATCGCCCTTTCTCGCCCGTACGCATCTTATTGCCATTTATCCGGAGGAATCAAAGAAGATAATGGAGTGGATGGGGCGTTAGGGTTGCAAGGATTGTAAAGGTTGGGAAATGTTGTAGAGGTTGTAATCGTTTTAGATAACTTCAACACTTACAACTTTTCCCTTAATCTATAACCTTCTAATTCACAACCTTACAACAGTACACCTCCTTTTTTAACAATTTATTAACCCAAAAACAAACCTTTTCCTATATTTGCGGCGGGGTAAGTCTTTTACGGCCAGCTCCTCTTGAACTCCCCCAGGGTGGGAACGCAGCAAGGGTAGAGAGTTGAGCGGCGCGATAGAAGTAGCTTACCCTTTTTTTTATTCCACCGATATGTTGCCCCGACGGGGCATTTTTATTGAACGACAATCCCCCATTATCATTCGAAATTCATTAATCGGCTAAACGTTCATCTTCGACCTCCGAAATCTGACCTCCGATCTCCTAAATCATTATCTTCGCAAAAAGTAATAAACAGATAAATGCTCGATATTTTGATTATTGGTGGCGGTCCGATAGGTTTAGCTTGCGGGTTGGCCGCCCAAAAAGCAGGTTTAAGTTTTGTTATTGTCGAAAAAGGCTGCCTTGTTAATTCGCTCTACAATTACCCTTCCACCATGACCTTCTTTTCAACTTCCGAAAAGCTTGAAATTGGCGCCATCCCTTTCGTTACCATCAGCAACAAACCTAACCGGGCCGAAGCGCTCGAATATTACCGCCGCGTTGCTTTTGCAAACCATTTGCCTGTTAACTTATTTGAGGAGGTTACTGGTGTAATAAAGGTAGACGACGTATTTACCATCACAACCAGTAAAGCGGTTTACCAGGCAAAAAAAGTGATTTTATCTACAGGATTTTATGATATAGCCGTTAAACTTGACATTCCTGGTGAGGATTTGCCGAAAGTAAAACATTATTATGAAGACCCTCATTATTATGCGCTTCAAAAAGTCGTAGTCGTGGGTTCCAGCAATTCGGCTATTGATGTAGCACTGGAAACTTATCGCAAAGGTGCTGACGTAACTTTAGTGATCCGCGGAAGCGAAATAAGTCAGCGTGTAAAATATTGGGTAAGGCCCGATATTATAAACCGGCTGAAAGAAGGAAGTATTAAAGCCTATTTTAATTCGAATCTAAAAGCAGTGAGAGAATTTGATGTAGACATTGAAACACCTAATGGTACGGTCACCATACCAAATGATTTCGTGATGGCCATGACAGGCTACAGACCCAACTTTGAATTCCTTAAAAAGCTTGGTATCCAATTATCTGATGATAAGTATATCCCCCATTATAACCCGGAGAGTATGGAAACAAACTTACCAGGCCTATATCTTGCCGGCGTAGTTTGCGGTGGTTTGGATACGCATTTATGGTTTATCGAAAACTCACGTGTTCACGCTGATATGATAATAGAGGATATTGTTGGGAAGCGTTAAAAAGTTGTAAGGTTGAAACGTCATGAATATCTTCCGATTAAATGACCGCTTGCAATAACATTGTAACATTACAACGCTTCAACTTTACAACTCAAAAAAATCTTTCATTAATAAAAATAAAAACGATAAATTTGCCGCTTAATTTTTAAAATACTAAAAGCAACAAAAGATGAACCAACAAAGCTTAAATAAGCCCGCGATAAGAGCAATCTTTGCTCCTGTTGCCGCTGCTTTGCTTTCAACCGTTTTTGTATTTTCTCCGTCACGACGAAGGCCTTATATGCCACGGGTTTGATTGCTCTCCTTTTCCTACCCTAATGAAGTTTTTTAAACTTCTTCTTTAAAAGATCATTTAATTATTATTTAGAGCTGTAAAAGGCAAATAATTTAACGGTAATTTTCTATTCAATGACCATACAAGATTTTGATATACAGGTTGCATCAGCCCAGCACGTTGACTATGCACCCTTGATAACTGATGAAATGGCCGAATCGGCCAAGGCACGTGGTACAGGCATAGCACAACGCTCCCCTGAATACGTCGCCAATAAAATGCTGGAAGGCAAGGCAGTAATTGCTTTTCATAAAGACGGCACCTGGGCTGGCTTTTGTTATATTGAGACCTGGAGTCATGGCGATTTTGTTGCCAATTCGGGATTAGTGGTTGATCCTAAGTTCAGGAAAGTAGGCCTCGCCAAAGCCATTAAACAAAGAGTATTCGAGTTATCGCGAAGTAAATATCCGAACGCTAAGATATTTGGTTTGACGACAGGTTTAGCTGTAATGAAAATCAACTCCGACCTCGGATATGAACCGGTGACCTATTCAGAACTTACGCAGGATGAAGATTTTTGGGCTGGCTGCAAAAGCTGCGTTAACTATGACATCCTGACCAGCAAAGAGCGCAAAAACTGTATGTGTACCGCCATGCTATTCGACCCCGCTGAAAAGCAGAAGGAGTACGAGGAAAAGATGAAAAAAATTACGCACAAAGCAACATTGCTGGAGCGGATTGAAAATGCCATTAAGAAAAGAATCGGAGCAGATAACGAGTAAGCTTAAAGCTGAAAGACCAAAGCAGAGAGCGAAAAGCTTTAGTCTTTCGGCTTTAAGCTAAAAAAAGGCTGATAAAAATATGAGGGACTATAAAAAATTGGAAGTATGGAAAAAGTCACACGAGCTAAATTTGTTTGTGTATCTAAGCCTGCTTTCAAAATTTCCCAAAAGTGAACAATATGATCTGCTCAGTCAAACTAAGCGTGCTTCATATTCCATTCCTTTAAATATTGCTGAAGGCAGTGGAAGATTTACGGAGAAAGATTTTGCACATTTCTTAGATCAGGCATTGGGATCTGCTCATGAATTAGAATATTGTTGTTTGCTGAGCAAGGACTTGTTATATATTGATCAGGAATTGTATCAAAAAACAAATCAGTTAATAAACGAAGTAAAAGCGATGTTGATTGGTTTAATAAAAACGTTAAGAAAATAAGTAAAAACCAGAAAGCAGAAAGCTAAAAGACCAAAGCAGAAAGCTAAAAAAGTAAAACGTTAATCTTTTGCTTTAAGCTTTTAGCTAAAAAAAGCCTTGGTCTTTTTGCTTTTTGCTTTCAGCTAATAAAAACCATGAAGAAAAAAGTAGTACTTGCATACAGCGGCGGATTAGATACTTCCTTTTGCTGCATATACCTGACACAGGATTTAGGTTACGAGGTTCATTCGGTTATCGTGAATACCGGAGGCTTTAGCGATGAAGAACTAAAAAGCGTTGAAGAACGCGCTTATAAAATGGGGGTTACTTCGCATCACGTTGTTGATGAAACTAAAAACTTCTACAATACCTGCGTACGCTTCCTTATTTATGGCAACGTTTTAAAAAACAACACCTATCCCCTTTCGGTAAGCGCCGAACGCGTTAGTCAGGCAACTGCTATTGCGAATTACGCCAAAGAAATAGGCGCCGAATTTGTTGCACACGGCAGCACAGGTGCGGGCAACGACCAGGTACGTTTTGATATGATATTCAATATCCTGGTTCCCGATGTACAGATCATCACCCCTATTCGTGATCTTAAATTAAGTCGTGAGCAGGAGATCCAATATCTTAAGGATCACGGTGTGGATATGAATTTCGAAAAGGCAAAGTATTCTATCAATAAAGGCATCTGGGGTACTTCAGTTGGCGGTAAGGAAACGCTCACTTCTAATCTCGGTTTACCTGAGGAAGCCTGGCCTACACAAGTCACTAAATCTGAGCCGCAAAGCCTTGAATTGATTTTCGAAAAAGGTGAGTTAATTGGCATTGGCGATAAAAAATATGACCAGCCTACCAAAGCTATACAAGCACTACAAGCTATAGCACAACCTTATGGCATTGGGCGCGATATACATGTGGGTGACACGATAATTGGAATTAAAGGTCGCGTTGGCTTCGAGGCAGCCGCACCGATGATCATTATAAAGGCACACCATACGTTGGAAAAACATGTATTAACCAAATGGCAACTATCCTGGAAAGACCAGCTATCTTCCTTTTATGGAAACTGGCTTCACGAAGGTCAGTTCCATGATCCTATCATGCGGAACATCGAAGCCTTTCTGACCGACACTCAGAAAAATGTAAGCGGCAAAGTATTTGTAGAACTTCATCCTTACCGTTTTCAGGTTATTGGGATTGAATCATCACATGATCTGATGTCTAACAAATTTGGTAGTTATGGTGAGATGAACAATGCCTGGACCGGGGACGATGTGAAGGGATTTTCAAAAATATTTGGTAACCAGGTTATGATCTATCATAAGGTAAATGCCCCCCAACCCCCTGAAGGGGGAGTTATTATTTAACTAACAAAATGACAACACAAGATATAAAAAACGCTATTAAAACTCCCCCTTTAGGGGGTCGGGGGGTCATTGCAGGTATTGTAGGCGGTGCAGGCTACACAGGAGGCGAGATGCTGCGCATACTGATCAATCACCCCAACGTAGAGCTCGCTTTTGTGCACAGTACCAGCAATGCGGGCAACCATGTTTATGATGTGCATACCGATTTGTTTGGTGATACTGATCTTAAGTTTGCTGCAGAGCTGGCTTATAATATCGATGTGCTTTTTCTTTGTGTAGGGCATGGCGATGCGAAAAAGTTTTTGGAAGCCAACCCTATTCCCGATCACATAAAGATCATTGATCTAAGCCAGGACTTCCGGTTAATTCAAAACTCGAAATTTAAAAGCAAAAGTTTTGTTTACGGCTTACCAGAATTGAACCGTGAGTCAATTAAGGAAGCTCATAACATAGCCAATCCAGGTTGTTTTGCCACTTGTTTACAATTAGGGTTGTTGCCGCTTGCGGATAAAAAGTTACTAAATAACGAAGTACATATTACAGCCACAACAGGCTCAACAGGTGCAGGACAAAGCCTATCTGGCACTACGCATTTTACCTGGCGTAACGATAACCTCTCAGTATACAAAGCTTTTGAACATCAGCATTTGAATGAGATAGGTCAGTCATTAAAACAATTGCAGCCTGAAATGAATCACCCTATTAACTTTGTTCCATACCGGGGTGATTTTACAAGAGGTATAATTGCGTCGATATATACCGATAGCGATCTTTCAGATTCAGCTGCGTTAAAACTGTATCAGCAATATTATGACGGTCACCTGTTCACCCATGTAACCAGTAAGGATATTGATCTGAAGCAAATAGTGAATACCAACAAATGTTTTATACAAGTTAAAAAACATGGCGGCAAGCTATTAATTATAAGTATTTTAGATAACCTGCTAAAAGGTGCATCGGGCCAGGCAGTTCAGAATATGAACTTGATGTTTGGTTTGGATGAAAAGGCAGGATTGAGATTGAAAGCGACGGGATTTTAGCCCCCTGCCCCCTAAAGGGGAGCAAAAGCGGTTTTAATCTTATTGATATCATTAATTGTTTAACTTTTTAACACCCCCTTTAGGGGCTTGGGGCTTATGAAACTATTCGACGTTTACCCAATCAATCCGATCAACATTGTAAAAGGTGTTGGCAGTTTAGTTTATGATGACAAGGGAACTGAGTACCTTGATTTGTATGGCGGCCATGCGGTAATATCTATTGGTCATACTAACCCGCATTATGTAAAGCGATTGGAAGATCAATTACATAAAATAGGATTCTATTCTAATTCTGTTGAAATCCCTTTGCAGAAACAATTGGCAGAGAAACTGGGTCACGTTTCGGGTAAGGAAGATTATCAATTATTTCTTTGTAACTCGGGTGCGGAAGCTAATGAGAACGCGTTAAAACTGGCTTCGTTTTATAATGGAAAAAAGAAAGTGATTGCCTTTCGGGGATCATTTCATGGCCGTACCTCGCTGGCAGTTGCTGTTACTGATAACACTAAAATTGTTGCACCGGTTAACGAAACAGATAATGTTATCTTTTTACCGTGGTGCGATGAGGCTGCGTTAGAACAGGCTTTTGCCGAAAATGAGATTTCATCAGTTATTATTGAAGGCATACAAGGTGTTGGTGGTATACAGGTTGCGAAGGAAAGCTTTCTACAAAAAATAAGGTCGCTATGCGATGGACATAATTCTGTTTTTATCGCAGATTCAGTGCAGTGTGGTTACGGACGGACAGGAAAATTCTTTTCGCATGATTTTGCCGGTATCAACGCTGACATTTACACCATGGCGAAAGGTATGGGTAATGGTTTCCCGGTTGGCGGCATCATCATATCGCCCAAAATACAACCGGCATATGGCATGCTTGGCACAACTTTCGGTGGTAATCATTTGGCTTGTGCGGCGGGATTAGCAGTGCTTGAAGTTATGGAAAGGGATAACCTGATGCAAAATGCAGCTGAAGTTGGTGGTTACCTTATAAATGAGCTTAATAAATTTGAACAGGTGAAAGAGGTGCGTGGCCGCGGTTTGATGATCGGTATTGAATTGCCCGCTGAACTGGCTCACGTAAAAAAAGAGTTGCTATTTACGCACCATATTTTTACCGGCGAAGCAAAGCCGAATGTGATTAGGCTTTTACCGGCACTTAATTTAACTAAAGCACATGCCGATAGATTTTTAGAAGCATTTTCAAGTATTTTAGTAAAAGCCCCCTCTAAATCCCCCCCTGTTGGGGAGACTTTTGAAAAGGCATGATATTTTAATTCAATATTCAACAAATAATAAAAGTCTTCTCCTTGCGCCACCGCTAAAGCTATGGCGGCACGCGGTTGGAGAGGATTTAGGTGAGGCATATGAAACTATTCTCTTCTGTACATGACGTACCCGACGTTAAAGCACTTGTAAAAGAGGCTTTGGAATTAAAGAAAACCCCATACGCACACCAGCACTTGGGTAAAAACAAAACGATTGCACTCGTTTTTTTAAATCCAAGTCTGCGTACACGCATGAGCACGCAAAAAGCTGCCCTAAATCTGGGCATGAACGTGATGGTGCTGAACATGGATAAGGAAGGATGGGCATTGGAGCTGCGCGATAACGTTATAATGAATGGAAACAGCGTGGAACATATCCGCGAAGCTGCTGCTGTGATGGGCCAATATGCGGATCTTATTGGCGTACGATCTTTCCCTGGTTTAAAAAACCGTGACGAAGATTATAGTGAAATGATATTTAACAAATTTGTTCAGTTTTGTGGTGTGCCGGTTGTAAGCCTTGAATCGGCCACGCGTCATCCGTTACAAAGCCTGGCTGATCTGGTGACGATCGAAGAATTAAAAACAAAGCCCAGGCCAAAAGTTGTGTTGAGTTGGGCGCCGCACGTTAAGCCCTTGCCACAGGCAGTTCCTAATTCATTTTCGGAGTGGATGTGCAAGGCCGATGTAGATTTTGTGATAGCACACCCTGAAGGATATGAATTGTGCGGCGATTTTACACAAGGTGCGACCATTACCAACAACCAGGATGAAGCCTTAGCAAACGCAGATTTCATTTATGTAAAAAACTGGTCTGCTTACGAACCTTACGGGAAAATATCGTCAGGTAACACAGATTGGATGCTGACTAACGAAAAACTAAAGATCACCAATAACCCCAAAGTAATGCATTGCCTGCCGGTGCGACGGGATCTGGAGTTATCCTCTGAAATACTCGACGGCGAAAACTCTATTGTAGTGCACGAAGCAGGTAACCGGATTTGGGCGGCACAAGCCGTGTTGAAAAGGATGCTGGAGAAATTGGTTGATTAAGTTTATTGAGTGAATAGTTGATTAAGTTAACGCGTTTCAAAAATCAACTCCCCTTATTCAACTTATTCAACAATTCACTAACTTCACAACATGTACATCCCGTCCTTTAATAAATTTCCAAATCAAAATGAAGCTATAGCCTTCATGCAGCGCTATAGTTTTGCGACTATAATAACGGTTAAAGATGGTGTACCAACAGCTACTCACCTACCCTTTATCGTTAAGCAGAAAGATGATAAAGTTATGTTATTGTCACATCTTGCAAAAGCAAACCCACAAGCCGCCGATCTGATAGACAATAGTGCTTTAGTAATTTTTATCGAACCACACGCCTACATTTCTCCAAAACATTACGAAAAAGAAGCAAGTGTACCAACCTGGAATTACCTGGCTGTGCATGCTTACGGAAAATGTACTTTAATAGAAGGTCAGGAAAATAAAGCCACGCTACTTAAAGAAACGATCCAATACTATGAACCGGATTATTTAAAGCAATGGGATAGATTGCCCGATGATTTTAAACAAAATATGATGAAAGGTATTGTTGCCTTTGAAATAGTTGTTGATGATCTTCAGGCCAAAAAGAAATTAAGCCAGAACAGAACGGAAAAAGAGCGTGAGAACATTGTTCACGACTTAGGCAAGGCTGAAAATTCAACTGAAAGGGAAATCGCCGCGTATATGTCGCGTTTAAAAGTTGATTAAAGAGCTGATCTAATTATTCACTTAATCAACCTAATCAACAAATAACCAATTACTTAGACTCCGATTCCGCAGTTCTGGTTTCTGAGTTGAAGGCCCTTATCACCAATCGGTTATCGCTATTTTTCGTGAAATAATTGAGTGCCCAGTTAAAAAATATGATGCCTTTGTTAGAGAAACCTGCAATCGACAAAATATGTACAACACCCCATAATAACCAGGCAAAAAATCCCTGGAAATGAAGTTTTCCTAAATCTGCGACTGCTTTATTTCTACCTATTGTTGCTAAAGTTCCTTTGTCATGGTATTTAAAAGGCTCGGTCTGCTCACCTCTTATTAAATGTACCAGGTTTTTCGCCAGGTTTTCACCCTGCTGAATAGCAACCGGCGCAACTCCGGGGTATCCATTCGGGTTTTGATCTGTAACTACGGTAGAAACGTCGCCAATTGCAAAAATATTTGAATACCCTTTTACCTTATTAATTTCGTCAGTTTGCAGTCTGTTTCCTTTTGTTACAGTTTCTGTCGAGAAGCCTGCAGGTAACTCGCCCTTTACTCCCGCTGCCCAAAGCACATTACGTGTTTTCAGGGTTTTGCCGTTATCTATTTTTAAATAGAAGCCATCATAACTTTCTACGTGAGCGCTGTTATAAATTATAACTTCTGAATCGGTCAAAAACTTTTTAGCCGCTTCGGAAGCCTGTGGCGACATAGCCGCCAACAGAATAGATTTACCTTCAACAAGGTAAACCCGCATATCGTACTTACTTAGGCCATGATAATCCTTGCCTAATATCAGGTGACGCATTTCTGCCAATGCACCTGCCAGCTCCACTCCTGTCGGTCCACCGCCTACAACCACAAAGGTCATCAGTGCGAATTTCTCTCTCATATCCGCAGTAACCAATGCTTTCTCCAGGTTTTGGATAATATAACTCCTGATGTTTAATGCCTCTGGGATATTTTTCATGGGCATAGCAAAATGCGCTATCTGGTCATTGCCAAAAAAGTTTGTGTTTGATCCGGTCGCTATTACAAGGTAGTCATAATGTACAGTTCCGATGCTGGTAGTGATGCAATTGCTTTCAGGATTGATTTTTTGCACATCAGCCATATTGAAGCTGAGATTTTTGTGTTTGGTAAAAATCCTTCGAATTGGAAAGCCAATAGAATCAGCCTCAATGGCACCTACTGCAACCTGGTACAATAATGGCTGAAAAGTATGGTAGTTGTGCCTGTCTAGTAACAATATATCAACAGGCGCATTTTTTAAGTTTTTAGCTACAGATAAACCCGCAAACCCTCCTCCTATTATTACTATTCGTGGCCTTGAACCGCTGTCTTGTTCAGTAGATGAGACTGTAAACATATAAAATTGTAATTTTCAATAATACACAATCTTTAATAATAATATCGTAAAGTTTGTGCGTTAGTCCAGTACACCTTCAAATTGACACATCAACAACGTTATCAGGCCTTTGATCAATTAATTGCAATAAATATCAGTGTATGGCGCTTATTTCATAAAAAACTATAAAAATGAACGTGTTTTTTCCTATTTTTAGCCCAAAATGATAAATAATTGACGTTTTTTTAACATCAATTAAACATTACCAGGATTAAAATGAATAAATCTGATGCGGTTTCGGCCAAAGTAGGAAGTATTAATACCGATAAAAGCCTGTTTGTTATAAAAATAGGCGGAAATGTCATTGATAATTCCGAAAACCTTTATCATTTTTTGAAGGATTTCAACTCCCTGCCTGGGCATAAGATTTTGGTTCATGGCGGTGGCAAAGTTGCAACGCAGATTTCGGAAGAATTAAATGTCGAAGCCAAATTAGTTGATGGCAGAAGGATAACAGACATCGAAACGCTGCGCGTGGTAACAATGGTTTATGGCGGACTGATCAATAAAAATATCGTTGCCCAATTACAACGGTTTGGCAACAATGCAATCGGGCTCACAGGCGCCGATGGCGATCTTATCCGCACTAAAAAAAGGCCTGTAAAAACTATCGACTATGGTTTTGTGGGCGATATTGACGATAATTCAGTAAGGCATCAAAATATTACTAAACTGTTGGATGCAGGCTTTACACCCGTTTTTTGTGCGTTGACGCATGATGGTGAAGGCCAGCTATTAAATACCAATGCCGATACAATAGCATCTGCCCTGGCTGTGGCCCTATCGAAATCGTTTAATACTACACTTATTTATTGTTTTGAAAAAAAGGGTGTGTTAAATGATATCAATGACGAAGAATCATTAATCAGGGAAATTGATCCGAAACGATACGAAGAATTAAAAATAAAGCAGATTATTCACAGCGGCATGCTGCCTAAGCTGGACAATGCATTTACCGCAATTTCATGCGGCGTTAAGGCAGTGATAATCGGCCATTCTGATGACCTTGGAAATCTAAAACACAATAAACCATTTGGAACACGTTTAACCGAAAACTTATGAATTCACAACAGCACATTGCCATATTAGGAAGCGGTAATATTGGCCTCTCGCTCGCTAAAGGACTCGTAAAGGCCGGAATATGCAAACCCCAGCAAATTTCACTTACCAGAAGAAATGTAGCCGCGCTATCTCCACTTGCCGAGCAGGGTTATCATACTACAGACAATAATTTAAAGGCGGTGAGGAAAGCCGATTTTATTGTATTGGCTGTATTACCACAACAGCTTAACAAATTGCTGGATGAGATACGCCCCGCTATTAAGCCAGAAAAGCAATTACTGATATCGGTAGTTTCGGGTGTGAGCTGTGGCGACATAAGGAAACAGCTCGACTTAAATGTACAAATTATAAGGGCCATGCCGAATACCGCAATCGCTATAGGCCAATCCATGACTTGTATTGCTACTGATAACAGTACTGCAAAAAACATCAATTTTGTACGTTCACTTTTTGATACCGTTGGAGTAACCATACAAATTAACGAGGAGCTGATGACTTCGGCCACTGCGCTTTGTGCTTGTGGTATTGCATTCTTTTTACGGTCTATCCGTGCGGCGTCACAGGGCGGTACTGAAATTGGTTTTCATGCTCATGACGCCCTGAAAATGGCTGCCCAAACCGCTAAAGGCGCTGCCGATCTTTTATTACAACTTGCTTCACATCCCGAACAGGAAATTGATAAAGTAACCTCGCCCAGCGGTTGTACCATTGCCGGTTTAAACGAAATGGAGCACAATGGCTTTAGCTCAGCCATGATTAAAGGCATTAAACTATCGGCCGAAAAAGCGGGAGATTTGTATAAGAAGGAAGACTAAAAAAGGTAAAAGCATAAAGCTGAAAGGCTTTTAAGAGGTTAAAGGAATAAATCAGAAGATCGAAAGGTTTTTGAAAAGCTACCGGCTAAACGCCGATGGCTAATAGCTAAATAATAATGTTAACAGTTGAAAAAATTGGCGGTACTTCTATGACCGCGTTGGGTGATGTTATTAAAAACATCATTTTGTTTAAACGAAGCGGTGACGAATTATATAACCGCGTCTTTGTAGTATCGGCATTCTCAGGTGTTACTAACCTGCTGCTTGAGGATAAAAAAACCGGTGCGCCCGGTGTTTATCATCACCTTGCGAATTACAAAGATTTTCATGAGCCTTTAAACAACCTCATCGTTAAACTAAAACAGCTCAATAAAAACTATGCGGGCCTGGGTTTAAATATTGCCGAGGCAGATGAGTTTATTGAAAAGCGGATAAAGGATGCACAGGCGTATCTAGAAAACCTTGCAAATATTCTTGCTTCCGGCTATGTAAGCAAGGAAGGAATATTGCAGGCCGCACGCGAAATATTGGCGTCGATCGGCGAAAGTCATTCGGCGTTCAACTTTACCAATATTTTAAAAAATATGGGCATCAATGCCACGCTCGTTGATTTGAGCGGTTTTAACGATCATCATTTATATACCATTGATCAACGGATAAAGAAATATCTGCAACATATTGATTTTGAAAAAACCATTTGTATTGCAACCGGATATGCAAAAGGTACAGAGGGAATTATGCGTGAATTTGATCGTGGATATTCGGAGGTAACTTTCAGTAAGATAGCAGTTTTAGTTATTCCACATGAAGCGATTATTCATAAAGAATATCACTTATGCACAGCTGACCCAGTGTTAGTTGGTGTCGATAATTGTTCTCCTGTGGGCAATACCAATTATGATGTGGCAGATCAACTTGCAGACGTAGGTATGGAAGCGATCCACCCGAAAGCATCGAAGCCTTTGGAGATCAACAATATCAATCTCCGTATTAAAAACACCTTTGACCCCGAACATGAGGGCACACTAATTACCCAGGAATACATCTGTGAACATAAAAGGGTTGAAGTAATTACAGGCACCGATAAGTTGATCATGATTGATATTTATGATCCGTCAATGGTAGGCCAAGTAGGGACCGACCTGAATATTATGCAGTTATTTAGTAAGTTTAATATAAGCTATACATTTAAAGCCACTAGCGCCAACAGTATTTCTATAGCGATCTGGGAAAAGGATTTTAATAAAAAGCTGATCCAGGAACTGCAGGACGATTATGAAAAAGTAATGGTAGAGAAAATGGCCATGGTGTGTTTATTGGGTACTAATATGGATCAGCCTGGTTTATTGGCCAAAGCTGCCACAGCTCTTGCCGATAATGGGGTGAATATAAAAAGCGCCGGGTTTGCATTAAGGAAAGTGAATATCCAATTTTTAATAGCCCCTGAAGATTTTGATCAGGCTATTATAGCTTTGAATAGTGCGATGAAATAGAACTCGCCAAGCTGATCTTCTGAATCTTCTGATTTTTTATTATTTTTGTTATAAACGGGTTACAATTTAAATATATGGTTATTACTATAAACAAGGATACGAAGGCAGAAGAGATAAAAGAGGCATTAAAAAAGCTGAAAAAATCCGACAAAAAAAGCTTGAGCAGTTTTTATGGAAAGCTCAAGGGTGCATTTGGAGACGGCATGGAATACCAGAAGAAAATAAGAGATGAGTGGAATTAAATATGTAGCTGATACTAATTGCTTCATCTATCTTCTTGACGAGAATCCCCTGATATTACCATTTGCAACCGACAATTGGTCATTTTCATATATAACAGAAATCGAATTATTGAGTAAAAGAGGAATAACAAAAAGTGAAGATGCTCTTATAAGAGAAATGTTAGATTCTTGTTATAAGATCAGTCATTCCCAGGACTTAACCGATCTTGCAATTAAAATAAAAAGAAACAATAATATTAAATTACCTGATGCCATTATTGCTGCTTCTGCGCAGCTCATGCAATTACCTCTAATTACGGCAGACAAAGGGTTCGCAAATCTCTCCGGCATAGATTGTATCATATTAGATTTTAAATGATCCATTAATTGATACTGAAATGATTTAAAAGGGTTCGTCCAAGAGGAAATGAGTAGTTTTAATCATAATCTAAAAAAGTTGCCAAATATACCTAAGTAAGTACGACGACCATCTTCATTATCTGAATACAAGGAAAATATAAAAAAGTTACTGTCCCTTCCCATAGATGTGCGATAATTATTCGGTGCGGCATGCCTGTATGATCGAAATTCGTCAGTAGATGAATTGGTAATAATCAAAATTCCCCCGATACAAGCGATTACATATGACGTTTTCTTTCTTATTAACAAATCAATTAGGATCGTCATTCTGTTGACCATCATAGTCATTATCTTTTTCATAATTAATGTGCTTTTTTGCTGAATCAATTTGTTTTTTAGTGTCACAGCTCCCTCGGAAAAGAAAAATTATTTTATAATGTTTGCCGTCTCTTAAGGTAACACTTGTCATACTTGATCTGTCCTCGTCGAAAAGATACTCATTTTCCAAAAATTCAATAGAGTCAATTAATTTACCCGTTTCAGCTACGAAATTTCTTAATTTCTCTGTTTTATAGCTTATTGTGGCTAGAGAATAATATATCTTCAATTGGTGTGACAAAGTATCGTAATATTCTATTTCAGCGCAATACTCATTTATATTGGTTTATTTTACAGCAATTGGTTTATTTGAAAGAATGCTGTAAATACAAAACACTATCGCTCTGGCGATTACCGAAAATACAACGCCAATGAAAAGCACAGCGAGCAGTTTGTCTTTCACTTACAGTAGTTTAATTTCGGGAAGAGTCTAGTTCGAATTTAAAATCTTTGCTTTTTGAATAATATATTCATCCTGCGTAATTGCTCCTATTCCTAATATACTAAGAAATAATCCCAATAATAATCCTCCGGTTGAGCCAATTGTTCTCTTAGAACCCGCTCTATATCCCCAGATAGCTGGCAGGATTGGTATGGCTAAAGCAATAGTAATTAAAATAATTTCAGGAGCACCAATTGATCCAATGATTTTAAGATTTAAGGTTAATTAAAGAATTTCATAATTGGAGCCTTAAATATATTTATTATTTTAATATAATTGGTTAACCTTTTTAGGGTAAAACTATATGCCTAGGGAGTTAACTAACATTAGCTACGTATCGTCTTTTAATATCGATGTTTTTATTTATATAAAATTTATAATTTCTTGATTAATATAATTTTATATATCTATATTACCATTGGTTATATGTAAATATTGGCGTTTATTTTTTATCTTAAAATCGAAATTAAGTTAAAAAATTATTGCTTGTCATTTTCTCATTATACTTTCATCAACTCTTATTCCAAATAATAATGCCTTAACCCCCTCAATTCTTCATCCAGTTCATAAACTAATGGAATCCCTGTAGGAATATCCAGATTGGTTACTTCATCGTCTGAAAGATGGTCAATGTACTGGACAAGCGCCCGTAAGCTGTTTCCGTGCGCAGATACAATTACTTTTCGATCGTTACGCAATTCACTTACTATATAGTCCCTCCAGTAAGGCAAAACCCTGTTCATCGTTTCGGATAAGTTTTCAGTGAGCGGCAATTCTTTTTCAGTTAGATTTTTATACCGTATATCGTTTCCCGGGTAGCGTTCATCATCCTTTGTTAAGGCAGGCGGATGTTCGTGTGGATCCCTTCGCCATTTGTGCACCAAATCTTCTCCATATTTTACTGCTGTTTCTGCTTTATTGAGCCCCTGCAAAGCTCCATAAAAACGTTCATTCAAATGCCACGATTTTTGCACAGGTATCCATAATTGATCCAGTTCTTCAAGTACAAAATCCAAAGTTTTAATAGCGCGTTTTAGGTACGAGGTAAACCCGATATCAAAAGTATAACCTGCCTTCTTTAGTAAAACACCGGCCTTTTTTGCCTGAGTTACTCCTTCTTCTGAAAGGTCAACGTCAGTCCAGCCGGTAAATCGGTTTTCTCTGTTCCAGGTACTTTCACCGTGGCGCAGCAGTACAAGTTTTTGCATATTTAATTTAAACTGCTCTTGCTAAAGGTACTTATGAATTTTAAAAAAAATTGTTTAATAGGTTTATAAAAATTAAATTGCCGATAAAACCAAATTTAAACCCTTACAACAATGATCCCAACAACTCCCATTCCGGCAAAGGATGGCATCGCCAACCCTGCCCCACTCGGTCTATGTGCTTTTGGCATGACCACCGTTTTATTAAACCTTCACAACGCCGGCTTTTTTGAACTTAACTCTATGATACTTGCAATGGGCATCTTTTACGGTGGCCTCGCCCAGGTAATTGCCGGCATAATAGAAGCTAAGAAGAATAATACTTTCGGATTAACCGCCTTCACGTCATACGGATTTTTCTGGTTATCGTTGGTTGGCTTAATTGTTATGCCAAAATTGGGATGGGCGGCACCAGCTTCACACCCTGCGATGAGCGCCTACCTCGGCATATGGGGCATATTTACTTTATTCTTATTTTTTGGCACCTTGAAATTAAACCGTGCCTTGCAGATTGTTTTTGGCACTTTGGTAATATTATTCTTTTTATTAGCTGCGGAACATGCTACCGGGAGTGAAGATATAGGTAGATTTGCCGGATATGAAGGTATAATATGCGGTTTATCAGCAATTTATGCCGGCATGGCTAATGTATTAAATGAGGTATACGGTAAAACTGTGCTGCCTTTAGGATAATAGTCTGGACCGCCGATTAAACGGATTATTCAATTTCGCTGATTGTTTAAATTCAAAACCTAAAATCTTTTCCATTTAAAGTTTATCTTTGCATATGCCTTATAAAGAACGCGAAATCAGCAAGATGTATTATACTATGGGTGAGGTAGCTGCGCTCTTTGACGTAAATCAATCGCTGATTAGATTTTACGAAAAGGAGTTTGATATACTTCAGCCAAAAAAGAATAAAAAAGGCAACCGGTACTTTACTGCCGAAGACATTGACAACCTGAAGATTATTTTTAACCTCATAAAAGAAAAAGGTTATACCTTAAACGGAGCAAAAGAATATCTGAAAAGTAACACAACGGGCACTAAAGACAATCAACGCGTCATCACTTCGCTCGAAAACCTTAAAAGGTTTTTGATCGAAGTGCGTGACCAGTTGTAGCGTATTTTCAGCTCACCTAATCCTCTCCAAAGGAGAGGACTTCAACTTCGCTTCATTCAAAGTCCTCTCCTTTGGAGAGGGTTGGGCGAGGCTAATGATTGAAAGCTTACCTATTACAACCTATGATCGCAAATCACAAGGGCGAGATACCTGCTGCATTATTGCTGTTGCCATTTTTAACAGGGATAGGGCTCGGGCTTAACTTTTTATCCAATACAAACATAACATGGTTATCGGCCATGTTTTTTTTTGTTTCATTTGCTTTCGTCGCATTAAATTTCAATTACAATAGGTTTAAACTATATAAGCTCAGATGGCTTGGCGGCTCACTGATTGCCATAATCATTTTTTTGTTAGGATGGCTAAGTGTTACCCGCTATTATGAACTCAATAACAATAACCACTTCTCAAAAGCGCCTGCTCAATACCTTGTCGTAAAAATCAATAGCGAACCTAATGTAAAAAATGGTTTGTCCAGGTTCACTGCTGATGTACTTGAAAACATAAACAATGGCAGAAAATCACCTTGCAGTGGCTCGTTGCTTATAACTATAAAGGATACCAGCGCTAAAAACCTTTATTATGGAGACGAATTGCTCGTCCCCGCAAAATACAACGCTATCGACCCTCCTCTTGTCCCCGCAGCTTTTAATTTCAAGCAATATCTCGCTAATCAAAATATCTTTTACCAGGCATTTCTGTTGCCCAAACAATATGCGGTAATAAATAAAAACAGCGGGAACCCTCTTATTGCCTATTCACTAAGGCTGAGACAGCATCTCGTTCAAAAGCTCAAACGCAATATGCGCGATACCGATGCTATCGCTGTTGCTTCGACATTGATATTAGGTTACAAAGCGGATTTGAGTAATGATGTGTTGCGAGCTTATTCAAAAACGGGTACAATCCACGTACTTTCTGTTTCCGGAGCACATGTGGCTATACTTTACCTGTTGCTCGCCTTCATTTTGAGATTCCTAAACCGTTATAAACATGGCAAATTGCTAAAAGCAACCATTGTTATTGCGGTTATCTGGTATTACTCGCTCCTTTCCGGGTTTTCACCTGCTGTTTGCCGTGCTGCCGTTATGATCAGTATGGTTATCATCGGTAAAACCTTTAGCCGCTACATCAATACATTAAATGTACTGGCGGTATCTGCCTTCGCCCTTTTGCTGTATGATCCCTTTTTTATAACAGACGTAGGCTTTCAACTATCGTACCTTGCGGTTTTTGGATTGATTGTATTCCAACCCATTGTATACAATTTGTTTAGATTTAAAAACAAATGGGTTGATAAATTATGGGCGTTGTGTTCTGTTTCATTAGCCGCCCAGTTAATCACTTTTCCCCTGAGTGCTTATTACTTTCATCAGTTCCCGGTTTATTTCCTAATTAGCAACTTGTTCATTATTATTCCCACAACCATTATTATGTACTCCGGCATTCTTTTTCTGCTGTTGCCACAAATACCTGTGATCTCCGAATCAATAGCTTACATACTCGAAAAATCCATCATATTGATGAACAAAACCTTAGCTGTTATTGAGCATGTGCCATATGCTAGCATAAATAAAATATGGCTTACCACATCCGAATACTTGTTGTTGTTCACGATTATAATAGGTCTATTCTATTTCCTTTACAATAAAAAATCCTGGCTGCTCGTAGCGTGTATGGTTTGTATTTTGCTGCTGAGCCTGAGTATATCTATAAAGCGAATCCGGCTATCACGGACGAATAGCATTGCCTGGTTAAACCTAAAAAAACATAACGGAATAATTTTTAAAAATGGCAGTGATGTGATAGTATTCACTGATGTTAAACCGGATGACAAAATTTATCAATATTTTATCCAACCCTATTTGGATAGCTGCCAGGTGACCAATATAAGGCTGCTTAATTTAAATCAGGATACCAAAACGAGCTGGCTAATAAAGAAAAATGATCTTATCCAGTTTTTGGATAAAAAGATCTTTATTTATAATGGTCAACTTAAAAATAATTTATTTTCTCAGAAATTAAAAACAGAGTATATTTACCTTACAGGAAACAGGGAATCGGGATTAACCGGAATAAATGATAATTTTGATTATCACGCACTGATTTTAAGTGGCAATAATTCCGATGAGTTGATACACCGCATGAGCCAATTAAACAAAAACAGCTCGGCGGGCTACATTGTGTTAAAACGTAACAAATCATTCATTTCAATATCTAACTAAAAAAATAATAAAGTTCATATCTGAATTAATAAAAACCTTAAATTGTACAAAACAAATCTGAATTTATGAATATCAAATTTTTGAATGTTGCCCTGGGCATAGCGCTTACCGCAACCACCATTAGTGCCAGCGCACAAAAAACCTACACTCAGGGTGTGGTTATGATGACCACTGAAATGCGCGGCCAGCCTGTTGAAATTAAAGATTATTTTACACCCGATTCTTCTGCTCTTACGTTTACAGCAGGGCCGGCCTCCATTAAATTATTGACTGATGCCAAAGAGACTTCCTTCGCAGTTCTAGTTGATGTGCCTGTGGCATCAATAAAAAAAGCAGCCATTTACACGCCAGCGGAAATTGAAGCAGCCATGGATGCAATGCCCAAATTTACATTTGCGCCAGCCGCCGATACCAAAACAATTTCTGGCTTTAATTGCAAAAAAGTGGTTGCAACCGATACAAAAACCAACAAAACATACGATGTATGGATAACTAATGATGTAACACTACCTGCAAGTGTTATCCCTAAATATTATGCTTCAATTGGCGGTGTCCCAATTCAATACTCTTCATTTAGCCAGGGACAGTCGGCCAGTGTTACAGTAACAGGTATAACCGATCTTAAAGCCCCGGCCGGTACTTTTACCATTTCTTCGGATTTTGACAAAATAACCGCCGACGACCTTAAACAAATGGGCGGCGGAAATTAATATTTAAATTTAAGCTGATTAAATTGATAAACTTAACTATGAACATCAAACTTTTTAACGTTGCCCTGGGCATAGCGCTTACTGCAACCACCTTTTGTGCCAGTGCACAAAAAACTTATACAACGGGAGTTATTACATTGACCAGTGCCGATATGAACGGTAATCCGATAGAAACTAAGGAATATTTTACCCCTGATTCGGCGGCCTCAACGTTTACAACCGGTCCGGCAACAATTAGGGTACTGGCAGATGCAAAACATACTTTTTTTGCATTTATAATAGACGTTCCCGTAGCCTCAATGAAAAAGGCCGCTATTCTAACTCCGGCAGAAATTGAAGAACTTATGGACTCAACTCCGAAATTTACTTTTGCACCAAGTACTGATACAAAGCAGATATCAGGCTTTAACTGTAAAAAAGTTGTCGCTACAGATCCAAAAACCAGTAAAACATATGATATCTGGATAACTAACGATGTAACGGTCTCTCAAAGCGTCATCCCTAGATATTATGCTGAAATAGGAGGCTTCCCAATCCAATTCACTTCATTTGCGATGGGACAACAGGCTTCAGCAACCGTTACAGCGATAGCTGACACAAAAGCACCCGCAGGAACTTTTGCTATTTCATCTGATTTTGATAGAATAACTTTGGATGACCTTAAAGCCATGCGCGGTGGCCATTAATATTTAGTTCAATTATCTTAAAAACTTACGAGGTTTATAAAACTTCGTAAGTTTTAATCTCTGCTCCTATTGCTGCTACCCATTTTGAAAATAAGGACGATTCAAATTCCACTGCTTTACCAGCGTGTAGTTCCCAATCAGGCGAAAAGTTCTTAAGCTGGTTCAGCATCTCTTCCAAATGCCCCTCTTCTTCTAAAATTATCGATTTCACATTTACTTTATTCCCCGCGATCTCGAGTGCTTCCTGGTAAATGGGATATAACTCATCAGCGCGAACTTCTATTGCATAGGTAACCAGCAAATAAGCGGCAAACCTCAAATCTTTACCACCAAGTTTGAGTTGATTTTTCAAATACCGGCATACATCAATATCCAGTTGATTTAAATAATAACGACTGTAGGCTGGTGCTATCAAATATTCGGCGGCATAAGTAGGGCATAAGGCTTTACCTGCTTTCTCGATCTGTTTTTTAAGATAAAAAGCATGACGGTGCTCTTCTGCAGCATGTTTTAAGATAATATAAGTGACAGTAAGGGGATCTTCACTTGCCGATATTTTACGCGCCCCTGTATTTTCCATCAGCGACAGCGTATTAAGCCAACGTGCGTGTAATTTATCATCAGCTATAATTTGTGGCAATAAAGTAGTTAGTTCCATAGTGTTTGGTATGATTTCACCGATTTGCGGATGATTACACCGATTATAATACGATTCCACTGATTTTTTAGGATTGTAACGATTTGTATTAATCGGTGTAATCCTTCATGAAATGAGTGCAATCATATTTTATCAAGTGCGTGCTCAATTTTGCTGTAAATGTAAGTCAGCTCTTCGGTTGTAATGCAATATGGCGGTAAAATGTAAACAATATTTCCAAGTGGTCGCAAAATGATACCGGCTTCTAAAAAATAGTTATACAATGTATCCCGCAACGAATTGAAATAAGAGGTATCATTCCCCGTTTGCCATTCCATCGCTAAAATTGTACCGGTTTGGCGGATGGTTTTAATTTTAGGATGATCCTTGATTTTTGAGGCAAACTCCTGGTGTAATTTTTCTATTCTTTGGATATTAGCGGCGGTCGCATCTTCCAAAAAAATATCAAAACTAGCCAGCGCCGCAGCACAAGCCACAGGGTTAGCAGTAAATGAATGGCCATGAAAAAGAGTTTTTAAACGGTCATCAGACAAAAAGGCATCATAAATTTGTTGTGTACAGGTTGTTAAACCCAAAGCCATCGTACCGCCGGTTAATCCCTTTGAAAAACACATAATATCAGGCACTTCATTCAAATGGTTGCAAGCGAAACGTTTGCCTGTGCGGCCGAAGCCGGTAAATACTTCATCTGCTATGAGCAAAACGCCTTCATTGCGGCAATGGGTCATTAATTCGTTAAGATAACGGGCTTCGTACATCAGCATCCCTCCTGCTCCCTGCACCAATGGTTCAAATATAAAACAAGCCAGTTGAGATTTGAGACGGGAGATTTGAGATTTGAGACCTTGCAGATTGGAAGCGTCTGGTAGATCAATAAACTCCACATCAAAAAGCATCGAATCAAAAGGTGCAGTAAAGGCACAGCGGCCACTTACTGCCATTGCCCCGAATGTATCGCCATGATAGGCATTTTTAAAGGCCAATATTTTGGTACGACTTTCTCCCCTATTATGCCAGTATTGCAGACACATTTTCAACGCCACCTCAACAGCGGTTGACCCATTGTCAGAATAAAATGCTTTTTGTTGATTACCCGGTAATATTTCAAGTAGTCGTTCGGCCAATTCAACCGCTCCTTCATGTGTAAAGCCGGCAAAAATAACATGCTCCAGTTTCGTTAACTGTTCCGAAACCTTTTTTGCGATGTAAGGGTGTGCATGCCCATGAATATTTACCCACCATGACGAAACTGCGTCAATATATTTTTTACCATTCTCGTCAAATAAACAAGCTCCTTCTCCCTTTACTATGGCCACAGGCGGAGGCGTTGTCTTCATTTGGGTGTAGGGATGCCAAATAACTTTTAAATCTCTATCAATCAAACTCATATACCATTTATTAAAAGTTTAACAACATGCTGATCAGTTGGGAAAAGAAAATCGTCCGGGTTAAGATCAGCTATTTTTAACCACCTGAACGCTTGCAACACGTCTCCTTCACCGTCAAAATTAAATGCGATGGTTTTTATCGGTAAATTTAAATCGTTCAAATTCCCGACTTTATAGTATACACTGATTACCTGCGACTCGTTAAAAGCCGACTTTACAAAAAAGTCAGTCGTGTAAAAATGACTGAGTATTTCAATTCCCGCATTACATTCTTCAATAAATTCACGTTTAAGCCCATCGATAAGGCCTTCGCCAAATTCTAATCCGCCACCCGGAAACTTGGTGAAGCGCATACCATATTCCTGTTCATCACTGATTAATACTTCATCATTGTTATTAATCAACAGTCCGTAAACGCGTACGTTAAATTGGTACATTATTCAAAGTATTTTTTATTGCGGATAATTTTGTCCATCGTCCACACAATGTCTTCTGTTTTAGGGGCCGAACGAATGGGGCAGTTAGGCATACGGCAATAATAACAGCATTCGGGCAAGCATGGGTCTGTATGGATAAATAACTCTGTTTTGGTTACTTCTTCGTTTATCAATTTGTCCACCAACTTTACTTCCATATGCACCCTGTTAAGGTCGAAGTAATTAGGTAACGTTAAATGACAGTCAATATGCAATTCGTTCCCGTATTTTTGTGCCCGAAAGTTATGGATGTCTATCCATTCGTCCCTGCGTTTTTCATTCAGGACTTTTAAAATCTCATTCACAACGCCAAAATCGGCCTCATCCATCAAACCTGACACCGATCTGCGCACCAGCTTATAACCGCTAAACAAAATATACAAACCAACTGCGATTGATAAGCCACTATCCAGCCATATAATTTTTGTAAAATGAATAAGCATTAATCCAAGTACAAGGCCAACGCTGGTGATCATATCGGCTAACAAATGCCTGCCATCGGCTTCGATCGTCATAGATGGGAGCGATTTCCCTTTTCCAATCATGTAATAGCCCAGCACTCCGTTAATTACACCGGTGATACCAATAATTACAGCACCGGTTAACAGGTCATGTACGGCATTTGGGTAAAAAATGCCATAAACGGATTTTATAATAATGACGATGGCTGCAACGCCAATTAATGCCCCTTCTATAAAAACGGAGAAATATTCAACCTTTCCATGACCATAAGGATGATTTTCGTCGCGGGGTTGAGCCGCAAGATAAATGCTAAAAAAGGCAAAAGAGCTTGCAAAAACATTAACTATACTTTCAGCCGCATCAGTAAGTACGAAATTAGATGCTGTTAAAAAGTATGCTCCGAATTTTGCCAGCATCAGGACTATACCAGTGATAAGGGAAAAGAGTATGATCCTTTTTTTCTGTTTCAAAAGAATATTATTTGGACGGCAAATTTATGTTTTTGGAGTGGAAAGCAGAAAGCTTATTTTGAGCTGAAAGCATAAAGCGAAAAGCAGAAAGCTAAAAAAAGCTTTTGGCTTTGGTCTTTTAGCTTTACGCTAATTTTCTATCTTTGCGCGATTAACAAAACATATGAACACATTAAGTAACAGGATCAACAACCTTTCAGAATCTGCGACAATTAAAATGGCCAAAATGGGTCGCGAACTTGCCGCAAAAGGTGTTGACGTGATCAGCCTTAGCTTTGGCGAACCAGACTTTCATACACCTGAGCACATTAAAGAAGCTGCTAAACAGGCAATGGACAAAAATTTCACCTATTATACACCCGTATCCGGTTATCCGGATCTGAGAAAAGCGGTTGCAAATAAATTAAAGGTTGAAAATGGCTTGGATTATGATTTCAGCCAGATAGTTGTTTCAACCGGTGCAAAGCAGGCGATAGCGAATGCTGTATTATGTTTGGTAAACCCAGGAGAGGAAGTGATTATACCTACCCCTTATTGGGTTTCATATTCTGAAGTTGTGAAACTGGCGGAAGGCGTTAGTGTTTTTATTGATGCTCCTGTTGAGCAGGATTTTAAAATCACCCCAGCGCAATTAGAAGCTGCCATAACTCCAAAAACAAAGCTGTTCATGTTTTCATCGCCATGTAACCCTACGGGCAGTGTTTACAGTAAAGCTGAGCTGGAAGGGCTGGCGAAAGTGTTTGAAAAACATCCTGGTATTTATATTCTTTCGGATGAGATTTATGAGCATATCAACTTCGTAGACAAACACGAATCAATTGCACAATTCGATGCTATAAAAGACCGTGTCATCATTATCAACGGCTTTTCAAAAGCTTTTGCAATGACCGGCTGGCGTATTGGTTATACGGCCTCAAACAAAGAGATAGCCAATGCCTGCGATAAAATGCAAGGACAAATAACCTCTGGAACATGTTCCATTACCCAAAAAGCAGGTGTAGCTGCTTTAGAGGGAGGATTAGATTCTGTTTTGCAAATGCGTAAGGAATTTCAAAAACGCAGGGATATCGTATATGATCTGCTAAAAAACATCGACGGCGTAAAAGTAAACCTCCCGGAAGGCGCCTTTTACTTCTTCCCTGACGTAACCTCCTTTTTTGGAAAAAGCTATAACGGCAACACCGTAAATGACGCCGACGAACTGAGCATCTATCTTTTAGAAGAAGCACATGTAGCTACCGTTGGTGGTGATTCATTTGGTGATAAAAAATCTATCCGCATTTCGTATGCTGCTGCTGAAGAGAAATTGATTGAAGCCATGACGCGGATTAAGGCTGCATTGGGTAAATTGAAATAATAAAGAACATGTGAGATTTGAGATAAAAGTTAAAATACCAGGTCACCAATCCTTCTAAAAATATCGAAAGAGGCTGTATCATAAATCATGATCAGCCTCTTTTTAATTAATGAATGTGAGGCATTAAAAAAGGGGTTATCCTTTAGTTTTTTCTTGAGTAATTATTTGGAATAATCATCTGATTTTCATATATTTAAGGTATAAACA
>DASYEP010000037.1:0-1987 GCA_036498965.1 Mucilaginibacter sp.
TTGGAAGAACGCCGTGTTACGATATCCCGGGCCAAATTTACGGTTGATTACCCCTCAAGCTTTATGCTGGTGGCCAGTATGAACCCGTGCCCATGTGGCTATTATAATCACCCGGAAAAGGAATGTATTTGTCCGCCGGGCACGGTGCAAAAGTACCTGAGTAAAATATCAGGCCCGCTGCTCGACCGTATCGACCTGCATGTGGAAGTAACACCGGTTAATTTTTCTGAGTTATCCTCTGATCGTTTAGCCGAAAAAAGTGAAGATATACGCGAACGGGTGATCCGCGCACGCGAAAAACAAATAGAACGTTTTGGTGAGAAACCCGACCTGCACGCCAACGCCCAGATGAGCCCACAAATGGTAAGGGATATCTGTAAGATCAACGCCGCCGGGCAAACCCTGTTAAAAAAAGCCATGGAAAAGCTGGGCCTCAGTGCCAGGGCATACGACCGTATCCTGAAAGTATCCCGCACGATAGCCGATCTGGCCGGAAGCGATGATATCAAACTGGAGCATTTGGCTGAAGCTATACATTTCAGGAGTTTGGACAGAGAGGGTTGGGCTGGGTAGTGTGGTAATGTAGGCACACGCGGCACGCGTGCACTAGCACAGGGAATTAATCTATAATACGTTGTCCTTGACCACTGATTATTTAAGGGAACACTAAAATGAAACTATTAGATTTCTTATTTTTTTTCTTAACACGATGGTTTGAAGTAGTTGATAAAAGAAAAACAAAAACTGTGTCATATCCGGACCAAAGCGTGTATGCCTTATCAATATGTTTTACTCTATGGCTTCTAACAATCAATGGTTTTATAGACTATTTTGTATTCAAAACTTTCAAATCTAAAATTCCTGAATATCTATTTGTAATTGTTGCATTATTAATTTATTTAGGTTTAAGACATTTATATATAGCAAAAGATAGGTATCAAATGATCTCAAATGACTCAAACCGTATATTCAAAGTGTCAGAAAAAAAAGGTATTATAATCTCATTGGTTTTTTTCTTTTCATCCATTGTTGCTTTGTTAGTATCAGCTGTTGTATTACATAGTTTGTGAGAGTTTAAAAAAATAGATAATAGAAAAACTATAGTAATTTACTGGATTATGACAGTTAACTGGCACACCCTCAACCTGGCGCAAGTATGCAGCATCGGCATTATGTTTTGGGCCTACTTGTGTCTTACAATATGACCTGTGGCATATACCTTTACACCGGCAGCAATATCACAAATTCCGTCCCGTCACCCAGCTTACTTTTTATTTTAATGGTACCGCCAAGCGCTTCTACCTGTGTTTTTACCATAAACAGGCCCATGCCCTTGCCCTCCATGGTAGTGTCAAAGCGTTTGTATAAGCCAAAAAGCTGTTCGGCGTTTTTGTTTAGGTCAATGCCTTTGCCGTTATCTTTAAAATGCAGTTCTATTTTATCTTTCAGCTTATTGCTTCTGATGCTGATCACAGGTGCAATACCCGGCCGGCGGTATTTGATGCTGTTGGAAGTGAGATTATAAAAAATACTGTACAAATAACTGCGGATGGTAAATATGGATTCAACCCCGGTAAAATCACAGTCGAACTGCACTTTTTCGCTTACAATAATATTATGGATGCTGGTTTTAATGCCTGCGAGCAGGTCGTTAAAGTAAACAACTTCCTTTTTTTCGTTCACCATTTCGCGGGCCTGTAAAATGTGGTTCAGATCCTGTATAACAGTGTCAATATTTTTGGTGGATACCGATATCCTTTCGAGTACTTCCATTTTTGCAGCCAGGTCCAGCTCGTGTTCTTTCAGCATCTCGGAAAGACCTAAAATATTAGCCACCGGCGCACGCAGATTGTGCGAAATGATATAGGTAAACTGCTCCAGGTCCTGGTTATGCTGTATCAGGTCGGCGGTAATTCTTTCGCGTTCAAGCGCGGCAACTTTGGTTTCTGTTATATCCTTATTGGCCAATATAAAGCCCCAGTTTTGG
>DASYEP010000038.1:0-7397 GCA_036498965.1 Mucilaginibacter sp.
GTACGATATAACATCAGCCAGAATGATGGTATTGCAAATAGTTATGGTTCAATTACAATTGGTGCCAGCGCCGGCAATTGTAATAATAACAATATTTATAATAATACTTGTTATAATAACTACGTATGCGCAGATGCTCGGGCCGGCAATGTCAATAACAACTTCTATAACAATATTTTTTATTGCACTGCTAGCGGTACTGCCACTGTAACAGCTCAAACTGGGGCATGGTTTTTAAATAATGATTATTATAACTCAGCGGGCGGTTTTAAATTTGTGATTGCCGGTAACACGTATACTTCGCTCGGCGCTTTGCAGGCATCAGCCTGGAGTGAGCAATGGAACGGAGGTAATTATGGATATAACGTGAACCCAACGCTTAATAACCCTGGTAACGGGGGTACTATTGGTAACGAATACCCTAATACATTGACAAATTACAAATTAAATAGCGGCTCGCCCATGATAAATACCGGCTTTAATTTAGCAACAACAACTGGATTTTTATTTAACGTTGGCAGCGCTGATTTTAATGGGTTAAGTATACCCAATGGAGGCGCCTATGATATAGGTGCGTGTGAATATCATTAAATTATTTAAGGCTATGGCGATATTCTATTCCGCCATAGCCTTTTAGACCCTTTTTACATTTTCTAAACCTGAAATTATCTGTGATATATGCTTATAACAACAAAATTCAGTTACTTAATTTATCTTTTTTCTTGTTTTCTTTTTTTATTCGTCTCTAAGAGTAATGCGCAATGCAAAAATGAAAGCTCACTTTTGCAAGGCCAGAGATGGAAAGATCAACAGGAAAATCCAATTAATGCGCACGGCGCGGGAGTTCTTGTTTATAAAAACAAATACTATTTATATGGGGAGATAAAAAAGGGAAAAACAACTTTGGTTGCCGGGCAAAGCTGGCCGGACTACCGGGTCCCTGCCGGCGGAGTATCATGTTATTCATCTGCAGACCTGAAACATTGGAATTATGAGGGTGTGGCATTGTCGCCGGATATTGCCGATACATCTAATGTTCTAAACACTTCACGGGTAATCGAACGGCCTAAAGTCATTTTTAACGAAAAAACAAAAAAGTTTGTAATGTGGATGCACCTTGATAAAAATGACTATAGCTTTGCTCATGTCGGTGTCGCCATAAGTGATAAGCCAACTGGCCCATTTATTTTAACAGGTAGTTTTCTTCCTAATGGCAATGAATCCAGGGATATGACGGTTTTCAAGGATTCCGATGATCGTGCTTATCTTATTTACAGTTCCGAAAATAATGCTACCATGCACATTTGCCGGTTGAGTGAAGATTATTTGACAACCACCAGAGTAGATAAAAGGATATTTGTTGGTTTGAAGCGGGAGGCTCCCGCAATATTCAAATACAAGTCTAAGTACTATCTGATTACCTCTAAGACAAGCGGCTGGTCACCAAACGCAGCATTATGCGCCAGGGCAAACAATCTGATGGGTAACTGGAAGCTGCTCGGTAACCCATGTTCGGGAGCAAAATCGGCAACGACCTATGATTCACAGGGTGCGTTTATTTTGCCTGTTGCTAATGGTAAGTTTATATTTATGGCGGATCGCTGGAATATGACGGACCTGGAGAATTCAGGTTACGTTTGGCTCCCGCTGGTCGTGCAGGGGGATACAGTTAAAATCATTTGTAAGGACGGGGTTGGCTCATAGGCCCGTACGCAGTTTTTTTACCAATTTCCTCAGTAAAGCCTGGGAAAGCTCAGCTAAAACGTCAATATCAAATAGGCTCGTCTATGAGAAATGCGGGAACCGAACTTAAGTCATTTGAGCATAATGATGTCAGTTTCGATTTCAACCGGCCGAAAGTTCGCAAACGAAACTCCATTGATATCGGCGCATGCGCGCCTCAGTGAGTTGAAATCTGAATGGTGTATTGGCAGATTAGCAAATACTTGATTTGAATCAGCTAATGATTTTATTTGTAATATGAAAAACTTGGAAAATAACATAAAACTATCAGTTTGTCTTTTATTAGCGGCCTTCTATTTGTCCATGCCTGCTTCACTTTTAGCCCAAAAGTCTGCAGGCTTGCCTGAAACTCCTGGGCGCGAAATAAAGGCGGACCTGGGCATTAAAATGCAGTCTGACGAAAAGATACAATGGATGATGGATGACAAACTGGGCATGTTTATACATTGGGGATTGTATTCAGGACCCGCTAAAGGCGAATGGTATATGGAGAACAATGGTATTCATCCGCAAGAATACCGGAAGCTGGCCTATCCGGAATCAGGTGATCAATATTTTGACGCGAAAGATTTCGATGCTGATAAGTGGGCGGCGTTGGCAAAAAAAGTCGGTATGAGATATATGAATATGGTGACCGAGCATCACGACGGGTACGCATTGTTTGAAAGTAAATATATGAATGCCTTTACTTCTAAACAAACCCATAATAGAGACTTTGTAAAAGAATACGTCACCGCCTGTCGGAAAGAACACTTGCGTGTCGGACTTTATAAAACCCTTATCAACTGGCGTTTCCCCGGTTATTACGACGTTTATGGCACTAATTGTATGCCGAATAAGTTTGGGTATGTCACTTCCCTTTCGCACAAGGAAAATGCCCGCCTGCTGAAAGAGGAACTGTATTGCCAGGTAAAAGAACTGATGACGAACTATGGGATAATAGACCAATTGTTCTGGGATGGGGGCTGGCTTGGCCAAAAAGGCACCGATGCAGACGCTGCTTTTTTTTGGGAACCGGGAAAGTACTTAAGTGATACCAGCCAATGGCAGGTAAACCCGTATTTTCGGGATATAGATTCTGCTACGGGTAAACCATTGGGATTAATGGGTATCGTAAGAAAGTATCAGCCGAACCTGGTGGCCAACCCGCGCAGTGGGTGGATAGGAGATTATACCTGCGAAGAAGGGGGCGGCGCAGTAAAAGGAAACATCCGTAGTGGCGTGGTTGAAAAATGTATGACCCTGGCTTCGGGATGGGGCTACACTTCCTCTATGGAAGACCCCGGGCAAATCGCATCTCTTAAAAGCATTAAACGAATATTGGCTGACTGTATGGTGCGTAATATGAATTTTTTGATAAATGTAGGACCCGACCGTCACGGCAAAATTCCGCCACTGATTGAAAACAGACTACTGGAATTTGGCCATTGGGTAAATAGTACAGAAGAGGCCATTTACAAGACAAGGGGCGGCCCATGGCAACCTGTTGACGGACAGTATGGTTTTTGCTATAAAGACAACAAAATTTACATTTATTTTTTAGGCGGTTACACTTCAAATACCTTCGTTATGCCGAGCGTAAACAAGGGTATGAAGGTTACGAATGCTTACAACGTTTATACTAATCAAAAAATAAAAACTACCCAAAAAGGACAGGAAATTAGGATCAATGACTTAAAGCCTGCATCAGGTGACATTACTATAATCGCGGTGGAATTGAATAAAAACGTAAGGTGATAAATCGAATCGGCCCCAAGTAGAATTCCGTCATAGACAATAACAGGCTGAATGCACCCGGGACATAATCTTTTAATATCGGGTTAGTCTCACTCATTTTTTGTCAGCTTCCTGGTACGAGGGAATCACCGAATCCTTCTGGTTGCCGGCCCGATATTTAAAACTATTTAATTTCTGTCTTCTGCAAAAAATAAGCACGCTCCCAGGTGCGTGCTTAACTCAACCGGGTTCCCGAGAAGCAGTTTTGAAGGGTGAGCCGCTTTTAGCAGCGTCGCAAAAAGCTGAGGGGAAAAATTGAGTTCACCTGCCAAAATAATCGATTTGACCGGATACCGGTTTTTAACTTGAATAAAAAATTGGCTTAATTGATCACAGAATTCTGTCATTACCTTTTTCGCCATGGAATGCGTATGATACATATTATTCAGATCCTTCACATTCAGAACCGATATGCCGGTTAATTGGTAATAACGCTTCATTATCCAGCACGTTGTCAGTTCACCAAAGTCCCGTCTCAATTTAGGGTTGACCAGGAAAAGATCAGTTATTGAGGATTCGCGCTTTATCGATACTGTGAAATCGGCCCCGATGGGCATGCCTAAAACGAAATCATCCTTTTCTTCCGGCCTGTTAATCAGGGCGCCGCGCAAAAAACAGCCAGCATTGCTGTATATTTTAATACTTTCGGTGGAAAGCCCTGTTAACTCAGCTATAACTATCTTTAGACCTGGTTGGCTAAAATCGTTGTGCCAGCCTGCGAATGGGCCATTTTCATCTAAGAAATTGTTCGGGACCGCTACGGCACAATACCCTATCTCCTTGAACTTGTCTAAAGGAATTTTTCTTAAAACACTTCGCCAGGTTTTCAGAGTAATTGTTTTATCAGCTTTTCGGGAATGCGGAATTCGTTGGTAGGTTCCCGGTACCATTTCTTTGCTTCGGAGGTCATACTCGCAAGCGGAAAAATGAGCTCCGGAAATTCGAATGGTCAACAGTTTCTTTTGCTCGTTCATGATCATAATGGTGCCATTTTTAAATAAAAACGTTCCAGATCTCACCTGGAACGCCATAAATCAACTAGTCTGATCAATCTCATGATCATTTCCTTTTGCTGAACGCAACCTCGAAGCCCCGACTATGAAACCTAAAGGTAAATTATTAAGTGTTGTTTATACAATTATAATAATTATTATAACCAATTCAAAATAAATTAAGGGATTTTTTTAGCATATTTATATATTTAACGCATTTTAAAGTGTTTAAACAACACTTATTACTTTCCATTGTTACTGTAGGATGGGAATGAGTAAATAAAGACCAGCTGGCGCATTTTTATCGAACAAACGAAATCCCGGGAATTGAGGATTGAAATTAAAAAAATTTATATCTATAATTGTGCGTGCTTTTGGCAAGCCAGCCCGTTCGTGCAAAGATTTCATCAGCCGACAGTTTAATAATGCAAACCTACTTGCTTATTATCCAAACAAAGATTACGAACGCGAAAATTCAGGATAGTTAAGCTGGTACAAAAGGAATTTATTATGAAAACTATTGAGTACTTAAGGACCAGATCAATACCGGCGCGACTGTAAGCTTGTTATCTGCCAGGTCTCTCCTGATTAACATGGGAAAACCGAAGCCGAAAGTATTTATTCCTTTTTCTGATTCAATTGCTTCAGTTTGATTAATTAAATTCTCAAAAGATTTTGTGATTCTGGTTAATTGTGATTGATCTTCTTCAAAAAGAGAATTAAGATCAGGAACATTATTTTTCCAACTGATCCTAAACTTCAACGGCTGTTCTGCCAATTAACTTTTAATAAAATTATTTGGCAGATTGGGGTCGATAAATGATAACCGGTTTAGATCGAATTTATAACGCGAATTTGCTGGAATGCCATTTAGATGAACTCCACGACGATTACCAACTTTTAATCTTCTTTGGAGTTCTGATAACAATTTTGAGGTCAATTCCATTTTCGATAATAGTATAGGATATAAGAATTAAACTTATTCTATAATATTTGAATCACCAAAATCTAAGCAAAAATTCGCAATTCGAATTTCGCCACTCTTATAAGTATGTATTGTCCATACCAATCTTAATTATTTCTATCTTCATTATTTATAATCAAAACCTTATGACTTCAGGACAATTAAAAGGCGCGTTATTAGAGTTCATTGTACGAGAATTGATGTTAAACTGTGGTTTTACTACGGTAAAGGCGGATGGACATTATATTTTCGCACAAAGAGGGACGGGCTGTTTTTTTATCAACGGTAAAGGAGCGGCACACGATGCAGATGTTTTAATGCAGCCTCCTATTCAGATGCCATTTTCCTATCCATCGAGATTGCTTTTTGAATGCAAAAGCTATGAACAGACAATTGGGCTTAACGTAATCCGGAATGGTTTGGGTTTAAGATACGATATTAATGAGTTTGAGATTATTACTGAGGAGTCGATTGAATTGCGTAAAAATAACAGACGAGCCAATTATGCAATTGCTAACAGGGAAAGATACTATTATCAAGTGGGAGTAGCTTCTATTGAAGAATTCAGTAAACCGGCTTTTGAGTTCGCCGCCAATAATAAAATTCCTTTATTGTCGCTGAGGTGGTTCCTAAGCGAACAAACTTGCGACCTTTTCCATGATATAAATACTGCTTATTTAGACGGGATAGAGCGCGAACTTTCAAATAAGGTATACGCCTATTTGAAAGATAAAAGGCCAGATTCTACAACATTTGCAGAATATGAAGAAGTCCTAGGTTTTCTCGAAAGTGACGAAGTAATAGGAACTATATTGAGCAATTTTAATGTAATTGCTCAAAGGTGCATAATAGGTTTGCTTGAAACGGGTGATATGTTATTTCTCTTCGCTACCAGTGATAACATTCGTGGTTACTTCCAGGAACAGGGTTTGCGTGACAATCTTGAAGCGCGATTACATTATTCAGCGACCGATCCTAGTGTTTGGACACTTGCCATCGGTAATTACCAAGATTATAGATATGAGCCACATACATTCAGATTTTATGTGCCGGAAAGATTAATGAGTCAATGGCGGAGGTTCAATTTTGATATAAATGAGGGGTATAATATGAAAAGTGAATTTTTTTCCAGAATATTCATTTTTTCAAAGAAATATAGTGGTTTTGGACTTCCTTTTACTGTGGTCAATATTGACAGTGAATGGTTAGAGGGATTAGTCAACGGTAGCTAAGTTTGATTGGAAAGTTAGTACCTTTAAAACATTCTTTGATAACAACACTTGTCCTGGTCTACTCCTAAAGATGAGCGAAATTAACCAAACCGTAAATATCTATTTTGATAGTCCCAAGTCCTTTGACGCCGGAAACATTCTGGCACTAAATGGTATTACAGGTTTATATTTTATTTTCACATCTTCTATTCAAATCCAATATCCTTTCGATACCTCCAAATTGCTTTATATTGGGATGAGCGAAAAAAGGACTAATAGCATAGGAAGCCGCTTAAACGGGCATTTTGGCGGTAAATCCAAAAATGTTGGCTTGGTGAGTTATAGGCAAGTCGAATCTTTGTGGTTTACTTATATAAATTTTGAGGTACTCAAAAGCATTTGGGCTTATAGGGTCGAAGATCTCGAAAGTTACTTCATATTGAACTTCGTACAACATTTTGGTGTCTATCCGATTTGTAATAATAAGACGGGCCTTGATGTGATGAGTAATTCGATAGCTACGCATTTTAAGATTGACTGGAATTATTTTAAATAGAAGATATGAGTGATAATAAGGTAAAATCAGGTAAAGAGATACTTGACGACTTTTTTAAGGATATTCAGAACATTGCTAATGTAGATAAAGGTATTGCGCAATCACTAACAACTCTTTATGAGCAGGGAAAGCTAACAGATATCAATGTCAAAAAT
>DASYEP010000039.1:0-15253 GCA_036498965.1 Mucilaginibacter sp.
ATGTATTCGTACTGAAGACTTTTTGCTTTCAAAGGATTCGCCCGCTTTCTATCAAAAGATTATTAGTTATTGCCGGTTTAAAAAGCGGCTCACTTATTTGACATCTACCTATGGCAGCATCCGACCAAATAAAAGAATTAAGTACGCGCATGCAGGCCTCTATTATTGGCCAGCAGGATGTGATCACAAAAATATTAATAGGCTTGCTTACCGATGGCAATGTATTGTTGGAGGGTTTGCCCGGCCTTGCAAAAACAAGGGCTGTAAAAAGCCTGGCTAAAAACCTGGATTGCAGTTTAAGCCGGATACAGTTCACACCCGACCTATTACCTTCAGACATTACCGGGACTGAAGTTTACCAGCCACAGGAAAAAGAACGGTTTGTATTTCAGCAAGGACCCATTTTCAGCAACCTGATATTGGCGGATGAAATAAACAGAGCTCCTGCAAAAGTGCAGTCAGCTTTATTGGAGGCAATGGAAGAACGTCAGGTGTCGGTTGCCGGAAAAACCTATAAAATGGACCCGCTTTTCATGGTGTTGGCAACACAAAACCCCATAGAACAGGAAGGCACCTATCCCCTGCCTGAAGCACAGCTCGATCGCTTTGTGATGAAGATATTGATTACCTATCCCGGTAACGACGACGAGCTAAAGATAATTAGGTTGGTACGGTATGAGACAAACAGCAAGGTAAAACCTGAGAAGGCAATATCCAAAAAGGTTGTCCTGGATGCCAGGGATGAAATAAACAAAGTGCAGGTAAAAGAACCGGCTGAAAAATATATCGTCGACCTGATTAGTGCGACACGCTATCCGGAAACCTTTAGCAAAGACCTGAAGCGTTGGCTTAGCTATGGTGCGAGTCCGCGCGGCAGCATTAATCTGGATCGATGCGCACGCGCCGTTGCCTGGCTGGATGGCCGGGATTACGTAACACCAGATGATATCCGCTTTATAGTGCACGACGTTTTGCGTCACCGCATCATATTAAGCTATGAAGCCAACGCCGAAGGTATAAATGCCGATGCTGTAATTGATGAGCTGCTGAAAAGTGTAGCTGTGGCATAAATGCACGAATTCGTCTCAATTAAGGCGAATTACACGAATGGAAACAATTTCAATTCGTGTAATCCGAAATAATTCGTGCAATTGGTGTCATTTAACCCATTCGTTCAATTCGAAAAATTCGTGGGAATTAGTGCCAATAATATGTTCAATTTCAAAAAACATACAACCCCTGCTTACCCAAAGGAAGTAGTAACTGACCTTGACGATTTGATGCGCTTTGAATTTTTGGTACAGTCAGGAAAGCTATTGCCCAGTCACCCGGTATATTCTATGCTTGCCGGTGGGCATGCTTCCAAACTAAGGGGTCGCGGGCTGGATTTTGAAGAGGTAAGACAATACGTAGCCGGTGATGATATTCGTAACATAGACTGGAAGGTAACCGCACGCACCGGAAAAACACAATCAAAAGTATTTAACGAAGAAAAAGAGCGGCCAACATTTATTGTGGCCGATCAAAGCAGTGCCATGTTCTTCGGTTCGCAGCATTTTGTAAAATCTGTTTCCGTTGCCCATATAGCTGCCATAAGCGCTTTCTACACCGTTAAGCGCGGCGACAGGGTTGGCGGGATTGTTTTTAATGAAGAAGGCTACGATTTTATTTTACCAAGGCGCAGCAAAGCCCAGGTACAGCATCTTTTACAGGCAATTGTGGCCCGTAATGCAAAGTTACCAGAACGTAAAGTAGTTGTACCCAATACTGATCTGTTAAATACAATGCTGCAGAAAACAGTAGCCGGAGTCACACATGACTATGTGATTATCGTAATTAGCGACTTTTCGGCAATAAACGAAGAAACAAGGAAATATCTGCGCAACATGAGTCAGCATAACGATGTGATCCTGGCGCATATTTACGACCGGATGGATCAGTCATTGCCCGACGGGAAGATAATCTTAAGCGATGGCAAACACCAGATAAACTGGCGTAACAACAAACACAGCTGGGGCCAAAAGTACACCAGCAGCTTTACTGATATACAACATAAATTAACTGAAGAATTCAATCGCTATCGTATTCCGATCGTGTTTTTTAACACCGAAGAAGCTGTTGACGACCAGATTTTGCATGCGATGGGGAAAAGATAACATACACGAATTCACTCTAATTAAAACGAATTACACGAATTAAATAGGAAACCCAATTCGTGTAATTCGAAAAAATTCGTGGAATTAGTGTTTCATAAAAAATTAGTGGGAATTAGTGCCTATAATATATGGAAGATCAAGTTGGAAAATTAATTGAGCCTGCACCCGTTCCTTTTACATTCACCGCTCCCGGGTGGTATGTATTGGGTGGGATTGCCGCGTTGCTCATTTTGTTTATCGTGTTATTGATGATCAGGTATTACCGGTTAAACTTGTATCGTAAACATGCCCTTTTGCAATTATCTAACATACAACAAAACTATACAACCAACGGGTCATTTGACCTGCTGGTTTACGAAGCCGATTTATTAATTAAACGTATTGCCATAGCCCGTTACGGCAGGCAAAATGTATCAGGATTAAGAGGAAATGAGTGGATCTCGTTCATAAACAAAAGATGGCGCGAAAAATCTTTTGACAGTACGGACGGGCAACTATTAGAGCGGAAGATTTACGAATCAGGCCAACCTGTATCCGGTGATGAAGCCAGCTTGTTTGTACAGAAAACCAAACGATGGATAAAAAACCATAAAAGAAAATTTTAATGCAGTTCGAAATAGCATATAAATGGATATTCCTGTTGGCACCGTTGCCAATAGTTATCTATATCCTGTTTCCGCCTCTTCATAAAAGGAGAAGTGGCCTTATAGCGCCGTTTTTTCAAAGAGCTGCAACAGTTTCAAATCAGCGTGTAAGGAAGAGTGCATGGATAAGCCGTAAGAATATATTTATATGGATCACATTAATTGTATGCTGGCTTTGTCTGCTGGCTGGAGCATCCTCGCCCCGCTATGTAGGGAAACCGGCGAAGAAAACAAAAACGGTACGCAGTTTCCTGATAGCAACAGATATTTCCTTCAGTATGGCTACAACGGACTGGTTTGCAAACGGCAGAAGGTTGAGTCGGTGGGGAGCCATTAAAAGCATCATGAAGGACTTTATCAGGGACCGCAAAAGCGACCAGGTTGGGTTGGTGATGTTTGGTACCAATGCGTATTTACAATCGCCTTTTACAACCGACCTGGAAACTGTCGATTGGCTGATGGACCAAACCGAGGTTGGTATGGCCGGGCAAATGACCAGTATTGGCGCTGCTATAGTTTACGGCATTAATGTATTTAAACAGGATACTATAAAACAAAAGGTGATGCTTTTATTAACCGATGGTATCGATAGTGGGCAGGACATTTTGCCGCTAGACGCCGCCCAGGCAGCTAAAAGAGACTCGATTATTATTTACACCATCGGTATAGGCCAAGCCAAAGGCAGCGGTGGCTACAGTCTTGATGAAAAGTCCTTAAAGGATATTGCCCGTACAACCGGGGGCCAATATTTTAATGCAATGAATACTGGACAGCTAAAAGAGGTATACACTACACTCGATAAACTACACCCGGTTGTCTACGATGAAGAAACTTATAAGCCTGTAGTGCCGCTATATTATTATCCCTTAGCGGCAGCGATAATACTTGCACTATCGGCACAGCTAATAAATGGTACAGTAAACTTATTCAGAAGAAGCAGTTAACAAGTGCACTATGGAATACTGGGATAAACTGAAAAATATTTTAACTCACATTGACTGGAAAGCATTTCACTTTTTGCGGCCCATTGCTTTGTACCTTTTCATCCCCCTGGCCGTAATTGTTTTGTTGCTGATTATTGGTAATAAAGAACATCGCAAATGGAAAGCCTCGGTTACTAAACCTCTGCGACCGTTTATGTTTAGTAAGAGCAGCAGTTGGGCGATCATATTACCTATCGTGCTTTTTATTATTGGCGTAAGCGCAATGATAATAGGTTTGGCAGGGCCAGCGTGGAAGAAAAAGGAAATTCCCGGCCAAAAAATACAGGCGGTGGTTTTAATAGCCCTGGATCTGTCGCGGTCAATGACAGCAAAGGATATCGAGCCGAACAGGACAGAGCGGGCCAAATTTAAAATAGTCGACTTCCTGGATGCTAATCCGCGGGCAAGGGCCGGTTTGATCGCCTTTGCAGGTACCGCCCATCCAGTTTTACCTTTTACAGGCGATTATAAGATTATAAAATTTCATGCCCAAAGTCTTTACAATCGTACCATGCCTGTTCAGGGCACAAATGTACCGGTACTGTTGGAACAGGTAGACACCCTGATGAAACATGTAACGGCCCCTAGCACCGTTTTGCTGATAACAGACGCCATAAGTAACGACGACGCGGCATTACTAAGCACCTGGGTCGACAAGTCCATCCATAAGTTAGAAATATTGCTTGTATCTACACCCAATGGAGCGCCGATACCCGGATATTCTAAAGTGATTTCGAAACAAGATCCTTCTGTTATTCAAAATCTTACTCAAAACACCAAAATCACTGTATCTGATTTGACACTCGACGATTCCGATGTAAAAGCTATTGCAGGTCGTATCAGTAAGAAATTATACTTCCAAACCGAAAATAAAAAGGATGAAAAAGAATGGGACGACATGGGTTATTTATTGTTGATACCTTCGCTGATTATCGCACTATTTTGGTTCAGGAGAGGTTGGACCGTACAATGGTGCATATTGTTATTTGCAATGTTAGGCCTGTCGTCCTGCGGATTAAAATCAAAACATCCCGACTGGTGGTACACCAAAAACTACCAGGGGCAGTTGTTTGAGAACGATGGCAAATATGATGAAGCTGCCGAGCGTTTTGAAGATGATAAGCACAAAGCCGTCGCATACTATAAGGCCGGTAATTATGAGGTCGCCGCCGATTTATTCTCGTTAGACTCAAGCGCAGCTGGTAACTATAACCGGGGGCTTGCTTTAACAAAACTTGGGCGTTTTGACGATGCCGAGGCCGCTTTTAAGAACGCCATTTCTCTCGACACCACGTTAAAAACACAAGCGAAGAAAAGCCTTGCAGCCATGCAAAGCACTAAGCATAAAGCAGATTCTATCATGAAGTTTGGTGGGCAAACTGTTAAAAATAAGTTTGGCGATAAGCAGATTGCCTCAAAAAAGAATCATAAAGACGACCCTTTAAAAGAACACAAGCCTCAATCAGACGATGAGCAATTAAGTTCAGATACCAGGGTGAAAAAGATGCCAAAGTTTGGCAACAGGACAACGGATCAGGCAATAAGCAATATTCACAGGGCTAAAGAATCCAAATCGCCAGACAAAAACAATACTGGGGAAAAAAGCGGAAAATTGGCAAGCGATATTTTGTTGAGAAGAGCAGCCGCCGATCCAGCTGAATTTTTGCATAAGCGGTTTCTGCTGCAGAAAAAACTTTATTACCACAAAGTCTATAAAAGTAAAACGCCATGGTAAAAAGAGGAATCCTTTTGGTCTTGCTGATGTGTTTTGCTTTTGCAATCAAAGCTCAGGTCGATTGCTTTGCACAAACACAATTAGACCGGAGATCTGTTTATGCGCAGCAGCCATTTAAGGTAACTTTTACAGTGTTGACCGCTACCTGGTATACTGCGCCGTTAGAGTTTGACAATCTGCAAATTCCAAACGCATTTATTTTACCCTTCGACCGAACAATGCCCGGAATGTTCACAATAAAAGGTAAACAATACGCTGGCCTGCAATTCTATTTTATTGTGTTCCCCTATAAAGAAGGGCATTATACCTTGCCGGCCATAAATATCGTAGCCACCACCCCGCCGGTTGGCGACTCTAAGGCGAAGAAAGTTAATATTAAAACCCAACCGTTATCATACATTGTTAAGCCTGTGCCTAAAAGTTTTGCCGGCGCTAATTGGTTTGTTGCCAAAGACGCAGTTATAAATCAGATATGGGACAAACCATTAAATAAGTTAAAAGTTGGAGACGTTATTAACAGTACCATCAGCATTAACGCACGAGGAACATTGCCCCAGTTTATCCCGGAGTTACCAACTGACAGCCTTGATTGGGCAGGTGTATATCCCGGCCACACCACACTTGCCGATACACGCGATGATTATGATGCCAATGGTCGCAGCACACAAACCGTAACTTATTTGCTGGAAAAAGAGGGTAATTTTACACTACCCGTTTCCACTATAGAATGGTTTAACCCCAATAACAGCCGCTTTTATAAAAGGCATACACCTGTTAGAAAAATACATGTAGCCGCCAATCCCAATCTCGGCATTCTCACGACCTTAAAAGATAGTTTAAAAGCAAAACAACCGGTAAAAGCTACTATCAATACCAAACATGGGCCGTACCTCGTTTTTGGCATCCCCTGGTATTATTTTGCATTGTACAGCGTGGCGGCTATTTGCATAATTTACGTTATTGTTCGCGTCCTCATAAATATCGGTAAATGGCTATATGGCAGATACAAAAGTTATTTGGTAAGTGAACAGTATTGGTTTGGCAAGTTCAAGAGGTCGTCTTTAGCTTATCCAGCATTATTAAAAAGCCTTTATGCCTGGTGGGATCGCCTGCCCGTTCAAAAAGCAGCCTCTATTCAAAAGGATGTACACAATCGAAATGAAGATGAAATTGGTAAACAATTGGCATCCTATTATAAATCGCAATATGCAGGCGGGGATCCAGGCAACATCGACGTCGGAACCGAACTCAAGAAAAACATAAAAAAGTACCGTGGTGAGTTAATAAACAACAACGAATTAAAAGCAAATGAACACGTAGCAATTAACCAATTGGAATGGAAGGAATAACCGTGAGCATCGCACACAATAATATTTTATATAGAGTTTTTACCAAGCATATACTAATATGAAAACCAATTATCAAACCAAACAAGTCGTTATTGCGATAGGCATAACAGTTATCGCGGTTATCATTCTGTCGCTGACAAGCGGGATTAGCATAGCAAAAAAAAGTACTCTCGGCGCGGTTATTCTCCCAGACCGGCTTCCCTCCTGGAATGATGGCTCCTTAAAAAAATCGATTATTGATTACGTAAAAAAGGTTACAGACAAAGCTGATCCGGGATTTATTCCGGTAGGAGATCGCATCGCCACTTTTGACAACGATGGTACCTTATGGGCGGAAGCACCAACCATTGAATTGGAATACGCTAAGCTGGCGTTTAAAAAAATGATCCGAAAAAATCCTGAACTTGCTAAGCAGCAGCCATACAAAGCCATTATTGAAAAGGACAAAGCCTATCTTTCTACTGTTGATGAATCATCACTAGTGGCCATTATTCTAAAATCTTTATCAGGTTCAACTGAGGCCGAATTCGAAAAATCTGCGCACGCATATTTTGATACCGCACATTACGTTATTCAGAAGAAGGTATACCCTATTCAGGATGCCAGGTATCAGCCTCAATTGGAGTTGCTGAAGTATCTGCGAAGCAGCGGCTTTAAGACATTCATTTGCTCAGGCGGAACTATTGAGTTTGTAAGGACCATTTCTGAAAAGTATTACGGAATTCCTACTGAACAAGTAATAGGTACCAAATTGCAATATAAATTTGATGAAGGCACGCGCAGTATTTTAAGGGAAAGCAAGGTCGCATCAATCTGTGACAAAGCCGGAAAGCCGGTTAACATACAATGGCATATTGGGAAAACACCTGTGTTTGCCTGTGGCAATGAAAAAAGCGGAGGTGATATCGAAATGCTCAAATTTTCGCAGACAAGCAGATATCCCAATTTTCAATTATTGGTCAATCATGATGACGGTGTGAGGGAATTTGTTTACCAGGAAAAAAACAATGCATCGATAAATGCGGCCACTGCTAATAAGTGGCATATCATCAGTATGAAGAATGATTGGAAAACAATTTTTCCAATACATTAACCCGAGGGTTAAATTGATTTATTAGGATTATGATTTAGTATTGGTTTAATTTGTATTAAATAAAGAAAGCGATGAATTTTAATGGAAGCAATAAGGTTGTAATAGTGGCAATTGCAGTAGTGGGGTTACTTTCTCACGCATGCAACGATCACAAAAATAGCAACAGGAATGCCAGGTCATCAAATAAAGCAGTTTCTGAAGCAAGCACCGGTTTTGTAAAAACAATAAGTTTTCCGCTTAGGGCTGCGGCTTTCTGCAGGCCTTCGGGGTTTAGCCGTTCAGACAGTGCAACTTTTATGGAAGGCGGTGGTAAAGAATTTCGCGAAACGCTTTTCGATAAACCTGTTCATACCATTACCGCGCCGGCGGGAATGGTATTTATAAACGGCGGCGAATTTAGTATGGGCGGGGTAAATCCTGTCGGGATGGACGGGGGTGGCCACGAGATGATGGATGATGCAAGGCCGGTTCACCGCGTAAGTGTAAGGCAGTTTTATATGGACGCTACAGATGTAACCAACAAACAATTTGCTGCATTTGTAAAAGCTACCGGTTACGTTACCGTTGCAGAGCAAAAACCCACCCGCGAAGAATTTCCTACCGCTCCTGAAGAAAATTTAGTAGCCGGTTCAATGGTATTTACGCCGCCTGTCCAAAAGGTTTCGCTGGATAATTATTTGCAATGGTGGTCGTATGTTAAAGGCGCCGATTGGCGGCACCCCGAGGGCCCCAAAAGCAATATAATCGGGAAGGACAATTACCCGGTGGTACAGGTGTGCTGGGAAGATGCAATTGCCTACGCCAAATGGGCCGGCAAGCGCCTACCTACCGAAGCTGAGTGGGAGTTTGCTGCCAGAGGTGGTTTATCCGGAAAGTTATATGCCTGGGGAAACAAACTGAAGCCCAACGGAAAATTTATGGCAAATATATTCGAAGGATCTTTCCCAAACAAAGATGCTGGCGCTGATGGCTTTGTCGGCCTTGCACCTGTAAAACAATTTCCCGCCAATGGCTATGGTTTGTATGATATGGCCGGCAACGTTTGGGAGTGGTGTAATGATTGGTATAGGAATGATTATTACGGCACCATCGCTAACAATGGCGTTACCAATAATCCGATGGGTCCTGCCAATTCATATGACCCGGCCGAGCCCGACATTAAAAAGAAAGTTCAAAGAGGCGGTTCATTTTTGTGTACCGAACAATATTGTACCCGATACATGGTTGGAACCCGGGGCAAAGGCGACTATCGATCGGCCTCTAATCATATCGGTTTTCGTTGCGTAAAGCAGGCACTATAAAATTGAGCAACGGGCGGTACAAATAGTAATTTCCCTTTTAGGTATAGTATTCTCTTTCGTCTGATCATCTCCTCATTTATTAAAAACAATTCTGCATCGGTGTTAAAAGCGGTTGCATCTTTTGAATTGCAACAATTTGAAGGGCTCTGATTAAGGTCTTTGCATTTTCATTCAACGTACTTTGTAGCGTGATTTACTTTAACCTATAAAGTATTGAGCCCAAAATGCGAAACTTTTTAAAATATCCGCTGCTCCTGCTTTGCCTTTCGGCATATGTGAGCCCTGTTAGCGGCCAGGCTATTTTAGCTTTATTGTTTGGGAAAAATATCAAAAACGATAACCTTACACTAGGTATTCATGTTGCGTTGCAACCCGCCAACCTTACCAACACACCCGGCGCGGATTTCCATACCGGAATATCTTTCGGGGCGTATACTAATGTAAAGCTATCCGACAACTGGACACTAAGTAATTATTTTATTTTCAAATCGCCCAGGGGCGCCACGTCTATACCCCAGGCTTACCAAATACAACCCGATGTGCCTATTGCAGCGGATGCAAAGCTGACCAGGAAGCTTACTTACATGGAAATAAGCCCTCTTATGCGCTACAGTTTAACAACAGGGTTAAGTGTCGCAGCGGGTCCTCAATTCGCCATTAGAACCGTTGCTAAAGAAATATACGAATTAACGCTCCCAGATGGAGGGGAGGAAACCCTGATTTATCATTTGCGAGATAAGTATGCATTAATAGATGTGGATGTCGCCGCCGATGTGCAATACGCATTTCTTAAGGGTCAGGGCATACGATTGAATTTACGTTTCTCGCAGGGACTGGTCAATATTTATAAAGATGAGATTCCGCTTAATGCCAAAAATTATTATTTCCAATTTGGGGTAGGCATCCCCATTGCCACCGGCAGCACAAAAAATAAAATAAAATAATTAATGATGAATCATGAAAATATTAAAAAAACTCCTGGTAGTTATTTTGTTGATGGCACCGATTATAGTTTTAGCTCAGCAACCCGCGGACAAAACTATAATGGAAAAATACATTGACAGTCTTAAAACCCATCCTTATCCGTACAAGTTCCCGATTTGGGGCGAGAAAGTTTACAAAAAAGGGTTCGACATCCCTTTACCAGCAGGGGTAATGCTCAATTATTTTAATGGCAAGCAATTGATAAATATTACTGACCTCGCGGTAGGCTTTAACGGAGGTGACAAAGTCCCGCTTGATTTCATAAAGTTTGGCAAGACCCAAGCCAGCATTCAAATGATAAGTACCCGCCTTGATCTTTGGGTACTCCCATTCGTTGATCTATATGGAATTTTTGGGAAATCATTTACGCACACTTCGGTAACTGTTGCCGAGCCTATTGCTTTCTCAACTTCGGCAAAGTTTAATGGTCCGACAGCCGGATTTGGTATCACTGCGGGCGGTGGAGTACGTGGCTTCCTTATTATTGGCGACTATAACAATACTTGGACATCGTTGGAAGGGATAGACGGTTCTATATATGCTCAGACAGTCAGCGCACGTCTCGGTTATGTAATCAAATTCCCAAAAAAGCCTTATAGAAATATCACTTTATGGGCCGGGCCATCGGGGTTATTTGTTAATCGCACTACCGTAGGGAGTGTTAAAGTAAGCGATCTCACCGGCGGTCCTTCCCAAGATCAAATTGACGCGATAAAAAATGGTGTAGCTGGATGGTATAACAACCTTACCCCTCCACAAAAAGTAGTAGTAAAGCAAATAGCGCAGGCATTCTCTGACAAATTTGCGGGGATCGACCCGAACGCTACTATTGACTATTCCCTAAATAAAGCGCCAACCTCAAACTGGAGCATGATCACCGGTGGGCAGTTCCAATTAAACAAAATATGGCAGTTCAGGGCAGAGGCAGGTTTTCTCGGGGGCAGATCATCCCTTTTACTCTCCGTTAACTGGAGATTTGGGCTTTAATTTATGAATAAACTGTACGTCATAGTCATTGTTTTTATGCTGTCGGACTACTACTTATCCGCTTATAAGGCTCTGGCACAGGATAAACCCAAACATAAGGTGAGCATGAAGGATTCACTTGATCACGCGGTCGATTTAAGTGATTACATGATCTATTCAAATGGCGTTGTTGTTGTACCCATTCCAATAACGGAGCCTGCATTAGGAGGGATCGGCGGCGCTTTGGCGCCGATCTATTTAAAAAGAAGGGCAACCGTAGTTGACACGGTTAATGGCATTCGCAGGGTTAGGCACGTTAACCCCGACATGACCGCGGGCATGGCGATGTATACTGCTAATAATAGTTGGATGGTTGGGGGCTTTCGTGCAGGCACCTTCGTAAAACCAGGAATCACTTACAGAGCATTTCTTGCCTACGCCGACCTGAACCTCACCTTTTACAGAACATTTACCAATTTAGGCGAAAAGCAGTTTGAATTCAATATTAAAACCCTGCCGGTGTACCTGCAGGCACAAAAGCAATTCCGCAACCATAAATGGAGCGCCGGATTACAATATCTTTTTTTAGATACAAGGGTAGCACCGCCGGGCGATTCCCTGCCTTCTTTTTTATCTGGCAAAGAATTAAAATCCATCGTTAGTCAGTTAGGCGGTATTATTCAATATGATGGTCGCGATAATATATTTACTCCTGATAAAGGCTTTCGAATCGAGAACAGTTTCTATTGGTCCAATAGTGCTATCGGCAGCGACTATAGTTTCTGGCGAATAAATTTTTCGGCAATTGGCTATACACCCATCAGCCCTAAATTTCTTGGAGGCCTTCGTATAGAAGGGCAACAAGTACTTGGTAAGCCCCCTTTCTATCTTTTGCCGTATATTAATTTAAGGGGGATACCTGCCGCTCGCTACCAGGGAAACACAACCTTAGTATCAGAAGCAGAAACCCGATGGGATCTTTATAAGCGTTGGAGCGCGGTTTTTTTCGCAGGCACCGGCGTTGCCTTCGACAATTGGAGTAATGTATTCCAAAATTCGGTGGTGTATAATTACGGTACCGGGTTTAGATATCTTTTAGCAAGAAAATTTAAATTGAGAATGGGTCTCGACGTTGCCCGCGGCCCCGAACAATGGGGATATTATATTGTATTTGGGAGCAACTGGTTCAGATGAATGTTCATTTAAAAATCATTAACCCTCAATTAATAAATTATGGAAAATTTGTTTGTCAAGTTCGAAAAATACATTTCCTATTTTTTGATGGCTTTAGCTATGTTATATGTTTGTTACCAAACAATATACCTGACTTACCTCTTTGCACTGAAATTGGTGCTTAGTATTCAAAATGAAACCTTTGCTACAGAAGAAAAAGGCAAACCAGTTGCAGGTTTATTTTTTAGCATATTACTGTTGCTTGAGATTATACAAACAATCAGGGTGTTTTCGCAGGAGCATTCTGTAAAAGTAAGGGTAATACTGATTGTAGGCTTAATTGCGGTTACCCGGAAGATACTGATATTTGATATGGAGGATGCTGACGCAGCTTCTCAATTTGCAGTAGCAGCGTTAGTAATATGCCTGTCAACTGGCTATTACCTGGTCAGCAGAAGTCAGGGAGCATCAAAAAAGTAAAAACGCTGTGTATTGAGTTGATTTTAAAGTCTTAACCGGTTAACATCGTTCCAAATCCTAAAATGCAACAATTATGGAACGCCGTGATTAACGTACCAACATTTTATGTGTTTAAATTTGTTTGTATGAAAATATAAACCGTCGCCTCTACCGGTTATTCTCAATATAAACTTTAGTTACACACAATTAAAAAAAACAGTCATGAAAAAGTATCTGTTGTTAGCACTAACATCTTTATTTTCTGCATCGTTGTATGCGCAGCCTACACAAACAAACATCGTATTGAAGGCTTCTACAAAAACCACTGTTGAGGCCACGCCGCGTCAAATTATCGATTCCTTAAAACGAAGGTTTCCGAATGCGAAAGCTGTCCAGGCATATAAAACTTCTCCGGAGGCCCTCAAAAACGGTTGGCTGGTAACAAAAGAAGATAATTTAGGTTCAAGCAGAGGAGATGTTGAAAGATACACGCTTAGTTTTAAAAATGCCGATTTTCAGTGTTACGGGTTGTTTGAAGCTGACGGAACCTTGCTGCGTGGGAAATTTCAGCAGAATAACGCAAAATTACCGAAGGCAGCCCAGGCATCAATACTAAAAGTCGGTGCCGACGACTTTTACAAGGGGTATAAAGTAGTTTCAAAAACTTACTTCAAACAAATTAATTATAAACAGCACTCGGATTACTATGAAGTGGTTGTTGTTAACGCCCATAACGAAAACATTAAAAAGGTGATAACGCTTGACGAGAAGGGCAAACAGGTTAAAGAAGTAGATCTCTAACGCTGGTCAGACAAATTTCTTAATGGTCAGCCGTGATATTGATTGGAAAGTTGAAGGTCAAACGAAAATACCGATCCTTTTCCCAATTCGCTGTCAATTGCAATAGTACTGCCATGTTGCTTAACAATCTCCATGGCAATACTTAAACCCAAACCGGTGCCTAATACCTGCTGCTCGTCTGCATCAACTATCCGGTAAAATCTTTGAAACAAATTCTCCTGCTCCTCTTTGGCTATACCCCGTCCAAAATCACGGATAGAAATTGTTGCCGTATTGCTTTCCCCATTTTTATGATGAGTGATGATTATCCTCTCTGCTCCCGGAGAGTATTTGATGGCATTGGTAATTAAGTTAGTTAGCACCTGGCCAATACGAAATTTATCGGCAAATACAATAAGGGGTGTGTCTCCCTTTCTTTCGATATGATGATTGTTGGTTTGTATGTCTAATTCGTCCAGAATTTGTTCCAATAATTTTGCAAAATCAAATGGTTCAGGATAAACCGTCATTTTCCCGCTATTGATCCGGGATATATCTAATAAATTTTCAACCAGCTTAAGTAATTTCTCGTTTTGCTTTTGTATCCTTTCCGCATAGTTGATAAAATTGACTTTTTCATAATTATTCCGTTCGGCATCTCTCCTTATAATCTGCGAGTAAGATTTGATAATTGAAATAGGCGTTTTTATTTCGTGCGTGGCAATGTCTATAAATTCATCTTTATCCCGCATCAACTCCAAATTTGCTTTCAAATTGGTTTCCTCTTTATTTACTCGTTCGGTAATGTCAAGGATTGAGCAAATCATTTTTACAGGTTGTCCCAAGTCGTCCTTTATCACCGCTGACCTGATCGATACACGAACGGGCGTGTCATCAACTTTTTTAAAAACATATTCCCCGTTTAAGTCAAATATTTGCACAGCGTTTTTTACTTCAGTATGTGACTCCGCTGCAAACCTTTCGCACCAAAGACCAATGTCGTAATGTGCACCAACCATTTGATCATATCCAAATATTACACCGAACGCTGGGTTCCACCATATTTTATCCTGGTAAATGTCCCATACCCATATCCCTTCTCGCGTTGTTTTTAAAACCCATTCATCCCGTTCTGCTTCCTGCAGGTTTTTTAGTCGTTCTTCCAAACCATTCATAACCGCCGAAGCTAGCATTTTCAACACCGTTATCTGTTCAGTTTTTAATTTGTGAGGCTTGTAGTCGAGCAAGCCTAAACAACCGATAGGGTGGCCATCGGTGGTAAATATAGATGCGCCGATGTAATTATTATAAGCGATTGGCTGATTTGAAGAATCGGGTGACGGACGGCCGATTCTTATGTCACTGGCAATATGTATACCGTCTTTAGATTTAATTGTTTCTGAACAATTAGCCATGTATTGTTTAATATTTTCAATGTCGTCAACCCCAGCACTGGCCTTATAAATAACGTCTTTATCAATAAAAGCAATGATAACACCGGGCACTTTGAAAATCAAGGCTGCCAGCTCCAGGTAGTTGCCAAACATTTCTTGGGGCAAGGTATCACTTATCCTATACCGGTTGAGCGCATCGATACGCCCCTCTTCATCGTGTGGTTGTAAATCAGTTT
>DASYEP010000040.1:0-33800 GCA_036498965.1 Mucilaginibacter sp.
TGAGTGGTTGATTAAGTGAGTGGTTGATTGGGTTGATTAAGTGAATATAGATCAAAAAAATAAGATTTAGACCAGAACGTTCGATTTAAATTTTCCAACATTTCAACTTTCCAACCTTCAAACATTTCAACCTCTGCAACCCCTACAACCTAATCAACCAATTTTCTCCCACTTCCCCGAATCGAGGCTGCGGTAGATGGCGTCTACCACTTTCATGTCCTTTAACCCCTCTTCGCCAGGCACACGGGTGTGTTTGTTAAGCCGTACGCACTGGGCAAAATCGTCCATTTGTGCGGCTTGTTGTACAATCTGTGGAAACGGCATTTGCTTGCCGTTCACGTTGCCATCTATCCCACCATAACCAAACGCCGGACCTAGCTCAAACTTACCGTGCTCCTCCTCTACTTTCAGATAACTCCAATCGTTATTATAACTTGATTTACCGGTTGTTTTAAATCCGCCTGGAAATTCCATTTCCCAAAATATAGTTTCGTCTACCTCTTTAAATAATTCGGGGCGTGTTTTTTCCTGTGTGGCTTTAATGGCGATGGGTTCCTGTCCTAAAGTATACCGGGTTCCCTGTATGCTGTATATGCCCATGTCCATTAAACCGCCGCCACCTGCCAATGCCTTTTTTAACCGCCAGGCATTGGGGTCGCCGCGATAGGTGAAGCCATTACCAGTGTCTATTTTGATTACTTTGCCATATACATGTTGCTGCCCAAGGCGCATTACCTCAATTGTATGTGGTTCAAAATGCAGCCGGTAACCTATTGATAGCATACGATTTGCCTTTTTGCACGCGGCTATCATTTCCTGACATTCTTTTGCGTTCAACGCCATCGGCTTTTCGCAAATTACATGCTTACCAGCCTGCGCAGCCCTTATGGTATATTCCTTATGAAGAAACACAGGCAATACCACATATACTATATCAATATCAGGGTTATGAGCTATCTCATCAAAATTCTTGTAATTATAAATGTTCTTTTGCGGGATATTATATCGTTTTGACCAATCAGTGGCCTTTGCCGGAGTACCGGTCACGATACCCGCGAGACAGCAATTGGTGGTATGCTGTAAGGCGGGGCCTAATTGTCCGTAGCTGTAATAACCCAAACCAACCAACGCAATGCCGAGCTTTTTTTCTGGTTTTGATGAGGCTGCCAGCGATGACAGTGCCGGAGCGAGCGCAAGACCGCCAATACCAAGAGCGCCTGCTTTAATAAAACCACGGCGGGAGAGTTTATTTGTCGATGCCATAATTTTAGGTTTTAAATCAACTTAAAATTACGGATTTAATTAAAATTAAATGCTAAACTATTGTTTTATTGAACGATAGAACAAAACCCAGTAAAGAAGTCAACACATAGATCGAATGACGAGAACGCGAAAATACCAGGCGTTCCTATGGAACGCTATGTACTTGCGTTTTTTTTCTACCAACCAATCGTCCTGATGGGACGAAGGCAATAAGAATTGTGTCCCGTCGGGATATCTGGTTGATAGAAACCGACAAATATTTGTTTTGACATTCCATGGAAACGTTTGGTGATTCCGCCATTGTCCCGCGGAAACCTTGGGATTGTCGAATTTTATTAGACAACTTCCTATATTACAACAACTCTACCAGCTCACCAAATGTGCTTATAGTAGCAACCTGGCCGTCTTCAACTTTACCGAAACCATAATCAGCAAAAATAAAAGGTACGCCGGCTTTTGTGGCTGCATCGTAATCGCCCATGGTATCACCAACATAAACCGGGTTGGCAAGGTTATGATCGTTAACGATATCTTTTATATTTTCGGATTTCGGGTTACCCTTAGTTCCGTAACATTGATGACCCATAAAATAATCACCCATGCCGCTTAGCTTTAAAAAAACCTCTATATAACCGCTCTGACAATTGCTTACTATAAACAACTTATATTTTGAGGAGAGATAACCCAACGTTTCATCAAGTGAAGGGTAAAGTTCACCGCCTTTGGTATGCAATATTTCCAGTTCTTCTTTAGCGCAAATAGCCATCAGTTCATTCCGCTGCTCAATATCCAGGTAAGGAAACAATTTGTCGAAAATAACATTATAAGCTGTACCTGTTATCGACCTAACTTTTTCCTGTGTCATCACTTCATCGACGTAATCCACCTGCTCAATGGCCTGCTGCCATGCCAGGGCAACATTATTAGTGCTGTCCCAAAGTGTGCCGTCAAGGTCAAAAATTATACTGTCGAATTTGTTTTTGAGTGAAATAGCCATATCCTGTTATTTGGGCGCAAAAGTAGGGGATTTTTTTTTAAGAATATTACTTGGGGCTAATCCCTTTGTCATTACTCCCTCACAAATATCTATTCTACACAGACCGGCCGGTAAATTTCCTAATTTTACATACACAACAACAAAAAGGATCCATTTGAATACCCGTCCAAAAAAAAATATACGTACCCAACCCTTAACCTTTAAAGATCGTGTGGCTGCCCTGCGCAACCTACCCGCCTTTTTTAAGCTCGTTTGGCAAACTAGCCCATGGTTAACTATAGTTAACGCCGTATTGAGAATAGTCCGCTCAGCGATGCCGGTGGCTTTGCTTTATGTAGGCAAACTTATCATCGACCAGGTGATTGTACTTAACCGCGCCCATTCAGTCGATACCTATCATTTATGGCAGCTTGTAGGGATTGAATTTGGCCTGGCAATTTTAACCGATGCACTTAGCCGTGTCATCACACTAGTTGATGCTTTACTTGGCGACCTTTTCAGCAACTATACTTCGGTAAAGATAATGGCTCATGCAGCCACGCTCGATCTCGACCAGTTTGAAGATTCCATTTTTTATGATAAGCTGGAACGTGCCCGCCAGCAAACTATAGGCCGTACCATGCTGCTTTCGCAGGTAATGACACAGGTGCAGGATCTGATTACCATGGGATTTCTTGCGGCGGGTTTAATGGCTTTCAATCCATGGCTTATTATTTTGCTATTAATAGCTATAATACCTGCGTTTTTAGGAGAATCCTATTTTAACGATCAAAGCTATGCACTTACGCGAGGGCAAACACCCGAACGCAGGGAATTGGATTATATCCGTTACCTCGGTGCCAGCGACGAAACAGCTAAAGAAGTAAAGATTTTTGATCTCTCGGGTTTTATTATTGAACGCTTTAAGCAGTTGTCCACAAGTTTTTACCTTGCCAATAAACGTTTGTCCATCAAACGTTCGGCGTGGGGTACTTTTTTTGCGATGCTGGGCAGTGTTGGTTATTATGCCGCATACATTGTGATCATCATAAGGGCGGTCGACGGTAGTGTAACCATTGGCGAACTGGCCTTTTTAGCAGGCTCATTCAGGCAGCTACGTTCTTTACTCGAAGGTATTTTAAGTCGGTTTACTTCTGTATCGCAGGGCGCCATTTACCTGCGCGACTTTTTTGAGTTTTTCGAGATCGCGCCAAAAATAAAACTCGCAGTGCACCCACTCCCCTTCCCAAAAACAATACAGCAAGGTTTTACATTTGAGGATGTTGGTTTTAGATATTCAAATTCCGACCGTTGGGCTAACCGGCATTTGAGTTTTACCTTGAATCCCGGCGAAAAGCTGGCATTAGTTGGGGAAAATGGCGCTGGTAAAACAACACTGGTAAAACTCCTTGCACGTCTTTATGATCCTACCGAAGGCCGGATATTATTAGATGGAAAAGATTTGCGCGAATATGACCTGGCTGATTTACGGCTTAACGTCGGTATTATTTTCCAGGATTATCTGCGCTACCAGATGACCTTCGCCCAAAATATAGCTGTGGGCAATATTCGTGAGCAATTTAACCGACCTTTAATCGAGGCTTCGGCCAAACAAAGCCTTGCTGATACGTTGGCTGCCAAACTACCAGGCGCTTATGACCAGCAATTAGGCAAACGCTTTGCAGAGGGTGTTGAACTTTCAGGCGGGGAATGGCAAAAGGTAGCACTTGCCCGTGCCTATATGCGCAATGCGCAACTACTTATACTCGATGAACCAACGTCCGCATTAGATGCGCGCGCCGAGTTTATGGTTTTTGAACGCTTTGCCGAACTCACCAAAGGCAAAACAGCTGTTCTTATCTCGCACCGCTTCAGCACAGTACGTATGGCCGATAGAATTTTAGTACTCGAAAAAGGTGAACTCATTGAAATTGGCAGTCACGAGGAACTGTTGTTAAAAGGCGGGCGCTATTCCGAATTGTTCGATTTGCAGGCGATGGGGTACAGGTAAGGGGTAAAAGGTTTGTTTTACCATGAACTAATGGCATTCGAAAGATTAGACAGACCAGATAAATTCCCACCCTTGAAGGCAACAACTTACAATTCTACACCAGCGCAAAACATCGAAAAAAAATTAATTCGGATATCAAAACTGTACTTTGTGCTTTCCTTGATTAATCCGCGGAAATAACTAAATTTTATCAGGGCGAGGACGTTGGATTCGATTATCGGAAGAGAAATATTAAGATTTCTCTCTTACCCAATCCCAAATTGTGCGTGACAACCAGCCTTGACGCTCATCTGGCTTAATTTCAGATATAAATATTCTGTCATTATCCTTATCCAAATATGGCTCGATCTTATTAAAAAAATCAGCGGCAGTATCTGTGGTGGAAACAAGCCATGTTGTTTCTAATATTTTTCGAGAATCAACTTGTACTTGCAACCACGTAGATATTTTCACGTTTGAAGTAGTATTGTATGTTACTATTAACAGCTTGTTTTTCATTTTTTAACCTCCTTAAATTCAACGCTGTGTTTTAACATTTCTGTCAATCTATCGTGCCATTCTCCATCCCAATTAATTTCTAATTTATACTTAATCGGTCTATTAGTATCATAGGAAATCATAAACGTGGCAATCCACTTGCTTCCTTTTGTAGAAATATTTTCAATTGCGGTATCAATCCCTCCAATAAAAAGCTTTACTGGCTGTGATTGGCCTGCGTCTGTTGTTGAGGCATCATTGGATTTAATTTGCATGATAGAAACTTCTGCCTTACCCCCATACGAATGTAAAAGTATATTTGCAGTGCCTTTACCCATCCAATTTATATTCTCCGCAGTTGATATGTCCACAAGCGTTGAATGCCCGGATAAAGAACAATATTCAAGATCGATAAGCGCTATTGAACATGAATTAACATATAATGAACCATTGTTCATTACATTTAGGATAATTTGATACGATTCTGCTTTAATAGTATTAGAAGTACTATCATACTTTTCTATTAAGAATTGAGATGATTTGGGCTTTACAACAATTTTAGCACTTATGAAAAAATATCTGATTTCATCTTTCAAAAGCGCTACAATTAAAGCGAGTGTTGTAACACAACTTGATATGTAAATTATAATTAACTCATAAAATTGATAGGTATTTACTGTATCGGTAGTGACTTTAATGCGGCTTATTACCAAAAAGTAAAAAAGGAGATAAAAAAAAACAATCAAGCCAATGAGTATAGCCGAGAATTTTAAAACATTAATTAAAATCCTTTTCATTAACTTTCAGAGACTGGTTTTTCATACGCAAAAACGATATTGCCATTCTCGTCATTTCCCTCATCTTTCAACCCAATGGAAATTAGATATTTTTTAATTTCTATTGCATCCGAATTGTTTTCGATAGTCCGGTAGATCCATTTACCGTTTTGTTCGCTTACTTTACGATCTTCAAATAATTTTTTTCTGATATTATTTGCAATACCGACATACCATGAATTTGGATTTGTTCCAACCCGACTCATATGTGCTTGTATAGCATTTATTATTTCTTCTTCAGCCGGTGACATAGTTATACCCATCATTATATTAGACTTTAATTCTATCTAAAAGTAACAAAGCAAAAGTAAAAAGTTCAACCTATTTTTAAATAAATTTATGTGTTTACTTGTTGTAATTTTTTTACAGGTGAAAATTACGAATTGTTTACTACCCTTATCCATCCAACCGCGTATCGTCTTAGCCTTAGCGCAGAAAGAAATCACACGCCCCCTATCCCCTTATTTTCAATATTTCGAACAGTCAAATCGTCAACCCCAATATAAACCAACGCAAATCACGTAAAATTACGCATGCAATTACCGTGGAATCACTCATGGCAATTTATGAATTTGTGTTTATTTTTGATTAATATTTATTTCAAATATGAATTTATTGTAAGAAGGAGCTTACAATAATAGTTTGTTAATAAATAAGAGAGTAGTTTAGTTAGTTAGTTTTGTAGCAAAACAGTTGTGCGCAAGGCAGCAACTGTTTTGTTTTTTATGGCCTTTTAGCAGCAAAATATCATAAAAAACCCAATCACCCCAAAAGAGCATAGCCCCAACTGCACGCATCCGGCAGCCAGGAACAAAAAATCATTGAAATATTATTAAAAAATATTCCCAAAAAGAAATAGCGGAAAAATAAAAAAAGCAGGGATGAATTCGATTTTTTTGCAAATCCCTGCTTAAATTTTTAGCGCACTGTGAACAAACATATAGCCACCAATGGAAGAGCGATTATAATAAACACTCTTGCTAATTGTCTACCGTTTGCATTCCCATCAACAAACACTTTGTAAAAGTCGGCTTTGATGGCGTTGATTTTGTGATCCATTTTCGGTTGTTTTTAATTTATCAAATAATTAATAAGTAATTTAATTTATCAAATATGTGGTCTTGTACGATGAGCAAACTCATAAGGTTTCATATATGAAAAAAAATTTATAGAAAATTAATATTTTTACAAAACTGGGTACCGATCAGGCTTTTACCATCAATAAACTTTCGGGATAGTAAGATATTTTTCTGTTATTTTATCTTATTAGCTCCTACTTTCGATCCTCCCTGAATAGAGATCATTTTAATAATTTTTCCGTCGCCATCTGCAACAAAATCTATCCATATATCCTGTACACGGGCATAAAACCGATTTGGACTCGCCGGAAATATACCAAATCCGGGCGTTCGTAAATGATTGTCTTCACGGCTAATCGTCACAATCCAGCTGCCCATTTGATACTTACCTATAAATTTATTCAATTCGGTTTCAGTTAAAATTATCTCTTTTCTGACAGCAACCGGCTTATCTGTTTTAACCCAATTGCCTGCCGGCCGACGGAGGTCCACAAATTTAAACTGCCTGAGATGACCATCTGTTGCTGTAAATTCAACCGTATTTAAACCGTCATCATCAAAAAAGCGACCCTGCGCGTAAGGATATAAAAAGCGAATCGGGCCACCCGGATCATAGAAAAAAAGCTGGTTATTTTCCATAGCGATGTTCATATCAGGGCTGCCTTGCTTGCTATAAATACCGATATAGCTTTGCATTTGAGCGCTATCCAGCATAATTTTTTTAAAGTTAAAAGGCTTACCGATAGCGGCTGCGGCTACTTTTTGGATGACTATCCCCGGATCACCCTGCCGGCATTCGCAGTTAGTGAATATAACCGCAAGCACCGCTTCCTTAGGAAAATAGATTACGTTGGCTAGAAAGCCCGGTATATCACCCTGGTGCATAGCTATTGTACTTCCGGCCAATTCCCTTACCTCCCAGCCGAAACCGTAGGATGTAATTTCACCATTGGGTAGTTTAAACCCTTTATATGCGGTTTCGAGTGTTTCTTTTTTGATGAGCTTACCGCCATTCAACGCTACTATCCATTTTAAATAATCGTCGACATTCATCAGCAGGCCTCCCGCCGCATATGGATTGACCATATTTATATATGGTGCATTTATGAACACATTATTTTGGTTATCCCTTCTATACCCGGCAGCGCGATTCGGGATTACTTTTGAATCAGCATTTAACCAGGCGCTTGTCATCCCGGCCGGTTTAAAGATATGATCCTGCAGGTATTGTCCGTAGGTTTGACCCGATACCTTCTCAATAATATAACCAAGTAAAATATATCCCGAATTGCTATAACGATATTGCGTACCGGGTGGAAAATCCGGAGGCAGGCTTTCTATTATTGTAACCAATTCCTCCGGCTTTTTATCTTTTGTCAGATCCTCGTTAGTATAATCATGAATCCCTGAGGTATGTGTTAGCAGATTTTCAATCGTAATAACAGAATCGTCTTTAATGGGGTATCCGGGAATAAACTTGCGGATATCGTCCTTTATTGAAAGCTTGTCTTGCCCGGCCAGCTGCAAAATGGCGCAGGCGGTAAATTGTTTTGTAAGTGAGGCGATGCGAAATACCATATCAGGCTTCATGGGTACGTTTAATTCCAAATTGGCCATACCAAAAGCCTTTTGGTAAATCACCTCGCCCTTTTTTGTAACCAACGCAACAGCACCGATGCCATTTGCCGGATATTTCTCATTTAGTATGTGGTCCAGTTCGGTAGTCAGAGTATCCGCGTAACGCGTTGGTGTTGCATCGGCAAAAAAACCCATCGAATCGATTGACATTAAACAACCTATCAGTAATAGTTTCCCTTTCATGATAAAAATGATTTAAGAATTCCCGCATAGCCAATAACCATTCAATAAATTCACACTATTCTCTTCTACTCATACGAATACCCCGGTGGCCGTTCTCGCTGTTGTCGAAAGTAAAATTACTGTTTGCAAATCGACGGTACTTTTCTCTGTATCGACTAAAAACTTCGGCTGGTTGTCTTTTGCCGTTTACAGTCATTTCACTTTCATCCAGTGTAACGGACGTTAAACTTTTTTCGTCGGGCACAATGTCATCCTTTATTAAATCGCTTATCAGTTCGTTCATCAGCCTTTGATCTTCCAGTGCTTGTTCCTGGTCTATTTTGGCTTGCGCCTGATCTTTAACGGCTTGTTCCTGATCTTTACCAGCTTGTTCCTGGTCTTTTTTTGCCTGTATTTGGTCTTGTCGCGCGCGGTCCTGATCAAGTCTGGCTTGCGCCTGATCTTTAACAGCTTGTTGCTGATCAATCCTGGCCTGTGCCTGATCTTTTTTTGCTTGCTCCTGATCTTTTAGCGCCTGCTCCTGATCCTTTTTTGCCTGTACCTTATCAATCCTTATCTGTTCGCGCAATTGAGCAATCGCAGTGCTGTATTCTCCCCATCTTGCCGAAGGTGTTTTTTCCCCATCTACATATAGCTCGGTCATTTTATCATTTATCAATTCCATTCGGTAAACCTTGTCTTTCCAGTTTGTCTGGATATGCTCAATTACTTTACCATCTGCTTTAGTGATGTGATCGTAATTATTGTATCGGTCGGTATTGTAAGCCGTTTTAGCCGGAGTTTGAGCTGTAACTGATACAGTTATTGCCATGACCGCCAATGACAGCACAGCGCATTTTAAAAATTTAGATTTCATTTTTTTATTGATTTTAAGTTTTATTTATTTTGCCTGTAGCCGGTTTCAAAACGCTTTTACCACCCCGTTATCGGTCGTTTTTAATTATACCGTCTCTTGAATAAGACATGCTATTTTTTGAAAATTGGCTATATCTTTCTTTGTATTTTTTAAACACAGCATCCGGCTGTTTAACGCCGTTTACAGTCATTTCGTAGTCATTAATGGCAAAATTGCGCAAGCTGTTCTGATTGGGTATCAACTTGTCGCCAACAAGATCTTGTGTCAGCTGTTTTATTAGGCGCTCATTTTCTTCGGCCTGCTCCTGGTTCTTCTTTGCCTGTATTTCGTTTAGCTTCTCCTGTTCCTGGTTGCGTCCAGACTGCTCCTGGTTTTTCTTAGATTGTATTTCATTTAGGCGGGCCTGCTCCTGATTCCGAACAGCCTGTTCCTCATTCTTCTTTTCCTGTATCTGATTCAGCTTTGACTGTTCCTGGTTGCGCGCAGACTGATCCTGGTTTTTCTTGGCTTGTATTTCATTTAAACGCGCCTGTTCCTGGTTGCGAACGGCCTGCTCCTGGTTCCGTTTCAGCTGTTCGCGAATTGCCGCCAATTCATTACTATACTTACCCCAATCAGCAGCAGCTATCTTTTCGCCGTTCACATACAATTCGGTCATTTTGTGATCAACAAGTTCTACTTTGAGCACCTTGTCATTTACATTCATCTGTATCCGCTCAACTTGTTTGCCCTGTTCAATTCGGCTATCGTCGTAATTGTTATGTTTTTCAGTATTGGACGAAGCTTTAGTCGGAGCAGCTGTTTGTGCTTTTGAAATAATTGTAATACACAACGCGGCCGCCAGCCAAACGCTGCATTTGATGTAACTGATTTTCATTTTGTTCGATTTTAAGTTTAAAAATTAGACAATACAGTGTCACCCGCCTTTATGCGGAATTTAAAAAATATGAAACTATTGATTTACACTAAAGCCTCGTTTAAACATGCCACCGCGCTTGCAGCACGCCCTGATTTTGGCTCTACATTTTGTTGTTTTATTGTTGTACGCTTACGTTATTTTTTAAAGCCCGTTCCTGGTTTTTTTGTGCCTGTATTTCGTTTAACCGCCCTTGTTCCCGGTTACGGATTTCCTGCTCATGATTCCTCTGCGCCTGTATTTCGTTTAACCGCGCCTGTTCCTTATTGCGAATTTCCTGCTCATGATTCTTCTTTGCCTGAATTTCATTTAGTCGTGCTTGGTCATTGTCGGCGTCCTGCTTTTGTTTCCGCGTCTGATCCTGATCTTTAATTGCTTGTGTCTGATCAATCCGCGCCTGAGCCTGATCTTTTACTGCCTGTTCCTGGTCTATCAAGGCTTGCTGCTGATCTTTCTTTGCCTGTATCTGGTCCATTTCGGAGCGTTGTCTGTCTGTAAGCTCCTTGTATTTTTTTGATAGTTTTTGATCTGCTTCGGTCAATTGTTTAACACTAACCACCGGTTGTTTTTTTGCCTGTATAGGTTCAACAGGCTGTTTTGCATCTGTAAATTTTATCCTGGCTAATTCAACAGCAGGTTTAATTGTCACGCTTAGTTCAGTATCTGCTAACCGGGCACTTTTGGTTGTTATGTCGACTATGCCATCCTGCATTTTTTCGTTATGTCGCATCTTTTTGTGTTTTAAAGGAGCGATGGCTCTCACAGCATCCCTGTTCGCTAAAAGGGAGTCGGTAGGAATGGAATCGTGTGCTGCTTTATATTGAATTTTGATAGGGGCACCTTTTAGCTTGTCTTTAACCTGACCTAAGGCAACTGTACCTAATGCAAAAGCAAGCAAAATAACACTGACCATCAGGAATATCTTTTCTCCGGAAGCGAAAGTCATGCTTTTATTATTCAGAATACGGCTAATCCTCCGGAACAAATAATTCTTTTTGCCGGGAAAAGCGGTGGCATATTTTGAACCATATAACTCGTGCTCTTTAAAACTTATCAACGCCTGCACAAAACCGACCCTGTTTTGCGTTTGCTCAAGCGCAATATCGTCACAGCAATTTTCGCGTTCTTCCCTTAATAAGGTCGATATCCATAACAAACCCGGGTTAAAGAAGAATATGGTTTCAGCAATATTTTGTAAAAAATTAATGAAATAATCGTTGCGTCGGATGTGGGCCAGTTCATGCAGTAAAATAGCTTCAACCTGTTCAACAGGTAGGCCCGCCATTAAACCAACCGGAATAATAATAATCGGTTTTAAGTGACCAACAACTACAGGTATCTTGATATAGCCCGATTGAACCAGCCTTATTGCTTTTTTGATCCCCAGCTTTTTAGAAAAGCTTTCAACTGCATCAATCCAAAACTGATCCGGCTCATATACCTGGAAATTCCGGATGCGATTATTGTAAACCAAACAAGCAATCATTTTTACGCTCTTAAACAAAAATACAACGAACCATATCAGCACGATCATCGGCGCGTTTGCCGAAAAATAATCTGAAAAGGCTTTAATCAGCGGTTTGAGGTTGTAAAGATTTCCCGAAAACAAAGAGGATACATTAGTATCCATATCGCCAGCGGCTAATGGAGAGACTGTTTTAGATGCGATATTCCATTCAGCAATAAAAGTATAGGCACATACGCCAATAAAAGCTATAAACAAAGTGAGCATCAGGTTGTACCGGTAAGCAGCAGACGATCTTTTTGTAAGCATTAACACTACTCCGGCAACAACCGCTAAAAGTAAACCCTGCCATAGCGAGTGGATCAGCATCCAGCTAAATGCAGTGATTATTTTATTCGAGTTTATGCTTATCAAAAGTAAATGCCCCATAACTATTTACCCTTATCCATGTTATTTAATAAGTCTTTTATCTTTTCCAGCTCCTTTGCCGACGTTTTGTCATTATCAAGCAATGCGAGCATCAAATTGCTGGCGGAGCCATTATATAGCGAGTCGACAAAGTGACCTAACATTGTGCCTTTTACTTTCTCTTCGGGCAATGCGGTACTGTAAATATGCTTCATATTTGTTTCATCGCGCTCCAGCATACCTTTCTCTTTCATTACTTGCATTAGCTTCAAAGTTGAGGTATACTGAACAATGTTTTTTTGTTCATTTAATTTATCATGTACAAACCTTACAGTGGATGGGCCATATTGCCACAATACCTTCAACACATCCATTTCGGTTTTTGTGGGCAATATTTCTTTATCCATATCCTTTTTAATCATCATGAATCAAAGGTATGTATTAAAAACGTACGTTGCAAATGCTACGTACGTTTTTTTTATTTATTTATTTTAAAGGGGTTGATTTTAAAGATCGACAGGTAGTCGCCATTTAATTTTGCGAGGTTAAACAAAATTCCTTCCCGGTGGCGAGATCGCGGCAGGCTAAACGGCATTCATTGCGTATTTTTTCGGGGAGGGCCTCTTCATTTCTGAACTTGAAAACGGCTATGCCGCCCTCAAAATGATAGTATATATGATGCCGAAGCTTATCATGTTTTGCACCATATTTACCCCCAAACCAACCGGAATACATTTTTTCGATCTCGATAAGCCGATCATTAAACTTTTCGATAATCTCTAAACAGGGTTTTGCATCATCTCCAATATAGAGGATGTTGTTAAATGGCGTCCAATATTCTTCCTGCAGGCTTTTCATTACAAAATCATTTAACCACAAGTTACCTGCGGAAAATGAAATTATAATGAAAAGCAACCTTTATGACATAATTATTACGGCAATTTTTCGGGATTATCAACGCTCATCTTGCTATTGTAATGTAAACCGGGCGTGAGCCAGTGTAATAAAATAACCCTCGAATACCTGAAATTGAACGGAGAAAGGATGACGCCCACTGATATGATAATAATGACATATATCCAGGGGTTATTGCTTCCTGTTAATGTGTGGATTGCCACAGCCAGTGTTATCATCTCTGCAACAAACATGGCATAGCTTATTAACATGGCAACATAAAAATAGCCCGGCTCCCGCTCAAAAGTTAAACCACAATGCGGGCAGGTTTTATTCATTACCTGTGATTTAAAACTATACATCGGGGTTGCAAACATATTGCCTCTTCTACAGCGGGGACACCTGGCGTGAACCACCGCGGGCCACATCGGAAAGGTTTTTTCCTGGTTATTCATAATACAATTAAGCCATGAATATATGAAAATTCCATATCCGTCTTAATAAAATTATTTGTAAATGTTTAAGGGGTAAAAGTACCGGTTATCGGCAAAATAGATTGGGACCAGCTATTACAGGAGGTTGATCTAAATCAATTGAAGCGGGGGTTATTGTGTTATGGCGGTTCCAGTCTTCGATGTCAATAAGCCCCGGCATAGTTTGGTAATGACTGTCGTCTTTAGAACATTTGACTACGTATCCAATATCACCTACCTGTGCAATAACCGGGCGCGCGCCGCATTCCCGGCATAGCTTACAATAAATTGACTTTGGAATATTTACGTAACCCCTCATACAAACTCTAATACGATCCGATTCAACAAGTGGTTGCTAAATTTAAACTAAACGACAAATTTAACCTTAATATTTTATATTTTAGCTATCAGCTAATAAATTTACGCTACACGCTTGTGGGTTAGTCTTTTTGTGAGCTATTGGTCTATTTTGTTCCATTGAAAAAAGACTAATAACCTCTCTAACAGCAATATATTCATCACTACATTGTCTCAATTATAATTTATACTTTTCATCAATTCGGTAATAAGCGAGGCCGGTTTAAACTTTTTACTCTTTAAATTGTCTATAATGTAATCGTCTATCTATAAAATAAATCACTATGAAAAAGTACATTTTAAGGATTATCGCATTGCTGATTTTGGCTTCGGCTACCCTGCCGGGCTGCTCAGTTGAATACCGCGAAAACCATCGAAAGCATTGGGATAACGATCATCATGATCATGATAATCACCACGACCACGATTATCATACCTATAATCGCTAATCCAATGCCAATAAGGAGCCCCCGAATACGAGGGCTTTTTATTTTATTCAGTTTGCTTTGTTACGAGAACCCAATCAACCAGCACTTTAGCGTCTCCTGCTTTTATTTTGTCAACAGTCGCTTGCGATATTCCAAAGTAAGGCTCCTTTATTTTGTTTACACCTGCCGGGTAACCGCCGCCAAGGGCAAAGTTCAAAATAATAAATTTCGCATTATCGAAAGCCCAGTGTCCATAATGTTCAACCATGGCACGGGTTACAGTATAAGTGATCTTGCCGTCTAATTTAAAAACGATGTTGTCAGCTGTCCAGTCTACCGAGTAAATATGCCATTGGGTAACGTCAATTCCCGGCGGAAAGCTGGCTCTGTAAGCGAGAGGTGTATTACCAAAATAGTTAGGTCCATGCAATGCATTGCTAATCCAGCTCGAATCGCCAACGGTTTCCATCACGTCAATTTCGCCACAGTCTGGCCATTTTCCGTTGCCGAGCGCCCAAAATGCGGGCCACAAGCCGGCGCCGGCGGTCATCTTCATTCGGGCAGAAGCGCTGCCATAAGTAAATTCCATTTTACTCCGGGTGTTTATCCTTCCCGATATAAAATCATATTTTCTATCTTGTTTGCTTGTAAACCCAGACTTATAAATTGCTTTGATCAGCAATGCCCCATTTTTTGCCCCTTCGGCAGCTTTATCCTTTACCAGGGATAGCGTTGCAGATGAGTCAACGTAAGCCTGTTGTTCATTGTTAACGGTATTGCCTGTTATCTCGACGTTCCATTTCGTGCGGTCAAGTGTGTTTTCATTAAAATCCTCGAAGAAAACGGTATCTGTTTTTGATTTAGTTTGTTGCGCTTTTGCTGACAAAATCATTAAAAGTGCGGCAATAATATTAATGCAAAATAATTTCATGGTGGTGTATAATTGATGAGCTAAAAATAGGGTTTCTCAACATAAAAGCTATACCAATTTCAACCCTTGCCTAATTATCCAATCACTCTGTTTCAAACGGCGAGGCAGGCAAGCCTTCCATATTATAAAGATTTGCACCTTCTGGGTTATCGGCCCAGGCATACCGTACGTATTTTGGGTCGGTTATTTCGTCGCTCCAAACAATAACTTTATCGCCTTCAATCCTGGCATTTGCCCACACATATTTTTTATTGGCGCCCGCAATCGCAAAATAATATAGGTCCCCCCCCCCTTTCACCATCAGTCCGCTGCCAACATTGCTAAAACTAAGCTCTATTTTATTGCTTTCAATTTTTGATGATTGATACATAGGTCCCGAATAAACAATAGTTTTATCATCGTAAGCCAGGTGTTCCCCGGCAAGGGCTAAACGTTCGCCTACATCTTTTTTGTCGAGCGGATGAATATCATTCCATTCCCCGGCATCTATTGTTACCGCCATTGCTGTATTTGGGACCGATAAAACTTTACGTTGGCTCTCACGCAATTCAGCCCAGTTACTTTCGGAAGGTGAGTAGTTGACTTCCATAAAGTTTGGCAATTGGGCATAAAGAAATGGCACATCACCCTGGTGCCATTTATTACGCCAATCAGTTATTAGTGCGGTTAAAAGTTGCTGATATTCCTTTGGTTTGCCACTATTGGCCTCGCCCTGGTACCACATCATTCCTTTAACGGTATAATTTATAGCGGGCGCAACCATTGTATTATATAAACCAGTAGGTTCGTTCTGCATTGAAAACGGGGGACCACCGGCCGGGCGAACGGGCGTAAATACCTCGCCAACCTTGTATTGCCAATCGCCACGCAGATCTATCTTCTCACCATTTGCAGTAAGATAATAAGGTTTATCGGGAACAAAGCCTCCTTTGCCCGAGGTATTTGTAATTTTTACTACAATTATATTTTTACCCGGCTTTAACAATCCTGCCGGAAGCTCGTAACGCCTTGGCGGGTACTGATAAGTTATGGAACCGGATAGAACACCGTTTACATATACCATATCGGCATCCACAATGCGGCCCATAAAAAGTTTTGCAGGCATGCTCGTCATTGATGCGGGTACATCAATCTCTTTTCTGAACCATACAATACCGTTGAGTCCTTTAACGCCTTGGTCGGCCCAATAACCCGGCAGCCAGAAATTATGCCATCCTTTTGGCACATAGTTTACATCGTACCACGGAATGGGGCCACTTACACCCTTATCGATTTGTTTCGACGGCTTAGTTGTATTAGCCCTGTTCTTTGCCGATTTTACAATACTATCGATATAGGCAGTATTTTTAAATTTAGTAATCCTTGCTTCATATTGCGGAAACTGCTTAAAGCCATCTTCGCTGATCCAGGCCTCAACCGGCGTCCCGCCTACGCTTGAATTGATCAACCCGATAGGCACATGATACCGCTGATATATTTTTAAAGCAAAGAAATAGGACGCCGCGCCAAATCCAAGCACATTTTTTGGCGATGCAGGTACCCATTTATCACCCGGGAGGTCGGCATGAAGTTTTGTTACATCAGCGAGAGTGGGTACAAAGAAATTTCGGATTTCAGGGTAGTTCGCGCCGGCGATCGCTTCAGGATATTTTTCCTTTACGCGCTCCATCGGCAAAACCATGTTCGATTGTCCGGAGCAAAACCAAACATCACCTATTAATATATCTTTTATCGTAATTTTATTAGTTCCGGTAATGTCCATGCTATAAGGACCTCCAGCTTTTGCTGGATTTAACACTACCAGCCATTTGCCGTCGGCGGCAGTAACGGTATGATAACTCTTTCCAATAAACCTTATTGTGACCTTTTCACCCGGACTCGCCCATCCCCAGACATTTACTTTTGCATCCCGTTGAAGTACCATACTGTCGCCAACCAGCTTTGGCAACCTTACCTGGCAGTAAGCTGATGAATAGCAGAACAAGCAAAAAAACACAGCAAAAACATTTCTTAGCAAAATTTTCATAGTGGAAATACTTTTATTATTGGTTTTGATGTGCGAAATCTGTCGCACATCATTTTATCCGACTAATATATAAAAACTTTTATGCAATCGATTGCATAATATACTGGATTCCATAAAATCAAACGTAAAATTTATGTGGCAGTAGTATTACTTTCCTTATGCTTATAGGGTTTACATTGAAAAAGCTGGGAATCAGGCGGCTTTAAGAAGCCTTGTCGACTACATTTGTTATTGTTTGTTAAATTGTTAGGCTTTATAATTTTATATTAATAGTATTGAATTAAAAATTATCACCAAACATATGATCCGCAGTTATTTAAAAACAGCCTGGAGAAATTTTTACAAACATACGTTTTATACCCTCATTAATGTATTCGGCTTATCCATGGGGATTTGTTGTGGTATAGTTCTGTTTTTGTTTATATCCTACCATTTAAGTTTTGATAATTACCATAACAATCAGCAACGCATTTACCGCATTGTAAATGATTTACATATACCTGACGGCAGTGTCGACTATGACCAGGGCTCACCCCTAATTTTAGGTCAAACACTGAAACAGCAAAATTCAGCGGTGGTTAAAGAAGGTATATTTCTTAAAAAGCGCAGCTTTACGGTTTCAGTAAAGCAAAGCGAACATGCACAACCCAATACTTTTTATGAGAATGAGACGGTAGCTTTTGCCAACAATGATCTATTTAAAATATTTTCGTACCAATGGATTTCGGGAAATGCGAATACAGCTTTAACGCAGCCAAATACAGCTGTTATTACTACCAGCCTGGCGAAAAAATACTTTAACACGGCTGACGCGGCAGGTAAGATTATCCGCTTAGATGATAAGTGCAATATAACTGTGACAGGCGTATTGGCCGATAATCATAAAAACTCGGACATCCAAGCTGAGATGTATATTTCATTGCCATCCGTTAAGCTAATATACCCGGATTTGGAAAAGCAGTTATTTAATGACTGGGAATTTATCTCTTCCAAAAATAATGTTTTTGTTCTATTGGGCGATGAAAGGTCACACAACATCATAAATCATAACATCCACACTATTCTAAAAAAGGCACTGGGAGCTGAGTCCCCTATATACCAGTTTCATTTACAGCCATTGGCTGAAATTCATTTTGATGGCCGTTACAGTGGTACTATCTCCAAACCGCTTTTAACTATTTTAGCGCTGATAGGATTGGCGCTGCTGCTTATTGCAGGAGTGAATTTTGTAAATATGGCCACTGCTCAAAGCATGACCAGGGCGAAAGAAATTGGCACGAGGAAAGTATTAGGAAGCAGTCGGAGCGGCATTTTCTGGCAGTTTATAATCGAAACGGCCTACACAGCGGTAACTGCAGCCATATTTGCGTTATTAGCGACACTGTTATTTCTTCCCGTACTTAATAACTGGTTGCAATTATCGTTGTCAATTAACTGGACTACACTTCAGTTCCTATTGATATTAGTCGTCGTTCTCACATTTGCCGCTGGCTTTTACCCTGCTGTGATATTAAGCAGGTTTAAGCCGGTCAGCGCACTAAAAAACGTAGCTGATCAAAGCAGGTTCTCATCCAGGTTATCGCGCAGTTTATTAATTATAACCCAAAATACCATTGCACAATTGCTAATTGTTTGTGCCTTGATAATAACCATGCAAGTTAAATACCTTAAGAGCGCCAATATGGGATTTAATAAAGACGCGATTATCATGGTACCCATACAGAATAATGACATTAACGGATTAACTTATCTGCGTAATCAATTGAACAATCTCGCGGGTGTTAAAAGTGTGAGTTTTTGCTATAGCGCCCCGGCAGCAGTTACTAACAAGGGAGGATCAATACGTTATGACGGCAAAGACTGGGAAAAGTTTACTGAAAATAGCATAATAGGAGACGAGAACTACTTAAAAACTTTTGGGTTAAGACTACTCGCCGGACGTAATATTTCTACTTTGAGTACTGCGGCTGAGTACCTGGTAAATGAGCGTACATTAGTTAAATTGGGTATAAAAACGCCTGAACTCGCTATTGGTCATCGGTTGGTGGCCGGTGATTTTAATAACACAGCAGGAACCATCGTTGGTGTAGTAAAAGATTTTAACACCCGTCCTTTATTCACCACTATTGAGCCGACGTTAATTGCCGCTAATGTTGACTACTACAGATTCGCCGCGATAAAAATTGCAGGCGATAAACAGGCAGGTATCATTGGTTCCATCGGGCAAACATGGCAGAAAGTATATCCTAAAAATGTATTTGATTACCATTTTCTGGATCAGCAGATAGCCGATTTCTATCAAAAAGAAGAGATGATCAATAAGCTGATCAAGGCCGGTACTGTGGTTGCCATACTCATCAGCTGCCTCGGGTTAATTGGATTAGTATCGCTAATTACTGTTCAACGCACCAAAGAAATTGGCATCCGGAAAGTTCTCGGTGCGTCTGTACACAGCATAGTAACTCTTTTGGCAAGTGATTTTATTAAACTAATTACGGTAGCCATTGTAATAAGTATTCCCCTCTCCTATTGGGCTATGCACAACTGGCTGCAGAATTTCGCCTTTCGTATTGAAATAAAATGGTGGTTATTCGCATTATCGGCTGCAGTTGCATTGGGGATTGCAGTTGTTACTATAAGTCTGCAATCTATAAAGGCGGCTTTGGCAAATCCTGTCGATAGTATTAAGAATAATTGAATGGATTTGAGATTAGCTAGACATAAAAACCATCATCGTCTGGGCTTTTCTACAAGTATATGATTACGAACCTAATATTTGGGGAATTTGAGAGGCAATTTTCAAAGCTTTATCCATTAAAAATGAATCTTCAGTTGTTTTTGCAACATCCAGCAAACTATAAATAATATTCATCACGTTTTTTTTATATTCCGATTCAGTCATACTAATAGTAACATCATCCAAAACATTTACCACCGCAATCATTTTATCATAGCTACTTCTATAAGGCTCTTTAATTATTGTTTCAATCGGGGAAAATTTACCTGTTAATAAGGGATCATTCCCATTTATTATGATATTAAGATCGTAAGAAATTTTATCAAAAAAACCTTGAACGATTTTATCCATGTACACATTTCCCTTGTTATAGCTTTCTAAAAAAGCTCCATACCTTGTTTCCATAATCGAAAATTTATCTATTATTTTAAACGATTTTACTTATTTGTTGTTGTATTTCATTAATTCTTTCTAAGCTCTTATGAACTTCCTTTTTATAAATATTTCTCAGGATTTGAACAGCTTTCTCTAAAAGATGCATTCCTGTATATTTCAACAGAATAACGCCTAAAGCTATATTTTTAACGTCATTAGTTGTATTAGTATCGTTTACTAATCTTAAAATTTCGTCAGATAAATCTTTTTGCTCTTCAGTCGTTAATACCCTCATGCTAGATAAGATGATAATCGGTAAGTCCTTTGAAGCGCTCACGAAATTAAGTCCTTCCATTGTCTTTTCTAATTTATTCAAATTCTGCTCTGATAGTGTCTGGTCAAATTGCCTCTGCGCGGCAGTTAAAAATATATTCAGAAAAGCAGCGGGGCCAACCTCAATTACCTTGTCATTGGATGTTTTATAATTAAAAAAAGAACTTCTCAGAAACCCCATAGCACTAATCCCCGATACCAAAATTAGGCCTAGCTTTTGGGTGCCAATTTCACCAAGCTTAATGTTGTATATAGTAAAAATAAAATAGACTAATACAGAGGCTAAAAAATTGATTATCATATAAATCCAACTGTACCAGTTAAAAAGCTTTTCAAATGACTTGTAACGATTCAATAATTCGGCCAAACCTACAGCGAGTCCGATTAGCCCGGGCCATATCCATAGAAAACTATTTAACAGATTACACATAAGTTAGTTGAAGATCTATTATTCAGATTTTTTATAATAAATGGATTCAGTTCCCGATAAGCTTTTTATTAGACACCTGCTTTCAAAACACCATAAATATAATCATTGCCGATGATTATATTTATGAAATAAGTGATTAGCAAAATATTTTGGGAGATAATTTCACTTACATGTACGATAAAGAATTCCCGCAAGGTTCGTGGGTAGCTTTTACTCCCGGAACCTTTTCCTTGAGCCAATTCAGCATAAATTCCGAGCCGGGCTCTTCACTCGCTATATGGCCCAAAACTACCAGCGATAAGTTATCGCCTTTTGCCAGCGCATCGCGTACATATTCGGCGGTTTCCCATTCCTGTATTTCGCCACATATTAACACGTCAGGTTTTACTTTCTCTATGGCTTCTATTTGCCGCTGACCACCCGCAGCTCCCGGAATGAACAGCACACGGCTACAGGATTGGCCTGGGTTGCCCACATACCTCACTTTTTCGATATTAAGTTTTGATTTAACGTGTGCTATTAACGCCTTCAAAGGTGTATGAGGTACGGTAATGATGTTGAGCATATTCGGATCAGCATATTTATCCCAATCCAACCGGGCAAGTACCCCTTTTGTTACCCCATCGGGTACCAGCCGGTGTATGTAATCATGATTCCGCCATACTGCAATATCATGCTGCTTTAACAAGTCAGCCTTGTAGCGGTAAACATCATCATTTTGCAGCCAGGAAGTATTATCAGCATGGTTATAAAATGTTGGCTCGTGAGCGATTATAAAGTTAGCGTCCAAATCGATAGCTTTACGTATCACGGCGATAGTGGCAAACATGGTGGTTACTATACCGGTTACTTTGATATCAGGGCTGCCCGACTTTAAGGTATCAACCGTATTTGTTAATGGCCCTCCCGGCACATCTTTTATAAACAGGTCCATTATCTGTTGCACCGTATAGGTTTCGTCCGTTTTAACAAAGCTTACCGCTCCGTTTAACAGAGGAGAGTACAACAGCACGCCTGCACCAACTGCTGTTGAAACATTATAAATAAACTTTCTACGGGTAAAGTCAGAAGAAACACCGGCGGAGATTCTTTCAGGATTGGTAATTTCAGGGGTCATAACTGGTTGAGATTAGATTCAAAGCGCTTATTAAAGGTAGCTAATTTTTTAATCAGGTAGCATAAAATCATAGTGGAAACGCAACGGTGGACGTGAATAAATGTCTTTTGTTCAGTCAAATGGGGCGTCGAAAGAAATACACCGGGATTTATTTGACCAATGGCATTAATTCATTGACCTATGGAAACTCATAACCGCCGCAGGTAGGTATCTTTGATTATTATCTTTAACTACTTATCAATTAGGACTTAAACACTTACAAAAATGGGAAATAATACACACACTTTAGAAAGTCGGTCTCCTTCCGGGCAGTCTTCGGGCTTCAGAAAAACGCCTGTGGCTAAAATCAACTATCTTGATCATCTAAAGGTACTGTTAACTATATTGGTTGTGCTGCATCACGCTTTTATAACTTATGGCGCTCCGGGCGGTTGGTACTTCCAACAAAAAAGCGCACAAATAGCCGCACTTTTTCCGATGACTGTTTTTGTTGCAACTAACCAGGCTTTCTTTATGGGGTTTTTCTTTTTTATGTCTGCATTATTTGTAGAATCATCTTATCAAAAAAAAGGCGGCGCAAAGTTTCTTACTGATCGCCTTAAAAGATTGGGCATACCGCTCGTATTCTATTCGCTGATATTGTCACCCATTCTAAATTATATCGTCGTGTATTACGGTTACGGACGGCATTATTCTTTTATTGAATATATGCGGGGGTACCATCATTGGATCGATTTTGGCGTACTATGGTTTGTCGCCGCATTGCTCATTTTTAATTTGTTTTATGTTCTTTTTAAAAGTGTGCCTGGTTTCAAACTAAACATAAATTATGATTTCCCCTACGGCCGAAGCGTGATAATTGCCGGGATTTTACTTGGCCTGTGTACTTTTTTAACCAGACTCATATTCCCGGTTGGATGGAGCCTTTCTCCGTTGGGCTTTCAGCTTGGTCATTTCCCGCAATACATTTTACTTTTTATCGCAGGGATTATTGCTTCAAGAAATAATTGGCTGGATCAGCTAGATTTTAAGAAAGGAAAAACTGCAGCGTTTATTGCCAGGCTTTTGATCTTCATTATATTACCTATTTTATTTGTTATTAGTATAATTTATAAGATCCCCGGAAGCTCTTTCAGTGGCGGATGGAATGTAATATCATTTAGCTACTCCTTATGGGAACAAATAACCGGGCTATTAATTATTGCTGCATTGTTAAGTATCGCCAAATTCAAGTGGAATAATGCTTCAACATTTTGGAACAGGTTATCGGCCAATGCTTTCGGGGTTTATATTTTTCATCCGGTTGTATTAATAAGTCTGTCGCTGCTGGTTCAGTCTATAAACATAGAACCTGCTATCAAACTGCTCTTTGTAGGTCCCATGGCGGTTGTACTAACGTTTTTGCTGGTTTCAATTATAAAAAAAATACCATTAGTAAATAATGTGATTTGATCTGTTTCGGAATATTGTGATATTCCGAAAAAAATATCAACAAACTTATAATCAATAAATATGACGCCAAAAATTTTACCGAGAGTAGTTGCCGTGTCTGTATTTTGGGGTCGTTTTATTTGATGGATAAGCGAACGGGAGCGATTTGAAATACACTTTATAGTTTATTTTATAAATTTTTTCACCATTTCTACCAGTTCAGCCATGTCAAAAGGTTTCTTAAGGTAGGCATCGGCAAGTCCGGCTTCGGCAATTTCCTTTACATTGCTCACTGCCGAAATAATTATCACCGGGATGTGGCTTGTTGCAGGGTTTGATTTTAATTCTTTGCTTAACTGTTGTCCGTTTGCATCACTTTTCCATTCGGTTAGCCAGTTGTCCATTAGTATTACATCAGGTTTTAAGGTTGACAAGGATTTGAGAATTTTAGAATCACCGGAAGATATCACTTCATATTTTTCTTCTTCTAAAATGTAAGCAATAGTATCTCTTATGTCTTTGTCATCCTCAATAACCAATATTTTGGGGGTCATAACCTTTTATAGCTGATATATCAACATAACAACCGAAAGCGGCCATTTTGTTTTAAGTAAAACTCATATTTTCGTATTATGTTATCGATTGCCTAAAAACGCCAACTAAAATTGATGACAACAAAGCATCATTAACCTACGGGCAAATGATAGCAAATACGGCAGCGGGGTTCATAACTCTCTTTCTCACCAAGCAATATCTTACTCTGATCGGGAACCAGTCTGTATGAATATAAAGCCGGATTGCCACATACAACGCAAACGGCATGTAGTTTGGTTACCGACTCAGCTATAGCCATCATAGCCGGCAATGGCCCAAATGGTCTTCCCATAAAATCCATATCCAGGCCGGCAACAATTACTCTTACACCCTTATTTGCCAAAGCATTACAAACTGCCGGCAATTCCTCGTCAAAAAATTGCGCTTCATCAATACCTATTACATGCACATCACTGGCTAGTAACAAGATAGAAGATGCATTCTCTACCGGTGTTGATGGAATAGAATTTGAATTATGCGATACCAGGGCGTCTTCTTTAAAACGGGTATCGGCCTTTGGGCTGAATATCTCGACTTTTAGTCGTGCGATCTTTGCCCGGTTTAACCTTCTTATCAATTCTTCGGTTTTACCCGAAAACATAGAGCCGCATATAACTTCAATGCTGCCGCCAAACTCGCTTCTTCGCCTGAAAATATCTTCGTTTAAAATCAATTGCCAACTATTACGTTATATTATCTGGAAATAGCCAAAAGCGAAAAGACCAAAGCTGAAAGCTAAAAGATTATTGTACGCTTAGCTTTATGCTTTTAGCCTTGGGCTTTCAGCTAATCAACCTCAAATATCACAATTAAATCTTATTTTTGATTAGCATTTCTACCACAAGATATGAAGCATAAGGATGTATTTGATAAAATAGGCGAAAGCATACGTGAGTTAGGCGACCAATATGAATACCTTGTTACGGTTAAAGACAACTTGAATGACCTTGAACTGGAGCTTTTTATTGCCAACGCCCATTTCTTAACAGAGTATATTGAAATACTATGTAAGTTAAACCGGCAAAAAAATATTCTGCAAAAATCAGCAACAACATATGAACCTAAATACTTTGAGCCAGTGGTTCAACAGGCGCAGCATTTGGAGATAACAGAGCCAAAACCTGCCGATTCGTTTTTAAAACAGGCCGAACCTGAAAAACCAGGTAAAAAGACACCCGAACAGCAGCCCGAACCAGAAGTTAGTGTTGAACAGGAAGTCTCATCCGATGCCCATGTTCCAAAGCCGGAGGAGCCAGAAACCATCAGATATGAACTGATTCTTGATGAATCGTTATATGAAGACGACGATGACGAGGTCCCCTTTACCTATGAGGTTGAAGACGATGACACTATTTTGTCTTCTCCAAAAGATGTAAAACAACCCGGCGTTAAAGACGTGACGGAAACCAACAATAAGCCGGTTGAGGAAGCTGTGAGTATTAACCAAAAAATTTCATCGCAGTTAGGCAATACCACAGCGCACAAAACGCAAGAGCTAAGTAAAAAGCCTATAGATGATATTAGGCTGGCCATAACGTTAAATGATAAATTGCTTTATGTAAAAGATCTTTTTAATGGCTATAGCCTGGCTTATAGCGAAGCAATTGACATATTAAACCGCTTTAACACTTTTGAGGAAGCCAGCAATTTTTTAAATACCAGTTATGCTGCAAAAAATAATTGGGAAGACAAAAAGTCAACGACGGAAAAATTTTATGAGTTGTTGAGAAGGCGGTATATCTAGTTTGCAGTTGCCGGTTTGCAGTTTGCTTCCTTGGTATATCAAAAAAACGACGATATAAATTGCAAACTGATAACTCCGTTACCGCAAACTGGGTGACTTCCTACTGCAAACTGCCCACCGCCCACTGTTAACTGCCTACTGAAAACTTCTAAACAATTCCCATCCTGTTAGAATCCAGTTTTAAGAGCACGAACAGAAATAAAGTAAAGCTTATTAATGATGAGCCACCATAGCTGATAAATGGTAGTGGGATACCGATCACCGGCGCCAACCCAATTGTGGTGGCAATATTTATCATGACGTGGAAAAATATAACTGAGGCCACACCATAGCCATAAATACGAGAGAATGGCGATCGCTGCCTTTCGGCGATATAAATTACGCGCAAAATTAAAAATAAATACAAACCTAAAACTACCAGCGAACCTGCAAATCCCCATTCTTCCCCTACTGTACAAAAAATAAAATCGGTACTTTTAGCGGGCACGAAGGAATACTTGGTTTGGGTACCGTGCAGGTAGCCCTTTCCCCAAAACTTGCCCGAACCTATCGCTATTTTTGACTGGTTTACATTATAGCCCTTACCCCTTAAATCGCTGGTAATGCCTAATACCAAATCTATACGAACTTTTTGATGTGGTTTTAAAACATGGTTATAAATAAACTTTACGCTAAAAACAAATGCAACGCAAATAGCCAAACCCGTAAGCAAGGTCATTACAAGTTTTCTATTTCTTTTGACTATTAAAATGAGAATAAATGTAAGTACGCATATTACGGCAACTACATATAAAGGACTGTATAAAACTGCCGCTAAAAAAAGCGCAATAAACAAACCACTTATAATCAACGCATAAGGAGAAAGCCCTTCGCGGTATAAAACGAAAATAAGTGAATAGAAAACCAGTGTCGAACCCATGTCAGGCTGCAACAATATAAGTACCATTGGCACGCCTATTATTGCTGCTGCTATAAGAAAGGACCGTAAATCTGAAATTTTCACATTGGTACCGCTCAAATACCTGGCTAAAAGCAAACAGGTAGTAAATTTTGCGAACTCTGAGGGTTGCAGCCTGAATCCGCCTCCCAATGATATCCACGCCTGGTTACCGCCAACATTGCGGCCTATAACTAATACCAGCATCAATAAAAACACCGATACTCCATAAAATGCGGGTGCGAGTGCCGTAATGAACCTGCTTTCGAGCAATAAAATTACAATACCTACAAAGATTGAGACAATTATGAAATATAACTGTTTGCTGTAATCAGTTCCCCCATCAAAAATACTGGGGTGTCTTTCATCAAATACCGCAGCATGAATATTAAACCAGCCAATAGTGCACAAGGTTAGGTAAATGAATACCGTTACCCAATCAACATTAAAAAAGAAACTGCGCTGGTTATTGTTTATCATTTTCTTTCTGAAGCTCTTTTGTTGAGATTCTTCTGTTTAAGTAATTCGTTCTTTTTTGACATTAATCTAAGAACAGAGTCTCTTTTGAATTTTTTTACACTGTCTTGCTTAGTCAATAATTTTGATTTAAGAATGATATAGCTGTTTATTTCAGGAAGCCTGTTAGCATTTATAAATTCCTGTGGTGTAATACCCGATTCACGCTGCGAAACAGTTCCTTTCAAATATTTTTCAACAATAAAACTCGCTATCGGTGCCGCCCAATGCGCTCCTTCACCGGAGTTTTCAACTATTACGGCTATTGCTATTTTAGGGTTTTCTTTAGGCGCAAAAGCTACAAATACTGAGTGAGCTTCTCCGTGATTATTTTGAGCCGTACCGGTTTTTCCACACATTATAATTCCGGGTATTTTTGATCGTCTCGCTGTTCCATCCTCCACTACGGCTTGCATTCCGGTTATAACAGGTTTAAAATATTGGGAATCGATTCCAACATAATTTCTTTCGGTATACTCCTCTTTAATAATATTTTTTGCGCCAATAGCTTTAATCAGGTGCGGCTTATAGTAAAACCCCCGGTTGGCCATTATACACTCTATATTAGCCAGTTGCAGAGGTGTGGCCTCTAATTCACCCTGGCCAATTGCAAGCGACACAACTGTGCTTGAGCGCCATCTGCCAGGCTTGTAAATATTATCGTAATGGAGCGGCGTAGGTAAGTTACCCCTTCCCTCGCCCGGCATATCCAGGCCGAGTTTCGACCCAAGTCCAAATTTATTTACCTTGTTGCGCCAATCAGTAAAAGTGGCTTCCGTTGCTTTTGCTCCGTTATGATCAATCAGTTTTTGAAAAACCATCATGAAATACCCGTTACAGGATTGTGCAACCGCGCTGCTTAAGTTCATCAGCCCATGTGCTTCTCCGTTATTACACACAATTTTGCGGTTACCTGCATAATAATAACCAGGGCAGAAATATGTGGTTTGTGGCGTAATAACGTCCTCCTGCAACGCGACCAATGCGCTCAGTGGTTTAAACGATGATCCCGGCGGGTACTTTGCCTGTATGGGCCTTATAAAAAATGGGTTATAAGGATTTGCATACAAAGCTGCGGCGTTATTGCCACGGTCACGACCCACCATCAGGTTTGGATTATATGTCGGGCTGCTTACATAACAAAGTATCTCGCCCGTTGTAGGTTCAATAGCAACTATACTGCCCACCTTATTCTGCATAAGCTGCTCACCAAATTTTTGGATGTTTATGTCAAGCGATGAAGTTAAACGCTGCCCCGCTACCGCCGCCGTATCGTATAAACCATTGGCGTAATGCCCCTGGGGCTTATTTCGCGAATCGACCATTAAAATCTCCACCCCTCTTTGTCCGCGTAAAACCGGTTCATATGATTTTTCCACTCCGGTAACACCAATGTAGTCGCCGGCATGGTAGTATCCGTTAGCACGTTTTATGTCACGATCGGTTACCTCCCCAATAAAACCCAAAAACTGCGCAGCCACCGAGTCGGGATACGTGCGCAAATACCTGGTTGATGAATAAAACCCCGGAAACTCAGATAGCCGCTCCTGCAATGACGCATAATTTTGTTCAGAAATTTGCTTTTCGAAAACTGAAGCGGCATTAGGCGAGTATTTTACAGCTTTGTTCCAGCGTTTATCAAACGCAGCTCTGTCAATACCTAAAAGTTTACAAAACTCAACAGTATCAAATGGCTTAACCTCTTTAGGCGTTACCATTATATCATAAAAAGGTTCGTTTTGAACAAGTACTTTTCCGTTGCGATCTAAAATAGGACCCCGTGCGGGATATTTTACTACCTGCCGGCGAACATTGTTGCTGGCATAAATTGCGTAACGATCATCAATTATTTGGATATAAAACAGCCTCGACAGGAGAATAATTATGATACCAATAAAAATTCCTGATATAACGTACCGCCGTTCAAAAAAACTGTTCATTTACGCTCTTTCTTTCTGAAAAATAACAAACTTGAAAGTAATACTAAAAACACCGTAAACATTGAACTAAATATTAGTCTGCCTATTGTGTATCTTAGTTCTGAAAAGCTAAAAGCTTCAAGGCTGAACAAAAAGAAATGATGAATAAAAGTAAGGACTATGGCATATGTAAAAAACCACCTGAAACCCATTATGCTCAATGTTGGTTCCGGCTCATTGTCGAAGCCCTCTTTCTGAACGGTAATGCTTATAAATAAAACCCTTACTATCGCAAGTACAACACATGCAGCGGCGTGAAGGCCCGGTGTATCATAAAAGGCATCAATTGTGAGACCTAATAAAAACGATGAGCCAAATAAAACCAGGTTAGGTGTTTCAAAAGGTAGTAAAAGAATAAATAATATATAAAGGTATGGGGCGGAAAGGTTGTAGAGCGTTACATTTTTAAGCAGAAAAATCTGTATAAAAATCACCAAAAAAAATCTTAATACGTTAATTGCAAAACTTTTATTCATCCTTTTTCCGTTGCGCCTCCACTCCCGCCTGTTCTTGGGCAAATTTATTTTCTACCACATCCACATATTCCAATTTGCTAAAATCAACCGCGAGTGTTACTTCCATATTTAAAAATACACCGCCGGCTTTCGTATGAAGATTGCTGATTTTTCCAATTGGCACGCCTTCCGGAAAGAGCGAATATCCTGATGTTACCACCAATTCGCCCATTTTTGGTAATGCATTATTTGATACGTCTTTCAGCACAGCCTTATGTGGATTAAAATCATCCCCCCACTCAATATAACCAATTTGCTTGTCATCTGCCAGCATCGCACTAAACTGTGAATCTTTATGCAGCAATGATTGAATCACCGCAAAATGATCAGACACGAAAACTACTTTTCCTACAACTCCTAAATTGCTCATAACTCCCATTCCTTTTGCAATGCCGTGTCTGCTGCCCCGGTTAATTGTAATATAATTATTGGCATGATTAACCGAGTTGTTAATTACTTTGGCTGTGATATATTCATATTGTTGCTTATATACCGTATCTGTTGCCTTTTGCTTATGTATAGTATCAACGTAAAACGACGACTTAAGCTGATTGCGTAATTTCGTGTTTTCCTTAGCCAAACTATCATTAACCTCATTTAACGACAAGTACCGGTAAAATTCATTTATACGCACATACAAGTTTCCGGTTACCTCATTTGAAGAATTAATAAAAGAGGCTTTTTGAAAAGAATTGTATTTAATAAAAATTACGAGCGAGCATACCTCAAAAATAAGAAATAGGAAGAATGCGTTATACTTAGTGATAAATACCAGGAGGTTACGCATGGGGTGAGTTGTGAATGGTGAATGGTGAGTTATAAATAATGGTAGCTTCAAACTACTCACTATTCACCACTCACCACTAACTAACTTATTGCATTAAAAATTTAAAATTACCAATATTTTTAAGCGCTGTACCTGTTCCCCTTACTACAGCCCGCAACGGATCTTCTGCAACATGCACAGGCAGTTTGGTTTTCGCTGCGATACGTTTATCAAGACCGCGTAACAACGCGCCGCCACCGGTTAAATAAATGCCGGTTTGATAAATGTCTGCTGACAATTCCGGAGGGGTAATTTCTAAGGCCTTTAGGATCGCTTCTTCTATCTTGGAGATAGATTTATCCAGGCAATGTGCAATTTCCGAGTAGGAAACCATTATCTGTTTTGGCACACCGGTCATCAGGTCACGGCCCTGTACTGCAAAATCACCCGGAGGATCTGCCAGTTCAGGCAATGCGGCGCCAACTTCAATTTTAATTTTTTCAGCAGTACGGTCACCAATCATAATATTATGCTGGCGGCGTATATATTGTACAATGTCGGAGTCAAAATTATCACCTGCAACGCGGATGGATTGATCGCAAACAATACCGGATAAAGCTATAACCGCAATTTCGGTTGTACCACCGCCAATATCAATGATCATATTTCCCATAGGCTCCTCAACGTCGATACCAATACCAACAGCTGCTGCCATAGGTTCGTGTATAAGGTAAACCTCTTTGGCTCCCGCTATTTCAGCGGAGTCACGTACGGCGCGTTTTTCAACTTCGGTAATACCCGATGGGATACAGATCACCATACGCAGCGATGGGAAGAACCATCCTTTACCCTGGTTAATCATTTTAATCATACCGCGTATCATGTGTTCGGCGGCATTAAAGTCGGCAATTACACCGTCCTTTAAAGGGCGTACTGTACGGATATTATCGTGCGTTTTACCTTCCATCTGCATGGCTTGCCTGCCAATTGCGATTACCCTGTTTGTTTGCCTGTCGAAGGCAACAATCGAAGGCTCGTCAACTACAACTTTATCATTATGTATAATGAGGGTGTTCGCGGTACCTAAATCAATAGCAATTTCTTGTGTAAAAAAGTTAAATAGACCCATTGGATGTTTTCAAAAAATAATTGGCAAAATTAAGATTACAGATGAACTTTACGAATTTAGTCTATTAAACGAAGGAAACTAATATTTCGTTGTAGTTTTTTTTATTATTTTAATAGTTTTTTTTATTATTCTAATGTTTAAAATGACGAATGCCTGTAGTGACCATAGAAATGCCTTTTTGATTACACATTTCTATAGAAAGTTTGTCATTTATGGAGCCTCCCGGTTGCAAGACAGCCAGGATTCCGGCATCGGCGGCTAATTCAACGCAATCCGGAAAAGGGAAAAAAGCATCCGAAGCCATAACAGCTCCTTTTAAGTCGAAACCAAAGCTCTCAGCTTTTATAATAGCCTGTTTCAGTGAATCAACCCGCGAGGTTTGCCCCACGCCACTTGCCATTAGCTGGTTGTTTTTTGCAAACACGATAGTATTTGATTTGGTATGCTTTACCACTTTGTTTGCAAAAAACAAATCATGCAATTCATGTTCTGTCGGCGTTCTTATGGTAACCGCAGTCATTTGATCAGGTCCTTCTATTACATTATCTTTATCCTGCTCAATAACACCGTTCAGCAAAGTTTTAAATTGCTTTAAAGGCAATTCCACTCGCTGACGGATGAGTAGAATACGGTTTTTCTTTTCTTTTAGTATCCGTATGGCTTCATCAGTGAAGGCCGGGGCAATCAATACCTCGTAAAATATCTTGGTAATTTCAGTTGCAGTCTCCGCATCAATCTCGTCATTGGCAATAATAACACCGCCAAATGCCGATACCGGATCGCAGGCAAGAGCATCTATCCATGCCTCCTTAATAAAATTACGCGAAGCAATACCGCAGGCATTGGTATGTTTTAAAATGGCGATTGTTGGTTCGGTAAATTCGTCAATAAGCGCTACCGCTGCATCAACGTCCACCAAATTGTTGTAGGATAACTCCTTGCCATGCAGTTTGGTAAACATCGCATCCAGGTCGCCATAAAAAACTCCTTTTTGATGCGGGTTTTCACCGTAACGTAAAACCTGGCCGCTTTGTATACTTTCTTTAAAAACCGGCAGCGGTTCCTCAGCATTAAAATATTGAAAAATGCCGGTATCGTAATGCGATGAAATGTTAAAGGCTTTGTGCGCAAATGCCCGGCGCTGGCTCAACGTAGTTTCGCCGTTTTGCGCCTTCAGTATACTCTCGAGCTCGGAATAATCTTGTTTGGACGCTACGATTACCACATCCTTAAAGTTTTTAGCAGCTGCGCGTATGAGTGAGATACCACCAATATCAATTTTCTCGATGATGTCATCCTCTCCGGCATTTGATTTAACCGTTTCTTCAAACGGATACAGATCAACAATAACCAGGTCAATTTCGGGTATTTCGTATTGAGCAAGCTGCTGCTCGTCGCCTTCAAAGTTTCTGCGGGCCAAAATGCCACCAAATACTTTAGGGTGCAGGGTTTTAACGCGTCCGCCCAAAATAGATGGGTACGAGGTAAGGTCCTCAACGGCAATTACGTCTACTCCCAGACCACGGATAAAGGTTTCAGTTCCGCCGGTAGAAAATATTTTCACACCGAGGCGGTTTAACTCATGGATTATGGGTTCAAGATTATCTTTATAGTAAACGGAAATCAGCGCGTTTTTAATTCGGACGGGATGGCTCATGCATAAAAAAATTAGAGCGCAAATGTAAGGATTACAGCGCAAGATTAAATACCCGATACCACTTTTTTTGAATCAAATAATTAAATTATTAATTTAAAGTTTAACTGTGGTAAAGTAGGTAATTTTTAACGGTCAACCAAAAAGCGGACAAGACCATCTGTATAGCTATTTCAGGACGGGTCATAGAGGCAGGCACGCCAAGAAGTGTGATAGCGTATCAATATGGGGTTTCAAGAGCAGCAATAAGCAAATGGATGCGAGCTCATGGGTCTGAGGAGTACCGGTCAAAACAGCGGGGAGCACATTTAACGGAGGTAGAGAAA
>DASYEP010000041.1:0-105699 GCA_036498965.1 Mucilaginibacter sp.
AAGCCGATAGTTCCCCAAATGCGTATTGGAGGGTACTCTTTTATTACGTCGATATTTTCCCTTTTTAAGGCCGAATAGGCGACAGTTATGGATAGTGACAAGGTTGGCATATAAAATACCATGTTTAACAATATCACCCAAAAAAATGCAGAGGGGTTAGTTACCAGGGGTAAAGTAAATAATGTACATGCGCCCAAAATATGCATAAGGCCATATAGTTTTTCGGCATTGATATATTTGTCGGCGATGATACCGGTTAGGGCGGGCATAAAGATTGCCGAGATACCCATAGTTGAGAAAACAGCTCCGAACTGGGCGCCAGTCCATTGTTTATTTTGAAACCAGTACGCCCCAATGGTAAGAAGCCAGGCACCCCAAATGAAAAACTGCATAAAATTCATCAGAATTAAGCGAAACTTAATATTCATAAGGGGTGGTTAAAACGAAATATTCAACAACTAAATTAAAACCGGAAAATAATGAAATAATGTGAAATCAAGAAACTATTGCGCGCCGAACAAGCTTAAAATAGATTGGGTTTTGATTGCAATTGTGGTTATGCTCAAAGAGCGTGAAATTTAAGATGCCTTTCGGCGATTAAGTTCGTCTCGTATTTTTGCAGCCTTTTCGTACGATTCTTCCGAAAGCGCCTCTTTCAATTTGGTTTTCAACTCATCGGTGCTTAAAGAGGTGAAGCCGCCGGTAGGCCCTGCAGATACCTTTTCTTCCTGTGTTTCGTTGATGTTTTCGAGATAGACAAAATCATTACCTTCAATTACTATGCCTGCGGTTGATAATATGAACTCGTAAGTATAAATTGGGCAATCAAATCTTACCGCAACAGCTATAGCATCAGAGGTACGGGCATCTATTTCCACTACTTTTTTACCGTCTGAACATATAAGTTTCGAATAAAATATGCCATCCACTAAATTATAGATAATAATTTCTTGGACATTTATATGATAAGCCTGCCCAAAACTTTTAAACAGGTCATGAGTGAGCGGCCGGCTTGGCGTCATTTTTTCAATTTCAATAGCTATTGCCTGTGCTTCGAAACTGCCAATAATTATAGGAAGCCTTCGTCGTCCGCTAATTTCACCTAAAACCAGGGCATAGGCACCAGACTGAGTTTGGCTGTATGATAAGCCAACTATATCCAGCTTTATTTTTTTCATATCATTACCCATCACTACAATATTATTTATGCCGAAGCTTTATATTCCTTAATTGCCGTAATTAATTTTGGTACAACTTCAAACGCATCACCTACAATGCCATAGTCGGCTACCTTAAAAAATGGTGCATCGGCGTCCTTGTTAATGACAACTATAACTTTCGACGAACTGACGCCGGCAAGGTGTTGTATGGCTCCGGAAATTCCCACCGCAATATACAAATTTGGGCTCACAGCTATGCCTGTTTGTCCAACATGTTCGCTGTGAGGGCGCCATCCAGCGTCTGACACCGGCTTTGAGCATGCGAGAGCGGCACCCAGCAGGTCGGCCAACTCCTCGAGCATTGCCCAGTTTTCGGGCCCTTTAAGGCCGCGTCCGCCCGAAACCACAATATCGGCGTCAGGCAATGCAACTTTATTGGTCGAACGTATTATTTCTTTAATAATAGTTTTAAAATCCGTGTCTTTTGTTTCCGCATTAAAATCTTCAATTTTTGCCGCCGATCCCTTTTCAACGATTTTATAAGCGTTAGAATTTAACGATATAACTTTCTTTTCTGATGTTAACTCGACAACAGCAAATGCCTTTCCTGAAAAGGCAGTTTTCTTTACTTTGAATTTTCCACCCTCCTGATCAGGTAAGGCCACTGCGCCGTCGGCTACGCCGGCCCCGAGTTTAACCCCAATACGTGGTGCCAACCCACGGCCCGAAAATGAATTGGATAATACCACAATGTCCGCATTTTCTCTTTTTGAAGCTTCCGCTATTACCGAAGCATACGCCTGATTAATAAAGTTTTTTAATTTTTCGTTTGAAACATTCAATACTTTTTCAGGGCCGTACTTACCCAAGCTGGCTAATTCCGCCGCATCTACTTCGCCTATTGAAACAGCGATAAGACTGGTATTATTTTGATCGGCAATGGCCCGGGCGTAAGAAACGGTTTCAAAAACTGATTTTTTGAATTTGCCCCCTGCATTTTCCGTATATACTAATACTGACATATTAAATAATAAGGTATTATTTGTGGTTTTTATTTAAATAACTTTTGCTTCTTCGTGTAATAAACCGATGAGTTTGGCAGGATCTTCTGCAGACACTAATTTTACCCGGTCGCGCGGAGCAGGTGTTTCATAGCTTATTACTTCGGATAATGTTTTTACTTCAATCGGTTCAATGACTGTTAACGGTTTGGTACGAGCCGACATAATGCCGCGCATATTTGGTATTTTAGGTTCGGCAACGCCTTCAGCTGTTGAAGCGATAAAAGGGAAAGGAATGGTGAGCACTTCTTTTCCGCCATCAATTTCACGCTCAACTGTCGCGTCTGTCCCATTAATTTCCAATTTTTTTATGATCGACACCGAGGGCAGATCAAGAAACTCGCCCAACATGCCTGCCACTTTTGAACCATTATAATCAATCGATTCCTGTCCGGTTAATATTAAATCAAATTGATTTGTTTTTATGTATTGTGCAACTTGGCTGGCAACAAACCAGGCATCATGCGGTTTTGCATTCACGCGCACGGCATTGGTAGCACCTATTGCCAAAGCCTTTCGTATAGTTGGTTCGGTATTAATTTCACCTACGTTTATAACAGTCACCGTACCGTTGCCTCCGTCTGTAAGCTCAATTGCCCTCGCAAGCGCAATTTCGTCGTACGGGTTTAATATAAATTGAACACCGTTTGTATTAAATTGGGTGTTGTTATCGGTAAAGGTTATTTTTGTGGTGGTATCGGGAACGTTACTTATGCATACCAGAATTTTCATCGTATTTGTTATTTTTTGTATTATTATTTTTCAATGGTACCCAACAGTATTTTGCCGTTATTGGTATGAAGATATACCTATGAAGGAATAACTCCGTTAATTTTCTAATGTATTTGGGAGTTCTCATAAAATAGGTTTTTTGCAAATTTAATTAAAAAAAAGAGAGATAAAAATGCAGATAAGCAGATTAGAGAAGCTATTGGAATTTTTTCAGAATGAACCGGAAGATCCATTTTTAAAATATGCCCTTGCTACGGAGTATTTACGCCTGAACGAAACAGATAAAGCACTGGAATATTATGAAAATCTCGTAAACAAACATCCCGAATATGTGGGTACTTATTATCATTTAGGGAAATTGTACGAAGCACTTGAGCGTAAACAAGAGGCTTTAAATACCTATGAAACAGGGATGAAGATAACAAAACAACAACGAGATAATCATGCTTTTTCGGAATTACAGGCAGTTTATCGCCTGGCTAGTGGAATTGATGAGGACGATGATGACTATTAAGTCAAATAAAAAAGTTACATTCAATTTGTTTTTTATGACGGTAAAGTTTTTTGACTTTTGACTTGTTAGTTTACACTTTGAAAAAAAGATATTTTTTATTTTTACGGGATGCATTAATATATACATTCACGGCATTTGGTGGCCCGCAAGCTCATCTGGCTATATTGCTGCGGGAGTTTGTTGAAAAGCGCAAATATATTACCGAGGATGAATTGATGGAACTGAGCGCTCTATCTCAGCTTTTGCCGGGGCCTTCTTCCACTCAAATTTTGGTCGGTATTGCCTGGAAAGTCGGCCGCCTGCGACTCGCCATAGCCACTTTTTTAATATGGATATTGCCATCGGCCACAATAATGTGTTTAGCGGCAATAAGCTACAGAATGTTTGCCGATAGGTCGAAATTTGCTGAGATACTGCGTTTTGTGCAGCCTGTTGCCGTAGGTATAGTAGCTTATGCAACATACACGTTTGCAAATAAATTTTTAAAAAGCAAGGTTAGTACTATGCTCGCTATCGGCTCATTGCTAGCTACACTTATTCTTCAAACCCCTTTCGCGTTTCCGTTGCTCATCATGATGGGAGGCATTATCTCATCGGCATTAGAAACACAGCCCCATGAAAATGAATTGAGGGTGAAACTATTTTCAAATGTAAACCCAAACAAGGTTGCCTACTTTATAGGAATCCTGTTATTCTTTGCTGTACTGGGCGCGGTTGTAAACCAAACATCCCCATTTAGTCTACCTATCCGCTTGTTCGAAAACTTTTATCGTAACGGTATCCTGATATTCGGAGGAGGGCAAGTGCTGGTACCCTTAATGTACACAGAGTTTGTTGAAGTGAAGAATTATCTTACCAGATCCGAATTTTTGTCGGGTTATGCATTACAACAAGCTTTGCCCGGCCCAACATTTTCTTTCACCTCCTTTTTGGGTGGCATAACCATGGGCAATAAAGGTTCGGGCCTAATAGGGCAGGTGGCAGGTAGCGTAGTGGCCGTTATAGGAATAAATACACCAGGGCTTATACTTATTTTATTTATAGTTCCGTTTTGGGATGATCTTAAAAAGATAACCCGCATAAAAAATTCGTTAAGTGGTATAAATGCCGTGGCGGTGGGCTTTATGGCAACTGCACTGATTTTGCTGGTAAGACCGTTTGGACTAAATGGATTTGCCTATTTAATAATGGCCGGCACATTTCTACTCCTATACTTCACTAAAATAAAAACGCCATTTATTATTATTATCGGGATTGTGTTAGGATTGATATTTTGAGTCACGCCCCCCCGGCCCCCTAAAGGGGGAGTTTTTGATTGGGCGCTTTGATTATAACTCCCCCTTTAGGGGGCCGGGGGGACTGGGGCTAAAACGGTGCTTCGTCGTCAATATCATCCATTCTTGATGGCCTGATAATGAAGTTGCTTGGCTTGTCGAAATCCTGCGAAGGGCTTAAGCCAGAGAACGCATTGATTGCCGGAAGGTTACCATCCATACCTTGGTCAAGGTCGGTAAACTTAACGTATTTGCCAACAAATTTTAAACGTACCCTACCGGTTTCGCCATTACGGTGCTTGGCTATAATTACCTCGCCAACGCCCTGGGTAGGGTTGTTATCTTCATCAACTTCCAAACCGTAATATTCCGGGCGGTATAAGAACAAAACCATATCGGCGTCCTGTTCAATTGAGCCGGATTCTCTCAAGTCGGAAAGCATCGGACGTTTTGAACCACCAGGGCGGTTTTCGACTGCACGGCTTAATTGCGACAAAGCTATTACCGGCACATTTAACTCTTTGGCAACCGACTTTAAAGCCCGCGAGATACTACCGATTTCCTGCTCACGATTGCCACCTTTGCCGTCGGCTCTTCCCTGCATCAATTGCAAATAATCAATTATGATCAGTTGTATATCGTGCTGCGATTTTAAACGACGGCATTTTGCCCTGAATTCGAATATATTGAGGGCTGGAGTATCATCGATAATTAAAGGCGCTTGTTCAAGACGGCCAATTTTTGAGTGTATTTGCTGCCATTCCCATTCCTCGAGGGTTCCTTTTCTTATTTTTTCCTGTTCAATATGTGTTTCGCCTGAAATTAAACGATTAACCAATTGAACCGACGACATCTCGAGTGAAAACACTACCGTTGGTTTGTTAAAATCTACTGCAGCATTCCTTGCACAGCTTAAAACAAACGCCGTTTTACCCATGGCAGGCCGTGCAGCCAAAATAACAAGGTCGGATTTTTGCCAGCCCGAGGTCATCCTGTCCAGATCTGTAAAGCCTGATGCCACACCGGTTAATCCATCTTTTTTGTCTTTAAGTGCTTCTATTTCCTTCAGGGTTTCATGCATCAGGTCGTCCATCTTACGCGAGTCGCGGCGAAGGTTGTTTTGGGCGATTTCGAAAAGATTTTTTTCCGCTTTGTCTAACAGATCGAGCACGTCGGTGGTATCCTCATAGGCGCTTTGTATAATCTCTGTAGATATCCGGATCAGCTCACGCTGTATAAATTTTTGGATTATAATGCGGGAGTGAAACTCAATATTGGCGGCCGACGCGACTCTGTTGGTGAGTTCGGTTATATAGTACGCACCCCCAATCATGTCCAGCTCACCCTGTTGGCGCAATTGAGCGGTTACCGTAAGTATATCAACAGGCGATGACTTTTCAAATAGATATTGTATCGTATGAAATATTTTTTGATGATTATCCTTATAAAAAACATTGGGTTTCAGGATATCGATAACCGATGATAGGGCATCTTTTTCAAGCATCAAAGCGCCCAAAACCGCCTCCTCGAGATCAATTGCCTGAGGAGGTAATTTACCCAATCCGCTATACGGCGTTGGGTTGGTTATCCTGCTTTTTCGTTCGTTTGTAGGCTTGTTATATTGGTTATCGTTGTCGAAAATCATACGGAACAAAAATATACAAAAGATATCGCGCTTTAACTAACATCCGCTTTTTATTGGAAAAATAAAGGTTAAAACAAACGCGAATTTCAATTGAGAGAGTTCACATCCGTTGTTGATAAATTGTTAGCTCTTTTATTTTGGTATTGGCGGTCAGCTATTTAACGCCATGTGGATAAAGATTCAAATTGTTAACTATATTTTTTAAGACCAATTTGCCCTTTAGTTCAATAACTGCTTAATCAATTAATATAGCTACTTTTGCCTCCTGAAAATTAATAAAAATGGCATATAACTCCCGGCCTCCGCGCGAGAGCAATCAAATGGTTTTTGGTATACGTGCGGTTATTGAAGCTATCCATTCGGGCAAAGAAATTGAGGCTTTATACCTGCAAAGGGGCATAGGCGGCGGCTTGTTAAACGAGTTGAAAGATCTGCTGAACGAATACCAGTTGACGGCACAACAAGTTCCCGTCGAAAAGCTTAATCGCCTTACACTAAAGAATCACCAGGGGGTAGTTGCGTTTATTTCGCCTATCATTTATCAAAAAATTGAAAACATCATACCGCAGGTATTTGAAAACGGTGAGGTCCCGCTAATATTGGTATTGGATGGCATTACCGATGTACGGAATATGGGCGCTATTGCCCGCACCGCCGAGTGTGCCGGTGTAAACGCTATTGTAATACCGGCCAAAGGGTCGGCTCAGATTAACCCTGATGCAATAAAAACCTCAGCGGGGGCATTATATAAAATACCAGTTTGCCGGCACGATAACTTTTTACAGACCGTAAAATTTCTGCAGGAGTCGGGACTACAACTGGTATGCTGCACTGAGAAGACCAAAGATGATATTTACACTCCTGATTATACTGTACCGACGGCCATCATCATGGGCTCAGAAGAAGATGGCGTCCGGAATGAGATTATCCGCATTGCCGATCACCTCGCAAAAATACCCATGTTTGGTGAAATAGAGTCGCTTAATGTATCTGTAGCAACCGGTATTATTTTATATGAGGCGATAAGGCAGAGAGCCCCCCAGCCCCCTAAAGGGGGAGTTTGACCCCGATCAATTTAAAACCACAAAATAAAAAATAGCAGTGATTTGCTGTCCATTGCTATTTAAAATAATGTCAATCAAAAACTCCCCCTTCAGGGGCCGGGGGGGCATACTAAATGTACTTCGCCCCAAACTGTTGTTTCACATCTCCAACTATCTTTTTAACGTTTTGCTCCTGGTCACGCGGACAAATAAGCAGGGTGTTATTTGATTCAACTACAATAAAGTCGTGTAATCCCTGTAATATCACCAGTTTATCCGACGGAACATTGACCATACAATTTGAGGAGTCGTACATGATCACTTTTTCTGATGGAATAACAGCATTGCCTACGTAGTCCTTTTCAGCCAGGTCATAAATTGATGCCCAGGTACCCAAGTCACTCCAGCCGAATTCCGACGGTAAAACGTACACATTATTGGCTTTTTCCATTATACCGTAGTCAATAGAAATATTGGTACAACGAAGGTAAGAAGTGTGCACATGGTTTTTCTCGTTGGCAGTATTATAAAATTGCCGGGCTTCGGCGAAAATTTCGTGCATGTCGGGCAAGTGTGAACTGAAAGCATTAACTATGGCTTTTGACGACCATACAAATATTCCAGCGTTCCATAAAAAATCGCCGCTTTGAATAAAGGTTTTAGCTATTTCCAGCGTAGGTTTTTCAGTAAAGGTTTTTACCTTAAAAAAATCATTGTTCATGCTTTGCCCGGTATATTGAATATATCCGTAACCGGTATCAGGGCGCGAAGGCTTTATACCCAAAGTAATAAGGCAGTCGTTTTTTGACGCTGTCTCCAACGATTTTTCAATTGCACTTATAAAAGCGGCCTCGTCCAATATCAAATGATCTGACGGCGCTACAACAATGGCGGCGTCGGGGTTAAGACTTTCGATTTTGAACGAACCATAGGCTATGCAAGGAGCAGTATTCCGCATTACGGGTTCGGTTAGTATCTGTTCGTCAGATATATCGGGCAGTTGTTTTTTTACAAGAGAGGCATAGATATCATTTGTTACTATATAAATGTTTTCTTTCGGGCACACCTTCAAAAAACGATCATAGGTGTTTTGTATTAGTGTTTTTCCGGTTCCTAGTATGTCAATAAATTGTTTTGGGTGAGATGTTCTGCTGATAGGCCAAAAACGACTTCCAATACCGCCCGCCATTATAATAGCATAATAATTTTTATTCATGTGTTTTTAAACAATTTAATGTAGTAATACGCCGTAAAAGTGAGCAATAATTTGAAAATAAATATTAAATAAAATCAAATAAAAAAACACTGGTCGTTTGGTTGTTAAATAACTAAATAAACAAATTGTTTTACATTAATTAAAATGTTTTTTTGCTCTTGTAAACGTTCTGTTACACAAATTTTGATGAAATTTTCTTTTTAATAGTAAACCCATTAAAAGTTTCGTCGAATAATCATTTTTATCTAAAATTTTTAAGTAAATCCGTCGTTTATTGAGAAAATTTTGTTACTTTAATCTTTTAATTACTTTAAATACAATTCACGAATAAATAAATAATGATAGAAACTAAGAAATCACTTTTTGACAACCTCCAGAATTTTTTCGGATTTGATAATTTTAAGGGAGAACAGGAAGCGATTATAACAAATATTCTTGCCGGGAACGATACGTTTGTGATTATGCCTACCGGTGGAGGCAAATCCATGTGTTATCAGCTGCCTGCATTAATGAGCGAGGGGACTGCGATAGTAATTTCACCACTTATCGCATTGATGAAAAATCAAGTCGACCAGCTAAGGGCTTTCGGAGGGTCAGACAGTATAGCACATTTTCTAAATTCGTCACTTACAAAATCAGAAATAGCAAAAGTTAAAGAGGATGTTTTGGGCGGTAAAACAAAGTTATTATATGTTGCCCCTGAATCTTTAACCAAACAGGAGAATGTTGATTTTTTACGTTTAAACCAGGTATCGTTTGTAGCCGTTGACGAAGCGCATTGTATCTCTGAATGGGGGCATGATTTTCGCCCGGAATACCGTAAAATTCGCCAGGTGATCAGCAATATTGGCGAGAATATTCCAATTATAGCTCTAACTGCGACAGCCACACCAAAAGTTCAGCAGGATATTCAAAAAAACCTGCAAATGAACAATGCCACGGTTTATAAATCGTCATTTAACCGTTCGAACCTTTTTTACGAGGTACGCGCAAAACGCAACGTAATAAAAGAAATTGTAAAGTATGTAAAGCAAAACCAGGGCAAGTCGGGAATTATATACTGCCTTAGCCGCAAAAAGGTTGAAGAAGTAGCAGAAGCCCTCAATCTTAATGGCGTAAAGGCGTTGCCATACCACGCAGGTTTGGAACCTAAAGTAAGGGCCGATACGCAGGATAAGTTCCTGATGGAAGATGTGGACGTAATTGTAGCCACAATCGCTTTCGGGATGGGAATTGATAAGCCGGATGTGCGTTATGTGATACACCACGACATGCCGAAAAGCATGGAAGGCTACTACCAGGAAACCGGCCGATCGGGCCGCGACGGAGGTGAAGGTGTATGCGTTGCATTTTACTCCGAGAAGGATATTGACAAACTTCAAAAATTCATGAAGGATAAGCCGGTTGCAGAACGTGAAATCGGTACCCAGATATTGAAAGAAGTGATTGATTATGCCGAATCTTCTGTGTGCAGGCGTAAACAGTTACTTCATTATTTTGGCGAAAATTTTAATGAGGCTGGCTGTAATAGTATGTGCGATAACTGCAGCGCACATAAAGAACATTTTGATGGTGAGTTTCATCTGCATAAAGTATTAAGCCTGATTAAACAGATAGGTGAAAAATTTGATGACAATCATATCATAGGCATTTTAATGGGAGAAGAAAATGCGCAAATTAAGAACTACGAGCACGACGTTTTGGAATATTATGGCTCGGGCAAGGAGGATGGTAAAAATTTGTGGAACTCCCTGTTAAGGCAGGCTTTACTTAATAATTTTTTAGCAAAGGATATTGATCAGTACGGTTTACTGCACTTAACTAAGGCAGGAAACGCTTTTATTGAAAATCCATATAGTATCCGGTTTGTTTTAAACCGGCCTATGGAAGCTACCGATGACGATGACGGTGAGGACGGCCCGAAACAAGGCGGGGGCGCATTGGATACTGAGTTACTGCAAATGCTTAAAGATTTGCGTAAAAAACTTGCCAAACAAAAAGGTCTGCCTCCGTTCGTTATATTCCAGGACCCGTCACTGGAAGAAATGTGTACTCACTATCCGATAACTACCGACGAGTTGAAACAAATTTCGGGTGTTGGGGCGGGGAAGGCTCTTAAATTTGGAAAACCTTTTACTGATCTGATCCAGAAATATGTAGAGGACAATGATATTGACCGTCCTGTCGACATGGTGATAAAAAGCGCCGCCAACAAGTCGGCTCTTAAAGTTTTCATCATACAGAACATCGACCGTCATTTGAATCTTGATGATATTGCCGCTTCAAAAGGACTATCATACGAAGAAATTTTAAAGGAGGTAGAAACTATCGTTAACTCAGGTACCAAGCTTAACCTCAATTATTATATTGACGAGGTTATTGATGAGGACAAGCAGGAAGAAGTTTATGATTATTTCCGTACCGCAGAGGCGGATTCGATAGACGATGCCTTAGCTGAGCTGGGAAGCGATGATTATACCCGCGAGGAAGTACAGCTGATGCGGATTAAGTTTCTATCTGAAATGGGGAACTAATATGCTGATGTGCAAATTTGCAAATGTGCAGATGTTTCATAAACGGTATCTGCACATTCGCGTATTTGCAATCCGCGCATCTATTTGAATTCCAGGTAATCAAAGTTCATATTCCCGTTAGCTACCACATACAGGGTAAGAATATGCATTCCCTTTTTGATTTTTACAGTTCCCAGTGAATCGACCTTATTCCAGTGATGCCATTGGCGCCACTGAACCGTATCTCGGTCATCATGAGTAGATGGTACTTTTAATGACCCGGTTACATCCTTGCCGTCCACATCGAGCGAAATAGCGCCATCGCCGTTGGCGGTGTACATCAAACCAATTTTATAATTGCGCGATTCGTTGACTTTTATAGTATAATTTATCCACTCGCCGGGCTTAGTCCATCCTACATAAAGCTTGTCCATGTCCCTTGGTACCTTGTTGTAACGATTGTTGTCGATGTCGTGCGTTTTGGTATATGAAATATCAACGCCTTCCTTCATCCGGAATTCGTTCAGGAAAGTTCCGTTTGCCGGGTTAAGCTTGCCGCTTCCGTTATTTATACTGTCCGAATCGTGATAGGCAATTCCTTCGCCACCTTCATTATAAAATTCACACTCAACTCTTCCTGAAATTTCCTGAACCTTGCCCTGCCAGGGCTTACCTGCGTTCATGGTTTTGTAGATTGATGTACAAGAAATAAAGAAAATAAGTAAAAGTACTATCGCGTAGGTTTTCATTCCCTAAGTTATTAATTTAAAGCAGATGCTGAAAGCTAAAAGACCAAAGCAGAAAGCTTTTTTAAAAAGTCAAACCAAGCAGCTTAACTAAGTGCTTTCTCTGCTTTCAGCTTTCCGCTACTTTGCAGTAATTTTAAACTCCGTTCTCCGGTTTTTTTGACGGTTCTCATCCGAAGTATTAGGTGCTATAGGCTGTGTTTTGCCATAACCCTTATAAACCAGCCGCGCAGGGTCAACTTTATTGTCGATAAGGTATTGATAAACAGATTTTGCCCGGTTCTCAGAAAGTGTTTGATTTGATTGATCATTACCAACATCATCCGTGTGGCCAGAAATCTCAATTTTAATAGTAGGATTTTCAGTTATAAATTCGAGTAGTTTTTGCAACTCAGCAATCGATTCCGATTTTAGGTCAAACTTATTGGTATCAAAAAATATATTAGTCAAGATCACCTTATTCCCAATCTCAATCGGCTTTAACAAAACTTGTATGGTGAACGGTTTCTTTGGTTCGACGCCCACAAGCGAAAAATGTTCTGAATAAAAAAGATAGCCGCTTTTCGAAATGTTTAATCCGTAGTCCTTACCGGCTGTAAGCGACGTTAAAAAATCGCCGTGGTTAGGATCACTAAAATCCTGGTAAACAGGTTCATTTCTCTCCAAATCAATTATCTCAACGGCCGCCTCCAAAGGCTGCAGGGTATTTATATCATTAACCTTACCCTTTACATATGTTACCACACGGGGTCTTAAATTATGCGGAAGCTCGAAACGATAAATATCATAGCCACCATAGCCGTTCAGGTTATTTGACGAAAAAAATGCATAGTTGCCGTTGGCTGTTAAAGTCATGCCATTTTCATTTCCGCTCGAGTTAATAGGGTAACCGAGGTTTTCGGGCTTTTGCCATTTTCCATCTTTCCCGAGGCGGCTCATAAAAAGATCCATACCGCCCAAACCTGGCCAGCCGTTTGAACAAAAATATAAAGTGCTGTCATCGGGATGTATAAACGGCGATTGTTCATCAAAAGCAGTATTGATATTCGGGCCCAGGTTTTCCGGCTGGCCCCATCCCTTACCTGTTAGAGTTGATCTCCATATATCATAACCGCCGTAACCCCCTTTGCGGTTACTTACAAAATAAAGCGTACGTCCGTCAGCGCTTATCGACGGTTGTGATTCCCAGCCGGTGGTATTCACCGGCGGGTCCAAATCAAACGGCTTGCTCCATCCGTCTGGTTTTCTTTGTGATATATAAATATCACAGCGTCCAAGACCGTCAGGACGGTTACAACCTGTAAAAAAAAGATATTTTCCATCCTGGGAGATTGATTGAGATCCTTCGTTATATTCAGGTGTGTTGATTTGATCACTTAAATAAATTGACGTTTGCCACTTCCCGCTTACCTTTGAACTTTCATAAAAATCTTCGTTACTATTAATTTTTCGGGTAAATATTATTGTGCTTTCGTCGGCAGTGGCAACGGGCAGGTATTCATCAGCGGTAGTATTAATTTCGGGCCCCATATTTACAGGTGTGAAAGGAACCGGGTGTGATATTGCCTCAATGCTGAATTTGCAATCGGCCACAAGTTTTTGTGCAAGAAAATATTTTTGATGGTCAAGGTTTGGGTAGGTCAAAAACTTTTCGAGATGGCGCTGCGCCTCCGCATAGCGCGCATCATATACTTCTTCATCCCCAAGTTTAAGATAAACAGAATGGTCAAACTCTGGGTTTAGTTCAATGACTTTAAGATACTGTTCAATGGCCTGCTTATGAAGCCTCATCAACCGGCATATATCGCCTAGCTGTTCATGAGCTTCTATAAATTTATCATCGGCTTTTATAGCTTTTTGCAAATCTGCCACTGCTTGGTCATAGAGACCTTCATCCAGACTTTGACGCGCTAAGGCATAATCTTTTATGGCCTCTTTGTTGGTAGTAGAATATTGCCGTGGTTGGCCAAATGCATAAACAAATAAAAAAAGAAAAAACCCCAGCAAAATGGAAAATCTCATTCTTTTTAATACGTTTTTTTAAACTCTAAGTTACATTTATTATGACAATTTGGAGTAAAAAACAAGTTACAGAAACCAGCGGCAGGGAGCCAGGACCCGAGAGTCAAGAACCAAGATAAAAAAGGGAGTTGTATGCTAAATTATCAAGTAATGAAGACTTGCAATCTTTGTTGTCTTCCTGGCTCTTGATTCTTTGCTCTTGACTCTCCTTTTATGGAATATTCAGATATTTATGTGTTTGAAGAGATATTTCCCATTGAGGATTGTTCATCACATAGTCCACAATAAGTGGTGTCATTTCTTTAGACTTTGACCATTCGGGCTGGAGGAATAACTTACAGTTTGAAGATACCAGCTTTGCATTTTCCTCGGCGAAGGCAAAATCTGATTTATTAAATACAATCACTTTCAGTTCGTCGGCCTTTGCGGCAACACTTGGCCGGGGCGATTTAAATTTTTTTGGCGATAAGCAAATCCAATCCCAACTGCCCGACAAAGGATACGCACCGGATGTTTCTATAAAAGTTTTAATTCCCCTTTTTTGCAGGCCACCGGTCAGGTAATCAAGGTTGTAGATGAGCGGTTCGCCGCCAGTTACCACCACGGCCTTTGAGGGATGAAGTGAAGCATTTTCGATGATGTTATCAGCGCTGGTAAGCGCGTGGAGCTCGGCATCCCAGCTCTCTTTTACATCGCACCAGTGGCAGCCAACGTCGCAACCGCCGAGCCTGATAAAATACGCAGCTTTGCCGGTGTGGAATCCTTCCCCCTGTATCGTATAAAATTCTTCCATCAAAGGAAGCAGTGTGCCATCGTCCGGTATCTGGTGCGCCATAATCAGGTGCAAAATTACGATTTTAAGACGAAAGAAGGTTAAAGGCAAAAGCTAAAAGGTTAAGGGAAAAGCAACGCCAGAGTCAAAATTTAATAAACAATAAAAAACCTTTCGCCTTTTGTCTTTCACCTTTTGCCTTTTTTCCTTTCTTCTTTCACCTTTTTTATTTATTATTACTTAAATTTTGCTCTATGAAAAAATTTTATTACCTAATTCTTTTTTTTGTACTGCTTAGCTTTTCATCATGTGTTGATATTGAAGAGCACTATAATTTTAAGCCCGACGGATCATGTAATGTGGTGTACGCCTTTGATATGAGCCGCGCCGTATCAGTGTTAATGAACCTGATGACCGATTCGGTTAAGGAAACGCCTCAATTTAGCATGGTAAAAGACACCACACTCAACTTTTATACCGCACTTCCCGATAGTACTCAACAAAAAATGACTACCGAGGAAATGAACATGGCTAAGAGCAGCAACCTTTCAGTTAAGATGGATTTGAAGAAAAACATAATGAAAGTGAGTATCAATCATTTGGCAAAAAATCCCGCCGACCTGGAATATTACCTGAAACATTTGTCAAAAATTTCGATGAATAGTCAGTTAAACCAGGTAACAAAAAACAATAATAAAGCCAAGGGCTTTGACGCGCAGGAATTAGTTGCCGGACAGGATTATTACATCTACGAAATTACCGACCATAAATTCTACCGGATCATTGATAAATCAAAATTCAATGCTTTTTTAAAGAAGACACAGTCCACATTTGCAATGGCGAAAGCAATGCTGATCGATATGCCTTATAAAGTGGTCCTAAATTTCGCAAAACCTGTAAAGAAGATAAATAACCCAAAAGCAATATTGTCGGCCGATCGAAAACATGTGACGCTCGAAACCAACATGGATGATATCATGAAAAATCCTTCAGTAATGAATTTGAAGATAGATTTTTAGGTGGTTGTAGATGTTGGAATTGTTGTAAATATTTAGAAGGTTAGACTCATTCACTAATCCCCAAACAGCTACTCATTTATATACCTCCTTATTAGCAGACGCTAATGTATTCTTCAGCAACCCGATTATGGTCATCAAGCCTACTCCGCCTGGCACAGGTGTTATCCACGATGCTTTTTGCGATACATTTTCAAAATCGACATCACCATAAAGCTTAAATCCCGATTTGGTAACGGTTGAAGTTTCACGGTTCATGCCAACATCAACTACAACAACCCCTTCTTTCACCATATCAGCAGTGATGAAATTCTTTTTACCGATAGCAACGATTAATATATCTGCTTGCAAGGTGATGCTTTTGATGTCGGGCGTACGGCTATGACAAATAGTAACCGTGCAGTTACCAGGATATGTGTTACGAGCCATTAAGATACTGATAGGGGAACCTACAATATTGCTTCGGCCGACTACAACACAATGTTTGCCTGTTGTTTCGATATTGTACTCTTTTAGCATCAGCGTGATGCCGTAAGGCGTGGCCGGAATAAATGAAGGTAAATTGCGCTGCATGCGTCCGAGATTAATCGGGTGAAAGCCATCCACATCTTTTCGGTAATCTATTTTCTCGGTTACTTTTTCAGGGTCAATATGCTTGGGTAAAGGTAATTGCACAATAATGCCATCAATATCGGCATCGGCGTTAAGCTCCGCAACTTTTTGCAATAATTCCTCTTCCGTTACGCTGCTTTCATAACGCACCAAAGTTGATTTGAAACCTACCTGTTCGCAATTTTTTATTTTACTGGCAACATAGGTTTCGCTGCCGCCATCGTGGCCAACTAACACTGCCACCAAGTGCGGCTTGCGCCCGGTTCTGGCCAAAACATTGGCTGCGCCTTCGGCTATTTCACCTTTAAGTTTTTCTGATACGTATTTTCCGTCGAGTAATTGCATGCCCCCTGGCCCCCTAAAGGGGGAATTAATGTTTAGCTCTCCCTTCCCCCGGAAGGAGAGCGACTATTTAAACCGCGCATTCAAGCTCCCCCTTTAGGGGGTTGGGGGGCGATTAATCTAATTTCAGCACCGCCATAAACGCCGATTGCGGTATTTCCACATTGCCAACCTGGCGCATGCGTTTTTTACCTTTTTTCTGTTTTTCCAACAGCTTGCGCTTACGTGAAATATCACCGCCATAACATTTGGCGGTAACGTCCTTGCGCAGGGCCTTAACCGTTTCACGTGCGATGATCTTTGCGCCGATGGATGCTTGTATAATGATTTCAAATTGCTGGCGTGGTATAAGCTCTTTCAGCTTTTCGCAAATCTTTTTGCCGAAGTCATAGGAGTTACCTCTATAGATCAACGATGACAATGCATCCACAGGTTCGGCATTTAAACGAATATCCAATCGTACCAGATCAGACTTACGGTAACCTATCTGATGGTAGTCAAAGGAGGCATAGCCCTTTGAAATGGTTTTTAACTTATCATAAAAGTCAAAAACAATCTCTCCCATAGGCAGCTCAAATATGAGTTCAACACGATCGGAAGTAAGGTATGACTGGTTGATAATACTACCTCTTTTTTGTATACAAAGTGACATTATCGGGCCAACATAGTCGGATTTCGAAATGATAGTAGCCTTGATGTACGGCTCCTCTACAAAATCTATTCTGCTGGGATCGGGCAGGTCTGATGGATTATTTACTGTAATAGGATCACCTTTTGTTGTGTAAGCAATGTACGATACGTTGGGTACTGTAGTGATCACCGTCATATCAAACTCACGCTCCAGTCGCTCCTGTATGATCTCCATGTGCAGCATGCCAAGGAATCCGCAACGGAAACCAAACCCTAATGCAGCTGACGATTCCGGTTCAAAAACCAAAGAAGCATCATTTAGCTGCAGCTTAGCCATTGATTCTCGCAGTTCTTCATAGTCTTCTGTATCTACGGGGTAAATCCCTGCAAACACCATAGGTTTTACTTCCTCAAAGCCCTGAATGCCACTTTCACAAGGACGCTCAACACTGGTTATAGTATCACCCACTTTTACTTCCCTGGCTTCTTTTATGCCGGAAATAATATAGCCAACGTCACCTGTTTTAATAACATCTTTTGGTGATTGTTTCAATTTTAACGTTCCTATTTCGTCAGCATTGTATTGTTTTTCAGTCGCAAAAAATTTAACTTTTTCCCCTTTTCGTATTTCACCGTTTACCACTTTGAAATAAGCAACTATCCCCCTGAATGAGTTAAAAACGGAATCAAATATTAATGCCTGTAACGGTGCTTTGGGATCGCCTACCGGGTGCGGTACACGTTCAACAATGGCACGTAAAATATCATGAACACCCATGCCTGTTTTACCCGATGCAGCTATAATGTCTTCACGTTTACAGCCAATCAGTTCAACTATCTGGTCTTTAACCTCCTCGGGCATTGCACCTGGAAGGTCCATTTTGTTGAGTATGGGGATGATTTCAAGGTCGTTCTCCAGAGCCAGGTATAGGTTGGATATAGTTTGTGCCTGTATGCCCTGTGCTGCGTCAACAATAAGCAAAGCGCCCTCGCAGGCAGCTATTGAACGTGAAACTTCATAAGAGAAATCGACATGTCCGGGGGTGTCAATAAGATTGAGCACGTATTTTTGCCCATCCAATTCATAATCCATTTGTATGGCATGACTTTTTATGGTTATACCACGCTCGCGTTCCAGGTCCATGTCATCCAATAACTGCGCCTGGGATTCGCGCTGGGTTATTGTATGCGTGTATTCTAATAGCCTGTCGGCAAGTGTACTTTTACCGTGGTCGATATGTGCTATGATACAAAAATTACGAATATATTCCATTGAAGCGCAAAAATAGCTTTTTACGCTGATATTTTGGTATATGTGATGAATTAGGGTATCGAAGGGAAAAGTATACTTATATCTAAACCTTCACACCCATCAGTGACCGCCAGGCCCAGCGGGTCATACCGTTAAAACCATTCCAACTTTTTACAAAGTCAATTACGCCCTCCAGACCTATTCCGATAAATTTGGTTTTGTAATTTTTAAAGGCGAATTTATATACCGAATCAGGGTTTTCTAGCCCCACGCGCTCATAAATTTCCTTTCTGACGTATAATGTACGAATGAAATAAATATTAAACAAAATAACAAAGCTATATATGCTCCGTCTTATATAACCGGCCTTGTCGGTATATCTTTTTAATAAATTTTTTGTGAAATAAATATGCCTGGCTTCTTCAATGGCGTGCAGATCGAAGACTTTCCTTAAAACCAGATAGGAGGAAGGATCCTTACGAGTTCTGTCGCCATAGGTGTCCGTAATTAATTCTACAGAAAGACTGCCCATAAATAAAAAGTCAACCGGTAAAAATTTGGCAGTAAAAAGACCGATAAAGCGGTGCAGACCTGAAGGCTTAATAGGTTTACCGTTTAATTTTTGGATGGTTTGGGCAAACATTTCCTGGTGACGGTATTCTTCAATCAACTCTCTTATCAGGAACCGGTATTCTACACCTTCAGGCTGCAGGGTAAGAATATATTTACTCAGAAACAAGCAAAATAGGCCTTCGCCCCAGCTATAAGAATAAAGCACCTGTACAATTTCGTTTCGCCCTAATTCAAGTTTTTGAAATGGTGAGAGTGTTTCATACAAAGCAAGGCCTTCAAGTGAATTTAGATTTTCGGGTAAAAAAACTTCGGCTGGAGTAGGTTCTTCATGCCAGGGAACATAAGTTTCTGGCAGCAAAGGTTTTTCTTTGCTGATCCTGATTAAACGCTCCACATCTTTTTCGTCCATAACTCAAGTCATTACGCATACTTTTTTCAGATCGTTGCTCGATAAATGTATGATACGCCAAATTAGTTTCAGATAAAGAAAAAAAGTCAGGCTTAATTACACCGCAAACAACTGCCCGATGTCTTTAAACGATTTAAATTCCAGCGCATTGCCCGATGGATCGAGGAAAAACATAGTTGCCTGTTCGCCAGGCAACCCCTTAAAACGGATATAAGGTTCTATTACAAATTTTATCTTGTTGCTCCTCAATCTTTTTTCCAGATCGTGCCATTGATCCCATTCTAAAACTACGCCATAGTGTGGAACAGGTACATCATGACCATCAACGGGATTAAAATGATGTTTAGCCTCTTCGGCAGGTCGCGGTTTTAAATGGATTACAAACTGGTGGCCATACAGATTAAAGTCGGTCCACTGGTCAGAGCTCCTGCCTTCACCACACCCTAAAATCTGTCGGTAAAACTTCCGCGCTTCGTCAAGGTCATAAACAGGTACCGCGACGTGGAATGGAGTTATTTGGCTTTTCATTGTTTTTTAGTTGATTAAGTTGATTGAGTTTAATTTGTTGTTCAAGCTTTTTAACTATTCAACACCCAATTATTTCACTGTATACCTATACACTTGCCGTCCGATATTACCGTCTTTATCTATGCCTTCAATTATGGCCCTGTAGGTTCCCCTACCGTCCGAATTAAAATATTCCAGGGTAGCAGCACCAGTCTTGTCGGTAATTACATTTGGATTCCAATAAATTGTGCTGCGTCTATCAGTAACGTTTGTTTGACTTTCCCTTGGCCCTTCATAACGTGGTAAATAAAACGTTTTTATCGCGGCATATCCTCGCGGTGTAAAGGTCATTTCATACCTTTTCGGGATCAAATCCCTCAACTCCTGCAAACTGACCTTTTTGGCAGGTTCAACTTTTTTTAGATTGACTACAATAGCGCCATTGGTATTATACATGCTTTTTATCAGACCCAATTCGTCCTTATAAAATATTTCTACCGATTCAATGTCGTTAGGATTTAAACTATACAAGGCATTCACATCAACAAACTGTCCCCGCAAGAAAATTGCAGCCGGTATTGCTTTTCCCTGGCTGTAATCCCTCATTACGTAAAAATTTTCATTCTCAAACACCATCCCAGCAGCAAGCGACTTTATACACTCTACGGGAGCACCACAACCCTGGAGTAAACTACCTTTGATGGTATAATCGGCCTCATGGCTTAAGCTTTGCAAACTGCTAAAATCGCGATGGGTTACGGTTTTTACAATTTTTGTATCCTTTATCACAACCTCCTTTAATATATGTTTATCACTGTATTGTATTTTACTATTCTTTAAATAAGAACTCAGCGCGCTGTCGATGTTCACTATTTCGTCCGGTGCATCAAAATTTTCCGCCAGGCCCTGTGAATGCTCCCCATCGACGGTAAGCACCATGTCGCTAGATCGAACGTTATCACGCGCGCTTAATATAATTTGTGAAGAATCCTGGAAAACTACATTTGAAAATTTAAAATGTCCGTCCGGATCTGTAATCGCATTTTCTGAACGGTTTTTATCGCGAATATTTAATCGCACATTGCCTTTGTTAACCGGGATGCCATTTGAAGCCCTGAGCGTACCTGAGATTGTAATACCCTGGTCTGGCAAATAGCTTATTGCCGGGTATTTATCGCCCAAAATACCGTCGTATGAAAAACGTCGATAACCCTGTGTTTGTAATAAAACATCCAAATCGGCCGCCGTTTTTTCGTCAGGATGGTTAAAATAATAATTTGGTTTTTCGATATATCCCTTGATGTCGGAAGTTAATAATAGATAGGTCAAAATTGTAGTTTCTGAGTTCTCATCAAACGGAACTTTGGTGTCATCAATCACCGATAAAGAAAAATTCCCCTCATCAGGTTGATTGTTGTTTTTTGCCAGGATGTTTAATTTAACCTTCTGCCGGGTATTATAAGATGGGCGATCGCTGCTGATTGATAAATTCAACTGATCATTATGCTGTATAAATGCAATTCGCTCGCTAACCGGGTCTCCATCTGGTGAAAAAAGCGTTACCTGTACAATACCTGTTGGAAACTTGTTTTTGGGAATATTCGCGTTGTAAGCCTGTTCTTGCAACTGCATTTTTGCCGCATAACATATGATTCCGCTTGATTTTGCTAAAATGAAAAAGGTTTTACCCTTGTAAGCCTGAAAAAACGGTGCGTCCGCCTGAATTTTTAATTTCAAAACACCTGTGTCAATGTTGTCGAGACCTAAATTTATACCGCCGGTTTGAATCTTCGGCAAGATAGGGGTTGCTGCAGATCCATCGGCAAATGTTACCTTCACCGTATATGTCTTCCCATCCTCGGGCGATAAGAAAAAGTAACCCATCCCCAAATGTGTTGACGAAAATTCAGCGACCACATTGTTGGTATTATCGGTAACAGTTCCCTTAACATCAATACCCAAACCATTAGGTTTTATAGCTTTGAATGCGATCTTCGTGCGCAAGCCGACCAGTAATTCACCCCCTTCCGGAAAAAATTGTATGTCGTTTGGTTTGGCAATATCTTTTAACGAGAATGAGCTGCTGAACTGTTTCCTGGCGCCATTATCTACAACGGTAACCAGGGTGGTAGAATCCAAGTTATAATTCTTGACGTTAATAAAGTTTATGTCTATGAAGCCATTATTATCTGTTTCGCCCTTACCTTTTAAAACAGCTTCGTCATCTTTTATTACAGACCAACTGACTTTTTTTCCCTGATAAGGTTTGCCGTCATCATCTTTATAATATACGCCTGCCGAAACTTTTGGAAGTTTGCCCGCCATGGTACTTTTTAAAGAAACCTGAGTGGATACTGTATTATTTATTGCGTCGCCGATAGTTATATTTTTGTTAAAAAAATAAACCGGCCCTGCATTATTCATCCAATTGGTATAAGCTACCACGCGATAATTCCCCTTTTTATAGGAGTATTGGGAAAGTGGAAAATTTCCCCATGCTACACTGTTTTTAACCTGCAATTTTAGTAGTTGGATCAACGAATCACGAGGTCCTAAAATAGCTGCGTAAACAATTTTGCTCAAGGGCGAAGGGTGGTGATAATCAATAGTTAAATATGCTTTAAACCATATGGTATCGCCCACTGCATAATAAGGCTTATCAAAATGCAGATAGACTTTTTCAACAGGGATATCATTGTAAACTTTGGCTGTTTTGGCCATTATATCGTTTAAAGAATTACCGTCATTTTGAGCGAATGCAGGCAGGTAAAGTATTGTGATAAATAGAGCTTGTGCAAAAAGGACTTTTATAAATTTCATAATTTAAATTAACCGGCTGTGATGGGTAAATATAGCCCATTATGGTTTAAACCTGGCCTAATGTGAATGAGTTTAACATTTATTTTACATTTTACTTTACTACAAGCTGCACGGTATTTCTGCTTACTTGCTCAAGCAGTATAGTTTTACCTGATGTTAGCTCTCGTAATGAAGCCGGTGAATAATGTCTTAACGTAATTAAACTGAGGCTATTATTATATTTAATTTTAAAATCACTGTTTAAACCAGTTAACAACTTTTTAAAATGGTCTTCATAAAGATCAAAACAAACGGTAAAACTAAGGGCCGATGTTTGCATCATATTTATTTTGACCTGGTTTTTTGCAAACAAAGAAAAGATGTCGCTCAGGTGATTTTCAGAGATAAAAGAATAGTCTTTTGCGGAAATAGACAGCAAAACCTGGTTTTGCTTAACAATAATAACCGGTTTTATAAACGAATTAGTTCCATCTTCCTTTATAATTGTCCCGGGGGCATCAGGATTGGTAAATGGTTTAACAAGTAAAGGTATTTTAGCATTTTGAAGCGGTTTTATTGTTTTGGGATGTATTACGCTTGCGCCATAGTAGGTCATTTCAATGGCTTCTGTATAAGACAGCTCATCAAACTTAACTGTATCCGAAAAAAGTTTGGGATCTGCGTTTAGTATACCGGGAACATCTTTCCAGGTAGTAACCGAATCAGCACCCAGGCATGCGGCAAATATAGAAGCAGTGTAGTCAGAACCTTCGCGCCCTAAAGTGGTGGTGAAGTTTTCGGAGGTGCCCCCTAAAAATCCCTGCGTAACAACCGTTCCTTTTTTAAGAAGTCCGGGAATGTCCTGGCTGATACTTATCTGTGTTTTATCCCATTGCACTAAACCCTCCCGATAGGTGTTATCGGTATGAACATAACCCCGTACATCTATCCATTGACTTTTTATACCTGCTTTATTGAGATATGCATTTACTATTCGGGTTGAAACCAGTTCACCGATGGATACGATCTGATCATAAATAAAATCGAAATCATCGTGCGGTTCATCTTCAATGATCCAGTCGATCTCGACAAAAGTATTTGCAACTACATCTAAAACAGGGTGTGAAGGCTCAAAAAGCTGCTCAATTATGGCATAGTGATACTTCTTTATATCGTCAAAAATGAAGTGGAGTTCATCAGACTGTTCAACATAAGCTTTAGTGAGTTTTTCGAGCGCATTGGTAGTTTTACCCATTGCCGAAACTACAATCAATATTTGACTGCCCTCAAATCTTTTAACTACATTAACCAGGTTAACAATACCATCGGCGTCCTTTACAGACGCTCCTCCGAATTTAAAAACAAGCATTATTTAAAAGGTATTTAAGATTGCAGATCCATTTTTGTTAACTGTTCTTTGGATAACGCTGCATTAAGCCATCCAGCCTCAATGTTAGCTTCGTATTTTTTATAAAAATTAATCGCGGGCTCGTTCCAATCCAACACCTGCCAAACCATGCCGCTAAAACCCAATATTTTTGTTTCTTCTATCACCTTGTTAAATAATAACTTTCCAGCCCCCTTACCGCGCATGTTCTCCGTAACAATCAGATCTTCAAGATACAGTCGACAACCCTTCCAGGTTGAATAGCGGATATAATATAAGGCAAAGCCTACAATCAAACCATCAACTTCGGCCACAAAAGCTTTCCAAACCGGATTTTCTCTAAACCCCGCATCCTCAAATTCCTGCAATGTTACGGTAACCTCTTCCGGGGCTCTTTCAAAAACGGCCAGCTCATGTACCAACTCAAGCAAACGGGGACAATCTTCTTTTTTAGCGAATCGTATATTTATGTTCATTAGTCTTTATTTATTTGCTAGGCGTCATTGCGCCGTTGGTCATTTTGTTTGAACCCAAACCTGAAAATCGGTATTGGCAAGCAATCCCGAACCCGATAGCTATCGGGTCGAACATCCGAATTCCGAAATAGAAATCAATTATTTTTCCAGTGTTTGATAACTCTTTCACCAAAAATGGTACTCCCGAGCCTTACCATCGTGCTTCCCTGTTCAATAGCTATTTTATAATCCGACGACATACCCATTGAAATTGTATCAAAAGCATTGTCTTTCCGAAAATAGCTTTGTTTTATGCCGTCGAAAAAGGTTTTCAGTTCGTAAAACTCTTCTTTTATTTGCTTTTCGTTATCGGTGTTGGTAGCAATACCCATAAAGCCACGGATGCGGATGTGTTTCAAACTTGTCAATTCTTCCGATCTTAACAGCTCTATTGTTTCGTCAAAACCAAGTCCGAATTTGGTTTCTTCGTCAGCGATATACACTTGTAACAGGCAATCAATTATACGGTCGCTTTTTTGGGCATGTTTATTTATTTCCTGCAATAACTTTAAACTATCAACCGATTGAATCATACTGATAAATGGTGCAATGTATTTTACTTTATTGCTTTGTAAATGGCCTATCAGATGCCATTGAATATCTTTTGGTAGTTGCTCCTGTTTTTCAACCAGTTCCTGCACCATGTTTTCGCCAAATAAACGCTGTCCGGCGTCGTAGGCTTCCTGCACTTCGGGGGCGAGCTTGGTTTTTGATACCGCTATCAAAGCTACGTTCACGGCATCGGTTTCTTTTTTTAGGCGTTTAATATTATCTGCTATGCTCATTTATCGTTAATTTTGCATAATTACAAGCCGCTAAATTACAGAATGCGTAAATATATCACCCTGTTTTTTTCAGTATCCCTTTTTTTATTCGCCTGCAATAAAAGTAAGCCGTCAGATTCAATAATAAATCATGACCGAATGATTAGTTTATTAACTGATATACATTTAGTTGATGGGGGAATGTACACCCATCAGGTGCCGGATAGTTTATACAAATACGGAATGGGAATGTACCTTTCGTTGTTTAAAAAATATAATACCGACTCCGCACAATTCAGGAAAAGCTATAAATATTACACGACCCAACCGGCCGAGCTACAAACTATGTATGAGCAGGTACTCAAAAATCTGAAACAAAAGACCGATTCGGTAAATACCTTGCAATTGAAACAAATAAAACAAACTCAACAAAAAACGTTAAATGCTTTACCCAAAAAATAGCGCTGATAAACTGGGGTTTACCGAGGTAAAGGAATTAATAAAAGCGCATTGCCTTAGCGAGATGGGCCGGCAGATGGTAGATAAGATACAGGTAATGAACAATTACGATCATATCCGCAAGTTTTTATACCAGGCTAACGAATTTAAGATCATACTCGAAAACGACGCTCCTTTACCTATTCATCATTTTTTTGATATAAAGTCACTGGCAAACAAGGCAAGGATTGAAGGCGCCTTTTTGAGCGAAGAAGAATTTTACCAGGTGCAGGCATCACTAACCACAGTATTTGCTGTAATTGGATATTTTAACGAACGCGAAGGACAATACCCCAACCTGGAGGCATTATTTGAACACTTACCCATTGAAAAGGCCATCCTTAAAAAAATAGACCTGGTAATTGATCAAAAAGGTAAGATAAGACCGAATGCATCGCGCGAATTGTTAGATATTACATCGGGCATATCAAAAGCCGAACAGGAGGCCAGAAGAAAAATTGACCAGATATTTAAGAGCGCAACAGCGAATGGCTGGACCGCAGATGGTTCTCTAACGGTGCGTGACGGACGTTTGTGCATTCCTATACTTGCTGAAAATAAGCGGAAACTCAAAGGTTTTATTCACGATGAATCATCATCCGGGCAAACTGTTTACATGGAACCGGAAGAGGTTTTTACCTTAAATAACCGCATCCGCGATCTTGAATTCGAACGCCGCCGCGAAATAGTTAAAATACTCACTGCCTTAACTGACGAACTGAGGCCATATGTACCCCTTTTACTTTCGTATCATTCCTTGTTAACCAAACTCGACTTTGTTAGAGCGAAAGCACTTTTTGCAATTGACATAGAAGGCGAAATGCCCCAACTGGAGAACGAAGCGAAGCTTAAGTTAATAAATGCCCGTCACCCACTTTTATTTTTAAACTTTAAAAAAGAGAAAAAAACTGTAGTGCCTTTAAACGTTCAGATAGATGAAGGCACAAGGATCATTGTAGTATCAGGGCCAAACGCCGGTGGTAAGTCTGTTTGTATGAAAACAGTAGGTCTATTACAAATGATGGTACAAGCCGGTTTGCTGATTTCGGCAGCGGAGGCAAGTGTTGTCGGCGTTTTCAAACAATTGTTTGTTGACATTGGTGACGATCAGTCTATTGAAAGCGACCTCAGTACATATAGTGCACACCTTTCAAAAATGAAAGAGTTTGTGGAACAGGCCAATGGCAAGACGTTGATCCTGATTGATGAGTTTGGTACCGGAACCGATCCCCAGTTTGGAGGCCCTATCGCTGAAGCCGTGCTGGAATCCTTAAACCATAAAAAGGTAAAGGGAATGGTGACTACTCACTACTCAAACCTGAAAATTTTTGCCAGTCACACCGAAGGTATAGAGAATGCTTCTATGCTATTTAATAACGTGGAGATGAAACCGCTTTATATGCTCGAGGTTGGCAAACCAGGTAGTTCATATGCATTTGAGATCGCTCAGAAAATCGGTCTTCCACAAAATGTGCTCAACCTCGCTAAAAACAAAGTAAGTGCTGGCCAAAAAAAGGTGGATACTTTATTGGTTAACCTGGAACGGGAAAAAAAGGAAATCTTCGACACCAAAATAAAACTGGAGAGACAGCAAAAAAGGGTTAATGAATTGCTGGCAGAGAATGAAAAACTAAAAAGCTATCTCGACGAAAATAAAAAGGCACTAATAAAGGATGCTAAGGAGCAGGCGAAGAACATCATTATTAATGCCAATAAACTGGTGGAAAACACCATCTCAGAAATAAAAAGCAGTAATGCAGATAAAGACAAGACCCGCAGCTTGCGTGAAAACCTGAATGTTGAGCTGCAAAAAAATACAGTTAAACCCGAAGTTGTTAAACCTGCAAAGCAAGATGATGAGCTAAAACCAGGCGACTGGGTAAAACTAACTGACAGCGAAACCACCGGGCAGGTGATGGAGCTAATAAAGGATAGTGTGGTTATAGCCATCGGCGATTTGCGGACCGTAGCCAAAAGGAAGCGGGTTGTAAGAGTCGACCGTTCAAGTGTGCCAAAGGAAATAAGAAAAAGTTTCAACAGTCATACCAGCGATATGGCGAGCTTTAGTCCGGAAATTGACGTGCGGGGGATGAGAACAGAAGATGCCCTGAGTGCCATTGAAAGATTATTTGATCGAGCCCTTATGATGGGCTTTGGCAATCTGAAGGTAATTCATGGCAAGGGGGATGGTATATTGCGCAAGATGATACGCCAATATCTAAAAAAATACGAGCAGGTTGACCGCATGGAAGATGAGCATGCAGACCGGGGCGGGGACGGCATAACTTATGTATATTTGAAATAGCAGCCCCCTCTAAATCTCCCCTGTTGGGGAGACTTTTAGAATCTTAACATATAAATCTTGACATATAATAAAAAGTCACTAACCAATATTTGACCAAATGAATTACAAATTTTTTCTTTATTGTCTTTTCCTTGCAATCGGCTTTCAGTGCTCGGCACAAATTATTGTAAAGCCAAATGATTCGCATATCCATTACATGGGGCGCGTTGCCATGACTGATAGCGCAGCGGTGTTGTCATGGTCGGCTAATTCGGTAAAAATTAACTTTACGGGTACAAGCGTGAAGACGATGCTGATGGACGAAAGATCGGATAATAACTATGATATAATAGTTGACGGCAAGGTTTTAAGCGTCGTTCATCCTCTACAGGAAAAAAAGGAATACATCCTTGCTGAAGGACTGCCGCCTGGTAAACACACACTCGAACTATTTAAACGTACCGAATGGGCTATGGGGAAAACATGGTTTTACGGTTTTACAATAGACCAGGGTGGTAAAGTTTTATCTGCTACTCCAACAAAAAAACGAAAGATGGAATTCTTTGGTAACTCGATAACCTGTGGGTATGCCGATTTGGATACAACGGGAAAAGACAGGGGGACTAGCCCTTACGAGGATGGATACATTAGTTATGCTGCCATAACCGCAAGACATTTTGATGCCGAGTTTTATAGTACCTCAAAAAGCGGGATAGGTATTACGGTGAGCTGGTTCCCATTGATTATGCGCGAAATGTATGATAGACTGGATGCCACAGATTCGCTGAGTAAGTGGGACTTCTCGAAATATACGCCGGACGTTGTTGTTATCAACCTTTTTCAAAATGACTCTTGGATAGTAAACCTACCAGACAACGCCCAATTTAAGGAGCGTTTCGGCACTAAACCTCCGGCGCCAGAATTCTTTATTGACGCCTATTCAAGTTTTGTAAAGAGCGTTCGCGGGAAATATCCAAAAGCAAGTATCATTTGTATATTAGGCAGCATGGATGCCACTAAACCGGGCTCACCATGGCCGGGATATATACAGAAAGCGGTTGATGGATTGAACGATAAAAAAGTCTACGTTCATCCCATTCCTTATAAAAACACACCGGGCCATCCAAGTGCTAAAGAACAACAGGCAATGGCTGATGATTTGATTGAATTTATTGAGCAGAATATTAAGTGGTGAAATCTACGTTTCTATATGTTCCTTTTCACTACTACTACCACCTTCACCAACTTTTTGCTGATCAGGTAGTTCATTAGGGCCGGGAATATTTACTTCGTCGTTATCAACAGTCCCTTCCTGGTAGGATGTGCCTTTATGCGGTCGGTCGTTTTCGCCGTTTCCTGGTTCTACTTTTTCGGGTTTGGGAGTCTCATTTGTTGTTGTGCCACGAGGTTGCGCTTTGCTGTAGTCAGGTGTTCCATCCTGGCTTTTTACCTTGAAATTGCTGTCTTCCGGATGTTCTTCTGCTGGCTCAGTCAGCGCGAGATAGGCGTTTGAGTGTCCTGCATATTGCGATGGATTGTTTTTATCGTCACCCGAAGGGGTAAGATTGTTTTTGCCAAAACTACCGCCGCCCATAGCTCTGCCTTCCATCACCGGCTTGTTTTTATCTTGGCTGTTGATAAACAAGCTCCGCTCCAGGTTCTTTTCTTCTACATTACCCTTGTCATCCACTCTGTAACCGTTGGCTTGTTGATGCTTTTGTTGTTTTGAATGATTATCCCGGTCATCCATAAATACCTCATCTGTTAATTCCATATCCTTATTCCTTGATCTGTTAATTATAATACTTCATTTTTTAGAATTGTTTTCTTTTTGTTGAGAATAAGTTGGTTCATGGTTCATAGTTGATAGTTCATGGAAAAACATTAAAAAAACTATCAACTATGAACCATTAGCTAAAAAACTTACTTTTACCTCCGACCAATTATTAGAAATGAACAAAGTAGTTAGTGGCGCAGATGAGGCCATCAGGGACATTAAAGATGGTATGACTTTAATGCTTGGCGGTTTTGGGTTATGTGGGATACCCGAAAATTGTATTGCAGCTTTGGTAAGGAAAGGCGTAAAAGGCATTACCTGCATATCAAATAATGCGGGCGTGGATGATTTCGGCATTGGCCTGTTGCTTAAGACAAAGCAAGTAAAAAAGATGATTGCCAGCTATGTGGGTGAAAACGCTGAATTTGAGCGGCAATTATTAAGCGGCGAACTGGAAGTTGAACTTGTACCCCAGGGTACTTTAGCAACCCGTTGTATGGCAGCCGGATACGGCATGCCTGCCATATTCACCCCGGCTGGTATCGGTACTGAAGTAGCTGAAGGCAAGGAAGTCAGAAATTTTAACGGTAAGGATTATTTAATGGAGATGGCTTTCGATGCTGATTTTGCAATTGTAAAGGCATGGAAAGGTGATAGGCTGGGTAATTTGGTATACCGCGCTACCGCCCGCAATTTTAATCCCGTTATGGCCACGGCCGGAAAAGTCACTATTGCCGAAGTAGAGGAACTGGTTGAACCTGGCGAATTGGACCCGGATCATATCCATACCCCTGGTATTTATGTGCATAGGATTTTTCAAGGGAGTAATTATGAAAAGAGAATTGAACAGAGAACTGTAAGGAAATCATAAAAATTGTCATTGCGAGGAACGAAGCAATCGCATACTGTGCAAGGCTAATATGCATAGCTACGAGATTGCTTTCCCGAAAGGAATCGGGACAGGCATTCCTCGCAATAACATAGTTTGAAATAAATTATGCTTGATAAAATCGGAATCGCAAAACGTATCGCAAAAGAAATAAAAGACGGTTACTATGTTAACCTTGGTATTGGTATCCCGACACTGGTGGCAAATTATATTCCAGAGAATATTGATGTGATACTGCAATCAGAAAATGGGTTGCTGGGCATGGGCCCGTTCCCGTTTGAAGGTGAGGAGGATGCGGATTTGATAAATGCCGGTAAACAAACCATCACCATATTGCCGGGTTCCGCCATATTTGATTCTGCTATGAGTTTCGGTATGATTCGTGCAAAAAAAGTAAATCTTACTATCCTGGGTGCGATGGAGGTATCCGAAAACGGAGACATTGCCAACTGGAAAATTCCCGGTAAAATGGTAAAGGGCATGGGCGGCGCGATGGACCTGGTGGCTTCCGCCGAGAATATTATTGTAGCTATGCAACATGTTAACAAGGCCGGCGAATCAAAATTATTACCCAAATGTTCGTTGCCATTAACTGGTATAAACTGCGTTAAAAAAATTGTAACGGAATTGGCTGTACTGGATGTATTACCTGGTGGGGCCTTCAAGTTATTGGAGCGTGCCCCCGGCGTAACCGTAGAAGAAATAAAGAATGCGACAGCTGGAAAATTAATTATAGAAGGGGAGGTGCCGGAGATGAATATTGATTAATCTTCAAATCAAAACAACTCCTCTTTCAATTTTTTCGATATCGCCTCCGTCACGCAAATAATATCTTCCGCTTCATTGGTATTATTGGTTATTACCTGATCGCATTCATCCCTGAATGGCAATAAAAATTCCGTATAAGCGGGCACAACGTGGTTTATCCATTTGTACATTGCATCATCGTGCGAATAACCACGTTCAATCAGGTCACGTTTTAAACGGCGCTGCAGTGCAATGTTATGGTCAGCTTCGATGAAGATTTTAAGGTCGAGTAGTTCGGCGATCTCCCTGAAAAGAAGAATAAATAACCCCTCCACGATTATAATAGGTGCAGGCTTAATTTCCAGCAATTTTGGTACGATGTTGGGATTGTTAAATGTGTATTCTTTTTTGTAGAAGGTTTCCCCGTTTAGCAACTTACTGATGTCGTCCTGAAAATGTTTACGATCGATAGTTGTCGGTAAATCAAAATTGTAAAGCTTGTTTTCTTCCTTTGTCATGTTATGGGCGACCTGGAAATAATAGTCATCCTGCGAAACAAGACATACTTCGTCGTTGGTGAAATGTTCAAGGAAACACTTCAAAAAAAAAGTCTTACCTGAGCCGCTTCCACCGGCAATACCAATAACAAAAGGTTTATTCATTCGGACTTCCGTAACTGATGTTTACATGAAAACGCTTATCTAAAGCGCCTAACGAGTCGGCAACATTTTTTGTCATAACGATGATAACATCTTTCGTTTGCTCATTATCTGTAAAACGGCCGACTACTTTTGCAAAGGTAGTACGGTTTGTCATAGGATTTGTAATTTTTATTACAGTGCCGATCAGGGCTGTACGGTGAAGTACCAACTTTTTATTCGGATCGAGGCTGGAATCGTCTATCCAGGTTGCCACACCTTTTTCAGTTTTTTCGTACAAACCAAAGCGGTTTTTTTCAAAACGACGTTCAGCAGCGCTGTCTCTAATTGATGTAGTCATTAAAGTTGAATCACGTTTTGCCACTATTGCCTGTGTATCATTGTGGGCGACAATTGGTGCGGGTGCCGTCGGTGGTTCATGGTAGCCTGCTCTGACTGATAAAATCTGGTCCGGAATAACAGTTGTAGAGGTTAAATTATTTTGTTTGGTAATATCGTCGACAGTGGTGTTAAAACGTTTCGATATGGAATATAGCGTTTCACCAGCCGATACTTTATATTGAGTGGGAGTTATATTAACCTCCGGTGCAGGTTGCTGAACTGCCCGAGCAACGGGCGGTTGAGTAACTACAGCGACAGGCTTTTCAGGAGCAGGATCAGGTGTATATTCGTCGGTGTTTTTATGTTTATGTTTTTTTGCAGCGCTTGCTTCTTCAGCTTCCAGCTTTAACCGGGCACTTTTCTCCTTTTTAGTTTCAGACTTTTTAAAAGGTTGACTGGTAGGTACTTTAACGATGGCGCCAATGGTTAACGTTTCTTTTTTAGTATCGTTATATTTCATTATCGTCTTGGGCGATACGTCATAACGCCTTCCGATAGATGAATAAGTATCCTTAGGTTTAACCTTGAAAAGAATCACTTTTTTTCCGTCATCGTTTTTTACGCCTACTGAGTCTGGTAAAATGGGTCTGGCAAAAAGGGAGATATTAATAGATAGGAATGATATAACAATTAATAAACTTTTAAATTTCATAATAAACTTTAAATCAACAATTTACAGGGTCAAAACTTTTAATTCCGATTTGTTTTTTATATAGATCAGACGTTCTTTATGCAATATAAACGCCTCCGGCTGCATTTTTTGTATGTTATTATTCAACAAATCTTCATAAACCTTTTCATCCCCATCCATAACAAATAAATGCTGGCTCAACCAGCCCTCAATTAGGGAGTGCAAAGATACAATTCTAAAGTTATTGTGCTCAAGATAATGCACAGCACCGCCAAAAGCGGGTATTTGACTCATATTGTTAACAATTTCATAGCTGACCAACTCCGGTAATACAATACTATTTGGTAACTCTTTATTATCAGATGACGGGTAATTGCCAATCGTTGCGCCTGTTTTAACGTCGATTAAAAATAACTTTCGGGGCTGGAAACGGGAATCGAATAAAATAGGACCTTGAACTGATAAATGATCAAAAGTAACGTTATAATTGCTCCACAATGTCGCGGCTGTTTGTCCGTCAATAGCAACAAGCCCTTTATGAGCAGGGCCGGATTCTGTTTGATAATTATGCAGCAACAGTACGCCATCATAGGCGGCTTCAATGCCGGTCAACCATCTTTCGGGGGTGGTTAAGTCTTTAAAATATATTTCACCACTTATCAGGTTTACCGATCCAAAGCTTACCCTTTTTTCTTCGCTGTCTCTTACCTCAACAAATATGGTCTCCGTCAGTTCGTCAATTTCCATACGCCAGATAGCGCCGTTAAAATTTTCGATGATGAAGGGTTGCATACTCATGAGGTTTGCAAATATGGATTTTTGATTTGGGAATTCGGAATTTCGATTTCGGATTTATGTAAGAAGAGATTATTTTAGAAAGATCTTTTTAAGTCTCTCCGCCAGCTGACGGAGGAGATTTAGAGGGGGCAAAATCTTCGCTTCCCATTTAATTTTATAAATTTGGCCTCCGTTTATTTCAAACAATCAATTTCTACAATATATTTTATGAGCAAAGGGGTTATAAGTAAAGAAGAAGATTACTCGCAATGGTACAATGATTTAGTGATCAAAGCCGATATGGCCGAATACTCGCCGGTAAGAGGCTGCATGATTATTAAACCGTATGGCTATTCCATTTGGGAAAAAATGCAGGCCGTACTCGATACCATGTTTAAAGAAACAGGGCACAGCAACGCTTATTTTCCTTTGTTTATCCCCAAATCTTTTTTCTCGAAGGAGGCCAGTCACGTAGATGGTTTTGCCAAGGAATGTGCCGTTGTAACTCACTACCGTTTAAAAAACGATGGCAATGGTAATATCATTGTTGATGAAGATGCCAAACTGGAAGAAGAACTGATCGTACGCCCAACATCCGAAACCATTATTTGGAATACCTATAAAGGATGGATACAGTCTTACCGCGACCTACCTATCCTGGTTAACCAATGGGCCAATGTGGTGCGATGGGAAATGCGCACCCGTATGTTTTTACGTACCAGCGAATTTTTGTGGCAGGAGGGGCACACTGCTCATGCTACCGCAGAAGAAGCAATTGTGGAAACAGAGCAAATGCTGGATGTGTATGCTGACTTTTGTGAAAACTGGTTGGCCCTGCCGGTAGTTAAAGGGAAAAAGACAGCGAGTGAACGTTTTGCAGGCGCGTTGGATACCTATTGTATTGAGGCGTTGATGCAGGATGGAAAAGCTTTACAGTCAGGTACTTCTCACTTTTTAGGACAGAACTTTGCCAAAGCTTTTGATGTAAAGTTTACCAACAAGGAGAACAAGCTCGATTACGTTTGGGCAACTTCATGGGGCGTATCGACACGACTTATCGGTGGGTTGATTATGGCACATTCAGATGATGCCGGCCTCGTATTACCGCCAAAACTTGCTCCTATACAGGTAGTTGTAGTTCCAATATACAAGCACGACGAAGAGTTGGAAAATATTTCGGCTTACGTGAAGGAATTAACCAAAGAACTTAAGTCGAAAAATATATCGGTTAAATTTGATAAACGCGACACCCATCGCCCCGGTGCAAAATTTGCAGAATATGAATTAAAAGGCGTACCTGTTCGCGTTGCTATAGGTAGTCGCGATATGCAAAACAAAACCGTTGAGCTGGCCCGTCGCGATACCAAAACAAAAGAGACTGTAAGCCAGGAAGGTTTAGCTGCACACATTGAACAGCTTTTAGAAGAAATACAAAAAAACATCTATCAAAAGGCCTTAAAGTTTAAAACCGAAAATACAGTAGAGGTTGATAGCTACGACGAATTTAAACGTTTGCTTGACGACCAGCCCGGCTTTTTATCAGCCCATTGGGATGGTACGGCAGAAACTGAACAGCAGATAAAAGAAGAGACAAAGGCCACTATACGCTGCATACCATTAAACAATAAACAGGAAGAGGGTAAGTGCATTTTGACAGGGAAGCCAAGTAAGCAAAGGGTTTTGTTTGCAAGGGCATACTAAGCCCCCCCGACCCCCTAAAGGGGGAGTTTTTGAAGTACCAAACGTAAAGAATAAATCAATAGAGAGTAAATAATAAGTTTAAACAAGCCCCCTTTAGGGGGGCGTGGGCATAGGGACCAAGGGGTATGAAATTCGCAACAAAAGCAATACACGCAGGGCAGGAGCCCGATCCAACTACCGGGGCCGTAATGACACCGATATACCAAACATCTACTTACTGGCAAAAATCGCCGGGAGATAATAAGGGGTATGAATACTCCCGCGGCACAAACCCTACCCGTAAGGCGCTGGAAAATTGTTTGGCGGCTTTAGAAAATGCCCTATTCGGTTTAGCTTTCTCCAGTGGTATGGGTGCTACCGACGCTGTGATGAAACTTCTAATGCCGGGCGATGAAGTTATTACAGGGAACGATCTTTACGGTGGTTCGTACCGCATGTTTACAAAAATATTTTCTAATTACGGCGTCAAGTTTCATTTTCTTGATCTTTCTGATCCTGAGATCATCCGGAAGTATATAAACGACAAAACCAAGCTGATCTGGATTGAGACGCCGACCAATCCCACCATGCAAATTGTTGACATTGCCGCTATTGCAAAAATCGGCAAAGAGAAAAATATCCTCTTAACGGTTGATAATACTTTTGCCTCGCCGTACCTGCAAAATCCAATTGATTTGGGTGCTGACATTGTGATGCACTCTGTAACCAAATACATCGGCGGTCACTCCGATGTGGTAATGGGTGCCTTAATGCTGAACGATGAGGAGTTATATAAAAAGCTTTGGTTTATTTACAATGCCTGCGGCGCCACACCAGGACCTATGGACAGCTTTTTAGTACTTCGTGGTATTAAAACACTGCACCTGCGTATGAAAGCGCATTGCGAAAATGGAAGGAAAATAGCCGAATTTTTAAAAACTCATCCCAAAGTTGATAAAATATACTGGCCCGGTTTTGAGGATCATCCTAATCATGCAATAGCAAAAAAACAAATGCGCGATTTTGGTGGAATGATCTCTATCACACTTAAGGGCGCCGATTTGAAAGAAACGTTCAGGATAGCCTCTTCATTTAAAGTTTTTTCCCTGGCTGAGTCATTAGGTGGGGTAGAATCCCTGATCAACCATCCGGTAAGCATGACCCACGGCTCAATACCAAAAGCAGAACGCGAAAAAGCTGGTGTAGTTGATAACCTGCTTCGATTGAGTGTGGGGGTGGAGGATGTGGATGATTTGCTGGATGATTTAAAACAAGCACTTAGCCCCCCGACCCCCTAAAGGGGGAGTTTGCCATAATAGTGGACATGGTTATTCATTCAGACGATAAAAATTCCCCCTTTAGGGGGTTAGGGGGCCTAAAATCCTTCCTTGACTCAAAGGTAGCCCAATACAACCGCCCGGAATTCATCCCGAACGATCCCGTCTCTATTCCGCATTTATTTAGTAAAAAACAGGACATAGAAATTATGGGCCTCTGGGCGGCTGTGCTTGCCTGGGGACAACGGGTTACCATCATCAATAAATGCAAGGAATTGATCACGCTGATGGATAGCGCACCCTATGATTTTATTATAAATCATCAAGAGACAGACCTGAAAAAGCTGCTCCATTTTAAACATCGCACTTTTAATGATATAGATACGCTTTACTTTATATCCTTTTTCAGATACCATTATGAACAGCATGAATCGTTAGAGTCGGCGTTCGTGCCCACCGATGGAAACTATTCCCCCTTTAGGGGGCTAGGGGGCTTCCGCGATTACTTTTTCTCCCTGCCCGATTACCCGCATCGCACCAAAAAACACATTTCATCGCCATTGCAAAAATCAACCTGCAAACGGCTCAACATGTTTTTACGCTGGATGGTTCGGAAGGACAACTGCGGCGTCGACTTCGGTATCTGGAACCAAATCAAACCATCAGAACTCATTATCCCTTGTGATCTGCATGTCGACCGTGTGTCCCGCAAATTAAAACTAATCACCCGCAAACAAACCGATTGGCAAACTGCCGTTGAACTCACCGATAGACTGAGAGAGTTTGATCCGCTTGATCCCGTGAAATATGATTTTGCGTTATTTGGATTGGGGATAGAAGAAAAGTACTAGTTTTTATGGTTTTGTCAAATCCAAAACATTAGATTTATACTAAAATCCAAACTTTTTCAAAGCCATAAAATGCCTGACTTAAAAGGTCTTATCACTGCGGTTTTCCTCATTCTGTCATTAAATGGCTATGCTCAACCGTCTAAAGAATATCTGGAAAGAAAAGCGGTTATAATGGTGGAGAACTTGAAGGAAGTAAAGCAAGCAAAAATGTATTTCAAACGGACCGGGAGCCCTCTTCACGTTCTTTTGGAAGGAATGAGTGGAAAAGACTACTTGGTAAGGGCCGCGCAAATCAAAGGGGAAAGGACATTTACTTATTATTGGTTTTATGTAGACCCTACGAAAAACACAATCAGATATTGGGATATACCTATGGATACTACCGTTTCAATAACTCAATGGCGCAAAAATAATCATGAAATTGACCATCCTAAAAGAAAAAAAGCGCCTGCAAGACAATCAAAATAACTCTAGGCTTCTTATTCGAAAAATCCCTAATTTATCCTATAATTGCACCAATGAATAGCAACCAGGAAACCTGGCCCCAATGGGCAACCGAAGAAATTGTAATTGAAGAATATAACCCTGTATGGCCCCTGCTTGCGTCAATCCTGATAAGGGAACTTAAAACCTTATATAGGTTTGAAAACGAATCATTCGAACACATTGGCAGTACCGCTGTTCCTGATTTAGCCGCTAAGCCCATTATAGATATTATGATTGCTGTTGATAATTATGACGATATCGACGCAATTAAATTTGCATTAGAATCTGAAAACTGGAATTTGATTCCGCCTGATTTAATGGGTAAAGATTACCAGCGCACCTTTGTTAAAGTGGTTAACGATAAACGCTTTGGTCATTTCCATTTGATATTAAACAAGGATGGTGAAGCGAAGCGTCACATAGCCTTCAGAGATGCGTTAAGGCAAAACCCTTCGCTGGCAAATGAATACGCTAAATTAAAGGTAGAGCTAGCAGAAAAATTTAAAAACGATCGGGAAGCATATACCGACGCCAAAACGGAATTTATTAGTAGGATTACACCGATTATTTAAGGTGATTTCACCGATTTTGATTCTGAGAAATCGGTGAAATCATACTCCAATCAGTGAAATCCTACGCTTCCTCCTTAAAATAAACCTTGTAATAATTCATGTGCTTCTCGTCATCAAAACCCTTTTCAATCAGCTCCTTATTGCCGTGGATATAGATATGGAAGTTTTTATCCAGTTTTAGTACACTTTTATAAACCCGCGACTGCTTTTTTACTGCGTTGCCGGATATTTCAAACGTATCGCCAATCGGACTTTCATAATCCATTTCAAACTGGTTTTTAAAGTTTTTGAATGATTCAATGGCTTTTGGGTTGCCGATTACTTCACCCGTGAATTCGTCCATATCAAAAGTATCTTTCTCATTAAAATACTTCATCGAGCGGTTCAGCAGATCTATTTTATCTGCTTTGCTTAATTCAAATTCATCGTCCAGCTTTTGAGTTACAAAGTTCTTGTAAATACCTAAGGTGTTGCTGGTTTGGTTAAAGCTATCATTGCGAATCCTTAGTTGTAAAAACTCATCTTTCCAGTAAGCCGCTGCGTCCTGGCTACGGCTGGTATTGTCAACAACCACCAGCTTGTAACCGTTTTCTTTCTCAGTATTTAATATCAAACAGCCCTTATCAAGTTTATTGATGTTGATGGCGTTTTCCTCGTAATCAACCTGGAAACCTCCGCTCGCTGGGTTAACTTTCAAATAGGTTTCCTTATTTTCCGACTTGAATATGCCTATGGCATCCAATAAGTCGCCCTCTATCTGTACCTTGTTAAAATAAGCCACATGCAATTCGCCCGACTTAATTTTCGGATGATTGGATACTTTGTATAAGTATTTAGCAATCTGCTCCGATGCTTCGTGAAAATTTTCCTTGTTCTCGAAAATGCTGGTTGCAAAATGATAAACCTCATTTAAATTTAAGTCGTTGCTGCTGTGATTCAGGTGATAAACTTCATTAACCTTTTCAAAAGGCTTCAAAAAATACTGCATCAGCAGCTGCGGAATCAGGTCATCCTTCAACATCATCGGATGATCGGATAAAGCGTACATTTCATTCTGCGCCTGGTTGCCAACATGATGCACAGAGATAATATCCAGCGAAGCTTCAAAAAAAGTTACCATAATATAGGTGCGAAGGTAGTTTTTTCTGATTAGAAGTCCATGGTCGATAGACCATAGCCCATGGCAGAAGTTAGCTGTTTCGGAAAGTAAATAAAACTATCGACTATGGTCCATGGTCGATGGACTTTCATCCAGGACTCCTCTCAGTCACATTTCCAATCCTCGGATCGCCATGCGAAATCAATTCACAAGCCTTTATGACCGCTCCCTCAAAATCTTCAACGCTGTCATGGATCAATAACCAGTTGCCATGCTGCTCATTGCCCTTAATGAAAAAGCCGCCGAGTTCCGGGACATCATTTTTTAAACTTTCGTGATGGATTTTGCTTGTGGCTACCCATACCCCGTTAAATTCCGGTTCATTGCCACGTTGGCGGAGTATCAGCATGATCCTTTTGCCAAGGTAGATATAATGCATACCAAACATCTTTTTAACAACGGTGCCGGTAGGCAAATAATCAAATACAAAATCGAAAGGGATAGATGCCATATCATTAATCAGGCAACAAGTTAATATTTTAAATTGTGTTGTTAAAAAATAGCGAACTTTACGCCTTAGTCCATAGACCATAGTCGATAGACCATGGCTATTAATTTTATCCATGGACTATGGGCCATCGACTATGGACAATAACGACTCACAACTCACAACCCGCCACTCACAACACGAGGAAACAATCGTGGCGCTTGCCACACCAAACGGAACTGGTGCTATAGGTGTTATCCGTCTTTCGGGACCGGAAGCAATAACTATTGCAAATAGCGTTTTTCGGGGTAAGGATCTAACAAAACAGGCTTCGCACACCATACATTTTGGCAATATTGCAGATGGTGAAGTTGTACTGGACGAAGTACTGATTTCTCTTTTTATTGCTCCTCGTTCTTACACCCGCGAAAATGTGGTTGAGATTTCCTGTCATGGTTCGGCTTACATTATCGAATCAATTATTAGACTGCTGATAAAAAACGGGGCACGTTCGGCAAAAGCAGGAGAGTTTACATTGAGGGCATTTTTAAACGGACAACTTGACCTATCGCAAGCCGAAGCTGTCGCCGACCTCATCGCCTCCAACTCAAAGGCATCCCAGCAGGTGGCTTTACAACAGCTAAGAGGAGGATTCAGCAACCAGTTGCAATCCTTACGGGATCAGTTGGTACAGTTTGCATCGTTAATTGAACTGGAGCTTGATTTTGCTGAAGAAGATGTTGAATTTGCTAACCGCGAACAGTTAAGAAAACTTATATACGAAATTAACGGAGTCATAGGCAGTCTTATCCGGTCGTTCGAGTTAGGGAACGCAATTAAGCAGGGTGTTAATACAGTTATAGCAGGCAGACCAAACGCCGGGAAATCCACGTTGCTAAATGCCCTGTTAAATGAGGAGCGCGCGATAGTAAGCCACTTACCCGGCACCACCCGCGATACCATAGAAGAAGTGCTGAACATTAACGGCATCAACTTCCGCCTGATTGACACCGCTGGTATAAGGGAAGCAACCGATGCTATCGAGCAAATAGGGGTGCAACGCACCATGGAGAAGATAAACCAGTCTGCATTGCTGATTTATGTTTATGACGCATCCCAGATAACCATCGAGGAACTTAACCAGGATATTGAAAGTCTTCAAAAGCCCGGGGTTAAGATGATGGCGGTTGCCAACAAAATAGATTTGTTAAATAGTGAGGAGATAGCAGCATTACCTCATTCTCAAAATGATGTAGTCATTTCCGCCAGGGAAAAACGGCACATCGACGAGCTTAAACATAAAATATATTCTACCGCCATAAAAGACCAGCTAACCGGCGATGAAACCCTGGTTACCAATATCCGTCACCTGGAGGCACTCCAGAAGACCGAGGCAGCGTTAATCAGGGTGTTAAACGGCATTGATGCGATCACCTCTGATTTTTTAGCCATGGACATTAAACAAGCCTTGTATTACCTCGGCGAAATAACAGGAGCAGTTACCACCGACGACCTGCTGGAAAATATTTTTAGTAAGTTTTGTATAGGGAAGTAACATTGACAGTTAAGTGATTGTTTACCTGTCAATAACTTTTATCGCAGTCCGATTTATTGGGTAGTCCGATTAGCGAATCAGTAAGAATCTGTTCCAGTTCAACTTCCATTGCGCTTATAAGCGTCTGCCCGCAAGCTTCACATTTATGATTTATTAGTAGGTTGGTTTCTGTAAGAGGGAGGATAAAATCAGGAATATGGGTAGTCACTGATTCTCTGCATTGTATGTTAATACAGTATAGGTAATAAAAGGTAGTGTCGGTATACATGTGTTTTTTTAATTGTTTAAAAGTGAAAAACACAATTCGAGTTCACTATAAACGGAATTATAAAAACATTGTAATAGTTTGGCTGACAAGTATACAGGGCTGTTGCCGATTTTATATCCCAGCTTAATCTTTGCAATTTTTATTATTTTTTAAGCGTAAATTCATCCAACCAACCCAACAGCCATGAGCAGCAAAAAATATTTCGGAAAATACCGCGCCATTGTAGTAAACAATGCCGACCCTGAAATGCGGGGAAGGCTAATGCTTTCAATACCGGCCGTTTTAAAAACGATGTCATCAGTCTGGGCTGAAGCTTGTGCCCCTTTAGCGGGCCCATCCGGCTCGCCTATGGGAGTTTACATGGTGCCGCCCGTTGATACCGCTGTTTGGGCCGAATTTGAACAGGGAAATCCCGATTTTCCCATTTGGGTGGGTTGCAGGTGGAGTGAAGCTTCCGATATTCCTCCTCTGGCTTTTACCGGATCGCCGGTATCACCTAATATTGTTATTCAAAGTTTGGGCCAGAATGCTTTTGTGATCAATGATTTGCCGGGGTCGGCGGGTGGTATTGTGATAAAGAGCACCGATGGTGCTTCAATAACTATCAACGACACTGGTATCCATATTCAAAATGGTAAAGGCGCAAGGATAGATATGGCGGGTCCATCGGTTAATATTAATAACGGCGCAATGGTAATATAGTTTGTAAAAAAATAACCCGGTTTATTCTTTACGATATATAATTAATCATTTGTTATTAAATCTGATGGGATTCTGTATTATATATGTCAATGCTAATTATTTATAAATATTATTTGCGTTGTAATAATATTTATACTAACTTTCTAACCCAATCATAATTTTTATTGCAGTGAACACCGAAAACACCAAATTAGTGCCGGTTACAAAGTGCGGCACTTGTAACATAGACCTCAATTACAGAAACAGGGTCTCGAGAGGAAAAACTGTTAAAATCTTCCTTTTTTGGCTGCCTTTGAGAAGGTACCAATGTATCCACTGCGAAAAAAGCTATTTTACCCTGAGCTTGATTGATGATAAGGTTGTTATACCTTTAAATTAATTGACGCCAGTCTTGCGCGATTAAAATGAAGCGGGTGTTTACTTCATTATTCAATATTCGTTATTCAGGTTCGATATTTAATTTCCAACTTAATACTGGTTGAGACGCGCCACACCAAATAGAAAATGCCCCTTAAATCCAATAGGGGCATTTTCAGAATTATTAACTTAAAATTAGGGTTTCTTGTTGTACGGGTTAATTAATCGTTAAGTTTCAATAAAAATTTAAAAAATTGACCTTGAATCCCTCTTTGTCAAAGCGCTCGTAACACGGAGCAGATATATAAGATCAGGTAGCGGCCGGGATTGGTTTGACAAACCTCCGAATGTAGTTGCCATTATCGGCGATAAAATAGCAAGAATCCCAAAGAGTGTCATAAAACGTTTCTTCCTGACTGGTTTACAGACCAACAAACGCCTTTACACCTGTACAAAAGCTAAATCTTAATATTAAACTCAGTTAAGCTTGCGTTGGTAAGGCTAACTTGCGTAAAAACCGAAAAATAAACTAAAAAGTAACGTTAATTTACTCTTGCATTAATTTTAACCGTGGTTTACTTTTGTCATATTGATTCTCAACTGTTTACATTGTTGCCTATCATGATGGTTATATTATTTAATAATTAAAACCTAACAATTATGGAATCGCTGAATGAATTAAATGCCAGTGCACTAAGGGATGACCGACAACGGATTCGTTTGATCAACCACAACCACGAACCCCTCGCACTTGAGGCAGCTACACCACAACAATTGGCCCAGGCGTACATAAAGCACGTGGCAAACATTTATGAGATTAACGCTGCGATGCTTTCAAACCTGCCTTTGCAGTTAGAAAGCGAAATGACCGATGAAACCGCATCGTTTCGTTTTTTGGAAGAAAAAGCAATGCCGGGTTCTACCGTTATTTCATTTGTGCAAACTTATTTTGGTTTGCCCGTTCGATATGCCGGTATCGACATTGTAATGCTCAGTAAACCTTTAAGGGTACTTAGCTCAAGCACAACTTTTTATTACGATATAAAAGTAAAACAGCCATCAGCCGACAGGGTTAAGGAGTTTAAGGGTATAACAGAACCCGCTTTGCTTAAAATCTTGTTTACGGCAGAAAAAAGCCAGGCAAAACAACGGATAACTATCAATAAAAAACGACTGGTTATTTTTAAATACAATGCTGATAATCGTCAGTTTACACCTGACGAAAAAACAAAAAAAAGAGGCGATAAGAAGTTTTTTATTCCGCCAACTATTCCACTATCAAAGGTTCCGGATACTATTACCGACGGCGGTTTCTACGTATCGCTCGAAATTTATTTCAGCATGGAAGTGCCGGGTTATGGACTTGTTAATTGGCTTGTCATAATCGATGTAGAAACTGGAACGGTACTATATTTAGAAGCACTTATTGATGGGGCAAACGGTTATGTTTTTCTAACCGACCCAGTTACAAAATCAGGTAATAGTGCAAATTCCCCCAGTTCAAGTGATGCAACACTTAATACTTTCAGAGATAATGTTGTTTTGCAGGGATTAAATGCTCCAGTTGCTGGTTCACAGGCGCTATCTGGCGATTTGGTATTTGTAAGTTCCACTTTGGCCACTCCGCCAACCGAAACGAGTCCCTACAATTTCTATTACAACGCACGTACCGATAATTTTTCTGCAGTAAATGCTTATAACAATTGCGACCGGTTTTTCAGGATGATCAGCGATATGGGATTTAACCAGTCGGTATATTTTGACGGGACGTCTTTTCCTGTGCTTACTAATCATCGGTGGGGGAGTACTGTTAACGCAAATTGCGCGGGCAATGCTGCCGGAAATGGAATAGGACAAGTAAACTTTGAACTTGCGGACAGCTCCAACACGACAAACCCCTTGGGATCTGCCTGCGATTGGCGTACCGTGTTACATGAAATGGGTGGTCATGGCATTTTATACGACCATATTAACAGTGCTAACCTGGGCTTCTCCCATAGCCAGGGTGACAGCTTTGCAGCAATTATTAACGACGCCATTTCGGCCATAACCGGATCCGACAGGTTCATTACGTTTCCGTTTACGCTATTTTGGGATGAAGATTTTGTTACCAGGCGGCATGACAGGGACGTACCCTCAGGGTGGGGTTGGGGAGGCGTTAATGACAACTACACCACGAGCCCATACCGGGGATATAAAAGTGAGCAGGTTTTATCCACCACATTGTTCCGGTTTTACCGCTCAATTGGCGGTGACGCGGCTGATCCGAATCAAAAAATATTTGCGTCACGATTTGCGTCTTATTTGATTTTTAATGCGGTAGGCTTGCTTACGCCTACCTCAGCTGCGGCGATACCTAAAACAAGTCAGACCGACTATGTCCCGGTGACTGACTATGAACAGAAACTGGAATCGGCCGATGCACCGGATTGGGTATCTACCAATCCGGCAGAAACAAATGCAGGGGGTGCCTACTATAAAGTTATCCGCTGGGCGTTCGAAAAGCAGGGGCTGTTCCGCGGGTCAGGCGACCCTGTAACAAGTGAAGGCAGGCCACCGGCTGTGGATGTGTATATCGACGACGGAAGGGGTGGCGAATATCCATACCAGCCAAACCACTGGAGCTGCCAGGATATATGGAACAGGCTATCTGCTGATGGGGGGACAACACACCTGGAGCCGATTGTAGGACAAACAAATTATGCTTACGTAAGGGTTAAAAACAGGGGCAGCCAACAAGCCACCAATGTTATAGTTCACGGTTTTCATTGCTTCCCGTCGGTTGGACTAACCTATCCCGACGATTGGCAACCTATGACAGATGCATTATTAGTAGGTGGTAATATTGCCGCTAATGATAGTGTTGGCGAAATTGTTGGCCCTTTCCAATGGACTCCATCGCAAGTGGGGCATGAATGTATGTTTTTCGCCGTATACGCCACCGGCGACCCAAGTAATATTGATGGCCGCATCAGGAGCTCAATACCCGAATGGAGGTTAGTGCCAAATGATAATAACATTGGTCAAAGAAATGTATCTCCGGTTCCCGGGGGTGGCGGGGCGCCTCCTTTTAGAGATGCCATGAATATGCGCCCGTTTTGGCTGTATAATCCATTAGGCAGAGAAGCCGAAATAAACCTGGAAGTATCGATGCCCGGATTTTTGACCGAACTTGGCTGGAAGCTTTCTTTCGCAACTGCCGGAGGGAGCAAATTCAACTTAAAACCCGGTATTAAAAAAGAGATACTTCTTAGTATAAACGAAGGAAAAGAATTTACAAAAGACAACGTATTGCAAAATGCGCACGACAGCATAATAACTGTTACGGCTTATGCAGATGGTATTATCATTGGTGGGATGAGCTACCAGGTGGACCCGAATATGAAGAAGTCCAATGTAGACAACTCTGGCGGAGGTATATCAAAAGGTGGTGATTGTGATATTGCAAAGGAAATACTGAAGTGTATCAAAACCGAAAAGGTAAAATCTGTACATATCAGGAAGATCAACCTGGATATCAACTTTACCAACGATGAGGAATGCGAATAAAAACGTTCTCTAAAGAATGCTTTCGAAAAACATTACGGTGACAAGCCGTACCAAATAAAAAATGCCCCTTAAATCCAATAGGGGCATTTTCAGAATTATTAACTTAAAATTAGGGTTTATTGTTGTACGGGTTAATTATTTGATAGGTTTCAAGAAATATAAAAGAAATCAAACTAAAATCCCACTTTCGTCAAAAACGCCCTGATGGAGAAAGGGTGTATTGGCTACAAAGCAGGAATCATAAGCCGCCATTTGGCTTTATTACGTATTGTTCCTTAAAGGAAAATTATATTAAATTTTTTATCTTAAATTAATTTTAGTTAATTTCAAGGAATCAACCAGGAAGTCTGTCATAAATATTATTGAAGTGCAGCGATGAACAGCAAATTAATATCAATTATAAAATGCCGAGCCTGTAATATGCACCTTAATTACAGAAACAGAATTTCGAGAGGTAAAACTGTTAAACGATTATTCTTTTGGTTGCCACTAACAAGGTATCAATGTGGTAAGTGCGGAAGAAATTATTTTACTTTAAGTTTCGTTGGCGATAAGGTTGTTTTCCGTTAAATTAATTGATTAGCCTAGGTGGAAAACAAAGAACAACATCTGATGTTATTCTTGCTTATCGTCTCATTTACTTATTTGTCCCGGAAATGTAATTATTAACTGATTGGTACTTTTATCAATAATGTTAAAAACTACATTAGCGCCATAGTAGTCAAGTATTCGTTTAACGATACTTAGTCCCACCCCGCTTCCTGAAATTCGTCCAGCATTACTTCCACGATAAAACGTCGTAAACAGCGCAGTTGTGTCATCTACTTCTGGAATTTCGCCGGTATTGGTTAATAGTAATTCGATATTTTGATTGCTTTGCCTGATCACACATTCTAACAAATGGTTGTCAGAATATAGATAGGCGTTCTTGAAAAGGTTTAATAAGGCTATTTTTAGTAAAACTTCATCACCGGAAATCTCAAGATCAACTTCCTTATTTGTATTATTTTCTATTTCAAACTTTAATTTAAAATCAGGATATATCTTTGATAATTCGGCTGCGGCATTAAATATAGCTTCATCCAGTCTCAATTTTACAAAAGAAAAGTGATGTTCGCGGCTATTAATATCGGCCAGGGCAACCAGTGAACTAATTACCTCTGAAAGTTGAAAAGAGTCTTCAAAAATGCTCTTGAGGTTTGCTTTTATAGCCTGGTCAATATCATCCCTCTGGATCAGATTCTCTAATTGCGCCGCGATCCGTGCGACTGGAGTGCGAAGTTCATGAGATGCATTGCCTGTAAATTCCTTTTGTCGGTTATATGCGTTGTCTATCCTGTCCATCATCTGGTTAAAGGAACTAGCCAGTGCGTTTATTTCATCGTTACGATCAGCTTTTGACAATCTAATTTTTAAATTGCTATCGGTAACTTCCTGTATTTTGCGTCGGAAGGTGTCCAACGGTTTCAACGCTTTTTTACTAAGGCTAAACGACAGGATCCATACCAGTGCAGTTCCCGTTATAAATGCCCCGATAAGGAGATATTTTAAATACCTGAGTTTATTGTATTCGTAATTTTCCTCGGCAGAAATTAATACATAATATCCCTTTTTTTCTATTACATCATAAAGCCCCAGCACCACTTCATGGCTGGTACGCTTGAAAACACGCTGATTTCTTTTGATCTGTTCGAGTTCGGCATTGGTCCATTTAATGATAGGTGTGTCACTGCTGCTGTAAATAAGTTTTTTAGATTCATCATAAATCTGGGTGTTTTCGTTATACAACTTATTAATACTGTTCTTATCAATAATCTTTTGCATTTTGTAGTCTATCTCTTCAACTTGAATCAACAACTTAGCGGTTGTCTGTGCCTTTTCTGCCAATCGGGCCGTAAATTCATCTTGCCTGAAATCAGCAAACAGGTAATATACGGTTAACGTGACCGTTGCTAAAAGGATCGAAAATAGGCTGCTGAAAATGAATGAAAATCGCTGTTTTATATTCATTGGAGATAATAACCGACTCCGGCGCGGGTATGCAATAAAGCACGGCTTTGTCCTTTATCTATTTTTTTTCTTAAATAATTGATATATACTTCAATGGTGTTGGTTCCTGTTTCAAAATTGATGCCCCATACTTTGGCAGCAATGGTTTGCTTGGAAACAGGCTTCCCTTCCGCGAGCGCCAGTAGTTCGATCAATTTATACTCCTTTGGTGTGAGCGTAATTCCTTTGCCGGCTCGCGTAACTTTCATTTCATCCGTGTAAACTACCAGATCGCCAACTGTAATAATCCTGCCGTTGTTTTCGGGCGGATAACTTCTGCGGAGCAGCGCTTTGACACGCGCTGTCAACTCCTCCAGGTGAAACGGTTTTACCAGGTAATCGTCAGCACCTGACTCAAAAGCAATAATTTTATTTTCCACGTCACTGTAGGCCGTTAACATCAGAACCGGTTTCGACTTATCCGTCATTCTAATTTTCTTACATACTTCCATGCCATTCAACAGAGGAACATTTACGTCTAAGATATAAAGGTCGTATTTTTTAATTTGGAGATGTTTAAAGAACAATGCGCCATCATAAACTATATCACATATAAGCTCACGGCTATTTAGAAATATCTTTATCTCATTTGACATTTTATAATCGTCTTCTAACAGCAGGATATTATACATATGAATAAAATGAAGATAAGACTAAAATTAGTTCTATCAAAAATCGTAAAAAAGTGTAATCGTTTAATAACATGCAACAAAGCCCCCGCCGTAGACAGGGGCTACTTGAGAAAGCAAAATCATACCCTAAAATGCCTCTCTATGATTGCTATGTATTTAATATTTTCGAACGATTTTCTTTGTAAATTAAGAGTCGTGTTTTAATTGAGATTTAATTCCAGAGGGGTATTGGTAGCCGCAGATTCTTTCTTTTCCTCTATTGAGTGTTCGAATTTAATGTTTACACTAATGATCAAAAAGTAAATCAAACTGAATATAAGGGAAAGTAACACACTGAATAATATGGAGACTTTAGCGATATCCTGGAAAGCCTGTTGCTTAAATGCCAGCATGGTGGTAAAAATAGACATCGTGAAGCCAATTCCCGCTAATGTGCCCATGCCAAAAAGTTGTTGCCAATTTACATTACGAGGCAGGGTCGCAATCTTCAACCAAACCAAAACACGGCTGAATAGAAATATACCAATAGGTTTCCCAATAACCAGCCCAACTATGATACCGATACTAAGTGTGCTGCCAAATGAGCCTAAAATATCAGACGGCAAAACAATAGAAGTATTGGTTAAAGCAAATAACGGAAGGATCAGGAAGTTGACATATTGGTGGATGTGAAATTCAAATTTGGGCAACATATTGATAGGCATAGCGAATGCAATTAAAACTCCGGCTATGCTGGCTTCAACGCCTGAATTATATAGCGTTATCCATAAGCAAACGGAAACAACTACCCAGGCTATTTTAGATGTTATTTTGAAGAAATTGAAAAGGAACAAAACTGCGTAAAGCACAGCAGCCATTGCCAGGAAAATCCAATTTATATGGCCTCCATAAAACACAGCGATAACAATAATTGCGCCCAGGTCATCAATGATAGCTAAAGCCATTAATAATATTTTTAATCCCACCGGCACTCGTTTTCCTAAAATTGAGGCGATGCCAACCGAGAAAGCAATATCCGTGGCTGTAGGAATTCCCCAACCTTTAATATAATGGGTGTGTAAATTGAAAAATGTGAATATTAGTGCAGGGACAATCATCCCACCCAAAGCAGCACCGAATGGCAGCACCGCTTTTTTAAATGACGATAGTTCGCCGCTTACCAGTTCTCTTTTTATTTCCATGCCAGCCATCATAAAAAAGAAAGCCATCAGGTAGTTATTGATCCAACTGATAAAAGTATCAGGCACAGGAAACGATGAGGGAAATAGCTTTATGCTCCAGATACCTTTATAGAGGGCTGCTGTTCCGGAATAATTGGTCAGGATAATAGAAGTCACGGTACATACGATCAACATTATCCCTGTAAAACGACTATCGTTAATTAAAATTCTTAGCGGATTGATCGCTCTTCTCAATATTTTTTCCATATATCCTCTGCTACTTTATCTTACTATTAAAAAATGACCAGCCACAATTATGCAGCTGATCATAAATTAAACAAACTAAGGAACTAATCCACATAGCCATGGACACCCATTTCAGGAATGTCGAGGCCAGCGATTTCATCAGCCTCAGGCGTCCTGATAGGGCTAATTTTATTTTGTATTTTGAAGAACACATACATTACCACAAATACAAATATGGCGCAGGTTAATGCTCCAATGCATTCTGCAACAAATTGACTTGCGTCTCCATAAAATAATCCTTTTACAGTGCCTTTTACACCGTTCCAGCCATCCCCATAGGAGCCATCGGCAAACAGGCCTAAAGCCAAGACGCCCCATGCACCGTTGGCCCCATGCACTGCGAAAGCGCCAACCGGATCGTCAATTTTCAATTTTTGATCTAATAGGTTAACAACCAAAATCACTATTACACCTGCTATCAATCCAATAATTACAGCGGAAAGAGAGGTTACAAATGCGCATGGAGCCGTTATGGCAACCAAACCTGCAAGTAACCCATTAGCCAGCATGCCGGGATCTGGCTTTTGACCTTTGGCATACATGAAAAATAACGCCCCTAATGCACCTGCACCACTTGCCAAAAGCGTATTTACAGCCACTACGCTTATACGAAGGTCGCCGCCGGCCAAAGTTGAACCAGGATTAAAGCCGAACCAGCCAAAGGCGAGAATGAATGTGCCGACAAGCGCCATAGGAATATTATGTCCCGGAATGGTGTTTACCGTTCCATCCGCATTGTACTTTCCTTTACGCGGCCCAATAACGATTGCACCTGCAAGGGCGGCCATACCACCCACCATGTGCACAACAGATGAGCCTGCAAAATCAACATGGCCATGACCTAAGCCGAAATTTACACCTAATTGGGACAGCCAGCCTCCGCCCCAAACCCAGTTGCCAAATATTGGATATACGAACATTGAAATGAAAAACCCATAAATGACAAAAGATTTAAACTTCCATCTTTCTGCCATCGACCCGGTTGGAATGGTCGCTGTTGTATCCATAAATACCATCTGAAAAAGAAAGAGGGTAAAAATACCTACATCATAAACGTTGCTGCTTAAAAAGTACCCAACTGAGCCTATAATACCAAAGTCGTGTCCGAAAAGATGAATTATAACTTCATGACTAGTAACGCCAGGCGCGCCCCCTAACGATGCGACGTTTAAGCCTCCGCCAAACATGAATGCGAAACCGCAAATCCAGAAACCGATCAGACCTATAGCGTATACCATAAAATTCATGGCCATTGTATGCGCAACATTCTTCTTTTGGGTAAACCCGGTTTCGACCATAGCAAAACCTGCCTGCATAAACATTACAAGGAAGCCTGTTATTAAGGTCCACATAATATTGATAGCAATTTTGTTGTGACCGACGGCATCTCCCAATTCCGTCGGAGTAGGGGCGCCTGGTTTGGCCGCCGTGACGTCGTTAATCGTACCGGTTTTCGCACCGGTTGGGTCCTGCGCAAATGAACGTACGGGTTCAAATAAGATTAATGCTAAAAGCAAAACCACGCCCAATAGCCAATAAACAGGGACTTTTTTGTGTAGAATTTTAATCTTCATAGTCGTTTGGATAAGTTAAGAGTGAAAAAATGTTAATAGTACTTAAGCTTTTTTTAAGTTGATGCGGCAACTTTTTAAATATTGTATCGATTTTAAGCTAAAATACAGTCTGTATCAAGATAAAACCTTAAAAAAACCTTAGAATTTAATAAAATGATAACTTTTACCTCATTTTATAACTACGTTTATTAATAAAATTGAATTTTTTATTAATTTTTTTTGATTTGAAACTCATTATTTAATATAAAATATAAAATTAACAAAAAATAATTGCTAAAAATCACTGATTAATAGGATGTAATTGTAAATAGTTAAAAAAATAAAAAATAAAATAATGATTTTTTTGAAAATCCTGCTGTTATTCTGCTGTTTGATTCTTCCACTCATTCCACCCAAAAAAAGAAAGAGTTCCAAAGCCGTGGCAGAGCAAGCTGCAAAAGCCCGATCGGATTATGGTGTTACCGAAGATGGGGATATTACTTTGATTATTGAGGACGATGAAAAAAGTGGGTTTATGCCTTAAAATGTATCAAAGACTTCAATTTTTTTTTGAATAGTCCCTGGCGTTTGATAGGGGTAATTCGTGATCAATTACTTTTTAACCACATCAATCGCAGCGTTTATTTTCATCCTATCATCGGGCCATATAAGCCATTTTATCAAGTTAAGATGGTTTATTATTTTGATTTCCCCCTAAATGTCCATAAATCCTAAAAATAAGTCTGAATTTGCATAGCTGGCGTAGAGTTATAAAACCATATTTGTCAGCAAGCATTTGATAACAATATTTCGATAACGGTGTTTTATCAAATGTTCAGTTAAACCAATACAGATTAAAAAGAGATGAGCAGGCTAAAAACTGATCGCTGGTATTCATGAAAAAGGGTCAACTATTAATTTATTTTTTATTTGGTGTATTGTTTTTGGGATGTTCTAAAAGCAGCCCGCAGCCCGGTAGCGGCACTACAACAACAAAAACTACTACCACAACTCCTACGATTACGCGGGTATTTGCTAAAGGAGCAGATATTGGATGGTTATCGCAGATGGAAGCCTCGGGTAAAAAGTTTTACGATGCCAATAGAAACCAAATGGATTGTATTGCGCTGCTAAAGAGTTTAGGTATCAATTCTATCCGGTTAAGGGTATGGGTTAATCCGGCTGCAGGTTATTGTAATAAAGCCGATGTTTTGGCTATGGCCATACGCGCTAATAATGCAGGGATGAAAATAATGATTGATTTTCATTATAGCGATACCTGGGCCGATCCCGGCAGCCAGAATAAACCTGCTGCATGGGCCAGTTTAGATCTGCCTGGCTTGGAAGCCGCTGTTTATAATCATACTTATGATGTACTAAGTACTTTAGAAACGAATGGGGTTAAACCTACCTGGGTACAAACAGGTAATGAAATTAACAATGGCTTATTGTGGACAACCGGTGAAATAACAGGCACGGGTGCGGGTGGCGCTGCCAATTATGCGGCATTAATTAACAGCGGGTACAACGCCGTAAAAGCTGTAGATACCGCGATCAAAACAATTTTACATCTCTCAAATGGCTATGACAACAGCCTGTTCGAGTGGAACCTCGATCAATTGAAAAGTAATGGTGGCAAATGGGACATTACCGGGATGTCTTCCTATCCTTCAACAGGCGGTTGGGCGGCCAATAATACAAGTGTGCTTGCAAATATGCAAGATATGATAAAGAGATATGGTAAACCGGTAATGGTATGCGAAACAGGTATGGACGAAACTGCAGCAACAACTTGCGGGCAAATGCTCACAGATATGATGACCAAAACAGCCTCGCTCGGTAATAATGGGCTCGGTTTATTTTACTGGGAGCCCGAGGCGTACGGAGGCTGGCTGGGTTACAACCTTGTTGCTTTTGACGGGACGGGTAAACCAACAGTTGCAATGGACGCATTTTCGAAAACTTACTAGGTTAGCCCCCACTAAATCTCCCCCGGTAGGGGAGACTTTTTGATTTTCATTTATTAGAATTCAAAGTCCTCCCTACCGGGGAGGATTTAGGTGAGGCTAAAGTTTATTAAAAATATATTTTATCACAGTTAGAATCAGTTTGATGAATTCCCTTAAAAAAGTTCAACTCTTTATTTGTTTTTTTTTACTGTTTGGAATTGGCAGGAAAACCATTGCGCAAACAACCCGGGATAGCAAAAATGAAGTGTATGTCGATGATAAGGGCATAATCAGGTGGACTAAGACAAATAAAGAAGCTGCTTTTTTCGGCGTAAATTATACTGCACCCTTTGCCTACGGTTACCGTTCTGTTAAAGCCGTTGGTATTGATCCGGAAAAATCGATTGCACAGGACGTTTACCACATGTCACGAATTGGCATTGACGCATTCAGGGTGCATATCTGGGAAACAGAATTTACCGACACCCTGGGTAATCTTCTTGAAAATGATCATCTGCGTCTATTTGACTACTTGCTCTTTCAACTAAAACAGCGAAATATAAAAGTCATTATTACAGCAATCGCTTTTAATCCAAACGGCTATCCTGAAAAAGATACAAAAACACCCGGATTCGCGGGTATTTACAGTAAAGCTGTGGAAGCAACCAATCCCAAAGCTATAAAAGCCGAGGAAAATTATGTGAGGCAGCTTTTTGTACATGTGAACCCATATACCAAACAAAATTATACAAACGATCCTAACATCTTGGCAGCCGAGATAAACAACGAGCCAAGTCATAGTGGGCCCAAAGTCAACGCAACCGAGTACATTAACCGGCTGTGCAATGCCTTAAAGGAAATCGGTTGGACAAAACCCATATTCTATAATATCAGCCAGGGGCCGTATTATGCCGACGCCGTTGCTAAATCTGATGTCAACGGGTTTTCATTTCAGTGGTATCCGTCGGGACTGGTTTCGGGCCGTTGGCTTAAATATAATTTCTTGCCCAATGTAGATCATTATACCATTCCCTACGATACTATTCCGCAATATCACAACAAAGCCAGGATGGTTTATGAATTTGACGCGGCGGATGTTTTGGGTTCGTACATTTATCCTGCTATAGCCAGAAGTTTCAAAACAGCGGGTTTCCAATGGGCAACACAATTTGCTTATGACCCAATGGCAACTGCATACGCCAATACTGAATACCAAACACATTACTTAAATCTCGCCTATACACCTTCAAAAGCCATAAGCTTGCTCGTTGCGTCGAAGGCGTTCCATCAATTACCGATTGGTAAAAATTATGGCGCGTATCCGGCGGATAGCACTTTTGACGTTTTTCGCGTAAGCTATAATGAACAATTGAGCTTGATGAATAGTGATAACGAATATTATTATTCAAACAATGTATCAGCGCCGCCGGTGAAAGCGGAAAAGTTGCAGCATATTGCAGGAGTGGGCAGTTCGCCTGTAGTTGAATACGCGGGATTCGGAGCTTATTTTATGGATAAACTGGAAAATGGCGTTTGGCGGCTGGAAGTAATGCCGGATGCAATTTCTATCCGGGATCCTTTTGAAAAGCCCTCACTAAAAAAAGAAGTAACCAGAATTCAATGGGAATCGGAACCAATGAGTATTTCAATTGCAGATCTGGGCAATGATTTTAATATAAAGCCTTTGAATGCCGGAAATTCGTACAGCTTAACAGCAACAGGCAAGGATTTTATTATTAAACCCGGCGTTTATTTGGTTATTAACAAAGACCATAAAAATGTAAAATGGAGCGGCGCTGATTATTTGTGGAACTTAAAGCTTGACGAATACGTGGCGCCACGGCCATTTGATACCTTACCATACGTGGTCCATAAAGCTTTCGGTGAGGTCCCTGCCGGCGTGCCATTTACAATTAAGGCAAAGATAGTCGGCGTAAATGCTTCAGCTAGGGTCAGATTGATAATTCATAGTTCGGCGGGAAGAAGATACCAGGCTATTGATATGGTACGGAAAACGCCCTATGATTACGAGGCGCTGGTTGGAAAAGAATTGCTGAACCCCGGATTGTTGAGTTACAAAATAGTTGTTAATAACGGTGCTGATAACTTTGTCGCTTTCCCGGGTGATCATCCCGGAAACCCGGCCGACTGGGACAATTATAACAATGAGGAGTGGGAAACCTATGTGGTTGCCGAAGATGCACCAATAGTGCTATTTAATGCTAACAATGGCAGGAATGAAGTTGACGGGGCTCCGTATAGTTCTACCTATGTCTCAACGTTAACGCCGAATCAATTGGCATTAAACATCGCATCGGGCAACAGAAGGGGGCAAACGCCGGGAGCAATAGGCTTCCATGTTTATTTGACCGATAAGCTAAGCGAGAGGAAGAATGGGTTGGCTTTGCTAAATAAGCTGGTAGTAAAAGCTATGACGCAAAATGCCGACCCAGTTAAGATGAAAATAGCGCTTGTTGATGATGAAGGTTCGGCCTGGTCTGCTTACGTAACGGTACCAACTGATTTTAAGGACATCGAAATCCCGTTTAGCAGCCTCCAAAAAGACAGCTATCTGCTATTGCCAAAATCATATCCCGGTTTTTTGCCATCATCATTTAAAAATGAAAATAATACGGTGTTTGATATAAACCGGGTGAATATGATCGAGGTTTCTATCAATCCGGATACCGGTACACAGTCAGCTAAAACCACCAGCTTGATTATAGAATCAGTAATGCTGCTGAAATAAGCGGTTTACGCCGGAGAACCAGTATCACATCAATTATAAAATATCGCCAGTCTTGAGTCTGAAGTCGAGAGTCTTAAGCCCAAAAAAACAAATTGGACTCCGGACTTAGAACTAAAGTCCATATTGACTTGATACAAATCCAAATTGATTTGTTATGTTGTCATGTTGATTTAATCGGAGATAAATATTATTTTAGCTATCTGGAAGGGATCGGAAATCTAATGTTCTTTAGTCTTTAACCAGGTTTCAATTATAATAGAAAATCCCAGTATAGAAAGCTATACTATTGATTAGAACAAAGCAGATGTTGAGCAAATATTTTTTAGTTATTGGGCTCTTAACAGCTATTTGCTTCAACGATGGGCTGTGTCAGTCCCCCATACTCAAGTTTAAACATATCACTGATGAACAAGGCCTATCAAATACTTCTGTAGAATGTATTTTACAGGATAACAGGGGATTTATGTGGTTTGGCACCTTAGACGGCTTAAACCGTTATGATGGCTATAACATAACAATTTACAATTATGAGCCAAAAGATACCAGCAGCATTAGTGATAATACCATACAATGTATTTATCAAGACCGCCAAAATCGCCTATGGATAGGAACAAGTAATGGTTTAAACCTCTTTGATCAGGCCACCAATAAGTTTATTCGTTATGTCCATACCCCGAATCCAAATTCAATCAGCAATAATAATATTAACGACATTTACCAAGATGCAAAGCATAATTTGTGGATTGCAACAGCCGGGGGAGGGTTAAATTTATTTGACAGGAATAAATCAGAATTTAAACATTTCGCCCATGACGACAACCAGTCTCATAGTCTCAGCAGTAACTATGTAAATTCTATTTGTGAAGATAAGAAAAGAAATTTTTGGGTAGCGACCAGCAATGGCTTGAACCTGTTTAACCGGCAGAAAAACAACTTTAGTTTGGTTAAAAATTTGAGCGGCGATGCAACAACGAACAATGCCGATTACCAAAACATACAAGAGGTAAAATGCGATCAACAAAGTAACCTTTGGATGATTGCTAATGATCACGGTCTTATTTTTTTTAATCCCGAAAAAAATATAATCAAAAACTTTACCCATCAGGATTCCAATCCAAATTCCATCGGCAGCGATATCCTCAGACATATATTAATTGATCATGCAGACAAGGTGTGGATCGGCGGCATCAATGCAGGTTTAAATTTGTACGATCCCCAAACTAATTCATTTATCAACTATCATCACGAGCCGGAAAATAGTACCAGCCTATCGCAAAAAAGTGTTAAGTATATATATGAAGATAAACAGGACAATTTGTGGGTAGGTACGCTGCGAGGAGGCGTTAATTTGTATACCCCGCAGTCGGCCCGGTTTAAACTATATAAACAAACCGCATCGTCGTCAAGTTTAAGTTATGATGATATAAGATCTTTCCACCAGGATAAAAGCGGTAATATTTGGGTTGGTGCGGATGGGGGAGGGCTTGACCTCTTCAACGAAAAGGACGGCACTTTTAAACACTATCGTCACGATCCGAATAATCCATCGAGCTTAAGTTCAAGCGCAATAATAAGCATCACCGGCGACAGCAACGATAATTTGTGGGTATCAACCTGGAATGGAGGTTTGAACAAATTTAATCCAAAAGCCCAGGTCTTCAACCATTACAGGTACAATGCAGTTGATAAAAACTCCATCAATTCAGACTTTGTCCGGAAAGCTTTTGAAGACAGCGAGCACAATATGTGGATTGCCACAGACGTAGGAGGAGTGAATTTATTTGATCGCAATACAAATAAATTTTCCCGGCTTACACAAGGCGCGCAAAACAAAACCCACCTGTGGGGGAGTAATATTATCGATATCAACGAAGATGATCGAAAAAATTTGTGGATATTAACTTTGGATAGCGGAATAAATTGCTATAACCTTATTTCGAAGCAATTTTCGCACTATTTATATAATAAAAGTGGGGCAACAAATGAAATTGCTTTCGCGTTCACGGATAGTAAGGGCCGCTTTTGGATTGGAAAAAAAGGGTTGTATTTGTACGACAGAACAAAAGACAGCTTTGCTCTTTATACCCATTTTGCCGGATTGGCAGATGAATATATTAAGGGAATATTGGAGGATAATGACGGTAATTTATGGATATCAACTTCTAACGGCATCACCAAGTTTAACCCCGATACTTATGCTTTTAAGAAATTCAATATTGGCGACGGGCTCCAGGGTTTAGAATTTGAGGTTGGTTCCTGTATGAAGGCAAAAAACGGTGAGCTGTTTTTCGGAGGTGTTAATGGTTTTAATGTTTTTTACCCTGAAAATATTAGATCAAACCCCAATGTACCGCCGGTTTATTTAACAGATTTTCAAATCTTGAATAAAAGTGTATCTGTTGGTCTTAAGGACTCGCCGTTAAAAGAGGATATATCGGTTACAAGGGAAATATACCTCAACTATCAGCAATCAACATTTTCGCTTTTATTCTCCGCCTTAAACTACGTTGCTCCCGAAAATAACCAATACGCATACAAATTAGAGAGTTTTGATAAAAACTGGGTTAAGGCAGGTACCGAAAGGAAAGCCAGCTACACCAACATTGATCCCGGAGAATATATATTTAGGGTTAAGGCGTCAAATAACAATGGCCTTTGGAATGAGAACGGTGTGCGGATAAAGATTTTTATTAGTCCACCTTTTTGGTCAACCTGGTGGTTCAGATCTATCATCGTTATTATTTTGCTGACATGCATTTATTTAATATTGTATTTCAGGCGTGCTTTTGAACTAAGGCGCATGGAGGAGAAAAAAAATGAAGAGCTGCATCAAGTGCAACTTCAGTTTTTTACAAATATTTCGCATGAATTCCGTACCCCGCTGAGTTTGATTTTGGGGCCACTGGAGAAAATAACTCATGAAACTTCGCAGCGTAAAACCACACATTATTACCATACCATTCATCGTAATGCTAACAGGTTAATGAGCTTAATTAACGAATTGATGGATTTCAGAAAGGTGGAGTCCGGTGCTCTGAGGTTAAAAGTTCGTAACGCTAACCTGAACGTTTTTCTGGAGAATATTACTGAGGAGTTCAGGGATCTTTCAGAGACTAAGAAGATAGACCTTGTTATTAACAATCCTTTAAAATTTGAAAACGCCTGGTTTGACAGCAAACTGCTGGAAAAGATAATTCTTAACCTGCTTAATAATGCCTTCAAATACACGGGTGATAATGGAAAAATCAGCGTTGAATTGTGTTACACGCTGGAAGATTTTAAGCCCGAATTTGCAAATGAATTGACAGTAAAAAATGCACGGCGATCAAAAGATTATTTTCATATTTTGGTCAAGGACAATGGTATTGGGATTTCAAAAGAATCAATCGATCACCTGTTCGAACGTTATTATCGAATTTCATCAACACATCTGGGCTCTGGCGTAGGGTTGGCTTTTGTTAAAAGCCTGACGATGTTGCACAAGGGAGACATCACGGTTTATAGCGAACGGAATGTTGGTACAGAATTTATAGTCAGCTTGCCTTACAGCGAAGACAATTATAGTAATGACGAGAAATGGACGAACGCTTCTGAAGGCGGTGCCAGCCTGGAATTGCCAATCCCCAAGATAATTATACCGGTTATTGACGAGGTGCAAATTGACGAAGAACCTGAAGCAAACACAATAAAACACAATATTTTATTAGTTGATGATAACGATGAGCTGCGCGAATTTTTGAGAGGCGCTTTGACGGCATATTATGAAATAATAGAAGCTATAGATGGGTTTTCTGGCTTGAAAAAACTACAAAATGAACATGTTGACCTGATAATAAGTGACATTATGATGCCCCGGATGAATGGTATCGATTTTTGTAAAGCAGTTAAAAATGATATGGAAACTAGTCATATTCCATTTATTTTACTGACTGCGAAAGATGCTTTAGAATCAAAGATAGAAGGGGCGGAGTCGGGAGCAGACATTTATCTGTCAAAACCGGTTAGCATAAATTTATTATTGTTAACCATAAGGAACATTTTTGAAAAACAACAGAAGCAAAAGGATCGTTATTTAAATGATTACTACGCCGAAGCAAAAGGGCTTGTCAATTCATCTAAAGATCGTGAGTTTATAGAAAGACTAACGCAGATCATCGAATCACAACTTGTAAATCCTGAACTTGACGTGGAGTTTTTGTGTAATAAGATTTACATGAGCAAAACCAAGTTGTACCAGAAAATTAAGGGTATCACCGGTCAATCCATAGCGGAATTCATAAGAACGTTCCGTTTAAAAAAGGCCATACAAATCATGACACACGAAGACGTGCCTCTTACCGAGGTAACTTACCGGGTAGGCTTTTTGGACGCTTCTTATTTTAGCCGTGTTTTTAAAAAAGAATACGGAAAAACTCCTACTCAATTTTTACAGGATATTAAAAAACAATATAAAAAAAGCGAGATATAATCTATGTCGGTACTAAATGAAATACTAAAACATAAAATTGTAGCAATCATACGCGGTGCAAATCCTGCGGATGTTTTAAAAATTTCGCAGGCATTATATGACGGTGGCGTAAGAATTTTGGAGATCACCATGAACTCGGTGCAGCCGCTGGATGTTATTGAACAACTCACGGATAAATTGGGTGATAAGATGGTTATTGGTGCGGGTACGGTGATTGATGTTGCAATGGCAAAGGACGCGATATCGGCGGGCGCAAAATTTATCCTTTCGCCGGTTGTTGATATTGAGGTAATCAAGTTCGTAAAAAATGGCGGAATAGTCGTCATCCCCGGCGCGTATACACCGACTGAAATTTTATGCGCATTTAAAAATGGTGGGGATATTATTAAGGTATTTCCTGCTGTTTCGCCAGGTTATTTAAAGGATATTGCCGGTCCGTTGCCTCAAATTCCTTTGCTGCCTACAGGGGGGATCAATCTAGAAAACATTAAAAAATATCAGCAGGCCGGCGCCGTCGGTTTTGGCATTGGGAGTTCGCTGGTAAATGTAAAAAAGGAAATTACCGATCAATACCTGGGTGAAATTTCAACAGCGGCAAATAGACTTGTTCAGGCGATTGTTGAATTTTAAATAGTTATAGATTAAATGGAGAAATTTTTAAGCTGTGATTGGGGAACATCTTTTTTTAGGATGCGATTGGTGCAATATGAAAATTTAGAAATTATTGCGGAAGAAAAAAATGACAAGGGGATAGCGAGGATATTCAAATTGTGGAAGGATGCTGGCGAGGATGCGGCAAAAAGGCAAGTTTTCTATCAATTTGTAATCACAGAGGCTATTCAAATCCTCAGTAAACGTGTTGGTTTCGATCTGAACGGAATTCCGGTAATAATTTCGGGAATGGTAGCCTCAAGTATAGGTATGGTTGACCTGCCCTATCAACATATCCCCGTTGCTATCGACGGATCCAACCTTGAAATTAAAAGACTTGCTATCGACGGTCTTGAAAATGAATTTATAATTATTTCGGGCATAAGGAGTGTTGATGATGTAATTCGTGGCGAGGAAACAAAAATAATGGGCTGCGCACCTTATTTAAAGGATGTTGAACAATTACTGATCTTCCCCGGCACCCATCCAAAACACGTTACCGTCAAAAATAACGAGGTTATAGGTATTAAAACCTTTATGACCGGCGAGTTTTTTGATTTACTGAGCACCCAAAGTGTATTGGCGGCATCAGTAAAAGCCGACGGCGATTTCCCTACTGCCGACCATCAAATAAATTTTGAACAGGGAGTTAAAGACAGCTTAACCGAAAATTTACTTCACACTGCTTTTAAAATTCGGACAAATGACATTTTAAAAAATATTTCAAAGGAAGATAACTTTCATTATCTGAGTGGATTACTAATCGGGACGGAACTTAAAGACGTCTTAAGCCACGAGTTCGCAATTTATTTGTGCGGCGGGACTGATTTGATACGTCGCTATAGGTCGGCTTGTGATATATTCGGCATAGATATCGCCGCCCAAATTGATGCTGATACTGCCTTGCTGAATGGGCAGAAGATTGTCTATAACCGTTATCAGGGAATTTCTATCGTTAATTAGAGCGATCACCCTTCAAAAATTTCATATCCGATAACCAAATCCGAAACTCTTCGGGCCATTGGGCAAGGGCGCCAGTGTTAGTTTTACGTATGCCAAAACCATGTCCGGCATTGGAATAAATGTGGAGTTCCGCCGGAACTCCTGCTTCTTTAAATTTAAGATATAAACGTGCCATCCCTTCCGAAATATCGGGCCTGTCCTGATAGCCGCCTGCTATAAATGCCGGAGGTGATGCTTTGGTTATTTCAAGACGGTTCAAATTGCCTGGATAAATTAAACCCTGAAAATCGGGCCGGTCATTTTCCCTATCGATGGGATCGGTAGCATTCGGGTCACTTTGTGAAAATCGCATTGACGACAAACCCGCCAATTCTCCTCCCGCCGAAAACCCAATAACACCAACTTTTGACGTATCAATATTCCACTCTTTCGCCCTGCTTCTAACCAGTTTTATTGCCCTTTGTATGTCTGCTAATTCATCCTTATCAACAGTGTAAGTCGAATTTTTTTCATGCGCAAGCCGGTATTTTAGTACAAAAGCAGCAATCCCGTGCTTCATTAGCGAGCGCGCAGGCGTATATCCCTCATGACTGATCCACAATTCACTATGACCACCACCCGGCGCAACGATTACAGCTGCTCCCCTTGATTTTTCTTTGGAGGGGAGATAAGGCGTAATAGAGGGCTTGTTTACCGATGATATTACAATGTCTCCCTGATCTGTGATGCGTACTTTTTCGGGTTCTGTTTTACCTTCGGATCCTGGAGCTCCATTTGGCCATAAGAGAATTTCTTTAGGTTCGGTTACGCTAATCATTGCTGTTAACAATACGAAAGCGAACAGTATCTGTAACAAACGTGTTGGATTCATCAGAAATAGTTTAAATTTAAATTATGGATCGGGTTTCATATCCAAAAATAACCAATAAGCCTAAATATCTGACTAATTCTACAATTTGTTCATCTCAAATTCTCATTCATTTGTTTATTATCATTTATGATAGTTGTTTCGATGTGACAATAAATATTGAACATAGGAAACATTCCTTTAACGCCGCCAATTATGAAAAAAAGACTTTTTGGTTCCCTGTTACTTGTGGTCTTTAGCACCATCACTTATGCCAAATCGCCTGTGCTGAGCAGGTATCATTTACTGATGGATCGGGACTGGAAGTTTTTTTTAGACGATGACAAAAACGCGTCGGAAGTTAGCTTTAATGATAACACCTGGCGAAAACTTGATTTGCCGCATGACTGGAGTATTGAAGGGGAGTTTAAAAAGGACGAACCCACCGGTGGCGGTGGGGGATACCTGCCGACGGGAATCGGCTGGTACCGTAAACAATTCACATTACCCTTGTCTGTTCGCGGCAAGCAAGTGAGTATACAGTTCGACGGTGTTTATATGAACAGTGAGGTGTGGATCAATGGGCATTATTTAGGCAAACGGCCCAATGGTTACATCAGTTTCGTATACGATTTGACTCCTTACCTAGCCTCAGGCAAAAATACTATAGCGGTAAGGGTCGATAATTCAAAACAGCCCAATTCAAGGTGGTATTCCGGCTCAGGGATATACCGGCACGTATGGCTCAATATAACCAATCCGTTGCACATCGCCCAGTGGGGGACTTATATTACAACGCCCGCTGTTAGCACCACATCGGCCACTGTATCAATAAAAACGAAAATTGAAAACAACGGGCAGAATATCGGCAATGCAACACTGTTGTCAACCATTGTTGATGAAAACGGTAACGAAGTCGCCAGCGCTAAAACCCCGATTTCGCTAAATGCAAAAGCGTCGAAAGAATTTGAACAATCAATACAGGTTACGTCACCTGCTTTATGGTCTGTCGAGACGCCGCACCTTTACACCCTGCATTCCACAATTTTATCCGGTAAAAAAGTTGTCGATGAGTTTCAGAGCAATTTTGGTATCCGAAAGCTGGAGTATAGTTCAGTAAAAGGATTTTTATTGAATGACAAACATGTAAAAATGAATGGCGTATGCCTGCATCATGATGGAGGTTGTGTTGGTGCGGCTGTCCCCATTAAAATATGGGAAGAAAGGTTAAATCTCTTAAAAAAGATGGGCTGTAACGCTATCCGCACATCGCACAATCCAACCGCTCCGGAATTTTTAGACCTGTGCGATAAAATGGGTTTCCTGGTAATGGACGAAGCTTTTGACGCATGGGAAAGCGGAAAGGTTAAAAATGATTATCATCTGTATTTTGATGAATGGTCGCAGATTGATGTTACTGATCAAATTCATCGCGACCGCAACCATCCGTCTGTAGTATTATGGAGTGCGGGCAATGAAGTCCCTGATCAAACTAAAGATAAAGGAATACAACTCATTAAAGATTTATTGGCAACATTTCATAAAGAGGATCCAACCAGGCCCGTTACTACTGCCAATGATGACATTGCAGCCGACAACGGCTCAACAAAGCTGGAATTTATGGAAGCAGAAGATATCGTAGGCTATAATTATGTAGACCGCTGGCATGAGCGACGGGAATTGTTTTATTCTATTGACCATGCCGACTATCCCAATTGGAAAATGATTGGGACGGAGGATGATGCGGTAAGAAATGCCCCGGAATACTCTTTGGGCAAGAACGCGAATACAGTAACGCCAAATTACCTTGGGGGAATGATACGGGCCGAACAACTTTGGAAATATGTTGCAGTTCATGATTATGTTATCGGTGATTTTATGTGGACTGGTATCGATTATCTTGGTGAAGCAAGGTGGCCGGGAAAAGGTTCATCATCAGGAGAGATCGATATAACTGGTCTGCCAAAAGATGGTTATTATTTTTATCAGAGCCAGTGGACAAGCAATCCTGTTTTGCATCTTTTACCGCATTGGAACTGGCAAGGTCGTGAAGGACAGATCATCCCGGTGCTGGCCTACACCAATTGCGATACCGTTGAGCTTTTTGTTAATGGAAAATCGTACGGTATTAAAATGCAGGAGTTTCCAAGGCAGGGTAATTCAGGAGCCTGGAATAAATATGCCAAGCCCTATGTAAATATCTCAACGGCTGATCTCCACTTATCATGGGATGTTGCTTATCAACCGGGAACACTAAAAGCTGTTGGTCGCAAAAACGGCAAGCAGATAATTGTTGAAGAAATACATACTGCTGGAAAACCAGTGGCTCTGCAATTAACAACTGATAGCAGCCGGATAAACGCAGATGGTGAAGATGTAGCGCTTATTCATGTAACGGTCGTAGACGCCAATGGAAATGTCGTGCCCGATGCGGTTAACAATATCCAATTTGCCGTAACCGGCACTGGGAAATTGATAGGGGTTGATAACGGCAATCAGTTGGATGACAGCTCTTTTAAGCTGAATTCGCGCAAAGCATACAATGGTCGCGCTTACGCTGTGATACAAACTGACGGAAAGCCTGGTGTTATAAAACTCACCGTGCAATCCGATGGTTTAAAGCCTGCTTCTGTTACTATTAACTCACAGCCAGCCTTATCAGCTGCAATGACCTTTGAAAATCTAAGATAGTGTAATAGATTATTAAGACAATAAATAAACAGGCGATCTTATTTCGGATAAGATCATTCAATAATTATTATTCAAAAAAATCAATAATGAAAAGTATATTTTTTTCGGCAGCAGCATTTCTAACTCTCTTATCATTTTTTGCTGCTGCCCAGGCACCGGCGGCTGCCAACCCTAATCAACCCTCTGAAATTGTGGTAACTCCATATAAAACCACCATGATTGCTGATGGGAAGGATAAGGCATTAATTAAAATAAGTGTCATCAACAAGCAAGGCCGTGAAATTACAGATGCTACGAATCTGATTAGTTTTAAAATTTCTGGCGATGCAAAGATCATCAGTATTACAAACGGGAGCGATGCAGCACATGACCCGGGAGTCACTTTACGGGAAAACTTACACAATGGTCAGCTCAGGATTATATTGCAGACGGCGAGAAAACGGGGGACGGTAATATTTGAAGCTACAGCTGAAGGGCTTTTAAAAGGCTCGACAGAAATACATACCGTACAACCCGGAAAACCTCATCCTGTTACAACAGGTTCACCAATTGCGGGTACGGCGAAAATAACAGATAAAATAATTGGGGCCGATATTTCTTTTCTCCCGCAGCTGGAAGACCGGGGAATGAAATTTTATAATAAGGATGGTCAGCAGGAGGATGTTTTAAAAATACTAAAGGATCATGGGTTTAATTATATACGGCTAAGAATTTTTGACCATCCCGAAATTGAAAAGGGTGGTTATTCGCCTAAAAAAGGTTTCTGTGACCTTGCTCATACTATGCAAATGGCGAAGCGGATTAAAGCCGCAGGAATGAAATTCTTGCTCGATTTTCATTACTCTGACACCTGGGCCGATCCGCAGCGTCAAAATATTCCTGTTGCCTGGGAAAATCTTCCCTTTAGTACACTTAAGGATTCCGTGTACACCTACACAAAAAGCGTAATGCAAGCGCTTAAAGACCAGGGTACGGTTCCGGAAATGGTGCAGATCGGCAATGAAATTAATCATGGCATACTTTGGCCTGTTGGGGAAATAAATAACCTGGATAGTTTGTCGGCTTTTATTTATGAAGGCGTAAAGGCAGCCAAGGAAGTAAATCCGAATGTAATTGTAATGCTGCACATTGCACTGGGAGGTCAAAATGAGGAGTCGCGTTTCTTTATTGATAATATGCTCAAACGCAAGGTGCCGTTTGACGTCATTGGCTTATCGTACTACCCTAAATGGCACGGAACTTTAGATGACTTGAAAAACAATATGACTGATCTGGCAAAACGTTATAAAAAATATGTAATGGTTGCGGAATATTCACAGCTTAAACAGGAGGTTAATGATATTGCTTTCACGGTGCCGGGAAATAAAGCGCTGGGCACATTTATATGGGAACCTTTGAGCTCATGGGAATCTTTTTTTGATCGAACCGGAAAAATGAACGCGACGCTTGAGGTATATCCTTTGCTTGCTAAAAAATATAACGTTCGGTAATCTTAAGAATATCGGAGAAATTCAAGGGAGGTCCGGAGATGTTGATTTATAATTAATTTATTTCAAATTGTGTATCTAAAAACAAGTTTCGTTTTTGAACATTGATCTCAGGTTGGCATTTTTTATTGATATATTGACAAAATAATGAATTAAAAACTATAAAAAATATTAATTTGATAATTAATTGATCTAAAAATCAAAATTTTTCTGGTTTCTTCGTATAACTATAGGTTACATCATTAACTACATATAAATTTGCATTTGTTATTGTGGCTGTTTCCGAATTTAATGGAGTGCTGTATAAATGACCTTAATTTAAATTAATATTAAAACCAATTATAAGATTTTTCACAGCTTGTACACATCAAAATGAAATAAGTGTGCCGGGCTGATTGATGGGTAAACACGGTTGCAGGTAACATTAGTTTTCCTGGTTAATTATACCCATTTGTACAAGAAATATGTCTGATTTTACATTATTGACGGCCGCTTTTACATTAATATTGTTCTGTATACTTCTGTGTACTCCACAAACCAATTATATATAAACCGGCTACAAACTAATAGAAATGAGATTTTAAAACTAACCTGATAAGCTATCGATTAAACCAAAATTAAACCCAACCATATGATAAAATACCCTACGTAAAAACTTCTGCCAATTGTTAAGGCAAACCATCCACACCAATTTAATTAACCAATCAAAGCTGACAAAGAACCAATTATAAACAGGCTTTGAGTACTATCAAAAACCGAGTAATATGAGAAAATTTTTTACGAAACAATATTTACTTGTTTGTGCATTTTTAATGTTGACAACTGTAGCATTTGCACAAACAGCAACCATTACCGGGAAGGTTTCTGATGAAACCAACCAGCCGCTTCCCGGTGCCGTAGTTACGGTAAAAGGCACCCAAAATGGGGCCACTGCCGACGTGAATGGAAATTTTAAGTTATCAGGAGTTGCTCACGGAACTGTTACATTGCAGGCAACATTTATTGGCTATCAACCGCTTGTGAAAACGATAAACGTTACGGGCAATGCTACTGTCGACTTTAGCATGGTACTAAGTTCAAAAGATTTAAACGAAGTAGTAGTAATAGGTTACGGTACCACTAAGAAAAAAGACTTGACAGGCTCAATTGCAACAGTTACGGAAAAGGATTTTAATACCGGAAATATAACTACTCCCGAACAATTGATACAAGGCAAGGTAGCCGGTGTTTCTATTATATCCAATAGTGGCGCTCCGGGGGCTGGCAGTCAGATCCTTATTCGCGGTGGCGCCTCTGTAAACGGGAGTAATCAGCCGCTTATCGTAATAGATGGTGTACCATTGGCTAATGAATCAACAAATGGTAATCCGAGCAGTATCGCAGGTGTTGCCAACCCTCTTAGCCTGATCAATCCAAATGACATTGCTTCTTTCTCCATATTAAAAGATGCGTCTGCAGCAGCTATTTATGGTAACAGGGCATCAAATGGCGTAATTATCATCACAACAAAAAAAGGGCAAAGCGGTAGCCCACAAATCAACTTTAATACCGAGTTATCAATTGGGAAACAAGTTAAAGAAGCGTCGGTACTTTCAGCGCAACAGTTTCGTGACTATATAAATAGTGTAACAACTAGCTCAACTTCTGATGCCGTATACAGAAATCAATTAGGTACCGCAAATACCGATTGGCAGAAGGAAATCTATCAGACCTCGGTTAGTACAGATAATAATTTGAGCGTGTCCGGCACAACCGGCAAGCTGCCTTATCGTGTTTCGGTTGGCTATACAGATCAGGATGGTATATTAAAAACAAGCTCTTTGCAACGCTTGAGCAGTGCCATAAACTTAAGCCCGAGCTTTTTTACCGATCACTTAAAAGTTAACTTTAATTTTCTGGGTTCGCAGGTAAAGCAAAGGTTCGCTGATGAGGGCGCCATTGGTGCGGCAAATGGTTTTAACCCAACATACCCGGTTTATTCAGGCAACACTGTCTTTGGGGGCTTTTATGAAATTCCCAACCCATCCAGCTTGACTAACGGTCCCGCTCCTGCTACCACTACTACTTTAAGTACCCTGTCAGCAAGAAACCCGCTTGGCTTGCTGGAGCAAAGAGATAACCGTAGCACCGTTTACAGGGCCATTACCAGTTTAGCATTGGATTATAAACTACATTTCTTTCCTGATATTCACGCCAATGTAAATCTATCATACGATGGGGTAAACGGCCAGGGGCACGACAATACACCTGGTACGGCGGCTAATCAATTTCCTGGTGCGCAAGACGCAAACGGCGTTTTACAACAAGGAAATTTCTCTAAATATAAAAGTGTGATCGGAAACAGTACGCTCGAAGCTTATTTAAGTTATGTACACGACTTTAAATCAATTAAGAGCCATGTTGACGCTGTTGCAGGTTATTCAACCCAAACGTTCGAAAATACCGCTTACAACTATTTAAGCTATTTTTCTAATGGCGAGGTAAAACCCGTTTCAGTGTATAATTATCCCACAGATTTGCAAAAAAGTGAGTTAGCCTCGGTTTACGGCAGGGTAAATTATTCTTATGATTCAAAATATTTACTTACCGGTACTTTCCGCGAGGATGTGTCTACAAAATTTGCACCGGGTATTCGTACCGGTTATTTTCCTTCGGTAGCGGCTGCCTGGGTAATCAGTAACGAAGATTTTCTGAAAGGAAACTCAACATTATCATACCTTAAATTCCGTTTGGAATATGGCGTGACAGGTAACGAGGATGGAATTGGTAATTATGATTATTTATCCCCATATTCATTAGGTAACAAGGCGGCGCAATATCAGTTTGGTATTGTTAATGGTGTTGCCCAATTTTACCAGATATATCGCCCCGCTGCATTTTACCCGAACCGAACATGGGAGTCAACAGGCACCACGAATGCTGCTTTTGACTACGGCTTCCTCAATGGTCGTATTACTGGTAGTTTAGACTTTTATTACCGGAAAACAAAGAACCTACTTGCTACAATTAATCAGTCGGCAGGCAGTAACTTTGGTAACCAAATTGTTGCGAATGTTGGAAATATGGAGGATAGAGGTGTGGAATTTAGCATAAATGCCAAAATAATTGACACAAGGGATTTATCATGGACTGCCGGCTTTAACGCCACATTTGACAGGAATAAAATCACCAATTTGACAGCACAGCCAAACCCCAATTTCCCTGGATTACCTGTGGGAAATATTTCTGGCGGTATTGGAACTAAAATACAAATTGACCAGGTTGGATTTGCTAAAAATTCTTTTTATACCTATCAGCAGGTATATGGAGCTAACGGAAAACCGCTTGATGGTGTGTTTGTTGACAAAACCGGGGATGGCAATCTCAACAGTTCAGATTTATCAGTTGGCCATAGCCCTGCTCCACAGGAATATTTTGGTTTGAACTCAGAAATAAGAGTTAAAAAATGGAGTGCCGGATTTTCAGCGAGGGCAAGTTTAGGCAATTATGTATATAATAACGTATCGTCAAGCACGGGTTTTAAGAGCAACTTTTTGAACCCGATAAGTCTTTTCAACGGCTCAAGCTCCGTTCTGCAAACCGGTTTCAGCGGACTTAACTCGTCTAATGAGTACCTTTCTGATTATTTTGTTGAAAACGCATCATTTTTTAGAATGGATAATATACATGTAGGCTATAATTTTGGTAAAATATTTAAAAATACCGGCGATCTGAGGGTTAGCGCAAACGTACAGAATGTGTTTATAATCACTGACTATACTGGCGTAGATCCGGAAGTAACTAATGGTATTGATAATAACCTTTATCCGCGTCCAAGAATGTACGTATTAGGTTTAAATCTTAGTTTATAAAAATTTGTAATTGATTTACAATAATAAATGTAACATGAAAAGAAATTCAATTAAAATATTGTTAACAGCAAGCTTATTAGCGGTTAACATCATATCGTGCAAAAAAAACCTTATCCTTTCTCCAAATGATGCGGTTACTTCTGAGCAGGTGTTCAGCGACCCGGCAAGCATTACCCAGGCAATGGCCAAGGTTTATGGAAGCATGGCGCTCACCGGCAATATCGGACCTTATAATCCAAATGGCGGGGGCGACATAGCAGGTATCGATGAAGGTACATCAGATTTTTTCCGCCTGTTTTGGAATTGCCAGGAATTGACTACTGACGAAGCCGTAATTACATACGGAGACCCCGGCGTGCAGGATCTGCATAACATGGTTTGGTCGCAAACTAACGCCATTTCACAAGGGTTATATTACCGTTCCATGTATCAGGTTACGCTTTGTAATAACTTCCTGCAGCAAACCACGCCGGCGTTATTAACCAGCCACGGTATCACCGGCGCAGATGCAACAACCATTAATTACTACAGGGCCGAAGCCCGGTTTTTGCGTGCCTACCAATACTGGGCTTTGATGGATGTTTTTGGCAACCCGCCATTTATAACTGAAACTACTAAGATAGGATCAGTACTCCCTCAGCAAATAGCCCGCAAAGACTTGTATGCATACGTTGTAAGCGAACTAAAAGCAATTGATCCGCTGATGGTTGCGCCAAATAAAAATTTGTATGGCCGTGCAGACCAGGCAGCAGTGTGGGCATTGTTAGCACGGATATATTTAAATGCCCAGGTATATACCGGCACAGCCGATTACGGTAATGCCATAACCTATGCACAAAAGGTTATCAATACAACAGGTTACAGTTTGATTCCTGATTTTACCCAGTTGATGCTTGCCGATGATAATTTAAACAGCATTCCGGGCGGCGGCACAACCAGTGAATTTATTTTCACCATAAACTATGATGGCGTGAAGACGCAGACCTATGGTGGTTCGCAATATTTAACGCACGCTCCGGTTGGCGGCTCAATGCCCGCAGCAAAATTTGGAATAAGCGGCGGCTATAACGGATCAAGAACGACAAGCAATATAATCGCATTATTCCCAACTCCGCCAACTACCGACGCAACAAATTTTCCAAACAATGCCAATCCTGACACACGTGCAGAGTTTTGGTATCCCGGACAATCGCTTGCTATCAGCAGTGTTACAACGTTTTCGAACGGCATAGGTGTGAACAAATTCAGAAATGTTACCCGCGCCGGAGTGCAAGGATCGGATCCAACCTTCTGTGATGTGGATTTACCACTATTCCGCTTATCCGAAATGTACCTGATATACGCTGAAGCAACCTTGCGGGGCGGCGCAGGCGGCGATCCGGCTACTGCTCTTACTTACATTAACAAAATACGTACCCGCGCCTATGGTGGCAGCTTAGCAGGTAATATTAACTCAGCTCAACTTACTACCCAATTCATTTTAGATGAAAGGGCCCGTGAGTTATTCTGGGAAGGATTCCGCCGTACCGATTTGATACGCTATGGCTTATTTACAAGTGCTTCTTATGTTTGGCCGTTTAAAGGTGGCGCCGCAAACGGAACCGGTGTTCCCGATTTCCGGAATGTGTTTCCATTGCCGCAGAGCGATTTAGCGGCAAATCCCAATCTTAAACAAAACAGCGGGTATTAATTGAAATTGAAATTAAAAAAATATTGATATGAAAAAAGTATTGACAAAATTATTAGCAGTGGGCGGCATAGGTTTGCTCATGCTATCAGCCTGTAAAAAGAGTGACTTACTGGCCACTTCGAATGGAGGTAAAGCGGGTCCGCTTACATCATCGACCACCACGCTGCCATTAGACAAAACTAAGCTGGCCGACCCAACGCCGGTCATCACTTTTACTTTTTCAGCTGCTGATTATGGCTTTAAAGCGGCTGTAACCAATACTCTACAAATTGATTCTGCCGGCGATAATTGGAAAAAGCCGATGTCGGTAACACTACCCGCTAAAATTTACTCACAAGGATACTCGACTGCCGAGTTTAATAGCATTTTGTTGAAGTTAAATCTCAAAGCCGGTGTTACCTCGCAGGTTCAGGCACGTATTGTAAATTCCGTTTCTACCAGCATAGCACCCGTTTATTCAAATGTAGTGAACCTTACGGTAACACCATTTAACTTAGCGGCATGGGTATATGTACCCGGCGCTTATGAAGGATGGAACAATCCGGGGCCAATGTTGGACAGTTTATTGTCGGCCACTTCTAACGGTATCTATACCGGTATCATTAATTTTACTGCAGGTAACAACCAGTTTTTGATAGTGCCAGTTAAAGGAAGTTGGGCAAATAAATATGCCACTATCGCTGCTCCTGCAACCGGAACTACAGTTACCTATCCAACTGAATTAGTGGCGAGCGGTGGCAATAACTTTTATGCGCCGACGGCAGCCGGACAATACTTGGTGACGCTTAATACAAATAATAACACGCTTACGATTGCACCCGCAGATTTTTATAGTGTAATAGGCTCTGCTACACCCGGTGGAGATTGGTCGACCGATTTATGGCTTAAATTTGTGAATGATGGCAATAATAATTGGGTTGGTACACTCCCATTATTGGCCGGGCAGTTCAAATTTAGACAAGACGCCGCATGGTCATTTAGCTGGGGTACACCGCAAGCAGGTTCGCCAGGCGCTGGTATACCTAATACGTTAAATAATGTTAATAATAAAAATGATAATATTAATGTTGCTACCGGCGGAACTTTCACAGTAACGTTTAATGCTCCGTTAACTCTGTTGGGAGCAACGCCGCCCGTTACGACTACATATAGCGTTAAATAGTAGGGATCAGGAAGAAGAAAATACAGAGTGATTTGAAATTTAGCCTGGTGAATACCAGCTATTTTTTCTAAATCAATATTTACAAGCTAACCCGGCATTGGCCGGGTTAGCTTTTTAAAATTTATATCAATTGACGGAATATTCGTGTTTTGCGGTTTAGGTTCCTTACCATGTCATATCGGGAACACAGGGAACAAGTTAATAATCAGTTAGACTAATGGGAAGGTTTTTATATATATTAATTATTGCAGGGTGTTTTGTTTCCTGCAAAAAAGATAAGCCTGCCAATAATTCGGGTAATACAACAACTACTACAACTGTAATCAACGGTAAACCACTCCCCATTGGGGCAGTCGACGGTGTTACGTTTATAAATTCGGGAACATCGGTTGTTTTTAATTTATACGCTCCTGGTAAAAAGACAGTAAGTGTAAGCGGTGATTTTAACAACTGGCAGGCCGTTGCCATGAATGAAACGCCTGATGGTACCCGATGGTGGGTTCAGGTTGATAATATTAATCCTTCAACTGAATATTCCTACCAGTATTTGATTGATGGCACAATAAAAATTGCCGACCCGTACACCGAAAAAATATTGGATCCTGTAAATGATCCATCAATTCCGAATACCATATATCCCAACCTGAAACCGTACCCGAGCGGACAAACTGGCTACGTAAGCGAGTTCCAGACTAACCCTCCGTCGTACAGCTGGAAAACGACGTCATTTACCCGTCCTTCGCCAAAAAACCTGGTCATATATGAATTATTGGTTCGCGATTTTGTAGCTACTCACAGCTATCAAACCTTGACAGATACTTTAAATTATCTCTCCAATCTAGGTGTTAACGCAATTGAACTAATGCCGGTGAATGAGTTTGAAGGCAACGATTCCTGGGGTTATAACACAGACTTCGGTTTTGCGCTTGATAAATACTATGGCCCTAAAAATGTTTATAAGGCTTTTATAGATGCCTGCCATGCTAAAGGAATAGCGGTTATACAGGATATTGTATTGGAAGATCAGTTTGGTTCATCGCCTATGGTACAGATGTACGCAGCTTCAAACGGTGCTCCGTCGGCAAGCAATCCCTGGTTCAACCAAACCAATATGCACCCTGATGCGGTAGGGTATCAGCTTAATCACCAAAGCGCCGCAACGGCATACTATACCGAAAATGTGATGAAGTACTGGATGCAAGAATATCATATAGATGGTTTCAGGTTTGACCAGGCTAAAGGCTTTACTCAAACGCAATCAGCAGACGAGGGGGCTTGGGCCAACTATGATCCTAGCCGAATAGCTATTTGGCAAAAATATAACAACTTCATGAAAGCCATTGACCCTACTTTTTACGTGATCCTTGAGTATTTTGCTGCCAACAATGAGGAAAGTGTGCTGGCCAACCAGGGCATGATGATGTGGACTAACTTAAGCTCGTCTGCAGAGCAGGCTACTATGGGTTACGCGACAAATCCAAGTTGGGACCTGTCTGGCTTGTTTTATGATGGTTATGGATTTACAGCTCCGTATAACCTGGTGGCCTATTGGGAAAGTCACGATGAAGAGCGTACAATGTATAAAAATGAAGCCTATGGAAACTCAAGCGGAGGTTACAGCACCATGGACATCCCCACTGGGTTAAAACGCGAGGAAATGGCTGTAGCTTTTTTAATGTCGTCCCCCGGGCCTAAAATGATATGGCAGTTTGAAGAATTGGGTTACGATATTTCTATCAATCAAAATGGACGGCTGGGTGATAAGCCTATCCTTTGGAACTATAATGCTGATGCTAGCAGGAGACACTTGTATAATGTTTATTCGAAAATGATAAATATGAAGATTAAAAACCCGGTTTTTGCAACTACAAATTTTACGTACAATCTGGCAAATTCTGTTAAAACGATTCAGTTACTTGACGCCAGCGCTAATGTTGAGATTGTTGGAAATTTTGATGTAGTGAGCCTTACCGTTAATGTTGCATTTCCTGCAACCGGTACCTGGTACGATAATATTACAGGTAACAGCATAACGATATCAAACGCACCTTATACCATGACCCTTGCTCCCGGGGAATACCATGTTTACAGTTCTAAACCACTAAATTTTTAAATGTCAGACGGCGGCTAATCGATATATCAAAACCTGAATGTAATTCCCATTACTATGCCGTAGTCGAGTTTGCCAGAACCTACATCTGCCGGTTTACTATCGTAATTAGCATACAGGTTGGTGGTGAAATAGAAATTCGATATCAGCTCCCACGAAAAGTAAATACTCCCGTCGTAACGGTAACGCCCTGTTTGCGACAAACTTAAATACCCGGCGTTTGTCATACTGATTTGCATATTCGGACTTTTGAACCTAAAATAATCCATTTTTATTATCAGGGGTATTTCTACCAATAGCCCGTTCGACGACACTCCGGTAAGACTTTCTTCCGTATTGGCTGCAACTCCCGACAACGCCAGTATTTCAAAATTTTGATCGGATACAAACTTATTTCCGCCTCCCAGCATTCCCTGGTAGCGATGTGCAAGCGACAACTCCTCGTTGCGCTGATAACCTACCGCCCCTACGCCAAACCAGCTGGAATTTCCGAAGTAATGGTAGAAACTGAGCGCGGCGCTTTCCTGGTCTCTCGAAAAGCCCGTTGAATCGATACTGCCCAGCTCATTTACTGTCAGCTCGGATTGGAGAGCCCGGGATGTGTATTTTACGGAGGCATTGAGATTAAATTGCCCTATATACGACGAACGGGAGAAGCTTAAACCGGCAGTAAGGTTACCATCCAGTTTATCGAAGAAACCCTGCCTCAGCGGGCTTATAGAACTAATATCGCTCCGCGCGATTTTTATGCGATGCACTCCGTCGTCCAGGTAAACAGTGTCTCTAACCCCGGAAGGTACCAGTTTACCATACAGCCATTCCTTACCTACAGTCTCAATGCGCAATGTGCTCATTGTAGTATGGATACTCTTGAGTTTATAGAACTTAACATTGATAAGACCTACGCCGTCATCATCAAAGCTTGCTATGCCCTGGGACATCTGTTTTAGTTCGCCAATCAGTTTCTCGCCGTTAGTAAAGAACAGCGTATCCTTTTGTGTTTGTGCAAAACTATTTACCGTCATTAATATCAATGACAAAATAAGCAGATAACTTTTTATATTGTTTTTTGATAGGTGTGTCGCCATAGCTTGATCTGGCCTGCTTATATTAATTCCTAAACCGAAGGAAGGTTATCACGTCTCCTGGGCGTAGTAATAACAAAGCACACGTCGTTTTAAGTATGCACAAAATAAAGGTTTTAGAAAAGGAAAACCCACGTTTTACAGGCGCGTATGGTTGCAATTTCAAAAGTGGAACACAACTGGCTGTATAAAGTACCAGAGTTAGGCGAAAGGGATTGCGTTGATTTGAAATATGGTGGGTAGTTGGTTGTTTGGGCCTTTCTCTAAAACTTCAATGGCGGTCCTACAATTTCCATTCCGTGTGCCGCCCATAATTCTTTCAAAGTGGCTTCCTGGTTTTTCGGTATTTCCTTTCCGAGCTTGCTCATCTGTAAAAAAAAGTCTTCCATTGAACCGGCCGGTTGAAACATAACCAACACCTGTGCTTCCCCTTCACTTATTTTTGCAAAAGCGTGCGGAATTTTTCGCGGTGCAAAAGCAAAATCACCGGCTTTTAAGTTTAAAATATCGTCGCCTACCTTAATTATAAATTCCCCCTTAATTACATAAAACAATTCATCCTGGTAATGATGAACATGCAGGGCAGGGCCACCTTTTTGCTCACGTACCGTGTCGTAAATCAGCAAAGCGCCATTTGTGTCTTTTGAGGATAATTTGCAGTCAAATTGTCCACCCATAATGTTTAATTCTTCCTGGTACCTGTCCTTACCGGCTTTAACTTTAAAGCCACCTTTCGGATTTTTTTTTGATTGATTTTGAGCTGCTAAAGCCAAAACTGGTGCAAGTAACGGGATTTGAAGAAAGAGACGTCGTTCCATAATTTATAAGGTTGAGATAATAATTTAGACTCTTGTTATCCTATTCATTCAGAACAAGTTAAGCTGTTTATTATTTAGGTATTTCTCAAATATAATAATTTTAATATCAAACCGCAGGCGGCAATATTTATTTATTTTCTATATTTATTACCTATACTCAACTTATTCAATAACTCTTATCTATTCGATTGAAAACATGAAAACTACAAAAAACAAATTCACGATTTTATTTATAGTCCTATTAATAATTGCTAATGCCGGAATGCAGCGCGCTACCGCAGGAGAGAGCCAAATAAAGCCTGCTTCACCACCCGCCGGATTTAAAAACCAATACGCACAGGTAAATGGGGTAAAAATTCATTACGTTATTGGTGGAAAGGGTCAGCCTTTATTATTAGTACATGGTTTCGGGCAAAACTGGTATATGTGGAACAGGCTGTTACCTGAACTATCCAAACATTTTACAGTAATCGCACCAGATTTGAGAGGCCTTGGCGAATCGGGCAAGCCAGCGGGTGGATATGATAAGAAAAATATGGCTGTTGACCTGCACGAACTGATTAAAAAATTGGGTTATTCGCAAATCAATCTTGCCGGTCACGATATAGGATTGATGGTTGCTTACGCATATGCGGCACAGTTTCCGGATAACGTAAAGAAAATTGCTTTGATGGATGCCTTACTACCGGGTATTGAACCGGTATGGAGCCAGGTGCGTGCCCAGGCCTGGTGGTTCGGTTTTTTCGGCATGCCTCATTCCGGCGAAATTGTTGCCGGTAAGGCAGACTTGTTTCTGACAAGTTTTTGGCCATTGGTGGGATATGTAAAAAAACCATTTACACAAACGGAGACAAATGAATTTATCCGGGCCTATTCCGTACCCGGAGCTACGACAGGTGCTTTCAATTGGTTTGCTGCTTTTTCGCAAGACGCTAGGGACAATGTAGAGCTAATGAAGAAGAAATTACCTATGCCATTGCTCTCGGTGGGCGCCGACCATTCCGCAGGATCTTACCTGGCGGCGCACTGCAGGTTAGTGGCAACCAACGTAAAGGAAGTGATCATAAAGGGTTCAGGCCATTGGTTGGTACAGGAACAAACTGCACAGGTGCAAAAAGCATTATTGGATTTTTTCTTGAATTAATAGCTAATTGGAGACGATAAGATACTATTCGCTCCTAACGTCAGATGATATGCTGTAACCAAGATGTTGCATATTTGAATCATTAAAATTATCGGTTTCGATATACAAACCTTTAATTTTAGATCGTAATCATAAAACGGACCCCGAACCTTGTTACCAATTGCAAGGCTTGCAAATTTAATCAACTGAAAGATGGAAAGACGTGTCGCTTTAAGAAACATAGCATTTATAGTTGGTAGCGCCATATCGATACCTTCGTGGGCTGACGGCTTGTCAAAGACAACGACGTATCAGCCGGGGACTTCGTTAAGTGCCGAAGACAACCCATTACTCGCAAGTGTGGCGGATGCCATAATTCCCGACACTGATACACCGGGTGCCAAAGAGCTTGGCGTTCCGGCGCTCATCCAAAAAATACTTGCAGATTGTTACGAAAAAGAAGTGAACGATAGCTTTTATAAAGGCATGAACTGGGCAAATGATAAGGCAAAAACCGATAACGGTAAACCATTCGCCGACTGTACAACCGCGCAGCGCCTGGCTATCCTTAAACAGGTACAATCTGAAGACCCGGCGAGCGACCAGGCCAAATTTATTAAAATGGCCAAAGAGCTTACAATACTCGGTTATACTAGCTCGGAATATGTGGTAACCAAAATTAATAAATATGTAATGATACCGGGTCATTATTACGGGAATGTCCCTTTAAATTACGTTGATCCTAACGCGAGGAACTAATAACTATGGCAAACATTTTAATTGATTCAAAAAAAACGATGACCTATGATGCCATTGTTATAGGTACCGGTATCAGCGGCGGATGGGCGGCTAAGGAGCTTTGTGAAAAAGGCTTAAAAACGCTGGTACTGGAACGGGGCCGGGATGTGAAACACATTATGGATTATCCGACGGCCAATTTGGAGCCCTGGGAGTTTCCTCATCGCGGAAAAGGTACACTGGAAATGCAAAGGATTTATGGGAAAGCGGCTAACGAAACCAATCCTTTTCTTCTGAAAGCAGATGAGCAGCCCTATATACAGGAAAAGCCTTTCAAATGGACGCGTGGTTACCATGTTGGGGGTAAATCGTTACTGTGGGCGCGCCAGACGCAAAGGTGGAGTGACTTTGATTACGAAGGTCCGTTGCGGGATGGGTACGCTGTCGATTGGCCTATAAGGTATGCCGATGTTGCACCCTGGTATAGCCATGTGGAAAAATTTGTTGGCATATCAGGTAATCGGGATGGTTTAGCCAGCTTACCGGATGGTGAATTTTTACCTCCAATGGAAACCAGTATTGTTGAACAACATTTGAAAGGCATAGTTGAAAAGCATTATAGCGACCGGCATATAATTTATGGTCGTTGCGCTCATATCACCAAGCCCCAGCCCATACATTCGCAGCAGGGCCGTGCACAATGTATGAACCGTACATTGTGCAATCGCGGCTGCCCGCTGGGCGGGTATTTCAGCAGCAATGCGTCTACGTTGCCCTGGGCCCAGCGCACCGGCCACATGACCTTGCGTCCGCATTCTGTTGTTCATTCCATTATTTATGATGAGAAAAAAGGTAAGGCTACAGGTGTGCGGGTGGTTGACGGCGAAAGCAAACAAATGCTGGAGTTTTATGCCCGTATCATATTTGTAAACGCTTCGGCGTTGGCATCGACACAAATACTGATGAACTCGACCTCTTCGCGGTTTCCTAATGGATTGGGTAATGATAGCGGTGTACTAGGCAAATACATTTCATGGCATAACTACCGTGGCCATGTGAATGCAAGTTATGACGGCTATATGGATAGGCGCACCGATGGTCGTACGCCGACCAATAGCTATATTCCACGTTTCCGCAATCTGGAGAAACATAATATGGATTTTTTACGGGGCTATGCTACCGGTTTGAGTGCAGGGCGTGGCTTTGCCAGGAGCCAGGAAGGATTAGGGGAAGATTTGAAAAAGCACCTCACCAATCCGGAGTATGGCGAATGGGGGGTAGGCGCCTGGATGATGGGCGAAATTATCCCGATAGAAAGTAACCAAATCAAACTACATCCCGATTTGAAAGATCAATATGGTATCCCAGAATTGGTGTTGTCGTGCGATTGGACGGAAAACGATGATAAGATGGTGAAAGATTATATGGAGCAGCTTACGGAAATGTTTACCATTGCCGGGTTCAAAAATATACAATCAAACGATTCACACTCAGCACCAGGATCAGATATTCATGAAATGGGGGGCGCCAGGATGGGTCGCGATCCAAAAACATCAATTCTGAATAAATGGAACCAGGTTCATAGCTGCAAAAATGTTTTCGTAACGGACGGTGCGTGCATGGCTTCAACATCCACACAAAACCCCTCGCTTACCTATATGGCATACACAGCAAGAGCAGCAAACCACGCGGTGGAGGAAATTAAGAAGATGAATATTTAAACAACCTTGGGATAATTGTTAAATACCACCGTCCTCGAAGAAATTTGAGGGCGGTTATTTATTTTAATTAGTTTTCTATTTGTTTTTTTATTTGGATATTCAACACACCTTTTAGATTTGATAATCAATGAACTTCTTAAAAAAAATCTTGGCAAAAAAAGATAAACCAGAAAACGCATACGCTGACTTTTGGAACTGGTTTCAAACCGATGAACGAGATTTTTTCAATGTGGTTAGCCGTCAGGGAGATATTGAAAAGGTTTTTTTTGACAAGCTTTCACCCAAACTTAATCAGCTTCACGACGGGTTCTTTTATTTGACAGGGATGTGTGCTCCTAACACGGTTGAATTGGTGCTCACTGCAGACGGAAAAATAAAAAATATAGTTTTTGTTGAGGAATTGGTAAAATCGGCACCCAAAATAGACGGCTGGAAATTTACTGCGCTTAAACCTGCCACGGATATTGAAAATGTAATCATTAAAATGGGAGGATACCAATTTGGCGCAGAAAATTTGAGTTTCTACTCAAATGAGTTTGCCGAATATCCTGACGAAATCGACATTACAATTGTCCACAACGACTTCAATGATGAAAACAAAAACATCATAATAAATGGTACCTATATTTTCCTCGACAACTATTTAGGTGAATTAGACTTTGCCACAACAATTGATAATATAACCGTTACAGGCAGGGGCGAAGCAGAGAAAGAATTAGTTCCGATAGAAAAACTCAAAGACTTTTTGATTTGGCGGCAAAAGGAATTTTTAGAGAAATATGATGGAACAAGGCATAACACAGAAAATGACAGCTACTCGATGCTTGAAGCTGAACTGCCAAACGGAAATCCGTTGATAGCTATAATAAACAGGGATTTACTTAATTGGGACAGGAAGGCCTCGCATCCCTGGATTTTGACGATAGAAATAAAATATGAGGGTGAAAAAAATACTGGTATGCCTGACGACGCGACTTATGCGCTGCTTGAAGAAATCGAAAACAAGATATTGGAGGAGTTTAAAGATTCCGAGGGATGTTTGAACATCGGGAGGCAGACTGCAGACGGTTTGCGGGAAATTTACTTTGCGTGCAACGATTTCAGAGAGCCCTCGAAAGTTTTGCAGAAAATACATAACTACTACGTTGGCCAAATAGAAATCAACTACGACATTTACAAAGACAAGTATTGGCAAACATTTAATCGGTTTCAATAATTGCCATTTAAATTAATAGCCGTTTTATACTTCAAACATAAAGTGATATAATTACATCATGGAACCAAACAATATAAATGTCCTGGCCGAAAAGATTTTTAAGGAAATTGAAAAGCTTATACCTGTTTATATGAAGAACCCTGAGGACAATAGAATTGCCGATGGCAATTGTGCTGTTTGTATGATAGATGAGGATGGCGTTGTATATGGAAAAATGTTTGGAGCCTATAAACCACGGCAACGGCAATCATTCAAAGTAGCCTGGACAAAAGCCAGCCAGGTTTGGCTTACCGGCTATAGAACCGGCGAATATGAAAAAATGGTTTTTAATAACCTTGTAGAAGAAAATGCAAACGGCATTGAAGCGCCCGATTTAATAGGTTGGGTTGGCGGCCAGCCGCTTACTTTAAAAAACGGAACTAAATTATCTGTCGGCTTTAGCGGTTTCCGCGGATTTGTCGATATTGAAATTGTTATCAAAGCGCTCGAGAAAGCAGAAGGATAACAACAAGAACCAAGAGTCAAGTACGGAAATTTAAGAATCTGGAAAGAAGAACTAAGGGCAAATAGTTATCCTATTTCTTGGTTCTTAAATCTTGATTCTATACCCTCAATAACAAACACAAACTATGAACTACTTACCAAAAACAGACCGCTACCAAAACATGCAATATCGCCGTTCTGGTAAAAGCGGATTAATGCTTCCGGCAGTATCGCTGGGATTGTGGCATAATTTCGGGCATATTGATAGGCTCGAAAATGCGCGTAACATATTACGACTTGCTTTCGATAGCGGAATCACACACTTTGATCTTGCAAACAACTACGGGCCGCCCGCAGGCTCGGCCGAAGAAAACTTTGGAACCATTTTTAAAGATGATTTTAAAAGTTACCGCGATGAACTCATTATTTCAACAAAGGCAGGCTGGGGAATGTGGGAAGGCCCTTACGGCGATTGGGGTTCAAAGAAATATTTGGTAGCAAGCCTTGACCAGAGTTTGAAAAGGATGGGCCTGGACTATGTCGATATTTTTTATCACCATCGCCCGGATCCGGAAACACCACTCGAAGAAACCATGACGGCGCTTGATTTAATTGTACGGCAGGGAAAGGCATTATATGTTGGTATATCAAGCTATCAGCCTGAGGAATCGGCAAGGGCATTTGAGATTTTAAAAGATTTAGGCACACCCTGCCTTATTCATCAGCCAAAATATTCGATGTTCGACCGTTGGGTGGAAGACGGATTGCTGGATGTCCTTGAAGGTTATGGTGTAGGATGTATTCCATTTTCGCCACTTGCGCAGGGCCTTTTAAGTAATAAATATTTAAATGGAATCCCAGAAGGATCGAGAGCGGCAGCGCATCGTGGCAATGGTGCTATTGATGAACATGAAGTAACGGAAGCCAAAATTGGAAAAGTGAGGCTATTAAATGAGCTTGCGCAAAAAAGAGGACAGGACCTTGCTCAAATGGCGCTTTCCTGGATTTTGAAAGATAAACGCATTACTTCGGTGTTGATTGGGGTAAGCAAACCCGAACAGGTAACAGACTCTTTACGTTGCCTGGATAATATTACGTTTACAAATGAAGAACTTGCACTTATAAATCAAATTTTGAAATAAGTATAAAACACTAAACTATGAACAAAAAAATAGCTGCCATTTGCTTTGTTATATCCTTAATAGTAGGAGGTATTGTTAAAAGTGCATCCGCACAGGATGGCCTGAAGGCCGATCACATTGCTCTTTACGTAAAGGATTTGAAAAAAAGCGCAGATTTCTACGAGAATGTAATGGAGCTAAAAGAAATATCAGAGCCATTTCATGATGGTAGACATGTATGGTTAAAAACTGGCGAATTCACCAAATTGCATTTGATACAAGGTGCGGGCGAAGTTACCCAGCATGACATCAATTCGCACTTTGCTTATTCTGTAAATAACCTCGCAGAGTTTACTAAACACCTTGATGAAATGCATGTTAAATATGGCAATTGGAATCAAAGCTCAAAGGAGCCTCAATTGCGGCCCGACGGGGTAAAACAAATATATTTACAAGATCCGGATAATATTTGGATAGAAGTAAATGACGCTAAATTTTAAAATCAAGTAATAAAAACCTAATTTTAAAAACCAGTTATCAACACCATATACCAAATTAAAGTTATGACAACAAGAAGATCCTTTCTAAAAACTTCGGCGGTTCTTTCAGCCGGTCTTTTAGTGGCGCCTAAATTATTTGCTTACAACAAAGAATACATTGGCCTGCAATTATATACTGTACGTGACCATATGGCACAAGACCCTGCTGCCACGCTGGCTAAAGTGGCTCAGATCGGTTACAACTCTGTAGAAGGAACCTATAGCGGTCCCGGGAAATTCCATAATGTGGCTACCAAGGACTTCGCTGGAATGTTAAAACAAAATGGATTGGTTATGGTGAGCTGCCATTACCGCCTTGGTGAGGAAAAAGTAAACGGCGTGGCGCAAGAAGGCACCATACTAAATGGTTGGGACAAAGCAGTGGACGATGCTGCCGAGGTTGGACTAAAATACATGGTTTGTGCTTATCTCGCCACTTCTGAACGCGGCTCGTTAGATCATTATAAAAAGGTTGCCGATGACTTTAACAAGGCAGCTGAAAGATGTAAAAAAGCAGGCATCCAGTTTTGCTATCACAACCATGATTTCGAGTTTATACAGGAAGACGGTAAATACCCTTACGAAACCTTACTTGCCAACACCGATAAAAACCTGGTGAAAATGGAAATGGATATGTACTGGGTTACTAAAGCAAACCAGGATCCGATTGCGTTAATCAATAAACACCCCGGTCGTTTCCCATTATGGCATATCAAAGATATGGACAAAACAGCCGATAGAGCGTTCACCGAAGTTGGCAACGGCATTATTAATTTCAAAGAGATATTTAAACATTCTGGCAAAGCTGGTTTAAATTACTTCTTTGTGGAAGAAGATAAATGTCCGGGCGATCCTTATGACAGCATCAAACAAAGCATCAGTTATATTAAGGGTAACCTTGTATAACAGTGTTTGACATTAATTAACTATGGCCGGACTTTTAATTTAAAGTCCGGCTTTTTTTTGAGATTATTGTTGTACGGCGTTATGATTTGATTCTGTTATAGACATCAATGCATCGCATAGTGTGTCTATTTCACTTTCGGTATTATAATAATGCACTGAAGCCCGCACTACGCTGGTGAGGTGATTTTTATTCATGTAAATCAATGTTGATTGGGCCATACCGACGGATACATTAATATTCCTTTCTGCAAGCGTACTTTTTACCAGCCGACTTTCCAATCCATCAACTGAAAAAGTCACGATACCGCATTTTTGATCGCCTATATCATGAACGCTAACGCTGTCAATGCCCCCGAGTTTCCGGCGCAAAAGGCCAGCTAACAGTTGCACCCGCTGCCATATCCTGTCGACGCCGACATTTAACGCATATTCGACAGCTTTCCCAAGGCCAAGTGTAATCGCCCGGTTCTTTTCATACAGTTCAAATCTTTTGGCGTCATCTCTTACTTTAAAATCGTCCACTCTTACCCATTTTACGGTTGAACCGTCCATAAATATTGGCTTTAATTTATCCTGTATTGCTTTCTTAACATATAAAAAGCCGGTGCCTCTCGGCGCACGTAAATATTTACGTCCGGTTACCGCCAGCATATCACAATTAATTTCCTTTACGTCTATCGGCAGTTGGCCCACACTTTGGCAGGCATCAACCATGTATAAAATGTTATGTTTACGTGCTATTTTGCCGATTTCAACAATCGGAATCATGCCGCCGGCGGTCGAAGGAATATGCGTAACGGCAATCAGTCTGGTTTGTGGTGAAATGGCATTTTCCAATGCTTGTAGCGAAAAATTTCCCTCAGCGTCATTAGGTACAACGTCTATTTCGATTCCATACGTCTTTTTTGCATCCAGCAAGCCAATCAGGTTGGTTACATATTCCATTTCTGAAGTTATAACAACGTCACCCTTTTTAAAGCCAATTCCGTTAAATGCCAGCAACCATGCGGCACTTGCATTTTCAACAATAGCAATCTCCTCAGCTTTGGCATTAATCAGCCGCGCAATCTGGGTATATACATTATCTAACTGGTGCTGGTATTTGCTCTCGGTTTCATATCCGCCATTAGTTGCCTCTTCATTTAGGTAATTTACAACAGTTTCAACCACAATATCAGGTGGTAAAGAGGCGCCGGCATTATTGAAATGAATTTTAATTGTCGTTCCTTTGGTTTCAGCCCGCAATCGTTGTATGTCCTGTTCGCTTAATGGTGTTATTTTCATTTTGATAAATTAGTATCACAAAATAATAACTTATCTGCATAGTAAAACAGATGCAGAATTTGTTGTTTATGGCATAACAGATAACGAAGTAGTAAATACGTTTGCTTTCTTGCTAGCAAAAAAAAAACAGACTCGTCATCCAATTTACACAGAAAAATTGTTTTTAAATTAAATCCTATATCTTTATCGCACCAACCTTAAACCATGGATGTTTTAACCGTAATATTATTATTGGTAGTTGTTATTTTAACTATTAGCAACAAAGCAAGTATCAATCAAAAGTTCTATGAGCTTGAACACAGGATAATAGAATTGCAAAACCTTATAAAACAGCGTGAGCAGCAGAATAAAGCGCCAGAAAGTATAAAGGAAAATATTAATAAGCCACTCCCCGTTCCCCAGCCGACTGTAATTAACCCTCCCGAACCCCCAAAACCAAAGGAAGTAACACCCGAACTTGTAGTTGAAAAACACAGAGAAGTTATTGCAGACAACGCTTCGAATATGAGGCCACCGGTAAAAGCGTGGGTACCTCCTGCAAAGCAAGTTGAGGAGGAGCCCGAGATGTCTTTTTTTGAACGCTATCCAGACCTTGAAAAATTTATAGGCGAAAATCTTGTAAACAAAATAGGTATAGCAATTTTGGTATTGGCTATCGGCTTTTTTGTGAAATATGCTATCGACAATAATTGGGTTGGGCCAGTCGGTCGGGTAGGTATCGGTATTTTTTGCGGTGCTATATTAGTTGCCTTTGCCCACAGGATGCGCAACAACTATAACGCATTTAGCTCGGTATTGGCCGGTGGAGGGCTTGCTATTTTTTACTTCACAATTACCCTGGGATATCAGCAATTTCACCTGTTTTCGCAAATAATAGGCTTGGTTATTCTTTCGGTGATAACTATTTTCGCTGTTATACTTTCCTTACTGTACGACAAACAAGAGTTAGCTGTAATTGCGCTGATTGGTGGCTTTGCCAGCCCGTTTATGCTGAGTAACGGCAACGCTAATTACAATGGCCTATTTATTTATTTACTCATTTTAAATATTGGCCTTTTAGCCATAGCTTATTTTAAGGCATGGCGGATACTCAATATTTCGTCATTTGTTTTATCGGTTGCTGTTTTTGCAACTATTTTGTTCACCTTATCGGCACAATCCTATGTCATTGGGTTCAGATACGCCACAATTTTTTACTTACTGTTCTTTACTATTAATATCATTAATAATATACACGAAAACAAAAGCTTTTTGGCAGCAGACTTTGCCATATTGCTCGCTAATACAGCGTTATATTTTGCTGCCGGACTTTATTTATTAACCGTAATGAACCTCGGACAATTTCGCGGATTGTTCAGTGCTGGACTAGGAGCATTAAACTTAGTTCTTTCATTTATTTTATTCCGAAATAGGAAAGTCGATCCTAACATTCTTTACTTGCTGATTGGTATTACACTTACATTTATTTCCCTGACGGCACCTATTCAATTACATGGCAATTATATAACCTTATTTTGGGCGTCAGAAACGGTGTTGTTGTATTGGTTATATCAAAAATCTTCCATTCAATTAATGAAACTTACCTCGTTAATTATTTGGTTGGCGATGCTGGTAAGTTTATTAATGGATTTGTCAGCAATATATGCAAATCCGGACTTACCGCTCACTATAATAGCGAATAAAGGGTTTATCACGATGTTGTTTGCTGCGGTAAGTTCGTATCTGCTCTATCTTTTATTAAAAAGGGAAGATTCGCCTGAAATCTATGGGATGACGGTCAGTAAAGACCTTTACCGGGTAGTTGCATTAATACTCCTGTTTCTCGGCGGTTTGTTAGAGATCAATCATCAATTTGCTTATTATTTTCCCAAAACAAACCTCAATATTTTATACATTGTGCTATACGTTCCAGTTTTTGTTTATTTCTTTAATATCCTTTCAACTAAAATAAATGGTGTAAACCTTAATTGGACGCTAATCACAACGTTATTTGCTTGCACTATTGGTGGATACCTTATAATTATGCCTGTTTATTTTGACATATTAGCGGATATACTTGAACAGAAGAGAATAGACTTAAGGCATTTTTCAGCACATTGGATCAGCGATATTTTTGTCGGATTATTATTTTACAGACTAATTTATTTATGCAAGAATAATTTTAGCGACGGTGTTAAAAATTCCGTAGCATGGGTATTTTCAGGTGTTATTGTTGCTTTTTTAAGTTTTGAGTTTTGCCTCATTTCTGAGGTCTTATTTTATTCGGGACCAAACCCTGTTGACCTGATTCAAACCGTATATATAAAAACAGCTTTGCCTGTTTTGTGGGGACTGTTGTCATTTATTTTGATGTGGCTAGGGATGCGGAATAAACAACGTAACCTTCGGATAATTTCATTAAGCTTGTTTTCGATCACACTGATCAAATTATTTTTATTCGATATAAACAATATACCCGTCGCGGGAAAAATAGCTGCGTTCTTTTGCCTTGGAGTTTTACTTCTGATCATTTCGTTCATGTATCAAAAAGTTAAAAAAATAATTGTCGACGATGAGGCTAAACCCAAAGATTAGGATCGGACTTTTATTGCCTGCGTTATATTTTGTGGGGATAACTGCATCCGCTCAAAAATACCAGGCGGCTCTGAAAAATATCGATTCCCCGGGCTTTTACAAAATAAGCCTGCAGCCTGCTTTTGTTGCTAAGAGCGAAGCAGATCTTTATGACCTGCGAGTAAAGGACGTAAAAGGCAGAGATATTCCATATGTGAATTCTGCAGATATTCCAGTAAACATACAGCAGAAATTTACGGTATTTCCCAGGATTGAGAAGACAAGCAGGAGTGATAGAGGAACAACAATAATAGTAGAGAACAAGGTCGGCGGACCCATAAGGCGGCTGTGGATAAAACTCAAGAATACCGATGTTGTCCGAACGATGAACCTGGAAGGGAGCGACGACCTAAGCCACTGGTTTGCAATTGAAGAAGGCTTAAGACTTGAACAACCGGGTGGTGAAGAAAAATCAGACTATGTGCAGTCAATTACCTTTCCTGCAAGCAGCTACCATTATTTAAAGATAATAGTAAACGACAAAAATAAAGCCCCGGTTAAATTTTTGGAAGCCGGCATTTATGTAAGCTCATCTTTAGAAAATACATATAAGTCAATTTTACCGGTATACCTGTCGCAACAGGATAGTGGCAAGGCAACCTACGTAACTATAAAACTGAACGATAAGTACCAGGTAAATAAAATTCATTTAACAGTAAAAGGCTCGAAGTATTTTAAGCGCTCTGTTTCTGTTTACAATGCTGATAAAAAAGTCCTTGAGTTCATCAGTGAAGCTGAATTAAGTTCCAACTCAGGCAATGATCTGCTTTTATCATTAAAAACAAACGTTTTGTTACTTAAAATAGATAACAGGGACAATTTACCTCTTACGATTTTAGGTGCAGAGACTTACCAAACCGATGAGTTTATAGTAAGTTATTTGGAAAAGGGGCAGTATTATTTGGTAATAGGTAATGCGAATACTAAAAAGCCGAGTTATGATTTGAAATTTTTTATAGATAGTCTGCGCAGCACCATACCAGGCATTACCCACCTTTCAATAAGTAAATATCAAAACTATCACATTGCCGTTTCAAAAGAAAAGCACAATTATACATTGATTATTTGGGCTGCAATTATCATTTCGTTATTGCTGCTGACATTACTTACCTGGAAAATGATTGGCGAGATTAATAAGAAAAACGCAGAATAGTATTCTACTAGCTATTCTGCGGGGAGTCGTCAAAAATCGGTAGGTAAACTACGTTCAACAGTGATCAGGATCAAAGCCTCATTGAATCAAAAAAATCTGTTTATACCTTTCAAGCCATCTTCCCCAAAATATCCTTCCTATCATCAGGCTTACCCTGCAGCTTGTTCACACTAAACAAGGGTTTTATGGTCAACTTATCGCCGTCAAATACACAGGTGAAGCTATCGCCGTGCACAGTTTCGATATATCGCCAGGTAAGCAGCAGTGTATTGTCGTCTTGCCAGCCGTAGCTTGCGGCTACAATGGAGTCAAAATCGATGCGGCGAAGTGAGAAAAGCGAGTGGGCGGAAGGTTTCAGGTTTCCCTTCCTTATCCATTGGTTCGGGCCGTTTGTAATTACGATATCGGGTTTGCCGTCTTCCTTTAAAGTAAAAATGCAGTTATCGCCTCTAAACCTGAAACTAACCGATTTTGCATTAAAAGGATTGCTTTCAAGCAGAAACTCCTTGCCCGAAATTTTGTTGGCAATCGGAGATGTCGGGGCCAGTTCCAGGGGAGCATACGCCAATGCTTTTAGTTCGTTTAAAAGTGTCTTATTAGCTGATTTATCGGCCGGTAGGGGAGTCGCCTTCATTTCGGGCAGTAACGTGTCCCACACAATCTGCATTGTTTTTTTTGTATCCATGCTTTCGCTGGTGATGGCGACAACCGCATCCAGCTCGGGCAATATCATACTGAATTGCCCGAAGGCGCCGTCGGCCCGGTAGCCGCCCGGTGGGTTCAGCCAAAATTGGAAACCATAGCCGTAACCCCAGCTGCTATCATTTTTGCCGTTCTCAATTTGTTTAGCAGACGCTTCCGTCACCCAGTCGCTGGTGATCACCTGCTGGCCATCCCACATCCCTTTTTGCAGGTATAGTTGTCCAAATTTTGCGATGTCTTCCGTGCGTATGCGCAAGTGCGATGCGCCCATGTTGATCCCTTCCCAGTTTTCGCCCCACGTAGCGTTGACTATATCCAAAGGCTTATATAGACGTGTTTTAAGGTATTCGTGCGCAGTTTGGCCGGTAACTTTGTTAATAATAGCGCTAAGCATAAAACTTGCGCCCGAATTGTACAAGAACTTACTACCCGGCGTAAAAACAACAGGCAAACTCAAAAAAGTCTTTTCCCAGGGAACGCCTGCTGGTGAAGCTTCTAAAATGCGAATGGAATCTTTCTCATGGCCTACAGACATGCTCAACAGGTGCCTTATTTTTAAAGCGGCCAGGTTGTCGCTAACCGTCGCCGGTGAGTATTCAGGAAAGAATTTTATTATGGCATCATCTACGCCAAGAAGTCCTTCCCGGGCTGCAAGTCCAATGGCAGTGCCGGTGAAGCTTTTGCTCAATGAATATAATTGCATCCGGTGTTCAGACGAATAGGGCGCCCACCAGCCTTCGGCCACAACATTTCCGTGCCGCACTATCATCAAACTGTGAAATTCCTGCCCGCTCTGTTTAATGGCATCCAGAAATTTACTTATCCCGACCGAAGAAATTCCCTGCAGTTCCGGTGTGCTGCGCGGCAGAGCCGAAGGATTTTTTTCACTACTAACCATACCGTAGCTAAGCAGCGAAGGAGCTAAGCCAAAGCCAATGGATAATAATCCGGCCTCTTTTATAAATTTTCGCCTGGTGGACATAAAGATAATTTAAGATTTTTCGAGTATAGGAATACTTTAGTGAATATAGAGGGAATTTTTCATCAATTTTTAAACCGATGAAAAATATTACACTGCGAAATTCTTGTCCTGTAACTCCTGATAATATTAATATATATCATTAGTATATAACCAATAATAGTTCTATATATTTGGATTGAGCCTTTGGCCTTTTCACATGAAAAAAACCTGGATACTAATTTTATTGATGACCTTTCTATGTGCTTGCCGCAAAGAGCAATCCAACCCACCACCAAAAAGAAATAGCATACCGATTACGGTGACGATTGATGAAAACAGTAAAGGAAGCGTTATCCCTAGGGAATTTGAGGGTTTGAGTTATGAAACGGGTATACTGGCCGAAAGCCCTGAAATTTTAAATACAGATAACAAACGGCTTATTCAACTGATCAGAAACCTTGGCCCGGGTCTTTTGCGTGTCGGCGGCGATAGCAGCGACGAAGTTTTCTGGACCGGCAGCGAGCGGAATGCAGCAAGCGGCAAAGATTCACTGACGACATCCGATATCGACCGTTTGGCGGCATTTTCACGTGCAATAGGCTGGCCCGTTTTGTTTGGCTTAAATATGGGTAAAAATGATCCCAACACGGCGGCCAACGAAGCCCAATATGTTTATAGCAAACTGGGCGTCAATCTTTACGCGTTACAAACCGGCAATGAGCCTGATGTTTATCACCTGTTTGGGTTACGCAACCCGGATTATAGCGCTGATAATTACCGTGTAGAATTTGAAAATTATAAAAATATTATTCAGGCGGGTGTGCCGGAAGTGTCGTTTGCAGGTCCGGGTACAGCATATAATACCGATTGGATAACTTCATTTGCGGATAAAGAAAGTCGCAATATAAAATTGATGGATGCCCATTATTATGTGGCCGGTCCTGCTTCTGATCCCGGAATAAAGTACCAAACCATCTTATCAAGCAGCTTTAAACTGAGTGGTTTGCTGCAGATAATAAACAACGAATCGCAACAATATCATTTGCCGTACCGCATTACCGAATGTAACAGCATTTACGGCGGTGGTAAAGCAGGGGTGAGCGATGTTTTTGCCTCAGCGTTGTGGGCGCTCGATTTTATGTGGAACGCTGCCTCAAATAACGCGCAGGGAATTAATTTTCATGGCGGTAATCATCTTGTTTACTCGCCGGTAACAATTGAAAATGGAGTAATTACCGCCAGGCCCATTTATTATGCCATGCTTGCGTTTAAGTTTGCCGGGCCGGGCAGCACCAACATCCCGGTAAATATTAATCAGCCAGGCTATAATTGCAGTGCTTATGCAAGCATCAACAGTGATAACAAACGTGTTATCACGTTGATCAATAAGGATGATTCGAAAGATTTTTATTTTACCGTACAGGCAAAAAAAACAACTTCGACCATACAGGTAGTACGGCTAACGGCGCCAACAATAACCTCGACCGGTAATGTCACCTTTGCAGGTAGTTCAGTAAGCGATGACGGTACATTTACCCCCAATATTACTGAACACTATTCGGTGAACAACAAAAGCTTCCCGGTTAACATACCTGTGGGCAGTGCTGCGATTATTATAATGCAGTAATACGTGCTCAGCCAGAAATTATTTTTCATAACCAGAACCATCACCGGTTTTGCTGTTTACTGTATCTATGTTCACACCGCTTATCGAAATATAAGGCGTACCATCTCCTGCATACCTGTTTTCATAACTACAGTCAATCGTTCTTGTTTCGCCTGGCGCTAACGATATATAGTTATCCTCAAAAATAACAGGAAGAACGTCATCACCGCCTTTTCCCTTTAATGCCCTTATGTGTACAAAAAAGGCAACCGATTTACCGGTATTTGTTATGGAAATCTTGTGTTTGGTTTCTGTTTCAGTTTTTGATGTAGTATGATGTACAGTAAGTGTTGTCGCCGGAATATTTTGTAAGGCGCTGAAATCAGCAAAGGCGCTTTCCGGAGTATAATACCATGTTGATTTTTTCCAGTTTAATTCATCCTTTTTGGTCGACAGCCAATACCAATTTATGTCATCAATTTTACCGGATGCATCTTTTAGCTCCAGCTTCAAAAAGTAGGTTCCGCTTAATCCATCTATTGCTGGGATCGTAAAGCACCACTTGCTCTTATCACCAGCTACGTCTGTTGTTATTGATTTGGAATATTTTATGGCGCCATCCAAATTATAAATTTCAGCTTTTATCTTAAGGTTACTAAACTTTTGCAAAAAGGAATTGATGATATTTACGGAATTAGACTTGTAGGAATACATTACATGCAGTGGTTCCATCGATTTCTTCATGCCGAAATAAGTGCCCGCAGGATATAAATAATAATCGTAAGTATGCCAGATAAGGCTTGGCCATGGATTGCCCAGCATCCACTGCACAACACCGGTTGCGGGATTGTATTTCTTTAACCCATAGGCCTCCATCATCGCGCGGTGGCCCTCATAGTTCATCAGCTGGGCTTTCGCAACAAATTCTTTTATATCTGCTGATTTGCCATACCGGTTATCGAGCGCATCGTTAAAAATTTTAGTGTTGCCAAATTGCGTGGTTCCGGCATGGTATAGCCAGTCCTGGCTGGCATTTGTTAACGAATCCTTTGGTATGAATTTAATCAGGCTTTCATAAGGAGGTATAGATGGCCCGGGTGAAATCTCCGTAGCAAAACTCCACGCGCCGCCGTATTTGGTTGAATCTTGTTCCCAATAGGATGGTGGTACCCAATCATAAGGACCGGCCATTTTAACACCTGTATTACCCGAAACTTTCGAAACGCTCGCGTCGGCGCTGGCTATTGTTGGATTTGGCCATTTAAGGTCAGCCTCGATAGCCAGCCAGTCCGACTCAACAGTTTTATCTCTTGGAGGCATATCACTGCCATTAAGCCAGGTTAGCATGGAAGGTTTATTTCTGAGCCAGTACATTACACTGCTGTCTGATGCCATTGCAACACTTCTTTTAGCGGCATCCCATCTTTCAGGATATTGCCAGGCGCCGCAGCACATCCATCCGCTCATCACCAGCAAACCATTCTTATCACACAGGTCATAAAAATAATCGTCTTCTAACTTACCCTCCGAGCGCACGATGTTCATGTTCATATCTCGCACCAGTTTTAACTCCTGTTCTTCCCGCAATCTTGATCGTCTCTCAAAAATATCCGGTGACCATGCTGCACCACGCAGCATAATAGGTTTGCCATTTACTATAAACTGACGCGATTTATTGTCATTTATCAATATGGAAGTGATTTGCCTGATGCCAAAGTTCTCAGCAATTTCGTTACTCAATTCGTTACCATGGATAATGGAAAGTTCAATTCTGCTCATTTCCGGTTTGCCATATTGCCACGGCCACCAAATCGGCGGATTTTTTATGTTTAGCTGATCGAAAACAGTCGGGGAGAAGGTGATTTGCTTTTTTTCGTGCGGCGTTAAATGAATCTTTTGCTCAAAACTAACGGTACCGTTAATTTTCCCTTTTACAATGGCGTCTTCGGCTTTATCCGAATAATTTACGGCCATCGCATCCACTTGCAAGTGGGCTACAGCAAGCGAGGGAAGATCAAATTTGGTGGTAACCAGTGGATATTCGATACCAACCTTGTGGTAGGTTTTCAACTCCATGTTATTGATAATGCCATTGTTAAAATCCGGTGGGTAATGTATCCAATCTGCATAATCAATGGCCAGGTCGCCGCCTCTTTTTTGCGGGTTAAAAGGCCGTTTTATTTCCAGCGCCAATACGTTTGCGCCGGTGTATTTAACCTGTTTGGTAATATCCAATTCAATTATCCGGAACGGGCCAATTATTTGGGTGGAATCGGCAATTAAAACGCCGTTTAGCCAAACGTTTGCTTTGTAGTTGATACCATGCAGTTTCAACACTACATTTTTGCCATTTTCTGATGCGGGTAATTCGAATTCTTTTCTAAACCACCAGGGTTTATCCATTCGCGCGTCGGCTAGCTTTTCAAAGTTTCTGCCATAAAAGGGATCAAAGTCATATACTTTGTTGGCAATAAGTCCGGCAATAACCGTAGTGGGCACGCTTACTTTATACCAGCTGTCGGCTTGGAAATCTTTTTGCGATATTTTGCTGCCTTGCGATGCATCGGTTACCGCCGATTGCATCCGCCAATCCTCCTTTAAAAATACCCTATAGTTTTCCGTTTCTTCATTTTGGCTAAATACATGCAAAACAGGGAGAGTGAGCAATAAAACAAGTATGATTTTTTTCATAATGTAGATTTAAAAGAAGAATTTATCAGCCATAAACCATGGTCCATCGACCATGGTCTGTCTATCTCACAATTTTAAGAAATAATTCATCAAACTTCCCATTTTTAACTTTCTTTTCCGACTTTAGGACTGTAACAATAACTCTACAAAATGAAAGCGATTTGTGTTTTCTGCGGCGCCAATTTTAATGGTGATCCTATATTAAAGCGAACGGTTGAGCAATTAGCAAAAGTTATGATAGCCCGCGATATTACGCTTGTATTCGGCGGTGGCAAAGTTGGGGTAATGGGATTATTAGCCGATGCAATGCTGAACAACGGGGGAAAAGCGATAGGAGTGATCCCTCAATTTTTGATGGACAAGGAAGTGGGGCATACTGGTTTGACAGAACTTCACATCGTAGAAAACATGCATCAGCGTAAACAATTAATGAATGACCTTTGTGACGGAATTATTGCTCTGCCGGGAGGTTTTGGTACCCTCGAAGAGTTTTTTGAAGTTTTAACCTGGTTACAACTTGGTTTGCACAATCATCCTATAGGTTTATTAAATGTGAACGGTTTTTACGATTTCTTGTTAAAACAATTGGATGTGATGGTTGAACAGCGTTTTTTAAAGCCGGCGAACCGCAAGTTGGTTATAACATCGGGCGATGCGATTGAATTGGTTAACTTGATGTCTAATTCCATTGTGAAACCCGACGAGGTATGGTTTAGGGACCGGAATTTGACCTGAGTCTTGAGTCGTCAGTCTTATGAACTTACAGATGCTAAAGTGCTAAATCTTTTACGACTTCTGACTTCTGAGTCGGGACTTTAGACTTGTTCTTAACCGATTGTAGAATCATTGAAATGCTGGGACTTTCGAAAATTGGAAACTTCTTTTTAACTGACGGATGTAAATGAAGTTTATACAAATGAGCAAGAATGGCTGCCAGCATAATTTTGATATGATTTAAAAAGTTAGCTTATAATATTTTGATTATTAGTATACTACAATATAGTTTGCCTTGGTACTCAAATTAATTAATGTTTAATTTCAATAATTTTATCTGCTCGTTTTTATACGTTAACTTTAAAAATTAGATACATTTTTTTTAAGTGAAGATTAAAGTTTTTTTATCACCCAGATGGGAAAAGAAACGGTTAATGATTTGATAAAATTCATGCTTCCGTATCCGGATAGCGTTAAAGCCGCCGCTTTGTGGATACGGGATTTTGTGTGGGATCTTTACCCGGAAACCAACGAACTTATTTATGATAATTACAATGCTGTTGCCTTTGGCTGGTCGCCGACGGACAAGGCAGGGGATGTATTTTGCAGCGTAGCGGTATATAGCGAATATGTTAATTTCGGATTCCTGCGTGGCACTGAAATACCCGACCCGCAAAAGCTTTTAGTGGGCGACGGCAGCCTTTACCGTTATATAAGGGTTAAAGACAGGGACGATTTCCCGGATGAATATATGAAACAGCTGCTCAATTGGGCGTACGAAAATTCTATATCAAGGTTAAAGCCGGTAAAGAAACCCGTAAAAGGAGCAACGATTGTGAAGGCGGTGGCGCCGGTTAAGAGGAGGCCGGTTTAGGGAAGAGATTAGAGACAAGAGGTTAGAGATTGGACTGATTGATTCGTCGCAATCATTATCTTTGAAAAAAACTAATCTCTAATCCCCAACCTCCAATCTCTGCCCACATGGACATCGAATTCAATAAAAACGAGGATATAAACAAGCAGCTCGTTTTTGATCTGCACACTAAATTAAAAAAAATATATCTGGGTGGGGGTGAAAAAGCCGCTGCCAAACAAAAGGAAAAAGGCAAAATGCTTGCCCGTGAACGGGTAACCTATTTAATTGATGCGGATAAACCCTGGCTCGAAATTGGCGCCTTTGTTGGAGATGGGATGTACGCTGAACATGGCGGCTGCCCTTCGGGTGGGGTTGTCTGCGGTATTGGTTATGTATCGGGTCGGCAATGTGTTGTTGTAGCTAATGATGCTACGGTTAAAGCCGGGGCGTGGTTCCCTATTACGGCCAAAAAGAACCTGCGTGCGCAGGAAATAGCGATGGAAAATCGCTTGCCCATCATTTACCTCGTCGATTCTGCGGGCGTTTATTTGCCTTTGCAGGATGAGATTTTTCCTGATAAAGAACACTTCGGTCGTATCTTCCGGAATAATGCTATTATGAGCAGTATGGGTATTATCCAGATCGCAGCAATTATGGGTTCTTGTGTGGCGGGCGGAGCCTATCTTCCAATTATGAGTGATGAAGCTATGATTGTAGAAGGGACAGGTTCGGTTTTCCTTGCAGGATCATACCTTGTAAAATCAGCCATAGGAGAGGATGTGGATAACGAAACCTTGGGCGGCGCAACAACGCAATGCGAAATCTCCGGCGTTACCGATTATAAACACCCTAATGATAAGGCCTGCCTGGACAGTATTCGCAATATTATGAGCATGATAGGCGATTTCCCTAAAGCCGGTTTTGACCGGATCAAAACCGCCGCACCCAAACTCAATGAAAAAGATATTTATGGCATTCTTCCCGACAACCGTGAAAAAGCCTATGACATGATGGAGATCGTACTACGCTTGCTGGACAATTCGGAATTTGAAGAATATAAGGCCGGTTACGGACAATCCATCATTTGCGGTCTGGGCCGGATTGACGGCTGGGCGATCGGTATTGTCGCCAATGAGCGTAAAGTAATCAAATCCAAAAAAGGAGAAATGCAGTTTGGTGGTGTTATCTATTCGGATTCGGCCGACAAGGCCACCCGTTTTATCATGAACTGTAATCAAAAAAAGATTCCCCTGGTATTTCTGCAGGATGTTACCGGTTTTATGGTAGGCAGTCGTGCAGAGCATGGCGGCATCATAAAGGATGGCGCTAAAATGGTAAACGCCGTTGCTAATTCGGTAGTACCAAAATTTACCATCATCATAGGCAATTCATACGGTGCAGGTAATTATGCCATGTGCGGTAAGGCCTATGATCCGCGATTAATTTATGCATGGCCCTCGGCCAAAATTGCGGTAATGGGCGGTGGGTCCGCAGCGAAAACACTGGTACAGATACAGGCGGCCGGGTTGAAAGCAAAGGGTGAAGAAGTGGACGCCCAAAAAGAAGCTGAATTACTGAAACAAACAACAGACCGTTACAATTCGCAAACTACTCCATATTATGCGTCGGCCCGCCTTTGGGTAGACGGTATCATTGATCCGCTCGAAACCCGAAAGGTAATATCAATGGGTATTGAAGCAGCCAACCAAGCCCCGATTGAAAGGGCGTTTAATGTGGGGATTATTCAAACTTAATGTGCAGATGTGCGGATTTCAGATGTGCAGATAAGAAAATTTGAAGATATTTTGGATGAAAATTTAAATTGGGTGGAAAATAAAAAGTCTCCCCTACCGGGGGAGATTTAGAGAGGGCGATGCCGATGTGCAGATATCTTTTAAGTGCGGAAAGTCAGAAAAGTCCGAAAGAAGGAAACTGCAATTCGAACAAAAATCAATGAAATCAAATAAATCAATTTAATCAGCGGTCAAGGATCCTGCAATCCCTTAGTCCTAAAAATCATAGTTCAGACAAAAATAATTCCTACCTTCCGTCATGAAAAAACTGATCTTACCACTGCTCTTAGTCCTTTTAACAAAAACCTACGCCCAAACCCCCATGGAAATCCACCAGCGGGCAATTTTGGTAGATACGCATAACGATATTCTTTCTAATATACTCATCACTCACGACGATGTTGGTAAGCTGCAAACAACCGGGAATTTCGACTTGATTCGCGCAAAAGAAGGTGGCCTCGATGTTCAGGTTTTCTCCATCTGGTGCGGGCCGCAATATGGAAAAGGAACTGCGTTTAATTTTGCCAACCGCGAGATAGATTCACTTTATGCCCTGATTGCGCGTTATCCCGATAAAATAGCTTTGGTGCGCAACGCCGGTGAACTGGAAAAAACTGTTAAAGAAAAAAAGCTTGCAGCGATGATTGGTGTGGAAGGTGGGCACATGGTAGAGGACAGAATTGATTATATCGACAGTCTTGCTAAACGTGGCATGTGCTACTTAACGTTGACATGGAATAATAGCACCTCATGGGCAAGCTCCGCGGCTGATGAAACTACCCGCCGCGACAGCCTGAAACATATTGGTCTTACCGATTACGGTAAACAAATAATACACCATCTGAACGACCTGGGAGTGCTGATTGACCTTTCGCATCCCGGCGAACAAACATTTTACGATGTAATGGCCACTACAATAAAACCTGTAATAGCCTCGCACAGTTGCTCTTACACGTTAAACCCGTTCAGGCGCAACTTGAAAGATGATCAGCTCAAAGCATTGGCCAAAAATGGCGGAGTAGTATTTGTTAATTTTTATAGCGGTTTTATCGATAGTGCTTATAACAAGAAGGTTATCGTTTTTCTTCACAAGCATAAAGCGGAACTTGATTCACTTACAAAAATTTACAATGATGGAGATTTAGCAAATATCAGGTTAAATGCGATGTACAAAGCCGAATCTGACAAAATACGCCCGCCCTTAAGTATGCTTATTCACGAAATCGACTACATCGCAAAATTAATCGGTGTAGATCATGTGGGTATCGGCTCGGATTTTGACGGAGCAGAATCATACCCTTTGGGAATGGATGATGTAAGAGATTATCCAAAGATTACGGAAGAACTGTTAAAGCTTGGCTATACCGAAAAAGATATCGATAAGATTTTAGGAGGGAATTTTATACGGGTTTTGAAGGCGAATAAGGGAAAGTGATTAGAGGTTGGAGTTTAGAGATTAGTTATTTGTTTTTAATCTCTAACCTCTAATCACCAGCCTCTTACCTCTTAACATTAACTTTACTGATACCTGACCAATAAGAGTCCCAAATTTCATACTTTTGTATTCAAATAAAATACTTAATGTCCCAAGAAACTGAACACGTAAAATGCCTGATCATCGGATCGGGCCCTGCAGGATATACTGCCGCTATTTATGCTTCACGTGCCGATTTAAAACCGGTTATGTACACCGGGATTATTCCTGGCGGCCAGCTTACTCAAACTACCGAAGTTGAAAACTACCCGGGTTATCCGCACGGTATAATGGGGCCGGATATGATGGAAGATTTCCGCAAACAAGCTGAACGCCTGGGAACTGATATTCGTTATGGATATGTTACTTCTGTTGATTTTTCGAGCCTGCCGCATAAAGTTGTTTGCGACGATGTAAAAACCATATTGGCTGACACAGTTATTATTGCAACAGGAGCTTCTGCAAAATGGTTGGGTTTAGATTCGGAACAAAAATACAGCGGCTTTGGCGTTTCCGCCTGTGCCGTTTGTGATGGCTTCTTTTTTAAAAAACAAGATGTAGCCATAGTTGGAGCGGGCGATACAGCAGCTGAAGAAGCGACTTACCTTGCGAAACTTTGCCGTAAAGTGTACATGATAGTACGCCGCGACGAGTTCAGGGCATCAAAAGCTATGGTAAACAGGGTTTTGAATACCACTAACATCGAAATATTATATAATACTGAAACAAAAGAAATAGTTGGCGACGGTCAGAGCGTAACAGGTGTCACCGTTATTAACAACCAAACCAACCAGGAAAAAACGCTGGATGTTACCGGCTTTTTCGTAGCTATCGGGCACCAGCCTAACACAGCTGTTTTCAAAAACTGGCTGCACATGGACGAAATAGGTTATATCAAAACCACACCCGGAGCAACAACAACAAACATTGAGGGTGTATTTTGTTGTGGCGATGCCCAGGATCATATTTACCGCCAGGCAGTAACTGCTGCCGGTACAGGCTGTATGGCAGCTATCGACGCCGAACGTTATTTGGCGGCTAAGGAGCATGTGGTAACAGCTTAAGGGAGGTGAAAGCTGAAAGGTTAAAGGCGAAAGGTAAGGCAAACAGCTTTCGGTCTTTCGGACTTTCAACTTTCGAACTTTTTTCCGTATAATTGATTAAATAATCTAATCAAATTATACTACCATGGGAAAAGGTGATAAAAAAACACGAAAAGGGAAAATTGCAATGGGATCGTACGGCAAAACCAGGCCACACGACATTAAGAAAAGCAAGCCCGCCGAAGTTGCTGTAAAAGAAGAAAAAAAATAATATAAGGCCATCCGGATCAATCCAGGGTGGCTTTTTTTGTTTGACACAGATTTTTTACAACCGTTTACAGCATATATCTTTTAAAATCTGCTAAATTCACCTTGCCAATTAGCGGACTTAAATCATTTTAGTATGTTTATCAAAACCTTTATAACGCTGTGTATCGTCCTGGCTGTGTTTTCCTGCGCTGTAAGTGCACAGGACAGTGATCCCAACATCGGGATCATCCCAGCCCCGGTTTCTGTAAAAAAGACAGGCGGCGAGTTTGTTTTAAGTCAGCAAACCATATTGCTGGCCGACACGATAACCAATAAAGCGGTTGTTTTTTTGGCCGATTATCTGAAAAGTAAAGCCATGCTCCGCGTGCAGTTAAGACCTAATACCGGGAACAATACCAATACAGCCAGCAGCCTGGTACTTACTTCGAAGGGCGTTGACAGTTTGCCAGCAGGCGGGTATCGGTTAACCATCACCCCGCAGCAGATAATTATTGCGGGTAAAGGTGCGGGGCTTTTTTATGGTGTGCAAACGCTTATTCAACTAATGCCCGCAGAACGGACAGCAGTTGCTAAATTGCCTTGTGTGCAAATCGAAGATTATCCACGGTTTGGTTATCGTGGTTTGATGCTTGATGTTAGCCGTCATTTTTTCTCGGTTGAATTTGTTAAAAAATACATCGATCTGATGGCCGCTTATAAGCTCAATAACTTCCACTGGCATTTAACCGACGACCAAGGATGGCGCGTCGAAATAAAGGCATATCCACGGCTTACTCAAATTGGCAGTCGACGTGCGCAAACGCTCATTGGTGGATATTATGACCGCACGCCACAGCAATTCGATAATACGCCTTATGCCGGTTATTATACCCAGGATGAGATTCGCGAAGTAGTAAAATACGCAGCCGACAGGTACATCAATATTATACCTGAAATTGAAATGCCCGGCCATTCCTTGGCTGCATTGGCCGCCTATCCCGAATTAAGCTGCGATTCGAGTAAGACTTATAAGGTTGCCGAAACCTGGGGTGTTTTTACGGAAGTGTATTGCCCGTCCGAAAAGACATTTAGTTTCCTTGAGGATGTTTTAACCGAGGTGATGGATTTGTTTCCAAGCAAGTATATCCATATCGGTGGCGACGAAGTACCCAAGGATGCCTGGAAACGATCCGCTTTTTGTCAGAACCTGATAAAACAATTAAACCTGAAAGATGAAAATGAACTGCAAAGCTATTTTACGCAACGCATAGAAAAGTTTATCAACTCGAAGGGCAGGAGTATTATCGGCTGGGATGAAATTTTGGAGGGTGGACTTTCGCCGCATGCTACGGTGATGAGCTGGCGCGGCGAAGAAGGCGGAATAGCGGCGGCACAACAAAGTCATGATGTGGTGATGACCCCGATAAACCAGGGCATGTATATCAGCACGCCTGAAGAAAAA
>DASYEP010000042.1:0-37696 GCA_036498965.1 Mucilaginibacter sp.
GCGCAACGCACTCGGGCAGTAAATTTACCAAAGGTTTTTTTTGAACCGCTATGTATACTATTTCTTCGTCTGTTGTAAGCAGGTCTGTTAATCGCTGATAAATTTTTTCAACTGTTCTTGGATCCTGTTCTTCATTTAAAAAATTGTCTATCATTGTGAAAATTAATTAGTTATTCAAAACTACTAATATAATGTTAGCCGCAAAACTTTAGGCAACCAACAAATTACACCCCCTTATGTCCGAATTATCAAAACGGCCTAAAACCTCAAATGAGTTATCTGCAAAAACTTTTCCCAGGTCCTGCGTTGCAATAAAGGAGCAGGAATTAATATTTGCAAGGTCAATAATGTTTATCCCACCTGCTTTGTCATTATTGAGGATGCTTAATGGATCGTTGGTATCGCGTGTAATGATCTTCATCCAGGGCGGGCAATTAAAAATACCGTTTCCTTTCGAGTAAGCCTGCGATAGCAGTTCGGTCATGCCATATTCAGAGTGTATAGTTTTAACACCAAAGCCCCTGCATAAATTATTGTGCAGTTCTTCCCGTATCATTTCTTTTCGCCGGCCTTTCATACCGCCTGTTTCCATCACTATTAGTTTAGGAAAATTTAAATTGTATTGTTCAACAAAATCCAGCAGTGCGAATGTAACACCTATTAAAATTGTTGGCTCGTTTGCCTGCTGTTGTTTTTTTAGTTGCTGATGTAGTTCTTCATGATTATACAGAAAAAAGCCGCTATCATCCTTTCCGGATTGTTCGACCATGTCTTTAGCCATATAAATCAGCGACGAATCTTCACGTTCAAGGTATGAAGGCAGCAACGCCAGCACCGTGTAGTTTTTTATATCGCCGTAGAATAATTTAAAAGCATTGCGGAAACTTTCTACATACCAGCTAACATCAGTTATGTAATGGCTGCTGGTAATAACACCGGTGGTACCTGAACTTGTAAACGTAGTTTCGACCTGGCTGTTTGAAGATAACACCTTGCGCGACTTAAAAAATTCTATCGGTAAAAAAGGGATATCCGTTAAAGAATTAATGTCAGCCGGATCAATTTGTAAACCCTTTATAAATTTGTTGTAAACGAGGCAGTTTTCGGCCTGGTATCTGAAAACTTGCAAAGCGGTGTCAATGAATTGGCGCTCATTATTAATTGAAAATATTTGTTGCTTGTTCATTTAATGCAAAGATAGATAAATGCAAAATTGATTCTTAGCAACATTCGGGTTTTAACGGATGTAGCTTATGCGGAATTTTGGTTTATCAAAAAATCATAACATGAATAAATTTAAAATTATACCGCTTTCTAAAGCATTTGCAGCAAAAATCAGATCACAAATGCGCGATGACTTTGGTCATGATGTTACTGAAAAACTCGCCGCCGGCTCAGGGCCGTGCAGGGTATCGTTAAAGCCTTTTGTTAAAGGCGTGGATAAACGTTTGTTGTTAACTCATAGTCCTTTTGAAATAGACAATGCTTATAATCAACCAGGGCCTGTTTTCATAAACAGCGCTGAAGTAGAAGAGTATTCTGATATTTACCGTTTCCCTCCCGAAATTAAAGCAAATAAGGTTAGTTTTCCATTGACATTAATTGGATACGATAAAAATCAACAAATGGCCCTTTCAATGTTAGTTGGTGATGCCGATGTTGACGAATTGATCAATGAAATATTTGATCAGTATAACGATATTGCATACCTGCATGCCCGTAATGCGCAGGCTTGCTGTTTTATTTGTAAAATTGAGCGAATTCGATAACCACAACATTTTTAATTGCAAACAACCGGGTTTTTCGATGGTTATTATAGAACACTATCTATAAAATTATTATAAAAAATAACCTCATGAAAACATTAAAATTTTTGGTATTCCCTGTTTTATTAACTGCGGTTTTTATGCTTACTTCTGCAATGACGGATGGGAGCAAAGAAGCAGAGAGAATACACAGTGCCAACAACGTATTAAAAGAGTTTGGCAAAATGAAAGAAAGCATTCCTCATGATTTAGTAGATCAATGCCAGGGGATAATTATTGTTCCTGAATTAATAAACGCAGGATTTGTGGTAGGCGGCAAGCGCGGTAAGGGAGTTGCCATGGTAAAGCTCGAAAACGGAAGCTGGAGCGATCCTGTTTTTGTTACTTTAACAGGCGGAAGTTTCGGCCTTCAAATTGGTGTTCAATCAGTTGACCTGGTATTAGTTTTTCGTCACAAAGGTGTGCTAACCAAAGTTAAGAATGGCGATTTTACCATAGGCGGCGATATTTCGGCAGCAGCTGGTCCGGTTGGAAGAAGTACCTCGGCAAACACCGATTATAAACTGGAGGCCGAAGTTTATTCTTATTCCCGCAGCCGCGGTTTGTTTGCTGGAATGTCTATCAACGGCTGTAGTTTATCTATCGATAAAACATCAAATGCTAATTATTACGCGAATGGTATGTCATCACATGAATTATTTGAGACATCCAAAAGCAATACAGAAGCTGTTAAAATGTTAAAAGAGAACTTAGCGAGTTTATAATTTATCATTACACGGAAAAAGAAATGCCCGGCCAATTGAGTCCGGGCATTTGTCTTTTGCGTCAATAATCAAATAATGACCATTCAATAATTGTTTTATTTACCCAGAGCCCGTTTCAGCAGCACGCCCGATAGGGCCGACATTCCGCCAACTATCCCTCCAATCAGAGCGGTAACAAATAATATAAATATCCAGTTAGGTAGTTGAAACATAGTGGCTATGCGTTTTACCAATATATGATCGTTGGGTATGCTCTTAAAGAGGGCCAATACCGTCCATACAATAAATACAGCCCCAAAACCCGACCAAAAAGATTGTCCGGATGTTTTACCGATAAAAAATGCGGCTAAAAATGCAGCGATGGCTACAACCCACCACGGTAAAAAGTAACCGCTCGCAAATGATAAGATTAGTATGATTAAGAAAAGCATAATGTCGTTTTTTTATTTAAAGTATTTTAGGCTGTTGCAACTCTGTTATTTACTGCTTAAGGTTAATGTTGTTTTAGTGCTGCCAGGATTTTCATTCGCTGATTTAAGGAACAACAGTTCATTCAGCTTGCCGTCTTTCCATGTTTTAAACATGTTATCATAAAAGAAACTACCCGGATTACCCGATTCGCCACCCGGGAAAACGCCGTAGCCCTTAACCGTCGGACCCATTTGTACCACCATTCGCCACGACGGGCCATTGCCTCCTTTCATAGCTTCAACAACGCTGTTTGCTCCGCCAGTGAAAAAATTGCCCGAGCCAAGGCCGGGTACATTTGCCAGGTGGGCGATGTTAAACTTCCTTACCAGGCCCCATTGCCATTTGTTTCCGGGTTTACCATGTTTGCGTACCAGTTCATCAATACTTTTATTAAATGAGTGGTTAATCATATCTGCACAGGTTTCTTTTGCAGGCGTACTGGCATCATCAAACCATTTTGAATTTGGCTCTGTTAACAAAAGTTTTTCGGTACGATCAAATGATGGAACATTTAAATATTCTCCTTTTACGTTAAATTCGTCCCAAACCATGTCCGAAAAGTTACCCCACCAGGTAGTAAAAATACTGGCTCCCATTGAGTTAGCTGCAAAATTTTTGTCCCAATTTTTGATAATCTCAAAGGCTGCCAACTGGGAATCGTCCATTTTTGAAGTATCGAGGTATTTAAACATCGTGGGCAATACATCATGCGCCCTCATGCTGTAAACATCGGTCTGTAAAGTACGCATGCTGTCAACTGTAGCCTTTTGCATTGCAGTAAGCCTGTCGTTTATTCGCTTGCCGCGATCATAAACATCAAATCGCCAGTTAATATAGTAAGGATAAGTTGAATCAGTCGGCTCTTGATTTGCTGAGCTTACAAAGCCCCGTGATGGATTTTTTACTGTGGGATTTTGTTCGGCGGGTATCCAGCCTTGCCAATCGTTGGCGGGGTCGCTTCCATCCATTATAAATTTCCCCTGGTCTTGAAACTTTAAAGGAAATCTGCCGTTAGGCGTAATGGCAATGTCGTTATCAGAACTTGCGAAAATAAAATTTTGAGCAGGCGCAGTAAAATATTTCAATGCTTCGCGATAGTCGGTATAGTTTTTGGCCCTGTTTAACAGGTAAAAACACATATACTCGTCCGATTCATCGTGGGCTATCCATCGTAGCGCATCACCTACAGGTATGTTTTCCTGGCCTTCTGCCGGTTTTTTCGAGGCATCGTCATAAACAACCGGCCCATGATGGGTGTATATTACCGTATCAATCAAAGGTTTTTCACCAAGTATACTAATGGTTTCTATACGTTTTTTTGTCTTATTCCATTGGTTATTGTACCAATATTCGTCTTTTGTTTTGTCTTTAAACTTAATTTGATACCAGTCGAGTATATCGGCATCGACGTTGGTAACGCCCCAGCTAACTTTTTGATTATAACCTATAATTATGCAGGGCGCTCCAGGCAACGATGCGCCATAAACATTAACCGTGGGGGACGAAAGTTGCACCTGGTACCAGATAGAAGGAAAGGTTAAATGCAGGTGCGGATCATTAGCCAAAATGGGGTAACCTGTAGCCGATTTACTGCCGCTAACTGCCCAGTTATTGCTGCCAATACCTTCTGCCTTTTTGTGTGTTTGAATGTTTTCGGTCGTCTGGGCCACGAAAGTAGCCGACGGTTTTGGAGTGGTTAGCGGTTTAAAATCCCATTTGGTACCAGCAGGAACGATAGGGTCCTGGTGAAAGTAATGATCCGGGAAAAGATCACTTACAACATCGGGACCAAAGCGCTTTAAATTATTGGTCATTTCAAATTGATCCGAACCGGTTGCCAGCGTCTCGGACATAAGTTTGAGCAAGAAAACACAATTAATCGGCTTCCATTCCTCGGGACTATAATTCAGTAGTTTAAATTCGATTGGATAATCCTTCGGCGCAAGCTCATGAATATAAGCATTGACTCCTTCGGAGTAAGCGGTTACCACCATTTTTGAAATAGGGTTTTTCATTATCCCTCTCAAGCTGTTTTCGGCGCCGTAAACCATGCCCATGCGGCGGTGATAACGGTCAATCTCCAATGCCTTGGGACCCACTATTTCAGACAGGCGGCCGGCGGCACTCCGGGTTTGTATGTCCATTTGCCAAAGACGATCGCGGGCGGTAACAAAGCCCTGCGCGTAATAAAGGTCATGATCATTTTCAGCGAAAATATGCGGAACCATATTTTCATCATACCTGATGACGACTTTGCCCTGTAGCCCGGCGATTTTTAAATTCTCGGCGGGCAGAACATTTTTGCTTTCCGCATTTTGCCAGAAACCCGTTGATGGATTAAGAAATGCGCCTAAGGGAGGTAAAGGGCCAAATTTAGTGTCAAGCGCCCAAATTAATAGTAAAGTGACAGCTATTGAGGAAAAAGCTTTAGTGAACTTCATCTAATTGGATTATTTGACCAATGTAAGAAAAAAGGCGATTACTTGTAAGAGAGTTTTTAAAAAGTTACACCTCTGAAAATCAGTTGATTATTATAGTAAATGCTGCTTGCATTAGGAATTATAAAAGAGCGGAGCTAAAGTCCTCTCCTTGCGCCACCGCTAAAGCTAAGGCCGCAAGCGGTTGAGAGGATGGGTGAGAGCTTCGCCGTTTAGGTGAGGCAACAAGGTGTACTCATGGAATTTATTATCCCGAACAAACGTTATTTAATACTGATACTATTTAATAATCAAGCGAAATAACCTTTGAATAGGTGATTGTACCATTCAAATTAACTATTTTTAACCGGTACTGGTCGGTTCCGCCAGCCGGCGTTTTATCCAAAAAGTTGTAAGTGCTTGCACTTGCCGATGGTAAAGTAACTTGATCAGTATATGTTTGGCCGCCGTCAGTACTTCTCTGCGCTGTGAAGATGGTATAATCTACTTCGTTCTCAACTAACCAGGTTATCTGGCTTCCTCCACTTGCTTTCACTGCTGTGAAGTTTAACAAGTGTATCCCGAGAGCCGGATTTTGCCTGATAACAAGGCTAAACCTTTGCCTCCCGTAAGTAGCTACATCAGATGTATTAACATTAAAAGCATAAGTAGCGTTATTTTTAAAATCCAATGAGTCTCTTTTGTAACCATCCATAAGCCATATTTCGAATAATTTCGGAATTGCATTTATGGCGGTCATATTTAGTGTATAAACTCCATCAGTTAAGGCATTTACATTTAAATTGATAGTTAGGCTGGTTTTTGGAAACGGAAGCAAATTAACTGCCAGGGGTATGTTATCGCTCGAAAAACTTGATAAGCTTACAGACCCGGCTCCCTGGAAATATATTGCATCTTCACTGTTAACGTAAGCAGCAGTAGTATTTGGTTTAAAGCCGATTATTGTGCCATCAACATTATTCGCGTCCTGTGCCAATTGGATATTAAGATATCCGGGTGTTGTAATTGCTGTTGGATTTTGACCAGCACCCGTAGGGGTGGTTGGCGGAACAGGTGCTGGGGAAGGTGCAGCAATAGTATTTTTATTATTTAAACTTTGGTTGATATTGGGAAAAAGTGAATCTTTCGTACATGACGATAAGCATGCTACCGCAGATAGTAGTAAAAGGATTTTTGATTTCATTTTTTTAAGGTTATTAATACCATTATGGCTATCAGACCTTTCTATGGCACAGCCCTTTATACGACCGCATTAAAAATTAGTTCACTAGTATTTTTATGAAGATGAGCCGGGAGGCTTCAGCTATTCTAAATAGAGCTCAAAATGTGCTTATAGGAGAAGAAGAAAAAAGGCAGGTAATATAAAGCAGAAGGGTTAAGTACGGAACGGGTTTGGAACCGTCAATTTGTTTGATTTTAAGAGTTTTGTAAAGCCTTGTATCATTCATATAGTCGGCGACGGAACCTTAAAATCAAACAAATCTGCGGTTCAAATATTAGCTCTGGTGAAAACTTAACGCATTGCCATCCGGGTCTTTTACCGAAAGGAATTTACCCCATGGTGTTTCGTCTACTGTTCCAACTGTGATTCCAATGGCGGTTAATTCTTTTATTTCCTTTTCAACGCTTTCGGTTTTTATTACAAATCCGTTGATACAGCCGGCTGGCATGTTGGGGAACCATGTCACCAAAGTAATTGAAGCGTCCTGGCCGGGAAAGCCCAGCTGTATCCATTTTTGTCCGCCGTCAAAAGGCGCTTCGGCGATGACCTGGAAACCTAATTTTACATAAAAGTCCTTCGATTTTTGCTGGTCGGTAACCGGAATAGAAATGATCTCGATTGATTTCATAATAATTTAATTGATTTATGTTGTTTGTTTTAATTCGGTTTTTTGCCTCACCTAAATCCTTTCCAAAGGAAAGGACTTTTGATCGTCTTGAATTTTTAAACCCTCTCCTTTGGAGAGGGCAGGGTGAGGCGAGGGCTGTTTATTTTAATTCAGTTTTTGGCCCTTAGCCTGCTGATTCAGCAAATTTTCAAGATTTTGGAGTTTTTCGCGCCAGAACTGCTCGAAAAACGCCATCCAGCTTTTTATTTGATCAAAGCCATCCGGTTTTAATTCGCAATAGCGTTCGCGGCCCTGGTCCCTTATCAGGATAAGGCCGGCCTCATAAAGCACCTTTACATGTTTTGATACAGCAGGCCGGCTCATATCAAAATTGCTTGCAAGGGCATTTATGGAATACCTGTCTTTTGTGAGCAACATTAAAATTTCACGCCTGCTTGGATCGGCAATTGCCTGAAACGTATCTGCAGTTGTTTTCATTTCATTTCGGTTAAAACTTCGGTCAGTCGGCGGGAAATACCTTTCTTCCAGCCGCTTTCCATAAAAATACTGGCTAAATAATTTTTCCAACCTTTAAATCCGGAATGTTCCAGTACCATCCTGGTACCATCACCATCGGGAGTCAGGGTCCAGGTAAGCAATGTATCTAATCCGACTACGCCAGGTTGGGGACCACCTTTCCAGGTGTATACCAGTTTTTTATTGGGAACAATTTCTAAAACTTCACAATACACAATGCCGTCAAAACTCATTTTTGGTATCGGCTTGGTGTGGAAATTGAATTTATGGCCTACAATGGGTTGAAAATCATTTTTCATCAGCCATTGGCTAACCAGTTCGGGATCGGTAAGACATTTCCACACCTTTTCAACCGGATGCGGGAAGTGCCATTTAATAACAAGGTCTCTTTTCATGCGTAACTTTTGGGTTACGCAAATATATACGTAACCTTTGAGTTACGCAAATTTTATTTATATTTTTTTCAATGCTTTCTTTTCATGTGCCAAATACATAGTTTTAAACATGTTTGAATGTTTTATCAGCTATTTAAAACTATTTAAAAATATCCCCGATAAGGATATTGAAATTATTGAAAGCCAGTTAGAGTACCGAAAGACTGCAGAAGGTGAGGTGCTTTTTAGTGAGGGACAAATATGTAAAGAGATGTTTTTTATATGCAAAGGTGTTTTGAGGATTGTTTCGCTTAATGAAAAGGGCAATATGGTGACACACTTTTTTTTGAAAGAAAACCAGTTTTGCAGTATCCTCAATAGTTTCAATAATAACGTTGCGGCTCACGAAGGCATTGAAGCCGCTTGCGATGTGGAGTTTATTGTTTTGAAAAGGCATAAATTATTAAGTCTTTTCGAAAAGCTTCCGTACCTGAAGGAATTGATAAACAGCATAACCACCCAATTTTTGCTGGAGAAAATACAAATAAGGAATGCCTACTTGGGTGAAGACGCAAGTACGCGTTACAGGAATTTTTTATTACGGCAGCCCGATATTGCACTTAGGGTTTCGCTAAGTGATATTGCATCCTACCTGGGTATTACACAGCAATCTTTAAGCAGGATACGGAAAAACATGCGGTAGTCTTTATTTTGCGTTTGTTAGATGTGTTTTAATTGAATCTGGGGAACTTTGTGGCGTAATGCTTTTGCGGAAGCTGATAGGACAGAAAATATATTATTTTAATGGAATTTTTATATGTTTTAAATTGGAACCGTCATAGCAGACTAGTATAAATTCCGTTCCAAAATCAGTTGTATAAGCCATTTTTCTTTCATTATTAAAAAGGACTACATTATCTATTTGAGAGTGTCCTTCATTATTTTGATTCACAACAACCTTTGCGTTTTTATCATCCATGCTCATTTGCATTAATTCATATGTTGCGATAAAGGCCAACGTATTATATTTTTTTGAATATACAGGTGCATAATACATACTCGGATTTTCACGGAGGTGATTGGTGGGATCGATAAATTGTATTTTATCAGTTTTTATTTTTGGTACAACAGCCATACCCTCCTTGTCAGGAACCGGGATAAACATTAGAATATTTTGGCAATCGTATTCTGATATATGAAAAATACCATAAGCATTAAGATTTGTAACTCTTTCAACTTTTCTATTATTCAAATCTATTGAATAAACATCTATCCCATGTGCCTGGTCGGTGCCTAATGGAGAGGAGTGTCCATATTCTCCTGCTTTACAATAATAGATTTTATCTTCACAATCTGAAAAAATAGCTTCGCTGATAATCTCATTGCCATCAGTTATACGCTCTATTCCCGTTCCATCGGAATTAGCTATGTATATTGAACTATTGTAAGTATTCAAGTCATTACGCTTTCCTAAAAACAATATTTTTTGGGATTTCTTTGAATATTTAGGATTAAAATAATTTATAACCTTTGTTGAAGGTACGATCACCTTTAGCCCTTTGCCATTTGTGTCAATTTGATAAATGGAGGATTTGTTTCCTATTATATAAGAAAATAAAATAGAACGGTCATCTTTAGAAATATCAAACAAACCAATTTGATCTGTTTTATTTTCATTATTCAGTCTGTTACAACTGTTACAAGAATAATTAATTAAAAGAATTGATATAACACTGAGGATATATTTCAAGATACGATCTCTCAAATAAATTCCATCTATTGATTTAGTTTTATTAAACATTACTGTTGATCCTTTTTTACCATTTGTTAAATGCTTTCACATCGAACCTGGGGAACTTTGTATATCATTTAAAATAATTAATAATGAAAAACAAAGTAACAGAAGAAAACGGAAGTTTAAAGGGAAAACGTTTGATATTGCTTGGCGGTACATCGGGGTTTGGGTTGGCAACAGCTTTGGCGGTTGCGAAGGAACAAGCTGAAATAATTGTGGTATCGAGCCAGCAAAAACGAGTCGATGAAGCTTTGGCTGTATTGCCGGAAGGCAGTTCGGGATATACTGCTGATTTGACCGATGAAAAGCAAGTATCTGCCTTATTTGAAAAGATCGGGGAATTTGATCATTTAATTTTTACCGCCGGCGAAACATTGCAGCTAAGCAACCTATCAACATTAAATTTTGATGAAGCGCGGCAGTTTTATGACCTCCGGTTTTGGGGGGCACTAATGGCGGCCAAATATGCTGCCGGGCATATCCGTGTGGGCGGTTCCATTACCCTAACCAATGGGACAATTGGCAAACGCCCGTGGAAAGGATGGACCGTAGCTGCAAGTGTTACAGGTGCAATTGAAGCGCTAACCCGCGCCCTGGCGGTTGAGCTTGCCCCTATCCGTGTTAATGCAGTTTGTGCTGGCATGGTAAGAACCAATCTTTGGGGAAATATCCCCGAAACCGACCGCGAAGCGATGTTTAATGATGTAGGCAGTAAATTACTTACAGGTAAAATCGGTGAAGCCGAAGACATTGCCGAAGCCTTTTTATACCTTATAAAGGGAAATTTCACCACCGGCCAGATTATTGTAGCGGATGGTGGGGGAGTGTTGGTTTAAATAGAAATAGACCAGATTATCCTCGGATGTCATTATAAATAATTGATAGTCAATATATAAAACTTGTCATTGCGAGGTACGAAGCAATCTCTTAGCTATGCATCGACGTAATTGCATTAGCGTTAGTGCGGTTCGACGAGATTGCTTCGTGCCTCGCAATGACATGGAAGTTCTTACTATTCAAGTTCTTTCCAGTAATCTTCCTCTCCATTTCCTGGCGAATCAAAACAAACCGCTCATTTTCCCGATAACCTGCCATTTTAATCCTAAATTTGAAACACGGCCGATATCTGCATTGCAAATACCAGCCGGTCAAATTTCGTGTAAACCACTATGAAAAAAGTTTTATTTTTTAACGCTTGCTGCCTTATAATAGCAATGAGCTTATCGGCACAAATTCCGGCTTTAGAGCGCGTTGAACCTATGTTTTGGTGGGTTGGGATGCAAAACCCAAACCTGCAATTAATAGTACATGGCAATAATATCGCCTCACGAAAAGTGGAACTAAGTTACTCGGGCGTAAGTCTTACGGCCGCACACAAAGTCGAAAACCCCAATTATCTATTTCTCGACCTTCACATAGCGCCTGGTACAATACCTGGGGCTTTTCCTATAAAATTTATTAAAGCCGGTGAAAAACCATTGATTTACAATTATTCGCTGAATAAGCCCGACCATTCCCCAGGCCGTGTGCAGGGAGTTACTGATAAGGATTTGATATACCTGATAATGCCAGACCGCTTTTCGAACGGCGACCCAGCCAACGATTCATTTGCCAACATGCGCGAAACGGGGATTAACCGCGATTCAATGTTCAGTCGCCACGGCGGGGATATACAGGGAATTATGAACCATTTGGATTATTTGAAGGACCTGGGTGTAACGGCTATATGGTTAACGCCTGCTATTGAGAATGATGAACCCAAGGCTTCATATCACGGCTACGCTGTTACCGACCATTATAAAATAGATGCCCGCTTTGGTACCAATGAGCTATATAAAAAGTTTGTGGAAAAATGTCACAGCATGGGTTTAAAGGTTGTTATGGATTTGGTCCACAACCATTTTGGCACGGAAGGGTATACCATAAGTGATATGCCGATGAAAGATTGGGTACACCAATGGCCAAAATACACCAAATCGAATTTTACGTACGAAGCCGTTATGGACCCACACGGGTCGGCGATTGACCGTAAACTAATGCTTGATGGCTGGTTCGATCACCGCATGGCCGATATAAATGAGAATAATCCTTACGTACAAAAATTTTTAACTCAAAATCATATTTGGTGGATACAATACGCTGGTGTTGACGGCCTGCGTTTGGATACTTACCCGTACAATGACCCGGGGTATATGGCCAACTGGGCTTTGGATATGAAAGCCCAGTTTCCGAAACTGTCCATCTATGGGGAGGTATTGGATTCCGAACCCGTTATTGAAGCATTTTTCACCCAGGGAAACACGGTAAACCGCGGCTTTGATACACATTTGCCCGGAATAACCGATGCCGCCATTAAAGATGCAATTTATACAACGGTCAACGGGAAAGGCGGTATATATAATTTATATCGCGCCGTAGCGCAGGATTTTTTGTACCAGGATGTAAACCGGAACGTAATATTTCTGGATAATCACGACATGAGTCGGGTATTGTCGGTGGTTGGCGAGGATATCAATAAGTATAAATCGGCTATGGCCTTTCTATTAACTTTGAGGGGCATTCCACAGATGTATTATGGCGATGAGATATTGATGAAGAATCTCTCAAATCCCGATGGCCTTGTGCGGGAGGATTTTCCGGGAGGATGGCCTGGCGATAAAAAGAATAAATTTATACCCGCCGGCCGTACTGACAAAGAGAACGACGCATTTGACTATGTGCGCAAATTGGCAAACTACCGGAAAAATACCACCGCTTTGCAAAGTGGTAAAATGATGCAATACCTGCCCGAAAACGATGTGTACGCTTATTTTAGATACGATGATAAAAAAACGGTGATGGTGGTGTATAATGGCAAGGAGAAAGAAACCACAGAAGCAACCGAAAGATATTCGGAACGGATTAAGGGCTTTAAAAAAGCGAAGAATATAATTACCGGCGAAACAATTGATATAAGTTCACTAACTATTCCTGGTAAATCTGTGTTAATTTTGGAGTTAGTGAATTAAATTAGTTAAAATATAACGGGAATAGTCCGTTACCGGTAGCTCCATTTGGTTTTGTATGACTTTAATTTCTGGACATAATTATGGTAATTATGGTCTTTAATTGGTAAATTAAGCCAGTGATTTGCAAAATAAATGTAGCTTTCCGGCCAATAAGTTTAAACTAATAAACAGCTAACTAAAATTCTATTTAATATAAATGAGTACGATTAAAGCCTGTATTTTTGATCTGGATGGGGTAATTGTCGACACGGCGGTTTATCATTATAAAGCGTGGAGACGTTTGGCAAACGAACTGGGTTTTGATTTTACAGAAGAAGATAACGAAAAACTAAAAGGAGTTTCGCGTACGCGCTCCCTCGAATTGATATTACAATGGGGCGGAATCACTAAAACAGAAGCGGAAAAAGAGGAACTTGCCACACGAAAAAATGATTGGTACGTGGACATGATCAATAAAATGACACCCGATGAGATATTGCCGGGTGCAAAGGAATTTTTGGTTACTTGTCGAAGCGCAGGAATAAAAATTGCTTTAGGCTCGGCCAGTAAAAATTCAATGACAATATTGAATAAAATAAACTTGACAGGATTTTTTGATGCAGTTATTGACGGGAATAAAGTAAGCAAGCCAAAACCCGACCCCGAGGTGTTTTTAAAAGGCGCAGAAGAGGTGAATGTTGCACCCATGAACTGCGTTGTATTTGAAGATGCCATAGCGGGTGTTGAAGCTGCTGTAAATGGCGGGATGAAGGTTGTAGGGATTGGTTCGCCTAAGGTTTTGACCGGAGCAAACCTGGTAGTCAGTGGATTGGATAAAATGAGTTTGGAAAAGTTAAATGCACTATAAAACTCTTAAAATTTTTAGAACCCTCTCCTCGTGCCACCGCTGAAGCTATTGCGGCACGCGGTTGGAGAGGGCAGGGTGAGGCTATTTGAATAAATTACTACTATAAAGAATGAAGGACTATATTTTAGTTGATGAGTGGAAGATAATTGAACAAGGCTTTAATCCGCACAATAATAAAATCTCAGAAAGTGTTTTTAGCCTGGGAAACGGTAGGATGGGGCAGCGGGCAAACTTTGAGGAGGCTTATAGCGGTGAAACACTTCAGGGAAATTATGTTGCCGGTGTTTATTATCCCGACAAAACACGTGTGGGGTGGTGGAAAAACGGCTACCCCGAATATTTTGCAAAAGTGCTAAACGCCGCTAACTGGATTGGAATTGATATCACTATAGGCGACGAACAACTCGACCTGGCAAAATGTACAGTGAGTGAATTCAGGCGCGAGCTGAACATGAAGGAAGGCTACCTGAAACGAAATTTTATCGCAAAAACTGCAAGCGGCAAACTTGTAAAAGTTGAGTCGGTACGTTTTTGCAGTATGGCCGAAGATGAATCCGGAGCTATTAAATATAGTATCACCTTTTTAAACTATAGTGGCAAAGTAACCATCACACCTTTTGTTGATGGGGATGTGGTAAACAAGGATTCGAATTACGACGAGAAATTTTGGGATGAAGTAAAAAAAGAAACCTGGCCAACCGGCGGTTACTTGCAAATGCGAACCAAGAAGACCGGCTTTGAAGTGGCAACCGGAATGGAGTTTCGTATTTTAAAAAATGGAACCGCAATTAGCCCCGATGCCGAACCTTTCGAAAAAGAGAAATATATAGCTTCTACGGCTCAGGTAGAGGTAAGAGAAGAACAAACTATCACTGTTTATAAATATGCCGCTAACCTGTCATCTCAGAATTATGCAGCCGGCGAACTTACCGTTAAAATAAAGGAAACCTTATCACGAATTACTAAAAAAGGTTTTGAGACCCTGCTGGCTGAACAGGCTGCCGCGTGGGCAAAAAAATGGCAGCATAACGATATAATCATCGAAGGAGATGAATCGGCCCAACAAGCTATCCGGTTTAATATTTTCCAGCTGAATCAAACCTACACCGGCGAAGATGATCGCTTGAATATCGGTCCTAAAGGTTTTACCGGCGAAAAGTATGGTGGCTCTACCTATTGGGATACCGAAGCTTATTGTGTGCCGTTCTACTTGTCCACAGCAGATCCGAATGTAACGAGAAATCTATTGTTGTACCGTTACAAGCAATTGGGTAAAGCCATTGAAAACGCCAAATTGCTTGGGTTCACCAACGGTGCAGCATTGTATCCGATGGTTACAATGGATGGCACCGAATGTCATAACGAGTGGGAAATCACGTTTGAAGAAATACACCGTAATGGCGCTATTGCATACGCTATATTTAACTACACCCATTACACCGGGGATGAAGCATATTTGACTGACTATGGCTTAGAAGTACTGATAGCTATAGCCCGTTTCTGGTCGCAGCGGGTTAATTGGTCGAACGACAAGAAGCAATTTGTAATGCTGGGCGTTACCGGCCCTAACGAGTACGAAAACAATGTGAACAACAACTGGTATACCAACAAGCTGGCGATATGGTGTATGGAATATACCATGGAGGTTATTGAGAAGGTAAAAAAGAAAAATCGGGAAAAGTATGATGCTTTAGTGAAAAAAATAAGTTTTGATGAATCGTCCGAAACGAAGAAGTTTACGGATATCGTCGAAAATATGTATTTTCCGTTTGATGATGATAACCTGGTGTTTTTGCAGCAGGACGGATATTTGGATAAGGAGCAAATACTGGTTAAAGATTTACCGGACAGCGAACGTCCAATAAATCAAAAATGGAGTTGGGATAGGATATTACGCTCATGTTATATTAAACAAGCAGATGTTTTGCAAGGTATTTACTTTTTTGAAGATGAATTTGACGTTGAAACTATACGCCGCAACTTCGATTTTTATGAACCGCGCACTGTTCATGAATCGTCTCTTTCTCCATGTGTTCACGCTATTCTGGCTGCAAAAATTGGCGACAAGGACCGTGCTTATGAATTTTATTTACGTACTGCCCGTTTAGATTTGGACGATTATAATAACGATACCGAAGATGGTTGTCATATCACCTCAATGGCAGGTACATGGATGTCTATTGTTCAGGGCTTTGGGGGGATGCGGGTTCGTTTTGGACGGCTTTCGTTTCAGCCTTTTCTACCGCCAAAATGGAAATCCTTCTCGTTTAATGTGGGCTTTCGGGGTACTTTACTCAATGTTAAAATAAGCAAGGAAGGCGTGCGGTTAAAAAACCTTTCGGGCAACGCAACAACTGTTATGGTGTACTATAAAGAGCAATTTATAAAGGCTAATGGTGAGTTACTGGTTGAGGCATAGCCGATTTGATGATGGCGTTTGAGATAATTTAGAGTCGGTAAAAAATGGAACAACCCACAACAGATAACAAACTTATCATATACCAGTTACTTCCCCGGCTGTTTAGTAATGCTACGTCGGTAAATAAGACCTATGGTTCCATCGAAGAAAATGGAGTTGGGAAATTTAACGACATTACCGACCAAGCCCTCCGGGAAATAAAAAATATGGGCTTTTCCCACGTTTGGTTTACTGGCGTAATTGAACACGCAACCATGACAGACTATTCCCAACATGGTATTAATCCTGATGATCCGGATGTGGTAAAGGGGCGCGCAGGTTCACCTTATGCTATAAAGGATTATTATGATGTTGACCCCGATCTGGCGATTGATGTAAAAAACCGGATGGGTGAATATGAGGCTTTGATAAAACGCACGCATAATAATGGCCTCAAAGTAATTATGGATTTTGTCCCTAATCATGTGGCTCGTACTTATGCCTCGGATGTGAAGCCTGGGCACGTTCGCGATTTTGGCCAGGATGATGATAAATCCAAAACTTTCGATCCTAAAAATGATTTTTATTATACTCCAGGAATGCCGTTCGCAGTGCCGCAGGGGTATAATCCAGGCGGAAATGGTTTTAACAGTCCGTTAAAGGATGGAAAGTTTGATGAAAATCCTGCCAAAGCAACAGGGAACGACGTTTTCAGCGCAACTCCTACAATAAATGATTGGTTTGAGACCCTGAAGTTGAATTATGGCGTTGACTACTTGAATGGTCACAGCCTTCATTTTGATCCGATACCGCCGCTTTGGTTCAAGATGTACGATATCTTAAGTTTTTGGGCTGCAAAGGATATAGACGCCTTTCGATGCGATATGGTTGAAATGGTGCCTTTTGAGTTTTGGGGTTGGGTAATTTCAAAACTAAAAAGTGAATACCCCAGTTTGATTTTTATCGGCGAGGCATATAATACCAGCCTTTATAATAAATATATCTTTACCGGTAAGTTTGATTATCTATACGATAAAGTGGGCCTTTACGATGCTGTAAAACGGCTGACGCGTAACGAGCCTGCCGCTACTGCATGGGATATTAACTATGTATGGAACCATCATACAAATGGCATTGATGAACATATGCTGCGCTTTATGGAAAACCATGATGAGCAGCGAATAGCCTCTGATTACTTTGCCGGAGACCCCTGGTTGGCTGTGCCGGGAATGATCATTTCCGCAACTTTATCGACAGGGCCGGTAATGGTTTATTTTGGTCAGGAAGTAGGTGAGCCGGCCAAAGGTGTCGAAGGATTTAGTGGTGATGATGGCCGCACAAGTATATTTGATTATTGGGGAGTACCTGAACATCAAAAATGGCTTAATAAGGGATTTTTTGATGGCGGGCAATTATCAACCGACCAAAAAAGATTGAGGGATTTTTACAGCAAGTTGTTAAATGCTACAAAAGACAACGAGGCACTAAAATCGGGTAAATTTTATGAGCTGATGATAGCCAATGAACGGCAAAGCGGTTTTGATGTTCGTTTGTACTTCTTCCTTCGGTATACCGATAAACAACGTATTTTAGTGATTGCCAATTTTAACCGTGCTGAGCGCCGTATACAAATAAAACTTCCTGACGATCTGCTAAAACAATTGAATTTAAGAGGAGCGCAGCAATTTATGGATTTGCTGAGCGGTAATAAATATAACGCCGATTATATTGCTGATGGGGTAAATATTACTTTACCTGCTTCGAGCGGTATGTTGCTTGAATTTTAGTAGTTCAGTTAATGACTGATGCCTCTTGACCAATGACCGATAGTAAATGACCAATTTATAAATTATGACAACATTAACAATTGCCCAAAAGCCAAGGTTAAATTTCTGGCAAATATGGAACATGACCTTTGGGTTTTTAGGCATCCAGTTCGGCTGGGCCTTGCAGATGGCTAATATGGGGGCCATTTATGAATATTTAGGAGCCAAACCCGATAAAATACCCATGTTATTCCTCGCCGCGCCTTTAACAGGTTTAATTGTGCAGCCAATAGTTGGCTATATGAGCGATCATACCTGGCACCGTACGTTAGGCCGCCGCCGACCATATTTTTTGGTTGGAGCCATCGTCAGTTCAATAGCTCTCATTTTTATGCCCAATTCGTCAACTTTATGGATGGCGGCAGGTTTGTTATGGATAATGGATACTTCTATAAATGTAAGTATGGAGCCCTTCAGGGCGTTCGTGACAGATAAACTGCCGGATGACCAGCGTACAAGGGGATTTGCTATGCAAAGCTTGTTTATTGGCCTGGGATCTATTGTCGCCTCCGCGCTTCCATGGATGATGGCACACTGGTTTCATGTGATTAACGATCCGGCTGGCGGAGCTATCCCGGCAACTGTGCGCTATTCTTTTTACATAGGTGCGTTTGCTTTTATTTCGGCTGTTGTATTCACTGTGGTTAAAAGCACGGAGTATCCTCCCGCCGATCTATCCGCACATTTGAAAGATAAGGAATCAAAAAAAGGTTTCGGCGCAGGTGCAAGAGAGATATTTCATTCTATCGCCAACATGCCAAAGAGAATGAGAAAACTTGCCTTAATCCAGTTTTTTACATGGCCGGGATTGTTTTTAATGTGGTTTTATTATTCGCCGGCTGTTGCCAGAAATGTTTTTGGAGCGGTAAGTGAAAAAGACGCCCTGTACACTCAAGGCGTTGAATTTGCCGGTTTAACCTTGTCGTATTATAACCTTGTCACATTTATTTTTGCATTTTTTTTACCATTCATTGCCGCAAAACTTAGCCGGAAATATACGCACATGCTATGTTTATTATGTGGCGCAGCGGGTTTAATATCGGTAGCGTTTATACATGTACCAGAAATGCTTTATGTATCAATGACAGGGGTAGGTATTGCCTGGGCAAGCATATTATCAATGCCTTACGCTATGCTTGGCGGATGCCTTCCCGAAGATAAGGTGGGCATTTATATGGGTATCTTTAATTTCTTTATCGTTTTGCCGGAAATATTGGCCTCCTTATTTTTCGGTTGGGTAATGTCGCACTTGTTAAATAATAATCGTTTGCTCGCGGTTGAAATTGGCGGTTGCCTTATGATAATAGCGGCATTATTAACGTTATTAGTTAATGAGGATGAATAATTAAATCAATTGAAATCCTGAGTTTTAAAATTGAAATCTTTGATTTAAGTTTGACGCCTGCTTTAATGGACCTCATTTGCAGGTACATTATCAGAACTTTATAAGTCTTTTAATGTTAAGTTAAAGTTAATCCTGTTGTTTTAAGGGGATGTGAAACTTTTTTTTGTTAAAATTAAATACTTAATAACTAGGGGAATAAACTTTTATTTGGCACAGTTAGTGATTTTATATAAACGTAATATTGTTATATTGCGTACAAGATACACATTGATAAATTGAAGAGAGATTATAATTAGAAAGAGACTAACAATTGATGGAAGATAATATACTAAATCAGGAGCTGTTGAGCAGTAAAATAATAGAAGAGCAGGACGAAGAAGAGTTTCACCACCTTAATAATCCCGCTGATGGGATTAAGCCAATCATAAAAAAATACCTCGGTGTACCAAATCGCGCGGACCAGACAGGCAATAAGTTTTGCTTTTCTGACGGGGATGCCAAAGTTGAAGTAGTTGTTGTTACAGATGAGATTATACGCGTGCGTTTGGCACCGCATGGCGTTTTTTTAGATGATTTCTCTTATGCCGTTCCAAAACTGGCGCATAAAGCATCTGTTTTCTCCTTAACGGAAAACGAAGAAGAATACAGGGTTTCTACGAACGTTGTAAATTGCCACATCCGTAAAAAAGATTTCTTTATATCATTTTCGGATAACAACAATCATGTCACCAGTGCGGATGCTGTCCCAATGCATTGGGAAGAAAATGTGAAGTTTGGCGGTTATTATGTTTTTTGCACAAAAACATGTGATACAAATGAGAGCTTTTTTGGTTTAGGCGATAAACCGACAGAGCTGAACCTACGCGGAAAAAGATTAACAAACTGGAATACCGATGCGTATTCATTTGCGTGGAACCAGGATCCCCTTTACCGCAGCATTCCGTTTTATATTAGTTTGAATGAAGGGATAGCTCACGGTATTTTCTTTGATAATTCATTTAAGGCGCATTTTGATTTTGCTGCGGAAGATGCTACTAAAACAAGCTTTTGGGCAGATGGCGGCGAATTGCAATATTATTATATACACGGTCCGCACATGATGGACGTGGTTAAAAGCTATCATATTTTGACCGGCACCCATCCTATGCCACCGCTATGGGCGTTGGGTTATCACCAATGCCGCTGGAGTTATTATCCGGAGGCGAAGGTGAAAAAAATAGCCAATGGTTTCCGGGAAAATAAAATCCCTTGCGATGGTATTTACCTGGACATTGATTATATGGATGGTTACCGCTGTTTTACCTGGAACCGGAAGTATTTCCCAGATCCTAAAAAGATGATCAAAGAACTGGCGGCCGATGGTTTTAAAACGGTGGTAATTATTGACCCTGGTATAAGGGTTGACGATAACTATTTTGTGTTTAAAGAGGGAAAAGAAAAACGCCATTTTTGCCGTCGCAGCGACGATTACTTTATGGAAGGGCATGTTTGGCCCGGTCGTTGCCAGTTTCCTGATTTTACTAATCCGGATGTACGCGAATGGTGGGGAGGTTTATTTGATGAATTAGTGGAACTGGGAGTAGCAGGGGTATGGAACGACATGAACGAACCTGCGGTATTTGGCGCGGGAACATTTCCTGACGATGTGAGGCATCAGTATGATGGCTACCGCGGATCGCACCGTAAAGCCCATAATGTTTATGGGATGCAAATGGTTCGTTCTACTTATGAGGGTTTGCGCAAATTGATGAAAAATAAGCGCCCTTTTACCATAACCAGGGCAGGTTATTCGGGCGTACAGCGTTATTCGTCTGTTTGGACGGGCGACAATGTGGCCTCGTGGGAGCATTTAGCACTTGGCAACATACAATGCCAGCGTTTATCAGTTTCGGGAATTTCCTTTTGTGGTACAGATATAGGAGGCTTCAGCGGTGAACCTGACGGCGAATTATTTACCCGCTGGATTCAAATGGGAACTTTTTCGCCGTTTATGAGGGCACACTCGGCGGGTGATACAAAGGAGCGGGAGCCGTGGAGCTTTGGCGAACCCTTTACATCAATTAACCGGAAATTTATTGAATTGCGGTACCGTTTACTGCCATACTTATATTCTGTATTTTGGGAACACCACCGTTACGGCTTTCCTATTCTGCGGCCAATTGTAATGCAGGAACAGGAAGAACTTACAAACCACTTCCGCCAGGATGAGTTTACATACGGCGACAAGATTTTGATATGCCCCGTACTGGGACCCGGACAGGCAAGCAGGAAAGTATATTTGCCAAAAGGAAAATGGTACAATTTCTGGAGCCTAAAAATGGTTGATGGTGGGAAAGAAATTACTGTTCCTACGCCAATAGAAACAATACCCATCTTTGTTAAGGCTGGTTCGGTAATTCCTGAATACCCCGTAATGCAATATGTAGGTGAAAGGGAAATAGAAGAAGTGAAGCTGAATATCTACTTCTCGGACTATGAAGTAAACTCTTTTCTTTTTGAAGACTATGGCGAAACATTTGCCTATGAACAGGATATTTACCTGGAGAAAAAGTTTGTGGTTAGCGGAAAATCCAACAAATTAGTTATTAACCAAACCATGGAAGGCCTTTATACGCCCCGTTATGAAAGTTATCATTTCAATATTATAGGACTGCCGTTTGAACCCTCAAAAATTATAGCCGACGGCAAGGAAGTTGCCTATTTCTGTATAGACGACAACAAATGCCTTGAGTTTATCTTCAGCAAGAATTTTAAGCAAATTGAGATAATTAAGTAAGGAGATTATAAGCCATAGTGTAGGTAAAAAAGCTTCAGTGTTGTAATTCAGTAAAATCGCTTTTAAAATTTACAGCTGCTTTTGTATTAAGCCAGGAATGTTTTAAAATTAAAAAGAATGTCATACCGAATTCATTTCGGCACCCCATATGCAAAGTATACGCCGTGCAAGCGAGTATACAAGACGTGCGCCAAGCAAGCCGCTTGTCCCGTGGGGTGCTGAAACGAGTTCAGCATGACTTTGTGTTTTTATAAGCGATGTTCCCGATTTCTATTCTTAAATCGTACTTATACCAAAACAATATTGGTATATTTGATTTGTTATAAATCTGATAGCACCACTGCAAACTACATAACCTAAAGGCCGTCAAAGGCTGTATGCGTACTATGGCAAAAAAAATCAATAAACCTGAGAACGGATTACCTGAAGTAAAATCTGCGCCTGCAAAAAAGACGGTAAAGTCAAAAGCCAAGCCTGTTGAAAAAGAGAAAACTGAAGCGGCACCTAAGGCAGAGAAACCAAAAAAGACTGAAAAGAAACCCGCTGCTATTGATCTGAAAGCTATTGAACCTTATAGCCGTTTTACCGATTTTGATGTTGCCCTTTTTAAGTCGGGCAAGCACTATAAGCTTTATGAAAAATTTGGTTCGCACGTAATTGAATTTAATGGTGTCATCGGTACCTATTTCGCGGTTTGGGCGCCAAATGCCCAGTATGTTTCAGTTATCGCAAATTTTAATGGCTGGAACCGTGGCTCGCACCCCTTATACGTACGCTGGGATGGATCAGGGATATGGGAAGGATTTATACCAAACACAGGCGACGGCGAAACTTATAAGTATTATATAAAATCGTCAACAGGTGAAGACCTCGAGAAGAGCGATCCTTTTGCCTTGCGCTGGGAGGTAGCCCCTCACACTGCATCAATCGTTGCCGATACTTATTATGAATGGAAAGATGGCGATTGGATGGCTAACCGCTATGGCCATAACGGCTTAAACCGCCCATATTCTGTTTACGAAATGCATTTGGGCTCCTGGGCCCGGAGCTGGGAAAGTCCCGATGAGTTTTTAACCTACGATCAGCTGGCTGATAAGCTTGTTCCTTATATAATTGAGATGGGCTTCACCCACGTGGAGTTTATGCCTATTATGGAGCATCCGTATTATCCAAGCTGGGGATACCAGATCAGTGGTTTTTTTGCCGCTTCTTCCAGGTACGGTACTCCGGCACAGCTGATGTATCTTATTGAACAGCTGCACCTTGCTGGAATTGGCGTTATACTGGATTGGGTGCCTTCACATTTTCCAGGCGATATCCACGCACTATATAAATTTGACGGTACGCATCTATACGAACATGCCGATTCCCGCAAAGGCTTTCACCCCGACTGGAAGTCGTACATATTTAATTATGGGCGAAATGAAGTACGCGCCTTTTTAATAAGCAACGCAATATTTTGGTTAGACAGGTATCATGTTGATGGCTTGCGTGTTGACGCTGTGGCATCTATGCTATATCTGGATTACTCGCGTAAGCATGGCGAATGGGAACCAAACGTTTTTGGAGGTAATGAAAACCTGGAGGCAATTTCATTTTTAAAAGAATTTAATGAGGCTGTTTACAGCCACTTCCCTGATACGCAAACTATTGCCGAAGAGTCAACCTCGTTTACGGGAGTGAGCCGACCTGTTTATACCGGCGGGCTTGGTTTTGGCATGAAATGGATGATGGGCTGGATGCACGATTCGATCAAATATTTTTCGACGGATCCCCTGTATCGCAAATACCACCACAACCAGATTACTTTTAGTTTAATATACGCCTTCACCGAAAACTTTATGCTGCCTTTTTCGCACGATGAGGTGGTTTATGGTAAAGGATCCATGCTGCGCAAAATGCCTGGCGACGAATGGCAGCAATTTGCCAACCTGCGTTTGCTGTATACTTATATGTTTACACACCCCGGTACAAAGCTGCTGTTTATGGGTGCGGAATTTGGCCAGGGCGACGAATGGAATTTTCAAAAATCTTTAGACTGGTATGTGCTCGAATTCCCTAATCACCAGGGTATAAAAGAAACTGTAAAGGCGTTGAATCGTTTATACAGATCGGAACCGGCGTTGTATGAGAAAGGGTTTGAATGGAGTAGTTTTGAATGGATTGACGGCGGCAATGCGCAGGATTCGATACTGATTTATAATCGTAAGGGACACGACACCGAAAACGACTTGCTGGTGATTTTAAACATGACTCCAATACCACATTATAATTATCGCGTGGGCGTACCATCGCGAGGTAAATGGAAGGAAATATTTAACTCGGATGCGAAAGAATTCTGGGGTAGTGGTGTCGGGAATAATGACGCGGTTGCTACTGAAGTGGTTAACTGGCATGGTAGAGAAAATTCAATCAATATAACTATCCCGCCTTTAGGCGCCATTATATTTAAAGAAGTTGTTATACCGCCGAAATATGAATTGAAGCGGTAATCGATTTACATAAAGTACAACCTTTTTTTGTTTGATACGTACCAGCAAAAATGATCTATTAATATCATGTTTGCGCTATGAATCCAAAATTCCGCTACCTGTATTTGTTTTTAGGCTTTTCGGGACTGTTGTTTTTAATTTACTATGTTATAATAAGCTTCCCCGACGTTAATCCGACATATGTACTGGCGATTACCATACCCGATATGCTTTTTTTCTCGCTTGCTTATAAAACATTTCCGGTCGAGAATGATTTAAACCAATAGATTGATCATCTTTGTGCTCGATTTGTAGTCAGCAGAGGTACTACAAACAATTTTGCTTTTTACAAGAACAATAACGGCATTTATGAACCCTAAATATCTGATCCTTTATTTAATTGCAGCAACACTTGCTTTAATAATGGTGATTTACCAGCTTATTACCACAAGCCCTGTTTTTGATTGGGGCCGGATAGCCTTGAATTCGGTAATCTCGATGTTTTTCTATTACCTCGCTTATAAAACTTACCACGAGAAAAAGGATAAGGAATTGATGTAAAAGCAAAAGCCCCGGCGGGTGCCAGGGCTTTTTACTGTATAGCATTATTACTTTATACTTTACCTAATTCCTGTACCAGGTCGATCAATTTGTTTGAGTATCCCCATTCGTTATCATACCATGATACAACTTTCACGAAGTTATCATTCAAAGCAATACCTGCTTTTGCATCAAATATTGATGTGCGTGCATCACCTTTAAAATCTTCAGATACTACATCATCTTCGGTATAGCCCAAAATTCCTTTTAGTTCACCTTCAGAGGCATCTTTCATTGCCTTTTTAATTGCATCGTAGCTGGCGCCTTTTTTAAGACGTACAGTTAAGTCGACAACAGAAACGTCGGCAACCGGAACACGGAACGACATGCCTGTTAATTTACCCTTAAGCTCAGGTATTACTAAAGTAACGGCCTTTGCTGCACCGGTTGATGAAGGGATGATGTTTTGGTAAGCACCACGGCCACCTCTCCAGTCTTTAGCCGAAGGACTATCAACTGTTTTTTGAGTTGCTGTAACAGCGTGTACTGTGCTCATTAACCCTTCTTCAATCCCAAAGTTATCGTTCAATACTTTAGCAATTGGAGCAAGGCAATTTGTGGTACATGATGCATTTGATACGATAGTATCGCCCGCAGTTAATTTTTTGTTGTTTACACCCATTACAAACGTCGGGGTGTCGTCTTTTGCGGGAGCGCTCATTACCACTTTTTTAGCGCCGGCGTCAATATGTTTTTGGGCTGTTTCTTTTGTTAAAAACAAGCCGGTTGATTCAATAACTATTTCTGCGCCAACTTCGTTCCATTTTAAGTTAGCCGGATCTTTCTCAGCAGTAACACGGATAGTTTTTCCGTTTACCACCAAATGACCGCCTTCAACAGCAATTGTGCCTTTGAAAGGACCGTGAGTTGAATCGTATTTTAACATGTAAGCCATGTAATCAGGCTCAACAAGGTCATTAATACCAACAACTTCAATGCCGGGTCTTTCAATTGCAGCCCTGAATGCAAGGCGGCCAATACGGCCAAAGCCGTTTATTCCTATTTTCATGATTTTTAATTTTTACTTGAATAGTATGTTAATAAATTGTTTATCGGTTCTTTTATGATGTTTGCAATTTTAAGATTTGCGTCGTTTGCAGCCTCGTACAAATGGTTTTGAAAGCCCGCTGCTACAGAACCCGCAAAATACAACAAAGCTTCGGGATGTTGATCATGCAGGGGTAATAAATAAGTATTTATCAGCTTATCAAAGCCATTTTTTATGATTCCTTTAATATAATCGTTATCCTTGTTGTCTATAAAAAATTCTGTGAATGAACTCAGGAACAACGCGGGCTGTTTTTGCCGGTAAACCTTTTCGAGCAAAGTTTTACGCTCAACATCATACCGATGAGTAAATTTTTGATGAATGTCGGCGGGTAACGTTTCGCTCATAAATCCTTTCAGTAATTGTTTACCGAGCCAGTTTCCCGATCCTTCATCGGCCAAAATATAGCCTAAACCATAGTTGTTGGGTTTTACTTTTTTACCATCGTACCAGGCAGCATTTGAGCCACTGCCGCATATGCTGATAATGCCCGGTGAGTTTTTGCAGCATGCAACGGCCGCTCCCATAATATCGTGCTCAACAATGACCTTTCCGAATTTAAAAAAGGCAGAGAATGCATTATGCACGCGGGATTTAAGTTCATTCGAAGAGGAGCCCGCACCAAAAAAATAGATGCGCTTTATTTCTTCAGCATGATGAATGAGGTTGATGTTTTTATTGAGCAACTGAATGATATGCTTTTCGTCGTTTAAATAGGGGTTTATTCCGTTGGTTTTAAAAGACGCGATAGTTCTGTTTTTATCGGCTAACCTCCAGTCGGCATAATTCGACCCGCTATATACAACTGCAATCATTTATTTATATAGATAATATTTCAGCCATCGCCATCAAATCTTCCTCAAGTTTAAACTTGTGCTCGTTGAGTGCTTCTTCAAGGCTCGTTAATTTAATATGATTGGCTTCCAATCCCACCATCATTTGCGATTTGCCGTTTAATAAAGCATTCACTGCAGCAAAACCCAAGCGGCTGCCTAGTATTCTGTCAAATGCCGAGGGGCTTCCGCCGCGTTGCAAATGGCCCAATATGGTAACTTTTACGTCGTAAAATTTTACTTCCTTTTGTACCAGCTTAGCTATATCGTAAGCGCCGCCATGTTTATCACCCTCAGCTACAATTACTATGCTTGACGATTTTTTATTGGTTTGACCGCTCTTAAGATTTTCGATCAGCTTTTCGATAGCCGTTTCTTTCTCGGGCAGCAAAATTGCTTCCGCTCCGCACGAGATACCTGCTCTTAAAGCTATAGCTCCTGAATCACGCCCCATTACTTCAATAAAAAATAAACGGTCGTGTGCATCAGCGGTATCGCGTATTTTGTCAATGGCTTCAATTACTGTATTGGTAGCGGTGTCGAACCCTAATGTATAGGTGGAACCGTAAAGATCATTGTCTATAGTTCCAGGCACGCCAATAACTGATATATCCGGATATTTTTGCGAGAAGCGCAGGGCGCCTGTAAATGTACCATCGCCACCTATAACTACCAGTGCGTCGATATTGTGTTTTTTTAAATTTTGATAGGCTGTTTCCATTCCTTCGTCGGTACGGAATGGCAAACAGCGCGCAGTTTTTAAAATTGTGCCCCCTAAATTTAAAATATTACTAACAGAACGGGTATCCATATCATACATATCATCCTCAATAAGGCCCTGGTAGCCCCGTCTGATGCCAACCACATTTAAACCATGATATATAGCTGTTCGAACGACTGACCGGATACAGGGGTTCATACCCGGAGCATCGCCTCCCGATGTAAGAACTGCCAATGTAGAAATTTTATGCATTTTTAACAGCTTGTTTTGAAGCTACGAAGATACTGTGTGAAAATTACACCATTAAATTTAATTTAATTTTTTTTACATTAGCGGTTGACCTAACAAATTATAAATTTAACCTAAAAATAAGCAAGATTTGGAAGCAAAGCTACCTTCGTTTGATTCCGTTTTTTCAATTGACTGTGTGATATTCGGTTTTGAAGCCGGAGAACTTAAAATATTGTTGATAGAAAGAAACGAAGAGCCGTTTAAAGACTGGCTTGCATTGCCCGGTTATATCGTTGAACAGGATGAAAGTATTGATGATGCAGCCGAACGGATATTGTATGAACTTACCGGCCTGAGAGATTTGCACATGCAGCAGTTTCACACTTTTGGTGAAGTAAACAGGCACCCCCAAGGCAGAGTAATTACGGTTGCCTATTATGCGCTGATACGTATTAACGGACAAAAGGAATTGAGGCCCATTACCCAATATGCGCGCAAAGCCTTTTGGCATCCCGTAAATGAATTGCCCAAACTGGCGTTTGACCACTCCGAAATATTCAAGACAGCATTTGGTAAAATTAGAAGGCGTTTAAATTACCAGCCGATCGCTTTCGAGTTGCTTCCGGAGAAGTTTACGCTCACACAATTACAATCGCTTTATGAAGCCGTAGAAAATAGAAAACTGGATAAAAGAAACTTCCGCAAGAAGATGTTGAGTTACGGGTTTTTAAAAGAACTCGATGAAAAACAAAAAGGCGTATCATATCGCGCAGCCAAACTCTATAAGTTCGACCGCCGCCGGTACGCTAAGATTTTTCATAATGATATGAATATAGATAAGTAAGCTGAAAGCGAAAAGACTAAAGCTTAAAGCTTGTAAAATAAAAAGCCGGAATGACTACAATCACTTCCGGCTTTTTGTTGCTTTTATCTTTGGGCTTTTCGCTTTCAGCTTTCGGCTTTTCGTTTATAACTGGCTCGGCGCAAGCTCCAAATGGTATTTTACCAGGTTATCTATAGGTGAGCGGATAATATTGCCGATCACCATGCCGTTTTCGGTAACAACTTCTTCCAGTACGTTCCTGAAGTTATAGCCAACAGAACCGATACAGTTGAAGGTGTACTTTTGATAATTTGGATAATGCGTTACAAGGTTGCGGAAAAAATCTTCGAAAGAAGTTCTTACCAGGTTCCTTGAGTATTCCAGGTGCACGTTGTTATCGTATACAAATTTGCTAAAACTGGCACAAAAACGATTAGCGCGCGGCTGGGTGTATACTTGCTCGTTTACGTCGTCGGGGGTAAGCTTAAAGGTTTCCCAAAAGTTTTTACGAACGGCTTCTGGCATATAGCCTCTTAAATAGTCAGTAAGCAGTTTTTTGCCTATGTAACATCCGCTGCCTTCGTCGCCCAATATGTATGCACCTGAGTCAATATTTTGGATAACTTCTTTGCCATTATACAGGCAGGTATTGGTACCGGTGCCTAATATCGCCGCAAAGCCTTCGCTGGTACCCAGCAACGCCCGGGCAGCTGCAAGTAAATCATGACCTATGTTTACCTTCGCTTTTGTGAAAACCACTTTCATCGCATCCTCCACTATTTTGCGCATTTCGGGAGTTGAGCATCCTGCGCCGTAATAGTCTACCTCGGTGATCTGATCTTTTTCAAGATCCGTCGGCAGGTTTTCTTTTAGTGATTGAATTATATAAGCTGTGCTTGAAAAATACGGATTGTAACCTTCGGTGTTAAAGTACACTTTTTTACCTTCTTCGGTAACTAAGCACCAATTTGTTTTGGTCGAGCCACCGTCAGCAATTATGATCATAAATTAAGTTTATTTAAAAAATTGGATAAAAGTATGATTTACTTATTGTAATTAAAACACTTTACTATTTTAAAAAGTGAAAATCTGCTTTTAGCCGTTTATAACTCAACAAAGTTATCTTATTTTTCTTTAATAAAACGGCATTTTACGCTTTAAATATTCAGTAAATTGGCAGGAATATCCTTGTTATTGTCTTTATAGTTAACGTAACAATGTATCAAACCAAATCAGAATTTTGAAAAATATCGAAATGTGGAGATTTATGTCATTATCTCATTGATTTACTGCGTGTTCACGTGTTCACGTTCACGACGAACGTGAATATTTGCAATCTGCTCGTAATCAATAGCTTGAAATTTTATGATTTTGCAAAATATATTTAACTTGTTGACAATCAATTTTTTAATATTTTTTAAAAAGCAAATTGCTCTTTTTTTGAATTGGTTAAATATATACACTTTGGTTCTGCAGCCTTAGCGCAGGGTACACCCCTGCTTGGGTATTTTAGAATATTTTGAGATTTTAACCAGAATTTCGCATCTTTGCGCCGCGTAAATACACAATGGTCCCATAACTCAGCTGGATAGAGCATCCCGACTTTTAGTCGGGAAGGTTTCACGTTTGAATCCTAAAGGGATCATGATAATAAAATAAGGTCCCATAGCTCAGCTGGATAGAGCAACAGATTTCTAATCTGTAGGTCTTAGGTTCGAATCCTAATGGGATCACTTTTAAATTCAAAAGCTTCAGGTCGAAAGATTTGGGGCTTTTTGTTTTAAGTCTCTCTGGCCCTTTAATTTTTTGCCTCCTTTAACGTAAACCTATCAGAACAAGATATGTTATCTTTGAGGCCCTGGTATTAATAATCTACTGAAAATCATTGTGTTGATTTGTTAAATGAACAACATCTGCCTTTATCAAATATATTTTTATATTTTAGTGTCATTAATACAGTTATTAAATTCAAAAAGATGAAACCTAAGGTTATTTATTATTTGTTATCACTATGTATCATCGTTGCCATTATTTTTTCAGGTAAAACGTCGGCACAATCCACACTTCAATCATTTAAATTGCAAGAAATAAAGCTGCTGCCGGGCGTTTTTAAAAACGCTCAACAGACTGATCTAAAATATATGCTGGCCTTAGACCCCGACCGGTTATTAGCGCCTTATCTGACGGAAGCAGGCTTAAAGCCCAAAAAACCAAATTATGGCAATTGGGAAAATACAGGTTTGGACGGTCATATAGGAGGACATTATTTATCTGCTTTATCTTTTATGTATGCCTCTACCCAAAATGCAGAAGTGAACCGACGTTTAGACTATATGCTGGGACAGTTAAAACGCTGTCAGAATAAAATAGGAAGCGGATACCTTGGAGGGATGCCCGGTGGCATAGCTATGTGGAAAGATATTGAAGCCGGAAAAATCGTAGCCGATACATTCGCGCTTAATAAAAAATGGGTTCCTCTATATAATCTTCATAAACTTCTCGCGGGTTTAAGGGATGCATATGTTATTGCCGGAAAACCACAGGCTAAATATATATTGGTAAAACTGGTGGATTATATAGACGGAGTTTCACGTAAACTGAGTGATGAACAAATTCAAACAATGTTGATCTCTGAACATGGTGGTTTAAACGAAGTGTTTGCAGATGTATCAGTAATCACGGGGCAGCAAAAGTATCTTACGCTGGCGCGGCGATTTTCACACAAGCAAATCCTCGAGCCGCTAATTCAGGGGCAAGACCGACTCAACGGACTTCATGCTAATATGCAGATTCCAAAGGCTATCGGTTTTCAAAGAATTGCAGAAGTTGGTGGCGATGCAGATTATGGCAAAGCCGCAGCATTTTTCTGGGAAACAGTAGTTAACCATCGTACTGTAGTGATAGGCGGTAATAGCGTGAACGAACACTTCAATCCCACAGGAGATTTTTCAAAAATGATCTCTGATATAGCCGGGCCTGAAACCTGTAACTCCTATAACATGCTTAAACTAACCCGGCACCTTTTTGAAAAGCAGGCGGATGTTAAGTATATGGATTTCTATGAGCGGGTTTTATATAATCATATTTTATCAAGCCAACACCCGGTACACGGTGGCTTTGTATATTATACCTCAATGCGTCCGCGGCACTACCGTGTATATTCACAACCACAAGTGGACATGTGGTGTTGCGTAGGTTCGGGTATGGAAAATCATGGAAAATATGGCGAGCTTATTTATAGCCATACAGCAAAGGATATTTACGTAAATTTATTTATTCCGTCACGCCTCAAATGGTCTACCAAAGGTATTGTACTTAGTCAGCATACAATTTTTCCGGACAACGAAAAATCCAAAATATTAATCGAGCAAACAACAAACTCGCCCTTTAGCATAAATTTACGTTACCCAAAATGGGTTGATTCAGGGAAGCTTGCAATCAATATTAACGGCAAGTCGATTAAAGTAAATAATAACCCAGGCTCGTACGTTCAGATTACCCGCAAATGGAAAAAAGGAGATATAATCGAGGTAACTCTGCCTATGCGACTAACTTTTGAGCGTCTGCCCGATAGTTCGCACTATGTGGCATTTCTCCATGGTCCGATAGTGTTGGCGGCGAAAACTGATACTTCAGATTTAGACAATTTATTAGCTGATGGAGATCAGTTCGGGGGGTATCGTGCAAGAGGTAAATTATACCCATTAAACGACGCCCCGCAAGTTGTGCTTACAAGCCATGATCTAAGCCAACAAATAAAGCCTGTAACAGGAAGAGCAAATACTTTTATAACGAACAATCTCATCATGCCCCGGAAATTTGAAAGTTTAGAATTAATTCCGTTTTACAAATTACACGACGCTCGTTATATGATTTATTGGCATCAATTAAAAGCGGAAAATAAAAATTGACTATTATCTCAAGTTTAATTCTTTCGCTCCTAAGTAATCAGATACATATTTCCGGCTCAATTTAGAATTCTGCCAACTTTATGGCAACAGATTTCTAATCTGTAGGTCTTAGGTTCGAATCCTAATGGGATCACGAGAAAAGCCTCTCTAAAAAATTAGGGGGGCTTTATCGTTTTTGCGAATTTTGTGCGGATTGCCGGAAACAGGCAACTATGTCATAAGCAAAACAATCACTATACCCCAAATAGTCAGCAATATGGACCCTACCGCATAGGTTACTGTATATCCCAGGGCAGGTAATTTGCTTTGTACCGAATCCTGTATGGCCGCAAGAGCAGCGGTGGTGGCACGTGCACCTGCAGCGCAGCCCAACGTTAATGCAGGATGAAATTTAAAAACGTATCGGCCCATTAATATGCCAACCAACAAGGGAATACAAGTGGCCGCTATGCCAACCACAAAAAGAATTGGGCCAACTTCTTTTATACCAACTACAAAACTTGGCCCGGAGGTGATACCCACCACAGCTATAAATGTATTGAGCCCAACATTATTAAACACCCATAGTGCAGGCTCGGGAATGTTTCCGAACATTGGATTTTTTGAACGCAGCCATCCAAATACGAGTCCCGCAAATAAGGTGCCTCCGCTGGTACCAATACTTATAGGTACCCCGCCTGCATATATTGTCAGTGTGCCCAATAGACCGCCCAGTACAATGCCAAGACCCAGAAATACCATATCCGTTTTTTCGGTAGAAACGATCACATAGCCCAGGTTCGCCGCGGCCTGGTCTACATTCTTTTTTAAACCCAATACCTGAAACACATCTCCTTTATTAATGGTTAGATTGGCCAAAAGAGGCAATTTTATTCCCTCGCGGGTTATATTTTGAAGCAGAACACCATGCGTGTAATCTTCTTTTATAAGCTGGCTTAACGTCATCCCGCTAACTTTTTTATTTGTGATATAAATGGAAACTGTTTCAACAGGGAAATCCAATAATTCACTATCCGCTATTTCTGTTCCAAATGTCCCTGCATTAAGTACCATGTTACCCCGGCCGCTTATCACTATTTCATCGCCTTCCTGTAATACGGTGGCAGCTGTTGCATCACTTATACCCTTGGCATTACGGATCCTTTCTACAAATACCCGGCGCTTGTCTGCCAACATTTCATCTTCAAGTTCCTTTACTGTCTTACCTGCTGCAATTGAATTGGCAGATAATTTATAAGCCCGGAATATAGTAGTAATATAAGCTGAACGTGAAGTGGGATTCTCCGAAGCGTTTCCTCCCATTTGCTTTTCAAGCTCTTTGCATTGTTCGCGTACGCGATCAAGGCCTCCCAATAATTTTGGCCCGATGCTACTGAGCAACCAGGCTGACCCTGCGGTTCCAAAGATATACGTGACCGCGAAACACACCGGCATTGCATCAAGCAACGCCTGTTTTTCTGCATCACTTATTTGTAATTGCCCTATGCCGCCGGAAGCTACCCCTAAAACTGCTGATGTAGTTTGGGAACCTGCCAGTAAACCGGCGGCCTGGCCTGCATTATACTTCATTAATAAAGCCAGCAGCCACACCGTCATTAAGGATACAACACACATGATTGCAGCATAGATCATCTGGGGGATACCATCCTTTTTCAGCGCCTGAAAAAACTGAGGTCCTACACTATAACCTATTGCAAATAAAAACATCAGGAAGAAGACCGATTTTACATTAGGCGAAATAGCAATATCCATTTGCCCAACAACCAGACCTATTAATAAGACGCCCGTAACTGAACCCAGGGAGAATTTGCCCAGCTTTATCTTGCCGATAAAAAAACCGACGGCGAGCGCAAGAAATATGGCTAGTTCAGGGTACTTTTGAAATGTTTGTTGCAGCCAGTCCATAAAAATTCATTTTAGCACTTATGTATTTTATGTAACCACTTTTTGGGTCGGAAATAAGTTCAAAGTGATGGCTCAAAGGTAAACCCGGACAGTGCACTTAAACAATTATGAAAATCTCTTTTGTGTGGCATATTAAAATTTGAACCCAAAAACACTGGGGCCCGCGAGCTCTTTTTCGACCCGTTCCGTCTCCGCAGGGTCTCTCGCAGAGGACCCTGCGCTGTAATGTTCCGTCTCCGCAGGGTCTCTCGCAGAGGACCCTGCGCTGTAATGTTATAATGTTCCGTCTCCGCAGGGTCTCTCGCAGAGGCACATATACCCACAGAACAGTTGGGTGGTGAGGGGGTTACCAAGGGCAATGTAACCAACTTTAAAAAGTTAGACGTTAATACGTGGGGGGAGATTCGCGATTTAGTGGCTTCTGAGGGAGGGGTTCTAACTGGCCCATTTTTTGTCGGTAAACCACACAAACAGCCGTAACATCATTTAATTTTTTTGTGTCCATCATAATACAATCAAATGAATAAGAGCCCAGCGAATGAGAAGTTAAAAAAATCCTTGCTTTTTTCTCGCTTTTAATATCCCAAGCGATCGAATAACCTACCATCATCTTGTCTATTATTTGAGCATCGTTTATATTTTCACATTCAAGAAAAAGAGCCATTTCGTTATTTGATACTATTTCAACGGTAGCATTTATTATAGGTGGAACACTCATAACATTCAGGTTTTATACAAACCTAAAATAAATATATAACTTTACATTATGCCAAAAGAAAAGAAGCAAAAGCAGGTTAAGCCCAAAGATCAACCTAACCCAAATCATAAAGAAGATTTTTTGAAGGTGTTGGGTAAATCGGTTGAGATTAAGCCCAAAATGCCCGTTAAATAGCTGTTTTTAGGCTTAAAACGTGTTCATTGAACATACTAAGTCCTATATCCCTTCAAGGTTGTGCTTGCCTTGTTAAGATTTATTGGCTTAATTAGATAATTGGGTGTTTTGTGCCCGAAATTGTCTCGCATTCACCAATCGCGCCGCTCCGTTACTCATGATCCCTTTTTGGTTACACGTAACCATATTAACATGACATTTTTCCACGAGTTTGTTAAACTATCTTGAAGGTCGAGAGTTATCTTCGTAAATATTGCTCTCACTTTATTGTGTGGAATTAGACTTCGCAACTGCTGTTTTTGTGTGGGTTTCTGCTAAGTACCCCATCGGTTCAGACTACCATACAACCGATTACCAAAAATAATAAATCATAAAGCGGGGCGCTAATGCTACTTATCAACATCCGGTTGGTTTTGAACAACTTATAAATAAAAAACCCCATCAAGGCTGACAGGGTTTGAAATTTCGTCGACGATTTCCGGGTACTTAGCACCACAAACCTACGGATAAATTAATGACAATTGCAAATTAAGCCACAATTTTAGACAGCATCCTCTTAAACATCAACTGTCCTTCTTTCCTGTGAACGTACCTAAATGAATGCTCATTTACATAAGCTTGTAAATACTTTTGTGATACTTGTATATGCGTACCGCTTATCATTCGTTTTAAGTGGCTGAAATAGCCCTCTATCGTATTGGTGTGAAATGTACCGCGTACATATTCATCTTCACCGTGACTAACTACTTCATGGCTGTATTCCCCGGCCAATACCCTATATGCACCATGTCCGTCTGTAACTAATACAGAACCTGCAACAACGTTATCGCGTACCATAGGAACCATAGTAGTCATGTTCGCGTCTTTGTTATGCTTAAGCACTTTTGTACGTACTTCGCCGCCTCTTTCTAACACAGCCAAAACAGGGATTTTATTAATTGTTCCCGTTCCGTTAGCGTTCATCTTATCCCGTTTAGCCTTGTGCATGTTCTTATTTTTACCGCCAATAAATGTTTCGTCGGCCTCAATTACACCAGTAAGCAGATCATTGCCATTATCCATCAATAAGCGGATGCAATGCCCCATACGCCACGCTGTTTTATACGTTACCCCTAACTGCCTTTCAAGCTCTTTAGCGGCTACACCATTGCGCGTACTTGTCATCAAATACATAGCGTAAAACCAATCTACTAATGAAGTCCTGGTTTTTTCAAATACTGTTCCCGCTGTTGGATATAACTGATACTGGCAATCTTTATCTGAACACTGATAACACCTACGTCCTGTTATCCTTTTAAATTCTGTTACCTGACTACAGCAAGGGCAACACGGCATCTTTGCGTAACGTAGCTTAAAGATTACATCTAAACAAACGTCATCGTTTGGATACTCTTTGCGAAACTCATTGATCGTATATTTCATGGAAGTAATTATTTATATTTATTAAATTTAATTTATGAAAGAGTTTATAAAAGTTTGGGGATTTAATGGCAATCAACAAATAGTGAATTTAACCGATATTGTTATTGTCACCCCAAAAGAAAGTCATTCTATTTTAACAATGAGAGCGACAGATCGCGATGGTAAAAACATTCAAATTGAAGATTCTATCCGCAGTTTTGAAACATACCATGAATTACTCGTCGATAAGCCCGATAAAAGCATTCTCGGTTAACAACATTCTAACGTCGATAAGTATGGATACTGCAACGTTTAATTTTAATCCACTTAGTTGATTTGCTATCTTTTTAGATAACTCTAAACATTCAAGGTTGCTTAACTTGTTTGTTAAGGTTTCTTTTGATTGTTCCATAACTAATTTAATCATCCCTCTCTTAATCAAACTTCATTGTCTGACTGTCTAAATGGGATAATAACCTCTGCGAGAGACCCTCAATGCTATTAAGTTAAGGAAGCCTTGGCATTTTAGCTCCGCCTAAATCCTCCCCGGGAGGGAGGACTTAAAAATCGATTGAAGCTAAAGTCTACCCAACCGGGGGAGATTTAGAGGGGGCAACAGCAAGTTTTGGCGCAAGTATTCCCTTAACTTAATAGCATTCGAGAGACCCTGCGGGGACGAAACAGTG
>DASYEP010000043.1:0-6394 GCA_036498965.1 Mucilaginibacter sp.
TGGTTTCGCTTTCTCAATGTTTACTAAAACCTCGTTTGGCAAATACGGAATGCCTTTAGCATCTTTTAATCCTGAAGCCGGGCGCCAGATATTTATCCAGGTCATTGCTTTTCTGAACGCCGCCTGGCCGCCGGCAGCTTCCCGGGCCTTTGGCATTGGGTAAAAAGTAATGTTACCAACTTTTTGAGCCGTCTGGCTACCGGTGTGGAAAGATATGTGGATATGCTTGCCATTCTTTTTTGAATAGCGCCTGACTTCGGTAATAAGCCACTCAATATACAAATCCTGGCGCCCGCCAAAGTCCCGCATATCATGCACTAACTCGTTGTATGGCTCAGCCATGATGTTGGAAACCTTAACATTGTTGCCTTTCTCAAACTTATCGCACTCCTCACATATCTGGGCGAAACTATAGGCATTTTCGTCACCATCAATAATGATAAAGTGATGATCAACCCATTCCAGTGCGGTGTGCATATCCAGTTCAGTGGCTACTTCGTTTAACGGGTTATGTCGAACGATTTGCTTTTGCAGGTACTTATGTGCCAACTCGATCATTATCTCCTCTACGGTGCCGGTTTCAGGGGAATAAATGAGGTTTATTGATCCGTACTTTAGCGACTGATTCATCAACACCTCAAAAATTAATTCTGACTTACCGTGCGCAGGAGATCCCAGCCAGCAGGTGAACGAACCTTTTTTTATCGTGTACAACTCATCGAGTGCTTTAAATCCAGTTTCATTACCACGCTGGACAGGATTTTTAACAATGCTTTCAATATTTTCTTTAATATCAGACAGGCGCTTTATCATTAGTTGAGTTCTTCAGGTACATAAATTGATTTAGGACTGATAGCATTGAAAATATTCTGTATGCCCTTTTTATTATCCCACTCAATATTATCCAACTTAAAATCATCAATAATTTTTTTAATATCAGCAGATGACACTTCTGGCATCAGTTCGTTAATGCTTTTTGCCCAGTCTGATATTTGAAGGTCCGACAATGGATACGGTATAACCTGGTTTACATGGAATATTTCCACAGCTAAACTAAGCTCCTTATCGCTGAGTTCTAAAGATTGATTGACCTTTTGTAGTTGATTTTCCATTTTTATTGTTTTTAATTTCAGTAATTATTTCGTTGAACTTGCTGTCCAGTACAGGAAGGTCCTTTTCTTTATACCAGTCGGGAAGGTTTTGGCACATTGCCTTAAAAAAGCTAAAAATTTCCGCGTCCGAAAAATCTCGGCCGGCATCACTTAATATTTTTTTTATTTTGCCTATTAGTGATTTAACCGACTTGCCTGTTTGTCCGGTAAATGTCCAGCCTATATGAAATTCTTTTAACCAAAAATCTACTAATAAACCATATGGTGAAGACGAATTTTTTAATTCGTCACTTATATTATTATTACTAATTATATTACTAATGGTATTACTATGTATTGATTTTTTTGGAGGGGCCTTTGATTTTTCTGTAACCCCCTTTGATTTTTTTGGAGGGGTAAAAAATAATGAACACTTATCGTAATCAATGGTAATCACCCGGCCGTCAAAAGAATTGTAATCTTTATACGAAAGTCCTATGAATCCTTTTTCTTCAAGAAATTTTATAATTAAACTGACGGTGTTGGGTTTGATGTCAATGACTTCTCCAATTTTCTTATTGGTAGCCGTACATCCAAAGTCGTTATCGAGAGATTTTATTTCAAGAAGAACTATTTTTTGATTTAAATTCAAATCTTTAGAGAGCCAAAGATTAGCAGAAATCCATATTCCGTCAAACGACCTGTTCATAATTTTTACATAAAAAATCCCTTGCCTTCAGGAGGTGCCGCTCCATCAGACAAAGGATTTTATTATTTTTTATAAACCTGATGCAAATATAACTATCCGGCACGAAAAGTTGTATTTGAATTATAATTTTTAAAGAAAACCCGACTATCACTGGGTCATCACACCCTCCTGCCAGGTTCTTACTTTCATGGGATCAACACTGATGGCAGAAAGCCAGAGAGGTGTGAAAGCGTCACAAAAGTAAAAAAAGTTTTGATGTTGTTAGGCATCAACCAAATTATCCTGCTCAACTTTCTTCATGTTGGCCGAATTTTTAGTGTTGACTGCCGTCTTATTTGGCGGAAGATCAGCGGTAGTCTGTAAACCGGCGCCATGTTTCTTCCTGTCATGGAATAACTGGGCCTCCCCCATCAGTTTATCAAACTGGCTGTCGATAATTTCTATCAGCGCGTAATTGTAGCCATCTGTGACGCGTTTTAAAGCGATCACAGGCGTTTTAACCGGTACGCTGTCACCATTGGGTGCGATCTTGGTTCCGAATAGCTGTATGCCGTCCGCAGCATGCTTGCCATGGACAATAACGCTGGTCAACTCCAACCCCCCAAAGCGCTCTGCCTCTTCTTCTGTATCAGAAAAGAAGTCGTCGAAGTGCAGTTGCTGCAAAAAGTTGCCGTTGTAGTCTTTTGGTAACTGGAAACCGCAGGCGATCAGCAGGTGGGGTTTCATTTTGTCCATAGCACGTTCAAAGTCGGCATGCCTGGGCAGGTCAGAGCGTTTAAGGTTTTTCTCATTCACAATGCTGTTAGCATCGCGCGGCTGCTCACTCACTACAAAACCTATAAAGGTTTCAGTTTTGGTGAACTTAATGTGTTTAATTTTAGTTGCCATAATTTATTTGATTTTAAGATGTAAAATTAGTGTTCTTCAGGGAATAATAATGCATCAACCATTGTCCAATCGACATAAGGCCTTTCAGCAAATTCCGGGTCTTGCATGCAATGGGTGCCCAGTGCTGCGTCATCAATATAAACATGGGCATAGGCTTTAGGAGATGTGGTCCATTTATCCTGATCCGGGTTTCGCTGTATACCCCATAAAGGAATATCTCTGTCAGCGAACCACTTAATGGCATGATCAAGATAATCATCAGGCTCACATTCAATAATCGGGTTTCGCTCGTGAGGCACTTCATTTGAAAATTCTGGAGGTGCCTTGTGGTTGGACCGCATGGTCCACAAAATAAGTTTTCCGCCATGTGCTACAATCTTTTGAAGCGTTTCTACGGCGTAAGGGATATCCTTGCCGACATTTGGAAACTCATGTGTTACTACGGTGCCATCAAAATCAATGGCATAAATTGTTCCTGGTCTGTGCATAATGGTTTTTAAAGTTAATATTCTATTTCGGTTTGTTGCTCAGGAAAGGGGAGTGGCCAGTCAAACTTATCCATGAACCATGTGCGTATCAGGTCCATCTTTTCCTCCCACTCGGTAGTACTGTATTCTGTAGAAGATGCCGGCAACCGTACAACCTCGCCGGTTTCCTCATCCACATGCTCCTCTGCCCAGAACATAGATTTGTTCCAGGTATGTATCTCCACTTTATCATAGCTGTAGCCCCAGCGTTCTTTAAAGCAATCTATCTGTGACTGCATGAAATTACCCCAGTAAAAAGCATTTTGGCGTTTGCTACGGGACTTTCTGTATTTTTTGATACTGATCAGCCACCGGCCCGTAGCAAACGTTTGCAGGTCAGCTTTGAAGGCAGCAAAACCCTTCCAGCTTCCGTCGTCCTTCTTCTCAACTACGTACTTAATGTCGGTGGCCATGGTTAACCTTCCAATGTTTCAGCCAAAGCATCATCAAGGTCAACGATCACCCGCAAGTGTACATTGTGGTCCGGGTACTTCAGCTTCGCCAACTCCACGCACTTAACATACGCTGACTTATCATCGTCTGCAGATATAACATTAACCACATTCTGCATGCTGATCTGCTTATCGCCGTTGGCATCCAGTACCGGCATCACCCGGACCATGACCAGGCTAATTATCCATTTTTTCATAGTTTTTTAAAATAAAAAAGGTGAGTATCTGAAACCTTGAAAACCTTTCATTGGAATATCGTACGGCGGGGTTATAGTTGGGCCCTGCAGCACGCACAGGTTACGATTTTTAAATGATCTGACTACACCTCCGTCATTAAACTTTCCGGTCTTATTAGAAATAAATTCCGAAATATCACACCTATACTGAACTTTTCCACCCCAGATGACATAGCAGTACTTAACTTCTATTTTAGGCACTCCAGAGCCACAAAACTGCATCCACTGGTAACTGTCGCTATCATTCATGCGTTCCAGCATCTCGTGAACCTTTGCTTCACCACCAGGATACACCTTGTGCAAAAAGTCCTAGCCGAGCGTAAGGCATATAGCCTCAATTTTTTCTCCGTTCATCTTATAATTTTTAAAGGTATTTGTATAAAGTTAAAATTTCCGTTAGGCAGCGTGTATCCAATAAAAGCTTCATCTTTTTTTATGCTAAACACATGGATATTTGTGGCTCCCGTCGGAATTAATGGTTTGATTGGTGTTTTCATTTAAATACTATTTTAATTGGTTTTCCGTGATTCCTGCCTTTAGAAGAAACAGCAAACGCTACCGTTTCAATGCCTGACTTTGCCCTGGCATATTCATTCTTAAAGTCGTGAAGCCTTATTTTAACCGTTACACCGCAGTAGTTTAAGAATAGACACTTTGTTGACGCTGTGACAGCAACAAACTCACACTGCTTCTCAAACTCTTTCGATATGATATACCAGCTTTTCATCGAACTTTAACATTATCTGGGAACGACTTAATCCTATTGCCATTATAAAAGAAATGCGGATTGAGAAAAATAACACCACTTACAACAGTTTTAACAATCAGTCCCCTTACAATCAATTCCTTTAAAGCCATACGGTAAGTATTCAGCGCCTTAACACCGCTTTCATCCATGTACCGGTCCTTATTAAGCCATAGGTGGTCCTTACTCTTCTCAGCCTCATAGATGATCCAGAGAAATAAATCCTTTGCCCTCGGCGATAGCGTTACCATCATCTGCCGGTTCTTTGCATTACTGAAAACCTTACAGTATTCAGCAGCATCATAATCATACCCACTCTTATACCATTCACTCCCGTCCTGCTTAAACCTGTCAGCACTCTCTACCTTGTTAACCGGAACAATCAAACTATTTAAAAATGGATTAGGCCCCAGGTCTTTTTCTTCAAACTTTGGTTTTGTATATTTACTCATATCAAGTACAAACATATAGCAATATTTTGAGTTTTTATCATTTTGACGTAATTAATTATTTACTTTTTATCACCTTAAAAAAACACTATCAAAATTTTGGTACCCTGTTCAATTTTTTGACTACCATTTTTTCGCTGTTTAAACCACTTTTAAGGCCCTTTTATTTGAAAATATGTTCAGTACTCGATTATCCTATTTATAAGTATAATAGCAAAATCGACTTTTTGGTCTGTCGGATAGATTATCCCACCAAAGAGCCCCGGGTCGTTCCTGGTTTTAAAAGTGACTTTTGGCTGACCGGGTACCCCAGTTTCCTTTTTGTGTTTAGCGAAGGTGATCTTTGTAGAGAGAGGGAACAAAGGACCAATTTCAGCCAACTGATCTTAGTAAATCACTGATTTGTGTGTGATGATGGTAAATGTGGTCCATTTCCCGGGTGTTAACGTGCTTAGAATCGTCTGTACGCAAGTTTATTACCAGTTGCACGCTAATATTTGATTTATCCATAGGTAAGTCATAAGTTTGTAATACAAATTAACTCAATTCATCACAACGCATTTTAAAGCGATTTAAGCAACTTATTATGTTGGAACAGCCAAACACTTGTCAAGAGGTAAAAAGTCGTGAAATACGCCCTAATAACGGGGTTGGTAGGGCAGATAATCCCTCACAACCAACAATGAGTTTACACATATTACGCTTAATGAATGATGACAGGCAGGCGTTTGCCAATAAGTACGGGATTAAGCGATTGGCTTATGACTTGTTGTTAAAGGTTTGTGACAGGCACGATATGGAAGGTGTTGGTAGCACTATTTATTGGTTATCTGGAGGGAGTAGGAATTACATGGGTATGATTGGCTTGTCGGTAAGGTTGTTGCATTCAAAGGGATTGTTAGAGGTTTTGGGCAATAGCAGGGGAAATGCTCCTTTGTACATTCCGAGTAAATTGGCAATAGCTGAATTGGGATTGATTATAAATCACTATGATAAGCACGTTTTGCAAGGTGATATTATAGGCAAATAAAGGTATCTATACCGTAGATACACCCACAAGGGGGATAAAAAAAAGGGCAATGGTGCCTGATAGTTAATAGTAAATGATATGTCAGTAAAAACAAAGAGTTCTATTTGTTCAGGTGAAACAAAAGAGATTGAAGAGTACCAAACTGGAGTGGTTGAGATGATAACCAACCTTGAAGGTCGTACAGTACAAATAGTTCGTACTCCTTATGGGATTTGTTCGGCCAATGCTCGCCGTGTTGGAGTAACAGACGAGCAGCTTGCCCAATTG
>DASYEP010000044.1:0-10510 GCA_036498965.1 Mucilaginibacter sp.
CGATCAGCTTTTCATCGACGGCATATTTTTGCATGAGCTTACGATGCTCCGTCCAGCTGGCTTGCAGGCTTTCATTTTGTATTTGCACAAAGGCTTTGGGCAGTTTCAGGTTGGGTTGTATTTCGGTGGGCACGATTTGCCGGACGGTGGACATGAGGTTGAGTAGTACGGTGACATCGGGGCTGATCGTATGATGGATGTCATATAGGGTGTCACAGATGTTAACGAGTTTGCTGAGGGTGCTGAAATGGTAGGTGTCGCGTTGGGTGAAGTTTTCGATGGTGTGCAGCTTGTGCAGGATGGTGTCTTCCAGCCTGTCTGCTTCGACGGTTAGATGGTGATTTGCCTTGGTTTTCGTGTAATTTGGATTCGTTGCGATTTCTTCTGCAATGTTTTTTAGGTATTCAGTTTCGCTATTCATATTCGTTTGATGTTCGGTGTTCGGAATTATAGATTGTATGTTTTTTTGGTTTTGGGGCAAAGTGAATAGGAATTGAAGAAAATAAATAGTGTGAAAAGGGTATACTACCCTTACATACCCTTTGAAGAAAGCGGATGTAAGGGAGTAGAAACTATATTATTTCTAAAATGAAATTTGCGATTTAAATTGTACCATAGGCTGTTTTCGAATAATTTTCCTTCAATTCGATATGGTTATTCCAAATGCCTTTTTTGGAATTTTTAATATATATCTTAGCAATATTAAAAGTTTGTTGATGTATACCCGAACCTTAACTCCTGCTCTCTTTATTTGTATAGCTGTTGGTTTAACAGCATGTTCTAAAAAACAGATCACCCCCACACCTCCTATTAAAAAAGAATCCGATGCCATCGTAACGACACTTGCTGGCAACGGAACTTATGGCTCGTCCAATGGCACCGGGGCTGCTGCAACATTTGCTTACCCTGATGCTATTTGTACCGATGCTTTGGGCAATATCTATGTGGGTGATGGCGGTGATTATCTGATTCGTAAGGTTACACCCGGCGGAACGGTGACGACAGTTCCTAATGGCGAAGTCGTTAAGGGTCAGGGCGGGCTTGTTGCTGGTATTGGAGGACTTACTGTCGATCCTTCGGGCACATTTTATTACACATTTGAATTAGGGAGCGCCTTATTTAAGCTTTCACCGGGTGGAACCTCAACGTTAGTAGCCGGAGCAGGGCTGGGAGACGTCGATGGCCCGGGAGACATCGCAAGGTTCAGTAATTTGATAGGCTTAACTTGCGATGCACAGGGAAATGTTTACGGTTGTGATTTTGAAAATTTTAAAGTTCGGAAAATAACCCCGTCAGGCGATGTCAGCACTGTTTTAGGCACAGGCGCTTATGTGGCGCCGGGAATTGACACGACGGGTTTTCTGAGCCTGCAAAGTATCGCGCTGGGCAAAGATGGCAATTTTTATGTTACCGATCCTGATATGTACCGGGTCACAAAGTTATTGCCATCGGGCCGGACTGTTTTCATGGCGGGCATGAGTTACCCGGCAGGTATTGCGGTTGATGCTTCCGGTAATGTTTATGTGAGCGATATGTTGGATCATGTTATTAACAGGATATCTCAGGATGGTACGGTGACCTTGATCGCTGGCACTAAAGGAAAAAGGGGTTATAAAGATGGTATAGGAAAAGAGGCTCAATTTGCGCTCCCCCAATCGCTGGCACTTGACCCTACCGGGAAAATACTTTACGTGGCTGATGCCGGTAATAGTGTGATCCGTAAAATTGTTTTGCCACAATAATTTCTCTTTTGTTGTAGGTCCTATTGTAAAATCTGATGGTGATGAATCACTTAATTGCCGTAATTGCAGATGTAATCGAGTTACGTTTTTTAAGGTAGGTTTCTCCTGAAAGTTTTTTGGGGTACTAACCTGTCTTCGCAATGGCCTGGAAATCTTGCATAAAATAGTAAGACTATCCTTGCTATTCGAGCCCAGTCACTGGAGGGAAAATCCACGTTGCATCACTTATAATCTGGTCCCCAGAATGGACAGCATTCGAACAGCTTTTTGGAAACTTAAAGTTCCTGTGTGAATTAACTATAGCTTAGTTCGGTTCCAATCCTAGCGGGTTCGGCCTAACCTTGTGAACCCTATTGGACTTTTTTCGAACCATTTTCTGCAAGACTTGCATTGTATTGCACAATTTCAACTTGTGGTTCGAGCCCAGTTTGGGGAGCAATTTTTAAAGCCCATTTTCTTACGAAAATGGGCTTTCTCGTCTAAAATGGCCGTTTCCCACAAATCCAGAATTTGCAGTGGTCAGAATCAATTTCTAAATTTAAACAGGAAATTAGCAAAAATTCCGTTAAAAACTTTCACAAATATTTCACAAACATTTTTGGGAAGCCTAGTCCAATTATTAACAAAATAAATTTTATTGGAGATTATATCCATCTATGCTTCAAATTCCGCCTTTATTTCATATTAAGCCAAACTCTTTGATGAAAAGGGTCGAAGACAACAGACTTTCTTTCAACCAGGAAAGTTCCACCGATTTGTGCTGCCGGGACACTTAAAGCACCTATACCGAAACATCTTTTGGCTTCCGGCGGATCTTCCTTCCATATCAACGTGAAGTCGTCGGTGATGATGGTCGGTTTCTCGTCTGTACCGGTCAATTGAAACATTGTTCCCTTAGGCATTTTATAGGCTCTTGTATATTCATAAACACCGAATACACATGTCGAAATTGAATCTTTACTCGATATAGGTTCCATCGTGATGCCGGAAGCGCTAAGTGCATTAAAAAAAGCCGTATTTACATTCACCGAATGATGATATTGAGTATCATCAAAACCCGGATCAATTTCGAATATTGCTGACACAGTACCAATCTTGCCTGGTACAGTAGGAGTGTTTGCATAACCGCGCATTATTTTTGATGTATCACGAGCGAAATAACCTACTGTCGAAAGTGGTTTGAACCCCTCTGAATATAAAACTGAATCTGGACAAAAATTACTACCATTTGCACGGTAGAGAACTTTATTTTTATAGTCAAGAGTGAAAATATTAAGGGATAAAAAATCAATCCCCAAAATACCGCCTTGCTTGAAATCAAGCCTTTTAACGCCGGAATGATCCTGAACTGATAGAGTCACCGTGCCCCAGGAGCCAAAAAAATCAAAATTTGAAAACCTGTTTATTGTCCCCGGATCTGGAACGGGGGATGTTGGATGAAAGGCGGAAGTATCTACTGAACTACTGGTGGTACCATAATCCAACACGTATCTTCCCGTAGAGTTTCCAATCTTAACATCCGTATAGGGCATATTGCTCACTACGAACATGGGCTTTTTTTCGCCATGACGGGTGTCAAGGGTTATCGAATCCGACTGTCCTTTTGCTCCTGCCGCGAGAAAAAACAAGGGAATAATTAGGAAATTTAGTTGTTTCATGAAAATGAATTTAAGATAAAAAAAACAATTACGTCTACTATAAAGGACGAGAAAGATTTTTAGAACAATTACAGCTAGTTTTTAGAAAAAAGTTTACCTGCTTTTGGTGCGATAAGTTTGAGGTTTTACAGTGACCCAATCTTCAAAATCATTTGTTGCGCCCAAAGTTCCGGAAGCAGGTTGATGTTTCGCTAGCCGCGCAAAGACAACTGGATGGGTAACCTTGAAGGAATATTTTCCTGAAGTGGTCTTATCTACCTGAACGGATAGCGAGGCATCGCTAAATATTTTAGATGCCACAGCCGTTCCCGAGGTAGCACCAATTTTGGCATCAATATTTGCTGCTGTTTCCGAATCGACCTGAACATCAACAGACATATTATCAATTACACAGTCAGCGATAATTAATACGAGGCTTCCTGTGTTGTAAGATTTTTTTAATGCGGATGAATTGTCAAGGGAATTAATTTTGGCAATTATGGCATCCTTCCTTAATTTTCTTAAGTACGCTTTACCAATACTGATCGTTATTTGTGTCGTCTTGTTACTTTTAAAACCGCCGTTAACACCTACAATATCATATATCTTTGGCAGTATTACATTTGCCGCTATTTGTTGTTGCTGCCTCTCGGTAAGATCGATAGAGCCACCAGTACCAACTCCGGCAAGGTCACTCATTTTTAACCAATCGTCAATAGATGACGGCGGATTATTAACTCCAATACAATTCCACATATCACAAATGAATGTTGTGTCTGCCACTATTCCCTGATAGGAGGTAACTAATCCAAAATTGTCTGTTGGGTAACTGAATATTGAGTAGTCGCTAAGATCGCTACCGATCGCCTTTTTTACAGCCTTTCCCATAATTTTATTATAGTTAGGTGAGCAGCTAACAACCATGACAACTGCTGGAATTAGGTAAAATAATTTTCGCATAAGTTTTAATTTTTAAGGATGATTATTTGTTTAAATTGTGCTAAAGATTCTTTGGTAACTACTGGGGTATCTTTGTCGCCGATTCGGATATTAATACTTAACTGGTCGATGTCAATCTTTCTCCAGGAGAGGGAACTTTCGAAGAAGGCATAATAATTCTCGCCGGCAATATATAGGCCGCATATTCCGTCAATTTTATTTCCGCTAACTGTTGTATTGCGCTGGAAAGGTAGTTGGGAATTCCCGTTAAATTTGATGATGCTTCCTTGTAAAAACTTAACAGGCACTATTTGATTGGCTTTGTTCACACAATATCCCTGGTCAATTTGAAGTAACTTGCCTAAATCAGCCATTCCGCCGGAGGCGAACTTTCCAATAAACCCGGGATCAATATCGCTAGAAAGTAATAGTCTTGTTCTGGCTTCCGATGCATCTATTGCCAAATTTTGTGACCGCCAATACGCTTTAGCAATGTAAAGCTGTGTCGCGACGTCCGGGGTAGCGAAGCTTGTTCCGTTATCTTCTGCAGTAATGCAGTTATTGTTCCACCCAATCCCCTGCCCCAGTATAGTAACCCGGTCACCATTATACGAATACATGCCTCCGAATTGGCCATCTTTGATGCGATTGCCAACTATTATACAACCAGCTGCTCCATAATTTGTAAAATATGAAAATAAGGGTTCAATAGCTGGAACAGGTTCTGCCGGGGTCGGAGCTACCGCCATTAGATCTTCAATTTTTCTACCCTCATCGTCTAATGCAGCCGTGACAAGATTTGTGCCTGAAGTAAAAAACCTGGGCATTAAGTCATTATCGATGACTGTCGTATAAAATGAAGTCGATATAATGTCAGGTTGCTGATTGTAATAATTTTTTAACAGAGCATTGAGATAAACTTCCGGTACACAATTGGGACAAAACGAAATGTGTTTTTTGTTAATCTCGTTCAATTGGTTGAGGATCGCATCCCTCTTTGTTTGTTGTAATTTTTTTTCATTAGGATATTGCGCCTTCACTGCGTAGTAATCCTCTAAAAATTGATATGCTGCTTTTTCATTGTTCAAGTAATCTACTGGTATAGGAATAATATTTGCTTTTGCTGTATCGATTCCATATTCATCAAATTTGGCTTTGATTACATCGAGCACCTTGTTTCCGTGAGGACAGTTTTGAGCGGACTTGTAAAAATCCAATATATAGTATTTACCGAAGTGTTTTTTGTCAATGTGCCTAATAAGAGAGATAGATGCAGTATCTATTGTCTGCAAATTTACGCCGGAAGGCCTGTTTTGTCTATCACCATGAGTAAACTTTAACTCCAAGAATTTTACAGTATCCCGCATAATCACTCCACTGCCGTATAACTTATTATACAATTTCTCCGTGATCAGGTGAATAAATTTACTGAGATCTTCTCTATTTAATTTATAAGCAAATAAACGGGCTTGTTGTATCGACGGAATATTCTGCAGGTTTGAATGCTTATAGCTTGCCAGTGCTTTCGTAGAAGAAACGTAAGTCTTATTGGCATAAATATCAAACAATTGTGTTAACGTGTCCGTACCGCCTTTTGCATAATTAACCGGAAGTTTTGGGATGCGCAAGGTCTGTCCAACATTAATCTTGTTGGACTTCAATGAATTTGCTGCAGCTAAAATTTCTATGATCGCTTTCGACATATGATGAAATTTTTCATCGACTATGTTAAAACGCTGCTTGACTATCAAATTTAGGCTCGAATTAGGTTTTACTTTAAGGCTGGTAACATAATGGTTCTTATCGCTAATAATACCTAAAGCTTTAATTATCGTAGCTGCTTGGTCTGGCTTCAATTGTGATCTGTCAAAAAAAAGAATATCTGTTTTGCCTGTTTTCGAAGTATCGACTAAACATACCAGCGCATAACTTTTAATTACCGGACATATTAAAATCAATAAGCCAAGTATCTTTTTTCGTATCGAATTCATCTCCAACATCAACTAACTAAGGTCATTCTAAATTTAATTCTTTATCAATCAGAAAGATACAGTGAAAACACTCTTTTTTACACCGTATTTTAACGGTATGCACAGATGAGCAAAAAAGTCCGAAGATTGTAATGGATTATAAATTTATGACTTCTGGATGTTACTCAGAAGAGTATTGGTTCGAGCCGAGTTTCAAGACAGGACCCAAGCATGAATCGAAATTGCTCGTCCACAAACTAGGCTCGAACGCAGCAATTTGCTTTAGGTTTAGTAAAAAATGGTTCGAAAAAAGTCCAATGGGGTTCAGTTCAAACCTGTGAACCCTATTGGACTTTTTTCGAACCATTTACTGGAAAACTTGAGGGATTTCTCTACCATTTAAGTCGGGGGTCGATTCCCCTAGGGGCTGAATACTAACTAACTACAGTAGCCCGTAGGGGAAAACTATCGAACCGCTTTCTCGAAGATTTGAAGCATTTAGCAGGTTGACGGGGCAATACTTGATATTGGCTGCGGGCAAGCATCTCCCTTGATAAACTATGCTGGCATAACCGAAAGGAGGCTCATCGGGATAGATAATGAAGCATCGCAGCTAGTACAGTTACGGTCCCGCATGGCTGAAATTGCCGGAGTCGATGATGAGAAATGGGAGCTGATTGCAGGTGATTTGCAAAACTGTCCACTACCCGCTGGGCCGTATGCCATGGTTATCATGTACAAGATTTTGCATTTCTTCTCATTAAAAGAATGTAAAGAAGTAGTTGCTAAAGTCGACCAAAACATGGTTAAAGGATCACTGGTCAGCATTTGTGTGCATTCGTCCAAACATCCCGCGAATGATCCAGCGAACCCGGATAACGAGGCTTTTTTTAAACATTTTTTCACGCAGGAAGATTTCGAGTCATTGTTCCCAGCAAATAAGTTTGACCGATTATATCATGCCGATATAGAAAGAAATTATGAGAAGATGAACCTTCAAGTCGCAGCATTGTGGGCAGAAAAAGTCATTACAGATATGAATGTCACTTCTCATCGGGAGAAAGCAGATATCAGGCACCATGCCACGATGCAAAAAACGACTGCCGAGATTATCAACGTATACAGAAAAATATAATATTACGAGCATTAGATACGACGCCAAGCCGGGCTGTCGGAAGACTGTATATTGGGAGTTTTAAGGGTATAGTGTGTTTGTACTGGTTCTCATAGTTCAGATTGGGTAAGTTGGAAAAATCCCTCCGAACCATATTGCCGAAGAGTTATGTGAATCGAAGCATTAACAATTGCGGATATAATTTGCAGCTGCTTGACGACCGTTAATTGTCGAAGCGGTTTCAACATTTTATTTAAATCGATGACATCTATAACATGTTGACGTAGAAAAGCTTAATCCAATACATTATATTTGCGCCAATGCAGCTGGCCGCAGGGGCCGGCAGGTACGTTTATCAAAATTTGCTCAGCACAACATACGGTGTTGAGGATGCGTAATTTCAAACAAGCAAGCGCTCTCAGTATATTCTTCCAATAGGAAGTGAATGATGACCTTGTAGAGCAGTGTTACTATATGGTTCATTGTATCTGTGTTTAAAGATAAGCAATTAATTTCCCGACGTGAAAGGGCGGTGTGTAAGCACCGGTTATAGCATGTACCTGTCCATCAGTCAAGGCGAGCCCGTGTCACCTGTGGTTGGTTGCATTACTTAGATGAAAAAAGAAAAAGATTGGTTCAGGTTAAAAAAATATTCACATATCGGCCTTCCTTTAAAGGCAGTTGACCGGCCATGGGTTACTGCATATGTGACTAGTGAAGCAAAGGTTGCTACACACGCTTTTTTTCCACTTATTCATCGCAGTAAAGTCGTCAGGAAATATCGCAGAAAAGTAGATAAAGCAACTGGAGCGCGTTCGGAGCTTCGATACGCTTCGTCAAAACCCCGTGAGTTGTATTACGCCAACCATTTGGATGCTTGCATTTATGGGTACTATGCGAAACAGCTGAACATGGTTTATGAAGCTCAATTGGGTAAATTAGCGCTTAAAGATGCAGTAACTGCCTACCGTCGCATTCCTGCTTATCCTGCCAATCAAAATTCGGTCAATAAATCCAGCGCGGATTTTGCGGCCGAAGTATTTCAGTATATTTTAGATCATGAAGAAGATGAACTGGTGGCGATCACTTTCGATATCAAAGGCTTCTTCGACACGCTGGAGCATGGCCGACTGAAAAAAGCCTGGTATGCTGTCAATAGCAGCAAGACTCTAACGGAAGCGGAATACAATATTTTTAAGAGTCTGACCGATTTTGCCTTCGTAAACGAAAACGAGATCTTTGAGCATTTTAAAAATACGATTATAACAGAAACGCCTTCCGGCATTCAAAAGATCAAACCCATTAAACGTTACAAGCATTTAAAAGATTCTCGTGCGATTGCTTATTGTGAATTGAACGGGGTTAAATCCCTTCGGGATGCCAATCTTCTTATTGGAAATAATGCAGCCGGTGGTTATAACAAACGTAGAGTTGGTATTCCGCAAGGCACTCCCATGAGTGCCGTTTTAGCCAACGTTTACATGTTGCCATTCGACCATATCATAAATGAGACGGTTAAGGGGATAAAAGGGCTGTATCGCCGATATTCAGATGATATGATCGTCATTTGTGCGGAAAAGCACAGTGCGGACATCTTATTGGCCTTTGAGGCGGCCATAACAGAGCGTAGACTGGAGATACAGCACGATAAAACCCAAATATTTAGGTTTAGCCGTAAAGGCGATGGTTATCATTGTTCGCAAGTTTACCATAAAGGTATTCATCCGACCAAGAATTTGGAGTACTTGGGATTCGAGTTTGATGGCGAACATACATATCTGAAATCAGCAAGTTTGTCCTCCTATTACCGCAAAATGAAGCGGGCGGTGCAGCGGAGCCGTTATTATTCCAAGTCCGTTAAGCATTCCAAATCGGTTGGCCAGCTTTTTCAAACCCGCCTGTACAAGAAATTCACTTATTTGGGTGCCAAACGCAGGCGCATCTATGTACAAGATAAAAATGGCCCCACAAATTGGATCAAAACCGAATCACACGATTGGGGAAATTACATTTCGTATGCGCATTTGGCCGCGAATAAACTGCCCAAAAACAAAATCAGGCGGCAGGTTCGCCGCCATTGGGTTATTTTAAATAAACTGATAACCTGAAATATGAGTGATAACAAACCTGGCGAGTTCATGCTGAGCATATATAACCTCGGAATTGCTCAAATACGATATCAAAACTTCGAAACCCTACTTCGATGAAAACGGGACTGATCTGATCATTATTGATCAAGTTAGTCGTAATGAAACGGCCATCCTGCGCGTGCAATCCAAAGGGCGGCGCTATGCGAAAGGTAAACCCAGTAATCTGACCATTCCTAAAAGTTATGTTGTTGAAGTGGGTTTGCGAAGGTAAAGGAATAAGAACAGTCAACTTGGTTAGCCAAATTTATTTAGAGGCAAATTTCAGAGCCAAAATAGCCCGCAAGGCTTTAAGATCTCCATTTATAACCATATTATATTTTAAAGTCCAGCAACTCCTTTGGCTCCACTCCTAAACCTTTTGCTAGCTCAAAAATTGTTGACAGTTGAATGTTAAATTTTCCGTTTTCAATCTTAGAAATCTTACTATTATCCAATTCACAACGCAATTCCAAATCTCTCAACGATAGTCCTCTAGCCTCTCGGATTTTTTTAAGATGTTCTCCAAACCTTTCTGTGAGTTGTGACAATATGCTTTTTGTTTTTAACGAAAAATTCAAAAATGAAATTGATTGATTAAAATATAAAAATTGCGGTCTAATTTGACCGCAATTGAAAAAAAACATTATATTTGTTTTGCGATACTTTTTAGCATCGCTTTTGTCTCGAATTAGAAACGTGAGAAATTTTTAACCAATGAGACGTAAGTGATCGCCCACGCCATAGGTGTGGGCTCGCTTATCGTTGGTTGGGCTTCTCACGGCCTCTAATTCGGTAAGTTGAGTCCACGCCTATGGCTTTTTTATGCGTGGCCGTTTTTGAAACCAATTATACTTTTTAATGGAAGCGGTATACGATAATAAGGAGATGCTGTCGGGGTTGGGGTTTGGGGAGGTTGCGGAGACTTTTTTCAGGGACTATTCGATCGGGTCGGTGCAGGTCTTGTTCTGGAAATTCTTTC
>DASYEP010000045.1:0-10303 GCA_036498965.1 Mucilaginibacter sp.
ATAGTGTGCCCCAGGTAATAGCAAACCGGGAAGGCGGCGCCGGTTACGATCATATGACCGATCCATTGCGGAAGCAGGGGAGCGCGCGGATCGTAAGTGATGAGCATGGTGAAAAAAGCTACTCCTATCCAGCCCAGTAGGTAAGCGATCCGGTATTTGATCAATAATTGCGAAATACTCCTGCTCATCGAAGTTCTAATTAATACACAGCAATTTACAATGATTATCTGAAGTAGGCATTACCGGATGTCAAGTATTTTAGCTTCGTTATCAAGTATTTAGGGTAGGTTGTATAAATGGGTGGGGTGAGGCGAGTGTTAGGTGAATGGTGAATGGGACGTATTTGGGAGCGGATAGTCCTTTCTTCATGCCGAATTTATTTCGGCACCTCTCGTGATTGGTATACATCATGTTGGTTACCTGTCCTGTGGGATCCCGAAACAAGTTCAGGATGACGTGGGGGTGCTGGAAATCAAAGTAAAAAATCCTTTTAATTCTCCCCAAATTTTAGTATATTTAAGTAAGCACCGAAGCTACTGCATCCGCTAAACTCCTGTTCATTGACTTGTTAAAATTTCTAAAAAAAGATAAGGCGTTTTGCCTCAAAATATGGCTAAAAATCACAAGTGGCTGTCAATAAACAACTTAACACAAAAACACGCAGTATTTACTACCGGCATAAGCCCTGATGCCTGGCTAATGGAAAATTTCACTACCGGCAAAGCAGCCAATGCCCGGCTAATGCTGATTTTTACTACGGGCGTTTGGGTTTTGAGTGGTGTGCTTTTTAGTTTTAAGTTTTGAGTAGTGAGTTTTGAGTTACCTGATTTTCACCATAATACACCGTGAGCCTCGTCACCCGGTCCTGCGGCAAAATATAATGAGTCGGTTGATGCCGGGTTCGGACTCACAAAATCAATGGCCCATAACCCTGATTAAATGTTTTGCTTCAACTAAACTAGCTTGCTTTTCAAAACTTATCCAATTCAGCTTATGGTCGACGTTTCACCCGCACTATAAACAACAAAGCCCTGATGTCTTTCAACCAGGGCTTTGTACCGATACCGGGAAATTAATTGAACACATTTATGGCTTCCTGATGATTGCAGAGCGTATTTTACAGAAATATGAGGAGAAAAAAGCTGGCCGAAAAGGGTGATAATTAGTGAGATTTTTCTTTTAGAAGGTGTTTAAAAAATTCAACATGGGGGACTCATTGAACACCTTTCTTGCGTTCTGCTTTAATCTTTAACCCGCTGTCCGAAATTTCCAGTTAGGGATAGCGCTATATTACTGCGCCCTATATCACTTCAGCAACATCCTCGCTTTGTCCAGCGCTGCAATATTTCCCCAATTAACCATTTTTTGATTTGTCGTGAGATAATCACCCAAAAACAAAGCTTTGCTTAGCAATTGGTTTGAATTGTATTTGGCAGGCAGGCTATTTTTTACCGTCCCTAACTCAACCAGTAAATTAATCATGTTGCTAAAATCCGTGGCTTTCAGTTTCTTATCCAGCAGGTTTGTTAAAAAGGCTTCGTTTGTTAAACTTTCAATGTCGTGTAAGTTGAGCCCTATTCCCGATTTCATCAAATCGCCAATTTCCGCAACCTGGATATCAGTAGCTCCATTTTCTTTCAGCAACATAATTTTAGAAAGTATTTTTCTGAAAAAAATCCCGAGAATTTCCATTGCTTTATCAAAAATGTCGTAATGTTCCATAGATTTAAGAAATGATATTTCATCTAAAATTACCGCTTATACAAGATATAACGAATCATCCTTGGTGCAACTGATAACTCAAATTTATAACTATCATGCTTCCTTCTACAAACCATTATGATCCAGGTACAGAATGCTTCAAAGAAATTTGCGCTTAGCAAAAAGCAGCAGGAGGAATTACAGACAGAAGCCGGCTCTCTTTTTGCCGTCTCAAATGTTAGCTTTACCTGTAAGCCAGGCAGCGTCTTTTCGCTTTTAGGCCCGAACGGCGCCGGGAAGACCACCATGCTTCGTATGATTGCAACGCTCCTATCGCTAAGCTCCGGAACGATAACCGTAAATGGTTACGACGTGGGTACACAGGCAGATCAGGCGCGTCGTAATATTGGTTTTCTCACCGGTTCCACTAACCTTTATGACCGGCTGACACCCCTGGAGATGGTGAAGTATTTTGCAGATTTGTATAAATTGCCTCAATCGGTGTTCCTTGCCCGAAAGGATCTTCTTTTTGAGCAATTGGGAATAAATTCTTTTTTAAACAAGCGGATCGGCCAGTTATCTACCGGCATGAAGCAAAAGGTATCGATAGCCAGGACAATGATCCATGATCCGGATGTTGTCATTTTTGATGAGCCGACTTCCGGGCTTGATGTCATTACAGCCAACAATATCATTCAACTCATCCTGGATTGCAAAACGGCAGGCAAAACTATTATCTTTTCATCCCACATTATGAGTGAGGTAGACCTGCTTTGCGATGAACTCGCTATTATAAACAAGGGGCAGATCGTGTTCTCAGACGATATGTCAGCTTTCCGGAAGTTATCCGCAAGTAAATCACTCACATCCACCTTTATTGATATAGTAAACAACAGCGAACACAATGCACCCCATCTTAACCGTCTTTAAAAAGGAACTCAAGATCACACTACGTGACCGAAAAACGCTGATTTCTTCTATTGTCATCCCGGCAGTATTTATGCCGCTGATCATTCTGGGTGTTATCAAGCTCCAGCAGTATCTTAACGAGGGGCAAAACAACAGACAGCTCAAAATTGCAATGGTGAACGCACCCAGCGCCATGGATACACTCTTCAAGGACCCAAAGATTACGGTGCTTAAACAGGCTAACGCCGCAATAGCTGCTGACTCGGTAAAGGAGGAGCGCTATGACGCAGCTCTGGTTTTCGACGAGCAAGTTGCAACTAGATCAGATAACGCAGGCACCAGCAAAGTTTTAATTTATTATAAGTCTACCGATTTGGGTTTGAAGCAGCGGATCATGCCAAAGCTGGAAAGATACAAGACTGCCCTGGTAAGCGCACGTTTAAAGAAGCTGGACCTTTCAGACAGCCTGCTGTCCCCGATAGTATTGCATGAAGAAGATCTCGCCTCGAAAAAGGAGCTGATAAGCGTTCTTGTCGGCGGCTTCCTGCCTTATATTTTCATTATCTTTTGTTTTTTGGGTTGTATGTATCCAACCCTCGACCTTATCACAGGAGAGAAGGAAAAAGGCACGATTGAAACATTGCTAACAGTGCCAGTGTCGCGGTTTGACATTCTGGCAGGCAAGATACTTGCAATAGCGACGATCGGGCTTTGTGCGGCCTTCATGACAATCAGCGGCATGTTTTTGACCCTTAGGCTGATGAATGGAATACCGACGGAACTATTGATCCCTATAAATGACATTCTCACCCCGCGATTTGTGGTCATGCTGTTTGGCATGCTCACACCACTCAGTCTATTCTTTGCGGGTCTTCTGTCAGCCATTGCCATTCGTGCCGGTAGCTTTAAAGAAGCGCAGAGTTATGTGACCCCAATGACATTTATAGTGATCATACCAGCAATGATTGCTCTTTTCCCGGGAGTACGACTGAGTTGGCAAACAGCATGGATACCAATCTTGAACATAGCCCTGGCAACCAAGGAAATCGTCGCCGGTAAAATATCAATGATCCAGTACACAGCTATTGTTGCTACATTAATTGTATTTGCTCTAATAGCTCTCCGGTTCAGCGTTCGACAGTTTTCAAAGGAGGGCAACATTTTAAAATGATGCTTCGGCTAGCGCATTTTTGAAGCGGTTTGCTTAGCAACTAATTTTTTAATCTTCCTTAAAATGATGGGAGTTAGTTAATTACTAATATGATAATCACCAAGCAAAAACCCTCTCTACTTAATCGTAAAGAGGGTTCTTAATTATAACAGTAAAGTTGGGTAGTACCTAACTTTATTTGTACCGACACCGGGAAATTAATTGAACACATTTATGGCTTCCTGATGATTGTAGAGCGGATTTTAGCAAAATATAATCAGAAAAGTTCGAAAGATAAATTTTAAGCAATTTGATTGAATAAAGTCAGCATAGTAGCGATACAAATATCCGGGAGTTCAAGTATCTTTTCCCCAAATTCTTATAAAGGACTTAAAACGTTTTTCAAAAATTGATTAGCAGGTTAACGTGATATCGAACAATAAAATTCTTATCAAACGGTATTAGAAATAGGTATTTTTAGCAAAATCCTTCGATTTTAATGATATATATCAACTCCTTTTTCGACCGGAAAATATATGTGAAAAATATTTTTTATGATACGTGATTTATACGCTTGGTTTAATTGTTTAAATTTTGTTGCTGCATAGGCTGGTCTTTGATAAAAAGAACTTTTGTTTTTTGTAGTTATTAGATTCAAAGACACTATTGAATTTTTCTCAAATGAGGAAATCAAAACTGAACTCCACAAATTGGTCTTGTTGGTTCAGGATGAAGCCCGGTCTCGACCTAAATATTTAATTAGTCGGCATATATTTCTTCTAGCAGTCATAAAGCCGGTTAACTATTGCCAACCGGCATTCCATCATAGACAGAAGGGGATATACCCCTTATATTTATTGTTTCTTAAGTGCTAATAATTTTCTTCGATGGCTTTGCTATTGATATTAAAATAACTGTGGTAGTTTTTATAAAAAAAGCTGGTTTCGTTAAACCCGTCAACCTGGTAAACTCCAAAAGATTTAAGTGCTAGAGTATTTAAATCAAGGCTGCTAATGCCCAGGTATTTTGAAAAATCAGGCAGTTTAATATTCGTATATCCAGCTGCTGACGGCGAATACAGATCGACCTGGAGGTTACTTGCTGAGGCTATATTGGAAAAACTCGCCTGATAGTAATCATAGGTTCCGGTAACAGAAGGCGTAAAATTGGCCAGGGTGGAAGCCTGAACATTGAATGAAGCATCAAAAGAAGCAACCTGCCCGGGTATGGTTGTGCCGGCAGTGACTATTGTATAATTAAAGTTGCCTATTTGATAATGCATTAACGCATCGTACTCCTTAAACTGCTCTGTTGGGTAGTAATAGTTTAGCTGGTTATATTGAGATCTTGTTATTCCAAAATTGTAGAAGTTTGCGTAGCGGGTGTCGGTTTTGGCCATAACCTGTACCGATAAATTGCTGCCCGGACTTGTAATGGCTGCTACGGCAGGGGTTTCTGTAAGCTGATTGGCATTGACATTTAAACTCGTTGATCCGTTGGGTATACTAAAAAAATTGTAGAAATATTGATTGTTTTGGAGCATCTGTATCCACAGCTTGCTTCCTGCTGAATAATTTGTTGCAGAAATAGATGATAGATCTGAACTTGAAGTAATAGCATTTCCGACGTTATCTGTACTGATATTCAACTGGTCAAAACTTGCAAAATTTTGAAACTTAATATTAAGCGCCGACGATAGTTTGGCAGGTTGATTAACAAGGTCGCTGGTATATGTGCTGCCCTTTTTTACCTGCAGGAAGCCAATTATTCCCGGCACCTCATTGGCAGCGTTGGGGATATATATTTCAAAAAAGTTAAACCTCGTTTGCTCGTAAGGTTGCGTTGCCCCTAACTTGAATGTTGACGCGCCCGGCAGGTATTGCACCGAATTAAGTACATTGCCATCGGCGTCGGTAACTACAAAATAAAGTTTAGCGTTTGATGCCAGGGAATTATCAGGGTTCATGTTTATGGTTAGCAATGTGCTCGAGCTTACCTGCACCTGGTTATAAGCGAACGGCGCAAACACTATTTTAATGCTGCCATTGTTTTTTTGCAGGGCAACATTGTACTGGTTTAACGTACCAATGCTGATGTGCTTATTAAGCGTTTCAGTCTGACCATTTGCCTGTGCGGTTAAACTGAGTGTGCCGTTTGAGCCCCCTTTTACATACAGAAAATAAAAGCCATTAGCCAGCCCGAATTTATAGTTTGCGCCTGAGTCGCTTTTAAATGAAGGTACCGTGCCATCTTGAATCAAATTTTTACCAACAGTTATTAACCCGTCGTATGTGGTAGCGGTTAATGAGGCAGCCTCTTTGTTAGTGATCGACAACGATTTTACCTGCGCGCTGATGCGAATAAAAGTATCAGCAACACTGCGGCCGGATGATGTAATAGTGGCGTTATAGGTACCTGAAGCAAGCGTTTTGCTATAGGCGGCAATATTATTGTAAGCAACACTGTCGTTTATGGTGGTTGTGATAGCGCCTGAGGCATCTAACTTATCCAGCTTAATCAGCATTTCACCCCCCGTTACATTAGACCAGTTGCTATTGACAAAATGAGGCAGACTTATGTCTTTCACTGCAAATGCAGGCACTACCGGCGGGCTTACCGGACTAAGTTCCTTGCTGCATCGGTAAATTAATAACGATGCAAGCAGCATCATTAAAGGCAAGTATTTTTTCATGTGATTAAGGTGTGGCTAAAGGTTGTGTTTTGTATTAATAAGCAGGCGAAACATATTCTGGCGCACACGTATCGAGGTGCTGTTAAGTATAGGCGACAGATCATATTGATTCATAGTGGTTATAGTAAGTTGTTTCATGTAAGTATAACCCGAAGTAGCTTCAACAAACGATATTGTCCCTGTTGTGTTGCCTGATACGTAAATAAAGTAGTAGCCGTTTGCACCACCAAAGTTTACCGCCTTTGTTGTGCCCGAAGCTGTAAAGGTTGGTATTACAGTAGTATCAGTCAGCTTCTTGTCGATGGTAATAACCCCATCATTGGTAACTGCTGCGAAGTTAATGGTTTGGTCTTTGTTGATATCAACACTATCCGCCTGTGATGTAAACCTGATAAAGGTATCGGCAACTGCCGTGCTTTCGGTATTGAGGCTGACATTGTAGGTGCCGGCAAAAACGCTGCGAACATAGGTGCTTACATTTTGCAGGTTTAAGCTGTCTTTAACGGCTGATGCGTTGACCGTGTCATTACTTATGGGCTTAAAGTTAATAAGCACTTCGCCGCCTAAAACCTGTTGCCAGGTACTATTGGCAATGCTTGCAGCAGTTAGTTTGGCAGTAATTTTAAAGATGTTTTTCGCCGGAATGACAGCATGATCTTTTGAGCAGCCACTAGATAAAAGTATAATAGCACATAAGGCTGGTAAAAGTTTTTTCATCAGATGAGGTTCAAGTCGTTAATGGTATAAAATTAAGTATTATCTGTTACAATCCAAACATAGATAGCTCATAGGATAAAATCCTGAAAGCGAGGATTGTTACTTGTTAATGAATATTTTGTTTTTGTCTATAATTAATTGACAGGATTCTTCACTCTATTTATCTCTCTATGTTAGGATATCAAATTATTAACCTGACTTTAATCGGGGAAGATTACCGATACGCTTATTGACGTCCATTTCTCGCCAAAAAAAAAAATTCAGAATGATCCCAAAATCTACGCTCAAACTTTAATATGCTTTCAAAGTTGCTTGTGCTCAACTAACGGCAAAGAAGAGAAGTTGAACGCTTTTTGATCTATAATTATTTGACAATTAAAACTTATTATTAATCAATGCGGCGTCATTAGAGAACGCAATTTAACAAAATTTCTCTAAAGCGAATGTGCCGAAATCTTATTTATATTTAAATGTCTTGTACTGATCTTTATACACAAAATCTTGATATTCATCCTTTAACTTCGATTCAAGGATAGCGTTAATTTTTTCTGTGGTATTATTATAATGTCGCTTATTGAAAAAACCTACACTTTTTAAAGAAGGGTGATCAATTATAGGCGTTAAATCACCGTCTAAAATATTAGTATCTACAAAACGAAAATCTATAAGATTTGGTAAATCTTTTAAAAAAGCAATGCTTTTTAATGGTCCGCAATTATTTAAACGAAGAACTTTTAAATTCTTTAACTTGGAAATCTCATCTGTAGATTGAAACTTTTTTGATTGGTTGATATGCAGATGTTCTATAGTATCCTCTAGATATAATAATCCGTAATCGTTCTCAAGCTTTGTGCAGTAATAAAGTTCGAGTCTTTTCAAATTGGGGAATCGCTGCACGCCACAAAAATCCTGGATGTTTGCCCAATTCAATTCCAGATAAAGAAGTTTCTCTGATTGCGGAATACTTTCAAATGAAAGCCCCTTTTTTCGATAGTACCACAAAATAGCATATTCCTCAATGTCGAACTGTAAAGATAAACCTTTCTTTTCCTTATAATTCCAGCTTATTATTTTATCACGATCTACTTGGTCAAACCAAATTGTATTGTATCTCCAATCCATTATGACGAATATATAAATTAAAAATACTAAGTCTGACCTAAACTTATATCATCAGTTTAAATAAAGCTAGGGCATTAATGTCAGGGCAAAATATTTTTATAGTTTCTAAATCAAGAGAATAGTTAGAATGAAAACAACAAAAAGAAAAGCTAAAAGATTAGCAAACAGGCCAATTAAGAAGAAAGTTACAAACGAAAATATCTATGCAGGCAGTGAAGAGGCATTATTAAATAAAGTAGTAGAAATAATTGTTAAGATAATTAAGAAAGAGGTTGGTTTATAGCGAGTTAAGGTGTTCAAAGGTGCGATATTTTAAGACTGCATGGGAATGCAAGGCACTTTCATGTTATAAATATTTGATAATTAACGAGTTGTGGAGTTCGACCAAAAGCAAAGCAGAGAGGATGGGATTGAAAACACCTTTATTTTGTAAATGGTTGATAATTAATAAATTGAAGTATTTGTTTGAGTTGTTCTATTGAGGAGATCAGCAAAACTCATTAAAAACAAGAAATGCAAGTTGCTGATAGTTAAGCTATTGCAAACTTGCATTTCTGTCTAAGTACCGATAGCGGGAAATTAATCGAACACATTTATGGGTTTTTGATGGTTGTAGAGCGGATTTTACAAAAATACGCGGACAAACAATCGAAGGAAATTACCGAATAATTGGCAGATTTTTTTAAAAAAAGTGTTCAAAAAATCCCCCATGTTAGATTTTTTGAACACTTTGACTAACTGTTATTCAAAATACATATTCTTATTTGCTTGATCTGCGCAGATAGGTTGCGTAGGATGGATATTATTTTGTATCATGCCGAGTATAAACAACAATAAAGATATCCCTTCAGCAATGACCTTAACACAAAAGATTTACGGTCTTTTAAATATAGGCGATCATGTTTCAGCAAGAAATGTAGTCAAAACAGAACTCGCCAAACTGGATGCTGGCGTGGGTGACGAAAAAATTATCAATCAAAGCAAGCTTTACGGATTTTTGATTGATATAGGCAATGAAAGTCAAACGGAAAGTGATTTAACCGAAGCTATTAGCTTTATGAAAGTAAATCAGGTACTGCTAAGCAACGGCACGAGCAAGCCTTATTATTATTACAATTTGGCCAATGCGGTCGACGGCGCAGCCAGGATATTTTATTTCCATAACCGCGGCATTCACCAGCTCGACGTTCAAAAGCAACGGCTCCAGGAATCGATTCAGTATTACTGGACAGCTTTAAATAGCGTCTCAAACGACCATAATTTGAGAGTGCAAATATCCATTAATCTATCCAGCGCCCTTATTGTTGTCGGTCGGGGTGTTGAAGCGGTACAGTTTCAGGATGAAGTACTCGCCATAGCACCTAAATATCCGCAGGCGTTGATCTCCCGCGCCGATCACTTAAGTTGGATATGGCGGTACACCAATTGTGCCCCTACCGTTGCGATGTTCATGCAAATCCACCATAATTATGATGATGGTATCAACACGACCACGCTGCCGCCTCACGTTTTACAGCGGACAACAGCACAAAGGGCACTTCTGAGGAAAGAAATAGAAGACCGAGGATTTACGTTGGCCGACAGCAAAAAAGAAATATCCGAAACTAAAATGGAATTTAGCCGCCACACACCCTATCGTAAATACTGTATTCAAAAATATCTTACGTTGAATGAACATGGGATTTATTGCGGCTGTGTAGCCAATGAAAAAGATGACCTGCGGATAGGCGTGCATTTTGGGGCTTTTCGATCTGAAGTATTACCAAAACTGGAATTGTTGCTCAACCGATTAAAGTCCGAATTTGCATTCGCCCGCTGGTCTTATTACAATTCGCTGGATCAGGAGATGCCGCTTGAATTTGACGTACTTTATTCAGATTTGCTGGAAAACGAAGTAATCACTCCGAAGATGGAACTAATGCGTTCCAGTTTCCGCATTTGCTATGGTATCCTGGATAAAATCGCGCTCGGTGTTTGCAAATTGTTTAACGTGCCCGCCAAGCGCATTCATT
>DASYEP010000046.1:0-72537 GCA_036498965.1 Mucilaginibacter sp.
CTATAAGCAGCATTTTTCCGGGCTGTAACCTTCCCTTTTGCTGCACTAAACTTTCATCCAGATTAAGTACACCTGCTTCCGAAGCGGCAATAACACGCCCATCATTGGTAATTACATAACGTAACGGACGAAGGCCGTTTCTGTCTAATAAAGCGCCTATCAGTTTTCCATCTGTGAATGTTATAGCTGCCGGGCCATCCCATGGCTCTATTAAAGCCGCGTGAAATTCATAAAATGCCTTTTTAAGCGGGTCCATTTGCTCATTGCCATCCCACGCTTCTGGTATCAGCATCATCATTACATGTGGTAACGAACGGCCGCTATGCAGCAATATCTCAATAATATTATCAAGGCAAGCTGAATCCGACTGGTTGTTATCAATCACAGGCAGCAGCATTTCCATTTCATCCTGCGTGAAATATGAGGATGCGTATGATTTTAAACCTGAGTAGAACCAGTTTAAGTTACCTGTTAAAGTGTTGATCTCACCATTGTGGGCCATCAAACGGAAGGGCTGTGCCAGTTTCCATGATGGGAAAGTATTGGTTGAGAACCTGGAATGGATCATAGCAAAACCAGACGCAACCCGGGGATCGGTAAGATCGGCGAAATATTGACGCAACTGGTAGGTAGTAAGCTGTCCTTTGTATATGATTGTTTTACAGGATAACGATGTGAAATAAAAATGCTCTGTAGCATTAGGCACCGTTTCGGCTATTGTTTTGTTGATGTAACGCCTTAATACATAAAGCTTACGTTCAAAATCATCGGTATTTGTAATATGATGCGGCCTTAATATAAAAAGCTGCTCGGAATCCGGTTCAGCTTTACGGGCTGTTTCACCAATAACCGATGAATTTACCGTCAATTTACGGTAGCCTAATTTCTGTAAACCTAATTTTTCTACTGCGTTGCCAATAATGGTACGGCAAGCCTTTTTAAGGGATGGATCTTTCGGGAAAAAGATCATACCAACACCATACTCTCCTGGTTCGGGCAAGCTGATTTCAAGGTTGGAGCATTCCTCCATCAAAAATTCGTGAGGCAATTGTATCAATATACCTGCACCGTCGCCGGTTTCGGGGTCGCAACCACAAGCACCGCGATGTTCCATGTTTTCGAGCATGGTTAGCGCGTTGTCAATTATCTGGTTGGTTTTATGGCCGTTAATGTTGGTTATAAATCCAGTCCCGCACGAGTCGTGTTCAAATTCTGGTCTGTAAAGACCCTGGTCGTATTCTGTTTGATCCATTTTTATAAAAACCGTTTATAAATGGTGTAACGACGAAGATACTGATTGAAAATTTCAATTAAAAATTTCTTAATATTTTTAAAATAATCTAAATAACATCGTATTCACATCTTTAATAATTAACAAATTGGCAACAAAAGTACATTTTTTATTCAAATATGGTAATATTAACTTTTGGTTTATAATGAATGTTTAAACAGGTTACCGGCCTTTACTATTATAAAAATAATCTAATTTCGGTTTATTGCCTGAAATTTGTGAATCAAATGCAAAATAATGAATGATAAGCCTGAATATTTTATAGAAACTCCAAGGCTGATCTTAAGGCAATGGAAAAAAGAAGACCATGACCCCTTTATAGCGCTGAACCGTGATGCAGATGTAATGGAGTTTTTTCCAAATCTTTCAACTGCGACGGAAACTCTTGCACAGATAGAACGGGCTAATAACCATATTATTGAGTATGGATATGGTTTTTTTGCCGTTGAACGGAAAGACAATCATCAATTTATAGGATTTACAGGCTTATCGCACCCACGGTTCGAAACTCATTTTACGCCATGTGTTGAAATAGGCTGGCGATTAAGTAAAGCGAACTGGGGGCAAGGCTTCGCAACTGAAGCTGCACAAGCTTCTTTAGACTATGGTTTTAATACCATGGGTCTTGATGAGATTTACTCATTTACATCTGTGCTGAATAAAAGGTCGGAACAGGTGATGATTAAAATTGGTATGATAAAAGAAGGTTTTTTTGACCATCCGTTGGTTGAGGATGGGCATGTTTTGAAAGAGCATGTGTTGTATAAAATAAATCCGTGATTATTTTTTTTAGCGATAGGTTTATAAACCTTGGATGTTCGAAAGATTTTTAAAAGGTCGTCATGCCGATGAATATCGGCACCTCACAGGACATTCACGCTTACCAAGTAGACAAATAGCATATAGCAGACACTTCAATCGCCTACTTTTCACGAGGGATGCCGATATGCATCGGCATGACACAGGCTACTATTTTAAACAAACAAAAACATTGTAACAGAACAAATACTATCGTTAAAAATATGGAAAACCGTTTCAATGTTTATATTTGAATAACCTATTTTATCTTCTTTAATTAACTGAAAATTTCTGAAAATATGAAAAAACTGCTTTTTCTCAATTGTTTTATTTTCTTCCTGATCGCCGGATTTTCCCATGTTTCTTACGGGATTGACGAACATAAAACCCTTGCTATCGGCGCTAGTGCTCCTGATTTTAGTTTGAAAGGCGTGGACGACAAAATTTATACGCTTGAGTCGTTTAAGAGTGCGAAGGTACTGGCTATTGTTTTTACCTGTAACCATTGCCCAACCGCACAGGCCTATGAAGACAGGATAATGAAATTAACAAGCGATTATGCTTCGAAAGGTGTAACACTTGTTGCTATAAATCCTAACAATCCGGCCTCGCTTCGCCTTGACGAATTGGGATATAGTGATGTTGGAGACTCGTTCGATGAGATGAAGATACGCGCTAACGAAAAGCATTTTAATTTTCCGTACCTGTTTGATGGTGATACCGAAGAAATATCCAAAAAGTATGGACCGGTGGCTACACCACATATTTTTATTTTTGATAAGGACAGAAAACTGAGGTACCAGGGTCGTATCGATGATGTGGAAAATCCTTATAAAACACCCCATGTTTTTGATGCGCGCAATGCCCTGGATGCTGTGCTGGCCGGTAAGGAAGTGCCGGTAACTAGTACCAAAGTTTTTGGCTGCTCGGTAAAATGGGCAGAGAAAAGTGATTGGATTACCAAGGCCGAGGTTCAATGGGCCAAAGAGCCTGTGAAATTGGATACGATTAACGTTGCAGGGATAAAGGATCTTTTAAAAAACAATACCGACAAATTAAGACTTATAAACGTATGGGCAACCTGGTGCGGACCGTGTGTTGCGGAGTTTTCTGACTTTATAACCATGAACAGGATGTACCGCGACAGGAGCTTTGAATTTGTAAGCATCAGTGCAGACGATCCTGCCAATAAAGATAAGGCCTTAAAATTCCTGCAAAAGAAGCAGGCATCAGCAACCAACTACATTTTCTCGGTCGATGATAAATATAAATTGATAGAAGCCATCGACCCAAAGTGGGAGGGAGCATTACCCTATACAATTTTGGTTGAACCCAATGGTAAAATTGTGTACGCCCACCAGGGAGCGATTGATCCTATGGAGTTAAAGAGGATAATTGTTGACAGTCCATACATTGGCAGGGTATATAATAAATAGCTTTCGGTCTTTCCTAATTCGCCGCAGTAGGGGAGCTAAAAAAATTAATAAAACTAAAGTTTTTCCGCCTGCTGGCCGGAAAGATTTGGAAGGGGCTTAACGATAATAAATAACCGTAATGAATACTATAGTAGAAATTTCAAACCGGCTGGCTTCATTAGTAGGTGAACAGAGGTTTGTTGAGGCATATAGCGAACTGTTTTCGGAACATGCGGAAAGCATCGACCCGATTAATAACAATGTGCCCATTGTGGGCCTGGCGTTTTTGATTGAAAGAGAAAAGCAATTTTTGGCGGTAACCGAGATACACGATATCAATGTTTCCCCGATTTCGTATGCAGGCAATTATTTCAGCATAGTTATTTCCATGGATTTTACTGGCGGTAACATGGAAAGAAAGAAACTTGAAGAACTTTGCGTTTATAAAGTTGAGAATGGCAAGATTGCTAGTCAGCAGTTCTTTATAGGGTAGTTGTCTGAATCAGGATTTACAGGATTTGAGGATTTTCAGGATTTTCAGGATTTTCAGGATTTTTCTCTACCCTGCATCTTGTGAATCCTTTAATCCTGTAAATCCTGATTCAGACCAAAATAATTCACACTATGAAATCATACCTAACCTTCCTTTGCTTATTCCTGGTAACATATACCCAATCCTGTGCGCAGGATAACAATGGCGCTGTTATTTTTCACATACATTCCTCACATACTTCCTTCCCGGATACCGGCCGCAAAAACGGACATCTATATAATAACGTATTATACACTTTTAAGGATCATTATAATGATAGCACGATACTGATTATCGCACCAAAAAATCTTGATGCCAAAAAGACAGTGGATTTTGTTTTTTGGTTCCATGGCTGGGGTAATAATGTGGATAGCGCTGCGATAAGGTATGAGCTTACTAAACAGTTTATCGAATCGAAGCGTAATGCTGTGTTGGTGTTGGCAGAAACCGCCCGAAATTCGCCGGATAGTTATGGCGGCAAACTTGAAAACCCGGGAGAGTTTAAAGCGCTTGTCGCCGATGTGCTGAAGGGTCTGAAGGATAAAAAGTTGATCTCGCAAAATTGTGCGTCCGGTCATATTTTATTGGCAGGTCATAGCGGCGCCTACCGGGTGATGGCGCGCATCATTCAAAACGGACAAATGCAAATTGATGAAGCCATGTTATTCGATGCGTTGTATGGAGAGACTGACCTATTTGTAAATTGGATAAAAGCCGACCGCCAACATCGCTTTGTTCATTTGTTTACCGACCATGGCGGTACATTTGATGAAAGTCACCGGATGGTTAAAGTGCTGGATGATGATGATGTATTGACTTTCGAAGTTGAAGAAAAAGCGGTAGTACCGGCCCAACTTCGTGCCCATAACATTATTTTTATACATAGTTTAAAAGAGCACAATGATATTGTTAGTCCGGACAACTTTAGGTTGATGCTGGAGAATGAGCCATTTTTGAAGAAATTGTAGAGTATGGGAGACTTACGAAGTTTTTAAAACTTCGTAAGTCTGTCGTTATCAATCATCTTTTTGCGCCTTACCTTCCTTAATTTTCTTGCCGGTAACCTGGTGGTACATGGCGTCAAAATCTTTGTTTTTGAGGCTGGGTAATAATTTTGTATGTCGTTCTTCAATAGGTTTCAATAAAGCCTGGCAAAGCATTATAGTATCGCTGCTTACATCATCAAAAATCATTTCCCCGGCTTTTGATGAGTAACTATAGCTTTCGTGCAACTGTTTGAGCCCTTTTTTTGTTAATTTAATAAGCTTTGCCCTTTTGTCGGTAGGATCAGGCTTTTCAGTAATATATTCGGCTTCAATAAGCTTGCCGATTGCCTCCATACCGGTTGTGTATTCGGCAAACAGGTAATTGATTAATTCTGTCTTTCGTGCTTCGCCCAAAAAGTTTAAACCATTTAAATAATAGAAACTTTCGGCATTTGGAAGCGCTGTTTGCGTCATGGCAGCCCTATGGTATAGTGCAAACGCACTTGTTATGCGCCCCATTAATTTTAACAGACCGCCTGTTTTTTGTTTGCGATCCTGTTTTGTTTCAGGTTGTGGCGCCTGTTGACGGGCCAGGTAATGCCTGCAAAATTGCTCTACAGACTGCTCAGCGTGTTCGCGGTTAAATTTATCCCAGGCGGTTACCAGTTCTACTAGTTTGCTCATGTTATAGTAAATATATCTATTTAGATGTAAATATAATAAAATTAAATTTAAACAGATGTAATTAAATCTAAATAAATATATATTTGTAAAATAAACAACTAAAGCGATATATTATGAGTCAGAACAAAGATGTGACATTTTTATTTGGTATTTATCCGGGCGGAGTTGCCGGAGCTGAAAGTGAAACGGGTTTAACCGCGAATTTTGCTGTAGGAAAACCTGATGATCTCGATGGTATCCGTAATGCTTTAAACCTTTTACAAGGTTCAGCGCCACTATTTATAATTCGCAATTACATCCATTATGAGGGCAATACCCTATGGGAGAGCAGCGAAATTGTAAATCAAATGGAAATATATCGTGGGCCGAAACGGAAAGTCGACCTGGTTTTATGTTATCAAACGAGTTCGTACGTGCAGGCTGAGTGGGAGCAAGCTATCAGCAATGTTATTGATCAATATGGCCCCGTTCTGCATAGTTTACAAATAGCTGAAGAACCGAACATGTATCATTTTCCAGGCGATGGCATATTTCCGCAGATTAGCCAGGTGATTGTTGATGGGATAAAGTACGCAAAGCAGGAAATTAGCAAGAAGGGATTTGATATATTGGTAGGATTTAATGCCGTTCCATGTTTTAACAATGCTGATCCTTTCTGGAATGCATTGACCAGGCTAGTTGATGAAGAATTCCTGGGTGCATTAGGTTATGTTGGATTGGATTTCTTTCCTGACGTGTTTCGTCCCATTGCCTTCGAAAACCTGACGAATGCAGTTAATGGTGTATTAAATCAATTCCGGTTAGTAAATCTTGCGAACGCAGGGATCGGTGGAGATATTCCTATCCATATCACTGAAAATGGCTGGGCGACAGGCGCTGATCGGAGCTACGGCAGACAAGGGCAGGTTTTGGAAACAATTATCAGGCAGGTTTATCAACTTCGTAAGCAATTTAACATTACACAATACGAACTTTTTTCCTTAAGAGATGCAGATACCGCTAATCCGGACCTGTTTCATCAGTTTGGAATTTTACGGGATGATTATTCGGTTAAGCCGGCGTTTCTAATGTATCAGAGGTTGACAAAAGAGTTAAGTTGTTGATTTGTAATTATTTGACCGATTGTCATTGCGAAGAACGAAGCAGTCGCGTATTGTCGGAATCAGGATTTTAGGATTAACATGATGGCAGCGGCCAGCATCCTGAAAATCCCTAAATCCTGGAAATCTTGATTCAGACAATTTCACCATCAAAACTTCACCCTCGCAGCTATAGTCGGGTATGCCTCAAAAAGATTTTCTGTAGTAATCACATGGTAATACAAAATAACCTTTGAGCCCCTGAGCATCATTTTTTCAACGGTTTAAAAGTGTAAATCACTCTTAAATTATGGTCACCCGCTTTTAATAAGTCTTTGTCAAAATCACACCATCCATCTTGCGGGCCGCCCTGACCTTGATTCAAATGAACGAGAAACTTATCGTCGATTTGCTTATATCCATCCACAACTACCGAATGCCCAAAGTTTTTTAGGTTAGTAAAATGCAGAAACAACGGTCGCTTCTGGCTGATTTCGCCCATAATAATGTTTTTTAGCTTCCCGTGCGAGTAAGGAAGAATGCCTTTCCATGAAATATACCTGTTTGCATCTACCTTGTAGTGACTTTCCAGGAGGCTAACCGGGGCTAATTTGTGCATGTAACTATCCGTCCCGAAGTCTTTATTTACCGTCAACGCCGCGTAGTAATTATATAAAGCCAGCGCCTTAATATTTACCTCGGGCGTTATGCTGTCGATTTGGGGAGAAAGCTTTGAAAAATCTACAACCGAACTGTCCATGTGTACATTAATGGCAAACCCTCTGCTGGATTGGTATTCAATATGACCAAACGGTTTCAGCTGGTGATAGTACATGATTTGAGCCAGTGCGGTACTCCAGCAACCCAGCCGCATGTGGTCAGGTGTGTTTCGCTCAAAGCCGCCCATCTGCTGCCAGTGCGTTTTTAAAAATATACTGTCTTGTTTTGGATATTCAACCGCCGAAAAGTTAATCAGCGCCGTTCCCGCACCAACGTAAATGGTAATTAGTGCTATTGTAATAATTACAGGGATTAAAAGCCTTTTTTTCATTATTGGGTATTTTGCATCAAAGCAATAATTAATAGTGCTTTTTACCCACTCAAAAACGGTTTTGATTGTAATAATTTATTCCCGATGATTGCGGAGGTAGTCGTTTGGCGACAACCCGGTCTCCTGGCGAAAGATGCGATAGAAACTCGCCTCAGAATTAAAGCCACATTCCAGGGCAATGCCTAACAGCGAAAGATGAGCCGGTGGATTTTTTAATTTCCTTTTGACCTCTTCCACTCTATGTCTGTTAACGAGCGTTCGGAAATTTATCTGAAAACATTGGTTAACGCAGGCAGATACAGCAGCGAGGGGATAGCCGAGATGCTGCGCCATCATTTTTATACTCAATTCAGCAATCAAATAGATTCGTTCGTTTTCCAGTGCGTTTATTATGTCCGCTTTAATTACGGCGTAATTTTCGTTTATAGGGGATTCTGTTTGAACAAAAGAAAAGTCAATGTCGGCTACAGCCGGACGAATGCCTTGAGCTACAATCATATCTTGCCGTCGACCATTGAAAGGTGGCGAAAAGCTAAAGATCCGGTATCCTTTAAAAGATAGGTAATAGGTAATTATCACCAGGTAAATATAAAAGAGCTGAAGATGGATAAAGTGGTTGCGCCCAATAGGTAGAAGATCGTCTAAAACTACAACAGCAGTTATTGCTAACACTAGTATACCTGATATCAACAGCATGTTTTTTAACCAGGTATGCTCTTGTAAACGGCTATCAGACTGCGTGTTAAATAGCCAGTTCCGATATTTTCTGATAAGTCGGTAACCCAGCAGCCAATAAATAAACGCAGAAATTACACCCACTATATCCTCCGCAGTTTTAACCTGGTTAAATAATAACTGATTAGCTAATTGATCTTTAAGTTGAAGTGAAGGTAAACCCAAGGTCAGCGCATAGATAACGAGCGCATAGGCCATAAACGCCAAAGTAGGAACAAAGTAAAATACGATTTTAGGGGTTGTTATTTCCTTTGCAGTGATAGAACAGATATAAAGATAGAGTAAGGGTTGCAGCGTAGTATCAATAGCTAATGGAAAATAGCGAAACAAAGGCAGCTCCCACAATCCAAGGGTATGCAGGATAATTTTGAAACTAAGCAACGCCAGTGTAAGGAGTATAAAAATAAACAGGGTTTTGCTTTTGTCCTTTACCGGGTTTAGCATTAAAACAACGGCCGTGATGATACCTTGCAGTATACCAAACAGCACAACCATGTCAAATAAAGTAAATGATAGCTCCATTATTGTAGATGGTGCCTAAAGTAATTATTATTGGCATGTAATGGAAAACCAACACGCGGGTAGTTATTCCATTTGTTTTTGATAATCATTTTCTTAACCGGTTAATTATTCAGTATGCTGCAAAATCAAAACTTCACCCTTGCCGCTATAGTCGGGTACGCCTCAAAAAGATTTTCTGTAGTAATCACATGGTAATACAAAATAACCTTTGAGCCAAGCGAGAAACCTTTTTGTATCCTAAACCATACCTGTGGTTCGCCAAAAAAGGAAACTGTTTTCCCATGCATGTTTTTTGTGAAGTCATCGCCCCGGTTTTTGTTTAAGGTGTAAAGTTCAACATCGCCGGAAAATTCCATTTTGTAATTCCAAAAGCCTTTGCCCCAGTAAAGCGTGTACAGAAAATCGTTGCTGGGCTTTTTGAGCATATTATAGGTGTAGTAAATGCTTGTGCTAAAGTAAGCACCTTTCCATCGGAATAAGTAGCTTGGGCCAATCGAAAGGGCATTGTTTATATAATAGCTGTATTGCCTTGGTTCGGTAACACCCAGGCCGCCGCTGTACTGCACACTTATATAGATTTTTGGTTTCCAGAAGCGGAAGGTTTGCGAGGCCTGCATAAAGGCTTTGCCAATGTTATCTCCGTCGCCTTGCAGGTCGGTTTCCATTTTTATAAAGAAAGCACCGGGCTTTATAAATGAGGAGGTGTCGTTTTGTGCCTTAAAATATTCAAAGTAGACGGTTGGAAAATTTCGTGAATTGTGGGCGGGGTCAATGCTATGCCTTAAATCATAATGTAATTGCAGGTTTTGCGAGAATAACTGCCCCGAAAAAATCAGCAGGATAGATAACACAAGATATTTCATGACGGTTGTTTTAATTTCTATTTGATTTTTAAAAACATCAGCCGATCGGGCTTTTTTGTAAATATCTTTGGGAGGATTTCGGGAGTACGTAATTGCAGCGGAAATCTTGCGGAAATCTATTTTTGTGGTTCTATTTAATTGGATAATAGTGTTTTATGGACGATTTGGATTTTTTAATTTTTACCGACTTGTTTAAAGCAGCATATACAAAATGCTTTGGACATGTGATAAGAAATCCGATGACGGAGACCGAGAGCAAGCTCTTCTGTAATAAAACTCTGGATCAAACCGGGCTTTCAATCGGGTGGAAAAGCGTAAAGAATTATTCTTTCTTTATCATGGATACCGCTTCGGCTAAGGACGAAAACCCTTCAGTGGCTACGCTCGATACTCTGGCACGTTATGTTTTGGGCGCGCCGTACACTAACGAGATTCAACGAAAAAATGATGAGGGCCATCATCCTTACTGGTTTTTGTACAAGGAGAAATTTCCGGCAACTAAGAAAAAACAGGCGCCTGAGAAATGGTTTTTAGGTACAGGAGCCATTATGATAGGTTTGCTGATTGTTATAGTAATTGCTTATTTTAAGTTTATTGCTCCGACAAAGGCGGTTCAGTTTACCGATTATTTTAATTACACCGACTAAAGCACCATGAACAGCAACGGCTGGTTTGTAAAATCAAAAGACAAAGCCTATTGGAATAAACGCGGCGAGAAGCAGGGGCAACTAACCTTGTACACATTAAAAGGCGATAACTGGCCCGACCCATCCTCAAAGCCTGAAATTAAGAATTTATTGCTGAGGCAAATTACTTCGGATTGTTTTACGGCAGAAGTTCATTTCAAAAATTTTATTCCTAAACAGGAGTGGCAGCAGGCGGGTATTTTGTTATTGGAAGATACTTCGTTTAAAGGGAAAAGCATCAGGTTGTCATTGGCATTCAATGATTATTTTGGCGGGATGCAGCGGCCACGAGAAATATTGATCCAAGCCATTACTTCATTAGGGAACGGCTTTGGCAAACCTGAAGAAATTGCGCACAAATCCCTTTTTTACCTGGACAGCATCAGTAATAACCCCGTACTCATCAAAAATTTGGAGAATTCCGCACTCCGGATTGAAAAAGAAGGCAACAAATACAGGTTTTTGTATTCCGGCGGGGCTACCGAAAACGAGGCATTTAAAGAAGTTGTTACCCAGGAATTTGACATGAAACCAAAATACATCGGCATTTTCGCCATAAAAGGGTTCACCAATTCGGATAATGTACCTGTTAATTTTAAGTTTTTTAGGATAACGAGCGATCCTTGTGACTAGTAAAATGTTCTCCTGGATGTGATGGTGAAGAGAGGATGTAATTCCAATTGCTGCCGGTAATGAACGCGCTCCGGTGACTATGCAAGCGAAAATTGACTGCAGCTCGCAAAATTAACAGCCCTCCGAATACGTAGTTTTACGTATCAAAAATGGGTGATAACACTATAACCTGGCTGAAGACTTTGATTTACTTTTATCGTACCGAATAACAAAACACGATTGAAATGGCAGTACGTATAATTTGTATCAAAAGAGATGAAGGCAACTACGAAAACCCCTATGTTGCTATTGATCACCTGGAATGGGTGAATGAACGGATTAAAGTGAACGGAATAACCGACCGAACCAAGATTTACGATTGGATAAAATATGAAAAAGGGGAGGCTTATGTGTTAGATCAGCATGGGAATAAAGCCTACCTTATACCTGCGCTTAGTCCCCTGGGGAATAAGTATGTAAAAACAGTTAATGATGAAACAGGTAATGATTGCCTGTTATATCTGCCGGAGTGCACTTTGTGCTAATTGGTTAATGGTGAATAGTGAGTGGTGAATCGCAAATGAGATCAAAGTAAGATTTTTCAAAAAAATATTTTTATATCTAAACAATGCCTGGCCAAATGAACGCGGGCTTTGTTATTTTAGTCAAAAGTACGTGAAATCATAATCTGCGACAAAGCACAGCCTTGCAGAAAGCAGTAGTGGGGGCAACTTCGGAATACAAAGCTTGCCGCCCGCGTTGTTACTATAGATCGTTTAATTTGTTGTATCAAAAAAAATAAAAGACTGCCGAGACTTGGCTTCGAATTTATATCCGTTGGTAATTAGAAAAAGAAAAATTGGATCTTTTTCAAATAATTCGAAATTCAGTAATTCAACGCATAAAAATTTCGGCCGAAATCTCTTCCAGTCATTTGATTTTAACACTTCTAAATCATAACCCTCAACATCAACCGTCATAAAATCAATTGTTTTTACCTCCTGAGGTAAATATTTTTCTAAAATAGAGCTTAGTCTCTCTGTTTTAATGATTACTTTTTCTTTTATCTTGTAAAAGTCACCTGCATCTCTTTCTTCCGAAAGTTCTTTTGAAAAACTATTTACGGCCGGGGTATTAAACATGTAGTAAGTCAATTCTTTCCCTGTATTTGAAATACCTATTTCGAGGTTAATATCTCTTTTCCTGGAGGTGTTAAACGCTTTCATACTCCCCGGAGAGGCATCAATGTTTATGCCTCTCCAGCCCCTGAGGTAGAATAGATAAGTATTTGAATACTTTTTAGGATGATGGGCACCAACATCAACATAAAAGCCGGAAAGTTTATTGTTGAAATATCGCCGCAATATTAAATCTTCACCTTCCTGCGAATAAGCCAAACTATAATAATCTTTATCCGAAATTAATTGACGGATTTTATGAATTATTTTTGATAATGGTTTTGCCATAAAATTTAAACAGAAAAACAATTAAAAGTAGATTTTGTGTGCTAAAAATAAAAATTCGTTTTTTCGGGAATAAAAAGCGAATAAACAGACGATGATCTGTTTAGAAGTCTGGAGCTATTTATTTGGCGCAGCATACAATGTACGTATTAAACAACTTAGAAAAAGCTACTGTCAAAAAATATTTTTATATTTAAACAAAGCCCGGCAAATGAAAACCGGGCTTTGTTATATTAGCCGAGTACATGAAATCACTACCTGCCACAACGCACAGCCTTACGGCCGGGAGAGTTACAAATAAAATTATATTTTAAAAACTATCCGACATCGCCGGTTGGCACCCAATTTTTCATCGGTTCTCCGTTTTGCCTAAAAAATTCTATCTGCTGGGTTTTAAATATATTTCTATAATATCTTGATAAGTTCTTTAAATGATATGGTTGAAGAAATTTCAGATATTGAAAAACATAAGTCATAAAACTAATCTTTGACCGCGAATTGTGCAACGCCAAGCAAGCTTCTGTTAAATGATGAAATTGTTTGTCCTTTGTAAACCAATCCGTCCATGCTTTTCGTGCTAACTCACCCATTTTATCCGATTCATGTTCCCTTTGTGCCAAAATTTCAGGTATTTTGTGAATATCAGATTCTGAAACCCGAATTGAAAAATCATTCCAAACTGGCCCTGAAGTTTCAATCCAGTCATCTGAAATTATTACCGGTGCAACACCCATTTCCAGGCATTCATATAATCTGTAAGAATTGGGCCCTATACCCCTCGGACAAAGTACAAATTTACTTTCCAAACAAATTTGAGCAAAGTGCTTGTAATAATTGTCTTTTTCACTACCGTTTAATTCCCAGGAGTTTTTATCTGAAGTATCAAGCAAATAAGATTTTTCAAAATTTAAACTTAATATCTTTTTCCTTATCGGGCTTGTGCGCGATGCTCCAATAAAAGAAAATAAATATTTCTTTTCAATAGCTGAAGTGTATTGCTTTAAATACCGATTTTTTTCAATTTGAGTTAGATAATTGTACGGCTGATTAAAAACAGGGTTAAACCCCCTTGCCCTAACAGAAGGGCTTACCGTTGGCATTAATGCCAATGATTTAGGATTATCGTGATACAGATAACATTTTTTTTTGAAGGTCTTATATATTTTGCTTTTTAAGACCTCAAAATAATATGGGTCAAACCCCAGATGATGTTCAGCAAAGATGATAATATCAGCATTTTCAGGATTAGCAACAAATTGATGGACTTTATAAGGATCATCTTTTGCCGATTCTTTAAGATAAGTAGCTGCACAATTAATACGATCATTGTAAGGGTATGCAGAAATTACAAATACTTTCATAAGATGTCAATTATTTAAGGAATTTGTTTGTTGATGATTACTTAATCAGTTGTATTAAAGAATAAATTAAAAACTTGACGTCGATATAAAAATTAGTAACGCAGGGAGTGTATTCTCAGGGAGTGAATTTCACTAACTCGTAATCGAGTTGGTGGAGTTGATATAAAAGGAAAATGGTGTTTTATTAGCATTGTTGCCGAAAACGGAATCATCAATTCGGAATAAAATAAGCTATTTTATTCCTGATAGATTAGCCCTCGGAAATTTTTAAAGAGAATATTCAACACGCCTACCACGACATCATTTGTGTTTAACGCGATTTTTACAAATCAATAGTTAATGCAGAAATGGCTTAAAAAATAGAAAGTGCTTAAAAAATAGCAGGAAATGAGATAATAACAACTAGGGATTAATAAAAACCAAATTTAGCGATATAAAACATAACTTACAAGATAATTTTATCCTTTTGTTTAATTATTATTTAGTTTGTAATTAATTATCGTATTAAATAAAAATATCATATTAATTTATAAAACAAAACGCAATTTTTTAACATGTTTTTAAATGCGGTTTGTGTACTTGCTATTTTGATCTGAACACAATTCCATGACGGACACCATAAAACGATTTTTCCTGATACTCAATCTGGCGAGTGTGCAGCGTAGGTCGAAAAACGGTAGGGCACTACTACCTGATGACGCTGTCTTGTGACGTCTGTAAGGTATGAAACATGGCGAATAACACGATTGTCTAAAAAATATTTTTATAATTCAACAAGGTCTGGCCAATGAGCGCCGGACTTTGTTATATTAGGCAAGTAGATAAAATCATTATCTGCTATGAGGCACGGCCTCCTGGAGAGGGGTACATTCCCTTAATTCGAATCATCGTTTGTTGCGTTATATACGCCGATATATTCAATATACTTAGATGGGTAGTCTCTCGAAATTTTTAAAACTATTTTCGTATTTATTTTTAAACTATCTACATCATATTTCTCAATTGTGGTGCTAATAATTTTTCCCTTATAATTGAACATTACATCAATAATCCTAGCTCCTCTTGAAGGTTCAAATCCTTCAATTTCACCAATAACGATTGCCGTTTTTCTTAAAGCAATCCTACCTTTTATTTCATTGCAAACACCAATTGTCAATGGAATAATGATAATCATGACTGCTAATGCCCAATTTTTGTAACTATTGCCTTTAAATGTTATCATAAAAATTTTTTCAAGTGCATGAAATCATCATCTGCCGCAAGGCACAGTCTTTCGGCAGGTTTTAAAGGTGCGAAATATGGTAAAAAGAACTATGTTTAAGAAATATTTTTATAATTCAACAAGGCCTGGCCAATGAGCGCCGGGCTTTGTTATATTAGCCGATGTATATACAAGAGCCCAAATTGATAAAACAAGGGTTTGTTTATTTTGATAATTATGAGAGTCAACAGGAATGTTGTATTTATATCGATTTTGGCGTTTATCGTGTTAATTGTAGTCTTAATTATAGGTTATTTCAATTTTCCTTTATTTAAACGAGTCGATACCCCTATGGCTGAGATAAATTTAAAAGGAGTTGTAATAAAGATAAAATTTGTACAGTCGGGGGCAACTACTCAGGATGTAACTCAAATTTCAATGAAAAGAGATAATGGTGATGAGCGTGTCATTAAAAATATCACCAAAATGAATTTTTTAGTGGGGTATCAGATCTTAAACGACACATCTTTGGAGTTGATGTTAAAAGACACGGTTTTCCCAACCAATAAGGTACAAACCTTTAATGTGATTTTGCCTCGTAATTAATGTTGTGTATTTTCGCACCCCAATGGGCTATAGCCATAAATAAAAAATGAACCTTTGTAACCTTACACAATGAAAGACGCAGCGAAATTTGGGACTATCTGTTTTACTTTACAGTTGGTTTTCCTAATAATAGCATATAAATTATTCCAGAGATATATCCTGGCGACTCTTTTATGGTAGTTCTGTTTTATGGTGCTAACTTGTTAATTGCAGCTGTTTTATATCCGTTACTTTTTTTTTTTTGCGGGATACAAATTTGTTGAAAACGGGTTGCTTAGTGGTTTATTTTCTGTTGATGCTATTGATTATAAATATGACATCAATGAAACTAATCGGAAGCCCATATACTATACATCTTTTAACGGAGATATTTAGCCGTTCAAGGGCTTGGGTAGCTTGTCTGTTTGAGTTTGTTGATCCTCTAGTAAGCTTTATTATAACTGGCATTCTGATGAAGAGATTAAATTTATTTCAAACTTACGAGGTGTGATTTATTCGGACTTAATTGAGTGTTGATATGGAAAGATTACGCACTTTAACAATTTAAGTATCTACACTTAAATACTTTATAAATTGGTGGCAACGTTTTGTCAGTAAAAAAGTGTGATTTTTGAAGAAGAAAAAATCATAAATAGCTGACAATTAATGATTAATGAAAGTGTAACGTTCGTCGTGAACGTGAACAGTGAACAGAAAATCCACTTACCATTCACTAAATGGACGCACTGAAAGATAGGAATTATAATATCTCCCATCATCACTTACCTCAACAGTTATCCAATCTGGTTTTTCAAATTCTTCTGTTTCATGGTTTAGCTCAATCTCCGCCATTATCAAGCCTTTATTTTTGCCTAAAAACTCGTCTACTTCCCATAATTTACCGGCAAAATAAATACGGTATCGTATTTTTTCTAATTCAGATTTGGCAAAGTGGTTAAGCAGTTCAATGCCGTCCTCAACAGGTATCGTATATTCAAATTCTTTTCGGCTAATGCCCGAAGATTCACCCTTAAAAGTAACATAACCCTGCTTATCGGTAACCCTGATCCTTATGGTTCGTTCATCATCATTTAACAAATACCCTTGCCGGTAATAGGTACCCTGGGGTTTATTCACCTTGCCCCATTTTTCATGGTCAACCAAAAATTTCCGTTCAATCTCAACCCCCATAGCAACTGATTTTATTTACTAATAACCGGTTCTTTAGCAGCAGTTGCTTTCTTCAAAAAGTCGCCGGCAAGCGCGGTGATGTTGCGTTTTACGCTTACGTTTTTCCGGTTTATTTTGGTTGCAACAGGTTTGTCGTTTATTTCGGGCGATGAAAACAATTGCGCAGCAACAACATTGTCGTGCCATTCGCCAATGCTGTTTTGCAGTTTATCCAGGTATTCGGCATTGAAATGAAATGATCCGTTAAGCGCATTGCTTACCAATTTATGGTTATAAACTAAAATTTTAATGAGCTTGCGGTTATCGTGCATTTCTTCAGTAAACCGCGCGTCGGCAAGGTTCCCGGCAATGCGCTCTAATTGCTTTTTATAATATTCCGAAATTAAATCGTCGTCAATATTTGGCAGGTGCTTTTTAAGCAGTTTATGGGTGTCTTTTATATTTTTAAGATACTTTTTGCCATTAAGGCGAAATTCATTTGTCCCTTCTTCAATAATCCTATGCTGACCTGTTTCAAATTGTTCATTTTTAAGTTCGTATCGTGCACTTAACTGCAGGTTGGTATGTGCGTCGCGGATATTGCCGGCATATTTAAATATTTTCCGCACGGGCTTAAACTCCTTTAATAAACCATATCGCCTTGATGTACTTTCAAACAGGCTGAGCATAGCTTTTAGCTTTTTTATCTGCACCCTGAATTTGTGCAGTTGCTCCTGGTCGCCCGTTTCTAAAAATGCTTTTAGGTGCGCGTCCATCGTTTTCCATTCTTTATCGAGGTATTTTGCTTCTTCTTTTTTCTTCATAATCAGGGTTCATTGCACTAACGCTTTAAACAGTAAAAACTTAACGGAATAAACTAAAATGACTTTGAAATTAATTGGCGAATCCGTCAATCCCTTAATTAAAATGACATTTGATTATAAATATAAAAATAATTTAACGGTTTGTTTAGTAGCGTAAAAATTTAGTTGATAGAACATCGTTAACAACAGATATTGGCTTAAATGAATATATTAGCCATCTTTTGATGTGACACCCTGATGAGTTTAAAGAGATTTGTATTTTTATTATTAATATTTATAGTGGCTGTCGCCCCGGCGCTTGCCCAGCGCGACAGCATTAGTTTAGCTACGCTTGCTGCCAAAACCGATAAACTTTCTACGGAGTACCCTTTTGAAAAAGTTTATCTTCATTTCGATAAACCTTATTATGCCGTTGGCGATACAATATGGTTTAAAGCATATTTAACAGTGGGCGCCGCTCATCAGGTTTCAGGCTTAAGCAATATTGTATATGCCGATCTGATAAACAGCAAAGACTCGCTGGTTAGGTCTTTAAGAATGTCGGCAATCAATGGTGTTGCTTTTGGAAACATTGCGCTTACACGGGCAATGTTTAAGCAGGGAAACTACCACATAAGGGCCTATACCAATTGGATGCGAAATTTTGGTCCGGATTACTTTTTCAACAAAACAATAAGCATAGGAGATTTCGAAGGGCAGCCAATCCCTAAAGTTACAATGCAAATAACTAAGAAGGGCAACGGCCAGGCTGTAAATACAAAGGTATTATTCAAAGATCGCAGTGGAAATGCTTATGCAGATAAAAAGGTAAGTTGGACCGTACAAAATGGTGACGAAACCGTTACTAAAGGCAAAGGTGTCAGTGATAAAAACGGCCTGGTGGTTGTTAATTTTACTGATAATACTTCGGGCTCATCAAATGACGCCCAATTAATTACCATGATTGAACTGGGCAGTAAAAAGCTTATCAACAGTTTCCCGATTAAAAACTCACTTGCTGCCGATGTTCAATTTTTTCCGGAAGGCGGAGATTTAATAGCCGGCGTGCGCTCAAAGGTTGCTTTTAAAGCATTGAATACCGACGGTGTAGGCGTTGACGTTACAGGGACGGTTGTTGACAACGCAGGTAATGAAGTTGCAGACCTTACGTCGCAGCATAATGGAATGGGTATATTTGCGCTATTGCCAGAGGGTAATAAAACCTATAAGGCTAACGTAACTTTTCCCGATGGGGCAAAAGGTGAATACGAGTTGCCTAAAGTAAACACCGATGGTATTAACCTGGCAGTAAATAATAACGATCCCGAAAATTTAACCATCAAAATAGCCACAAATGCCGGTTATTTTCAAAAAAACAAGAACAGAGGTTATTATATTATAGCGCAAAGCGGCGGAACCATTTGCTATACTGGTTTGGCTGCTTTACAAAGCCAGGTGTATACCGGTATGGTGCCAAAAAGTAAGTTTCCGACCGGGGTTTTACAGGTAACACTTTTTGCGGCAGATGGCGAACCCCTGAGTGAGCGTGTTGTATTTATTCAGCATAATGATGCATTGAATATTGGATTAAGCGCTGATCTACCTGCATATACTTCCAAGCAGCATGTAAAAATGACAGTTTCTTCAAAAAATAAGGCGCTGCCGGTAGAAGGAACCTTTTCAGTATCAGTAATTGATGAAACAGAAGTTCCTTTTGATGAAAATGCCGAAACAACCATTTTGAGCAGCATATTATTGACATCCGATCTACGGGGATATATTGAAAAACCAAACTATTACTTTAACCATATCGACGACAAAAAACTCGCCGATCTGGATATATTGATGCTTACACAAGGATACCGGCGTTTCTCATACACCGATATATTTGAGGATAAGTACCCGCCTAAAACTTTTTTGCCTGAAAAGGGGATGGAAATAACCGGCGTACTGCGCACCAGCAGCGGCTTGCCTGTTAATAAAGGGGTTGTTAATATGGTGTTGCCCGATAGAAATGTTTCAGTAAATGCAGTGACCGATGTGAGCGGGCAATTCAGCTTTCAGAACGTAGCCGTTTTTGATTCGTCGAAAGTTATATTAAATGCCAGGAATAATTCCGGTTACAATGGTATGATGATTATGGCCGATGTACCCCGTCATCAACCTGTAACCAAAAGCTATCCCGACCCGGGAGCAATAGCCAATATTGACAGTGCACTCAGTTTTTATCTGCAAAACGCAAAAAAACGAAATGAAAACTCCCACATGCTTAAAGAAGTAGTAATAACCGGTAGTAAAATTGAAAAAGTAACTCATCCGGAATATACTGCGCTAATGGGCGTGAGCGCTGATGCGGACCAAACCCTTACCGCAGAAAAGTTAAAATATTGCAGTTTTGATTTAGTCAGCTGCATACAAAATAAAACATTTGGGCTATGGTATTTTGAAGATGAATTTTATATAAAACGGTATTACGATAAAGGTGACAAAAGGCCTGTAGAATTTTTTGTAAATGGTGTTCCGATGGATTTTGGCTTTATAACCACCATAAAAACGGAAGAAGTAACGTCGATAGATGTGTATTTGACAGATGGTGTAAGCGGAATTAACAATCGATATGGCACCAATGGCATCGTGTCTATCACCTTGACAAACGGTAGTTTTAACCTCAAACAGAAATACGATAATAGTAATTTGCTGGCCCTGGCAACACAAACCGGTGTGGTAACTATTACACCAAAGGGTTACTTTAGAGCAAGAATGTTTTATTCGCCAAAGTATGAGAATAAAGATCAGGCGCAGAATGCCGACTTGCGGAACACTATTTATTGGAATCCCAATATTACCACTGATAAAAATGGAGAATCGTCATTCGATTATTACAATGCAGATGGAAAAGGGACTTACAAGGCTGTAATAGAGGGTATTGATAACGAAGGAAATATTGGCCGTACAGTTTTGCGATACCAGGTGAAGTAGTCATAAGGCGTTCGTCATTAGTCATTGGAAAGTGATGATTTAATTCGATACCCGCGTCAAATAATGATTAGTGACATAATGACCAATAACTACCCACCAATTACTAACGCAACTCCGTATTCTTTAAATAGTTGTTCGGAGGTTTTTAAAATATTCTGCTCTTCCTGTCTAAGGGGATAAATAGTGCTTATTTTATTATCAAGGCAAAAGGTAAGCATTTCATGTGCGTACGAAACTGATTTTGGATCGGGCAGGTTGATCATCTTAGCAGAAGCCAACATAAAGGCGGGCAAATCGAGGTAATCGCCCAATATAATATCGGCTGAATTTAGTTTATTTTTCAGTTGATAAGCTTGCGCCGAATTTGCCGATGTTATAAGTGTATACAATTAATTGTTAATTAGTGAACAATTAAACCATCCTTCATTGAAACGGTGCGGTCAGACAAATCGGCCAGGTCCTGGTTGTGGGTAACTATCACAAAGGTCTGGTTAAACTCATCGCGCAATTTAATAAACAGTTGGTGCAACTCCATCGTATTGGCTGAATCGAGATTTCCCGAAGGTTCATCAGCAAATATCAGCGAGGGTTTATTGATCAGTGCCCTTGCTACCGCTACTCTTTGCTGTTCGCCGCCCGATAGTTCATTAGGCTTGTGGTTAAGCCTTTCGCCCAGCCCCAATAACTTTAATAGCTCCACGGCTCTTTTTTCCGCGTCCCTGCGGGATGTACCGGCTATAAAAGCTGGGATGCAAACATTTTCAATTGCATCGAATTCACCAAGTAAATGGTGAAACTGGAATATAAACCCAATCTTTTGGTTCCTGAAAGTACTTAAGTTTTTGTTGCTCAGGTTGCTGACTTCTATGTTATTAATAAATAACTGCCCGGAGTCAGGCCGGTCCAACGTGCCTAATATGTTCAAAAGGGTGCTTTTACCGGCGCCCGATGCGCCAACAATAGTTACAATCTCTCCTTTTTTAACTTCAAAATCAACGCCTTTTAATATTTGTAATTGTCCGTACGATTTATGGATATTTTTGGCTCTGAGCATTTGACAAAGGTAATTTTTTGGTCGATTTGTTTTGAGTAGTGATTATTAATAATTCTTATTTAATTAGTTTTTGGCAGACGCTATTTAAATTAATGATATTTCACCGTCATCATCGCTTTTTTTACCGACTTTAGATAGCAGTTGGCCGACTTTCCCATTTTTAAATAACTGATGTAAAGTAACTTGTAAAATTTCGTAATTTACAATCAAACATTAGCAAAATAAAATGAATACAAGAATCAGCCTCACCGCGTCTTTTATTTTAAGCCTACTTTTTTCCATATCAGTTTATGGAAAAGATAAAATCATTGATATCAAAGCCGCGAATAAACTATTGGCCCGGACAATTAATATTGGGTACACCTTTGATGCCCCGAAGGAAGGGGCATGGGGCAATAAAATAACAAAGGATGAAATTAAAACTATTAAAGCGGCAGGCTTCACGGCTATCCGACTGCCGGTTCAATGGGTTGCCAGGATGGATGGTGTTGCTCCTTATGATATTGATAAAGTCTTTCTCGAGAGGATTGACGAGGTAATTAAACTGGCACTGAAAAATAAGCTGGCCATAATTATTGAAAATTGTCTGGATGAACAGTTGATGTCGCAGCCGGAAAAGTATAAAGAAAGATTCCTGAGTCTATGGAAGCAGTTGTCCGAACATTATGCTTCATATCCGCAACAGGTAATGTTTGAAATTATGGCAGAACCACATGGAAAGTTTGCCGACAATTGGGAAAGTAATTATACCGATGCTTTATCAAGCATCCGCAAGCATAACCCGATGAGGCCTGTAATAATTGGCTCTGTTTTTTACAATAACCCCCATTATTTGAATAAACTACATTTGCCGGAGAACGACCAATATATTATAGTAACCTTCCATTTATATGAGCCTTTGAAATTTACAATGCAAGGCGAAAAATGGTTCCCTATTGGAAAACCCATGGAATGGATCGGTACAAAATGGACAGCGAGCCCTGCCGAACAAAAAACAATAACAGATAATTTGGACATTGTGAGTAAATGGGCAACAGAAAATAACCGGCCGGTTTTTATGGGCGAATTTGGCGCCAGCGCTCATGCAGATTTGGAATCAAGGGCGAAATTCTTGGCATTTTATCGGGAACAAGCAGAACAAAGAGGCTTTTCATGGAGTGTATGGAGCTTTAGTGTAGGTTTTAATATTTACGATATTGATACGGGGCAATGGAATAATACCTTGCTCACAGCGTTAATACCTGCGTCATAATATGAAAATAGATAAAATGGTTAAGGCTAAAAAATAGTAGCTTTACTGCAAATTCTTCAAAATATGAATATTCACGAATATCAGGGTAAAGCTATATTAAAGAGCTTCGGCGTGAGAGTCCAGGAAGGGATTGTTGCCGATACAGTTGAGCAAGCTACCGAAGCTGCAAAAAAAATGAAGGAAGAGTACGGATCGAGCTGGGTGGTTATAAAGGCCCAGATACATGCCGGAGGCCGGGGTAAAGGCGGTGGTGTTAAATTAGCCAAGAACCTTGACGAGGTTAAGGAAAAGGCAGGAAATATCTTGGGTATGCAACTGGTTACTCCGCAAACGGGTCCGGAAGGTAAATTAGTACGCAAGGTTTTAGTAGCTCAGGATGTTTACTATCCCGGCGATAGCGAAACAAAAGAGTTTTATATCAGTGTTTTGCTTGATCGGGCAAAAGGCTGTAACATTATTATGTACTCTACCGAGGGTGGTATGGACATAGAAGAGGTTGCACATTCAACCCCCGAACTGATCTACAAGGAAGAAATTGATCCTAAAGTTGGTTTACAGGCATTCCAGGCGCGTAAAATTGCTTTTAATCTTGGCCTTTCCGGTGATGCTTTTAAAGACATGGTCAAATTTATCACTGCATTATATAAAGCTTATGATGCTTCCGATGCTTCACAATTTGAAATAAATCCTGTTTTAAAAACATCAGATAATAAAATACTGGCTGTTGATGCCAAAGTAAATCTGGATGATAACGCATTATTTCGTCACCCCGATTTTGCCGCTTTGCGCGATACAGATGAGGAAGATCCGATGGAAGTTGAGGCCAGCAAATCAAACCTTAACTATGTAAAGTTAGATGGTAACGTAGGCTGTATGGTTAACGGTGCAGGTTTAGCCATGGCAACCATGGATATTATAAAAATTGCTGGCGGACAACCCGCTAATTTTTTGGATGTAGGCGGTACTGCTAATGCTGAGACAGTAAAAGCAGCTTTTAATATCATTTTAAAGGATCCGCACGTAAAAGCTATCTTAATAAATATTTTTGGCGGTATCGTACGTTGCGACCGTGTTGCGCAGGGTGTTATTGATGCTTACCAGGAAATAGGAAATATACCAGTTCCTATCATTGTACGTTTACAAGGTACAAATGCCGTTGAAGCAAAACAACTGATTGATAACTCGGGCTTAAAAGTGTATTCGGCTATATTGCTTAAAGAAGCAGCCGAAAGAGTTAAAGAAGTGCTGGCGTTGTAGGAATAGTCCATAGTCGATGGACCATAGACCATAGTTAATGGCCTGTGCTTATTAAAACAACTAAAGCTATGGACTATCGACTATGGTCCATGGAATAAAGAGATGTATATTATAAAAGTTAAAGGCGTTGCCAAAATACCTGATTATGTGCAGCTTAGGGACGAAAAGTTTACTTTGCTGGCCTATTTCAGGGTCGACAGGCCAGAAAAGTCGTTGGACAAGGTGGGATTGCACGACAAAACGGAATATATTATGAACATTATAAAAGATCTGCCGTTTGGGCAGATCTTAAAATTAGAGCTTTAAAAAAACATGACCGGAGATTCAATTATTAGGCTAAAAGGCGTTGATATTTTTCAGCAAACACACCTGGTATTATCAAATGTTGACCTGCACATTGACAAAGGCGATTTTGTTTGGCTCATAGGGCAAACCGGTTCGGGAAAGAGCAGTTTGCTAAAAGTAATTTATGGAGATCTGGGTATTTCAACAGGCGAAGGAATTGCCTGTGGTTATAATCTTAATAGCATAAAAAGTAAAGACATCCCTTTTCTGCGCCGGAAGCTAGGGATTGTTTTCCAGGATTTTCAACTACTCACTGACCGCACAATTGAAGACAACCTCGAGTTTGTAATGCGTGCAACAGGCTGGATAGACAAAAAATTGATCGCCGACCGTGCGCTCGATGTACTGGAAAAAGTTGGGTTGCGCTCTAAATTAAAAAAGATGCCACATGAACTTTCAGGCGGCGAACAGCAACGCGTTGTAATAGCCCGCGCTTTGCTTAACGATCCCGAAATTATCCTGGCAGATGAGCCAACCGGCAACCTCGACCCGGATACTTCCGAAGAAATCGTATTGCTGCTTAAAAGCATCAGTCAATCAGGTACCTCCGTACTCATCGCTACCCACGATTATCACATCATACGTACATTCCCATCACGAATTATTAAATGCGAAAATGGCAAGGTGCTGGAGGATGTGAAAATAGCGTGATCAGTTGTAGTTTTAAGTAACGTGACCTATAGTGTTAATTTCTTAAGTTTAGGAAGTGTCTTTATAGTAATTTGATTTCTAAGACTATTGGCGCCTACTTGTATAAATACAACATTCTCTAGATTTTCACAAGTAGTAAAATTTTTCGGTAGTAGGAATGTTTGTGGTAAATATTCTAAGCTAAGTGATTTAAGTTTTTTTAATTGAGTTAAGCCTTCAGCCACAAAGCTGTTATTCTGCCTAAGTTCGATCCTGATATTTTCAATATTTAAATTAGTATTAAAACTTTTTGGTATTTCCGAAAGATTACATGCGTCCCTGATAAACAGCATATGTAAATTTTTCATTTTTTTAAGATTGCTTATGTTTTTTAATCTATCCATGTATGCAAAATCAATAGATTCCAGATTTTCCATGTTTCCCATTTTACGGGGAAGTTTTTCTATTTGAGCCCAATATAACTGCAGATGTTTTAAAGATTTGGAGCCAGAAATAGCATCGATATTTTTTAGAAACCGACTAGAAATTGCCAAAGACTCTATATTCATTCGGCTCATATCCAAATCCAGTGTATCTAATGAAACGTATCGGATTTCAAGATTTCTCAAAGATTTGCAATTAGTTATCTCATTAATATGTTTTAATTTATTTTCATCGTTATAATAATCGCCCCATATAGACAAAGATTTCAGTTTTGTTAATTGATTTAATTCAGGCAAATCGGTCCCTGCAAAGTGCCTAATTGAAATTGATTCCAAATTCTTTAAGCTTCCTAATGAAGAAATTTTGGTCAATTTATTTCCGCCATCAATAGTTATTTCTTTAAGTGAGTCTGATAAAAAATAAAGCTCTTTTGGCAAAGAATCAAGACTAACAATTAAATCCACCTGACGAAGGGACTGCAAATTATTCAATTTCGAAAGATCAGATGTAGCATCAATTATATAGGTACACCTATAATAACTATAATTAAAAGCCTTGCTTTTCTCAATTTCCTTTGGCGAAAAATCATTGATATTTTTAGTAACAATAACGTAACCTGGTTGGGTCCTCACGACAAAGGGAACAAACAAAAAGAAAAACAAAATCATTCTTTTCATAAAAACCGGACATTTAATACAATCTAAAACTACGAAAATAATTGTCTGACTCCGCGTCAATTAAAGACAAAATCTGCCACTGTCACTGCGTCTGCCAATTCAAAGATGTCATAATTTACACTTAAAAATGAATAGCCTGCCACGTTGTCGGCTTTGCGCTAATGGCAGGATACTTGATTGGCACTATCAGCTATGAATTTTAACGATATGTTGAAGAAAAAAAAGAAAGAAGATTCAGAGAACCCTGAGGGTTTAAACGACGTAATAAGCGAAAATGAGTATAATGGTGGTGAGGATCAGCTGACAGCTGAGGATGAAAATGTCCTTTCTGCAGCGAACATGCTGAAAGAGGAATTATCCATCGCGAACGATAAATACTTGCGTTTATATGCTGAATTTGATAATTTTAGAAGGCGTACCATTAAAGAACGTGAGGACGCCCGCAAAATGGAGGGAAAAGATGTTATTGTTTCCCTACTTCCCGTTTTAGATGATTTTGAACGTGCGTTAAGAGCAATGGAAAATGCAACTGATGTTGCTCCTGTTAAAGAAGGCGTTACGCTGGTTCAGCAAAAACTAAAGAATATACTTTCGCAGAAGGGATTAAAGGCAATGGAATCCATTGGATCTTCCTTTGACCCTGACTTGCAGGAAGCGATTACAAATATACCTGCCCCTACTGAAGAAATGAAAGGAAAGGTAGTTGATGAAATGGAAAAAGGCTACACGCTGAACGACAAAGTAATCAGGTTTGCTAAAGTAATAGTAGGAGCGTGATAGATTTCGAATTTTGGATGTTCGATTTCGGATTTGTAAGAAATCTGGATTTGATACTCTGAAATCCGAAATAAAAGATAAATAATTCCGAAATCGAAATTCCGAAATCCGAAATAAAAAAAGAGATGTCTAAAAGAGATTACTATGATGTATTAGGTGTAGCGAAAGGTGCCGATGCTGACGAAATAAAGAAAGCTTACCGCAAGATGGCTATCAAATACCATCCTGATAAAAATCAGGGTGATAAAGCCGCTGAAGATAAGTTTAAGGAAGCTGCCGAGGCATACGAGGTATTGAGTAATCCTGAGAAAAAGCAGCGTTATGACCAGTTCGGCCATGCGGCCAATGCCCATTCGGCCAATGGCGGCAATTATGGCGGCAGCATGAATATGGAAGACATATTCAGCCAGTTTGGAGATATATTTGGCGGCGGCAGTCCATTTGAAGGTTTCTTCGGTGGCGGCAGACAAAGCGGCAGTTCCGGCGGTCGCCGGGTAACGCGTGGCAGTAACCTGCGCATTAAAGTAAGGTTAACGCTTGAAGAAATTGCCAACGGCACCGAAAAGAAGATAAAAGTAAACAAGCAAATAGTTTGTAAAACTTGCGACGGAACAGGCGCAAAGGATCGTTCATCTTTCCAAACCTGTAAAACTTGCGGCGGCTCGGGTGCAGTGCGCAGGGTAACCAATACCATATTGGGACAAATGCAAACTACCAGCACTTGTCCTACCTGTAACGGGGAAGGTTCTACCATCTTGTCGAAATGTAATGTATGCTCAGGTGATGGCGTGGTACGCGGCGAAGAAACCATCAGCATAAACATTCCGGCTGGCGTTAGCGAAGGCATGCAGTTAAGCATGGGAGGCAAAGGTAATGCAGCACCAAGGGGCGGCCTTCCCGGCGATTTGATCATTCTTGTTGAAGAGATCCCTCACGAAACATTAAAACGTGATGGTAATAATGTAATATACGATTTGCACATCAACTTTGTGGATGCAGCGCTGGGCACCAGCGTTGAAGTGCCTACAATTGACGGCAAGGTTAAGATAAAAATAGACCCTGGAACGCAAGGCGGTAAAATCCTTCGTCTGAAAAGCAAAGGTGTACCAGAGGTAAATTCCTACCACCGCGGTGACCAACTTGTTCATATAAACATTTGGACGCCAAAGGCATTAAGCCGTGAAGAGCGCGAAGTGCTTGAGAAATTACAGAGTTCGCCCAACTTTAAACCTAACCCCGGCAAAAATGAAAAAAGCTTTTTTGAACGGATGAAAGAATACTTTGAATAAAGGCCTGAAAAAGGTTAAAGCTGAAAGGCGAAAGGTAAAAGGTTTTTTGAAGCCCGGAATTTTTAGGATTTCGGGCTTTTATTTTTTTCCCGCTTAGTGCATTGTCATAAACCATACCCTATTTTGTCATTATAACACATCCGAAATTTCAATTACTCCCGGTATATTAGTATCGTTAAATGATCTCAAGATGATAGCAACTACAAAATTCAAAACGGTAGAGGAGTATTTCTCCACCTTTCCGGCGAGTACGCAAAATATTTTGGAAGCGATACGAAAAGTAATCAAAGCGGCGGCGCCGCAGGCCAAAGAAGTAATCAGCTATAATATGCCGGCATTTAAGTTGCATGGAGTACTGGTTTACTATGCTACCTATAAAGAACATATCGGATTTTACCCCACGTCAACCCCCATAGAAGTATTCAAAAATGAATTGTCGGCCTACAAATACTCAAAGGGAGCCATCCAATTTCCTATTGGCGAACCAATGCCTTTAGACTTAATCACGCGGATTGTGAAATTCAGGGTGCAGGCAGATATGGAAAAAGCCGGCAAGAAAAAGTAAGTTTGCCGTTTGGCATTAAAAACAGAACTGCTTGCGATATTTTTTCCATATAGCCTATCACGGCACCCGGTATAGCGGCTGGCAAAGGCATCCGCGGGCGCTTAGCGTACAGGAAGTTTTGGAAACCGCAATGTCCAAAATACTGAAACAACCGGTTGGCATTGTAGGTTGCGGCCGCACCGATGCACATGTACACGCCAGTCAATATTTTTTTCATACGGATATTGAAAAAGAATGGGATTTCGACTTGTTTTTCCGATTGAATAAAGTATTGCCGGATGACATAGCCATTTTTGAAATTATCCCCATGCAGGGCCAGCCACACGCAAGGTTTGATGCTGTAAAACGCTCGTACGATTATTTTATTCATACCTATAAAGATCCTTTCCTGAATAAGTTCAGTTCGCTTTACCCTTTACATGATCTCGACATTGATAGCATGAAAGCTGCTGTAGCGTTGCTTCCCCTGTACAACGATTACAGAGGATTTTGCAAGTGCCCCGACAGGATTGATCACACGCTTTGCTATGTTTCTTCGGCAAACTTATTTATTGATAATAATGGTGAAAGACTAAGATTTAACATCACCGCCAATCGCTTTTTGAGTAAAATGATAAGGATTATAGTCGGCCGCTTGCTGGAGATTGGCAAAGGGTTGATGAGCGTCGATGAATTTGAATATTACCTCATCAATAAACAAACACCGAAGGTTATCATCCCGGCATATCCACAAGGGTTATATCTTTCAAAAGTTACTTATCCTTACCTCGATATCCCTACCCGGACAGCATTTTCCGCTATTCTTCAAAACAGTTTAGATACCGACTGGCAATTGATATAAATAGCGCCCCCTTTGGCTTAATTAAAAGGCCCCCAAAATCCCTTTAAAAATATTGATATAGAACATTTTAGCTTTTTGAAAGTAATTTTCTTTTGATTATTATTTTGTACCTTTAACTTAATATGTAAATCAATTGTTTACACATTGTTCAGGATACCCCGCTCAAACCTTTTTACACCTTTTACCCATGATTTCAGTTTCAGAGAACTTGATATTACAGGGACTTCAATCAGGAGGATTTTTAAGGCGTACTGCCGAAAAGGAACTATATAAAGCATTTTTCTATTTAATAAGAGAAGCCGAAAAAAAATACGGCATTCCGGAAGAAGATGCTGCAAGTATATACAGCGACAGCGTTATTGCAATCATAAATAACACAGCTTCCGGCAAGTTTGAAGGGCGTTCTTCCCTTAAAACATACATTTATCAAATTTTTTCTAATAAATGTGTTGACCTCCTCCGAAAAAAGACGACTAATAAGGGAAAGTTAGAAGATACAATGCCTTACGATAGTCTAATTTACGAATTACCTGACGAAACAAGGGACATCATCCAGAAGCTTATTGCCAAAGATGAAAAGCAAGAGGTATTGGAAAAACTGAACGAAATAGGGGATAAGTGCAAAGAATTGCTGCTTCTGTTTGAAGATGGATTTAACGACAAAGAGATAGCTGAATTTATGAAGTACCAATCGGCAGATGTAGTGAAAACAACAAGGCTGCGCTGCATTGAAAAAATAAGATCTAAATTAATACGAAATCAAACATCAAGATGAACACTATATTAAATTTTATTGATGATTATTTCACCGGCTCGCTGAACGACGATGAAAAGAGGGACTTTGAACGAAGATGCGCCTCTGACCCCGACTTCGCGAAAGAAGTAGCAGAATACATCACAATCCGCGACGGATTGAAATCGGAGTTACAACAGAAAAGAAAGGAAGAATTTGAAAAACTCCGCCAGGAATTATCTGTTCCATCAAATATTATTACCCTTAAACGTATAAGCTACCTGGTTGCAGCATCCATAATAGTTATACTTGGCTGGTTTGCATTTTTTAACTCCAGCAATCCGCGATCAACAGCTGATAAATATATCGCAGCAAATTTAACTACGCTCCGGTTAAACATGGGGGTTTCAGACTCACTGCAAATGGGAATGTCGGCCTACAATTCCAAATCGTTCGCTGATGCGGAGCGCATTTTTAAATCGCTTGCAAGCAAAAAGGACGCAAATCCAGATGCCATTGAGGATCTAGGCCTTACTTACCTTGCTATGAAGCAATATGATAGGGCTTTAAAAAGCTTTGATCAATTATCAGTAATACCCTTACATATCAATAAAGGGCAGTTTTATAAGGCGCTCACGCTGATGGCGCGGTCGCAAGGAACAGATAATCAACAAGCAAAACAAATATTACAGGAAATAATAGACAAAAACTTATATGATAACGAAGATGCCAGGAACTGGATAAAACAAATTAAAAACTAATACTAAAAACTAAACCAAATGGAAAATTACGAAGAATCAGGTTCTTATGATGAGGAATCACAAGGCCCTTTAAAAACAGGTGATACGTTGATTAGGAGAATTTCTATCGACAGTCAAATTAACAGTAAGATTACGAACAGAGTGGATTACGCCTTGCTGCAAGAAGTCTATGAAAAAACCTATCGTAAAAATCAAATCATTGTAACTTTTCAAACCAAAAACGGCAAAGTTGATGAAAAGCATATTGAAAAAGTGAAACATTTTTTTCATAAACATGGTGTTAAGAATATTAAAATACAAAAATGTGATAATTGCGAATTGCCGGTACAACTATGGTCTGCCGAGGGCATTGAGGTCGTTGTGGCGGGAGTTCGGGCAGGTACAGGAGGAAACCCTAACCTTGTTGGCGAAAGTTATTCACTAAATTTTTTAAGTAATATTCCGGCAAACAACTGGGGACAATCTGACCATCTACTAACAGTTGGTAAGTCGGTTCGGTCCAACAGAGCAGTGAAAATAGCCGTTCTTGATACTGGTATTGATCCATTTATTGTGGATAAGGGTTACACAAGTGATGATTTGCAAAATACTGATGAATGTGAATGTTATAAGGATTACGTATCCGAAGGCTGGAACTTCTTCGCAAATAACCGCGATATAGAGGATGATGACCCGGCAAGACACGGAAGTTTGGTAACTCAATTTATTATAAATGAATTTAAAAATGTCGCCGATAGAACTCTTACGATTATTCCGGTAAAAACACATGATAAAGATGGACAAAGTGATCTGTTTAAAATATACTGTGCAATTTATTATGCAATAGCTAAGGGTGCGAATATTATTAATGCCAGCTGGGGGTTTTATTATTACGATGACCTTCCTATAGAACCACTCAATTCGGTTATTACAACATTGAAAGAAAAGGGCGTACTATTCGTCACCGCTGCGGGGAATAAACTTAGCGTTCAGGATGACTCCTTTGCAGCGGCAATTTGCCGATTGAGAAATCACTTTAACCCTTTACCTTTTCAACTTCGAGACCTCGCGTTACATCAATTTTTGCCGGCAAATCTTAGCCAGGAAAATACAAATGTTATTACAGTTACCACTACTAATGGTTTAGGTGTTGCATTTACTGAAAATCACTCTAATGTCTTTGTTGATTTGGGTGTTATTGCCGATGAGACTGACGCCGATAATGATTTATCATTTAAAGTCCCGTTCAAGCAAACCGGTGGAGGTCCACCTGCCACGGTTAAAGGGTCGTCCTTTGCAACCGCTATAGCAACGGGCGTCATCGGCGCAAATTGCGATTTGAATCTTTATGCACATAATCTTATAAATAAAGAATCTTTCATTTCAGAGCTCATAGAAAAAAGAGTAGGCCAAATATTCCCGGATTTACAATCAGAACTGGTTAAAAATGGGGTTTGTATACGTAAATAATAATGTGCTCATAAGATGGCGTTATGAAATTCTTTTTAAAATTTATTATCTGGTTGTGCCTTCTCGTTTTCGAGGCTAATGCAGGTACGGGACAATGCCTCTTAGACGACAGTTTGCGTCAGGAAATCAATCGCATTAAAAATGAACGAAGCAATTTGCATTTAAAAATACGTGAGCTTACCGCACTTAAAACCTCATATTTAAATTGCCACAAAAAAATTGGGCCTATTTATGCCGAGATAATACAAGGGTTTGGAAGTTGCTATTACCTGTCCGGAAATTTGGAGGAAGGAACAGCCTATATTTCGGAGGCTGTCACTATTAATTCATACACGGGCAAACCTGAACCTTTTTTGTGTCATAGCTATTATAACCTTGGTATAATATACATGCAATTGAACTTTATGCATAAGTCTATCAATTGTTTTAATAATTGTATTACAGCGGGGAAACCATTTTTAGAAAAATACTTTATTGTAGGTAAGGCCCATACACAATTGGCACTTTCCTTTTATAAGGCTGGTGATTACCAGCGGGCAAAGGATATTGCATATAAGGGTATGTTTTTTTCTAACAATGCTAAAGATACGTTTGAAGTTGGAGCACAATGGATACAAATAGCGCAGGCAGAAATTGAGTTAAATGATCTTAAAAGTGCCAAGAAACATATTTCTATTGCGTTAATCCTACTAAATGGGGAAGATGATATCCGGCTTGCTTCGATCTATTCAGTCAATGCGAGGTTCATGGATGCTATCGGAAAATATCAAACTAGCCTGCTTTATTACCGGAAAGCTTTTCTGTTAAATGACAAACGTCAATATTTTGACCAATGTGTAAATGATTTGAATGACTTGGGATATGTTTATGATAATGATTTAAACCAGGAAGATAACGCAAGGAAATGTTATAACACAGCTTTACAGTTTGCTCAAAAAAATGGGAATAACTACCAAATAGCGGGGCTGTATGAAAACTTAGGTTTTACCTATTGGCGACAACGAAATTTTAAGAAAGCCCTGATATTTTATCAAAAAGGTTTAAATGCTCTTCCAATAAATTTTTCGGATAAATCGATTACCAGCAATCCTGATATAGCTACCTTAAGCCAGATATCCAACGACTATTACGTTAGCACGTTGCTTGGCGACAAAGCCAAAAGCCTGCTTGCGTTGTACAAACAAACAGCAGACAAGTCTTTATTGAAGGCCGCCTTGCAAACATTTCTTTTAGCCTCCCGGTCAGTGGATATGATGCGCTGGAAACAGCTTGGAGAGCTTTCAAAATTGCATTGGCGCAATGAAACCAAACAGATGTACGAAAATGCTATTGAAGTTTGTTACCTGCTAAATGACACCGAAAACGGTTTTTATTTTTTTGAGAAAAGCAGATCTGTTTTGCTGAGTGATCAGCTAAACTCTTTGTTAAAGAAAAATGTAATCACCGATAAGACACAGGAAAAAAGATTGCAATCGAAAATTGACAGTCTTAATAAACGATTGGTATTGCTAACCGATAGTGGGGTTAACGTCGATAAGTTAAAAACAGAGTGGTTGGCTGCGCACAAAGAATGGGAAAATCAGCAGAACCAACTCGATGCGAAACTTTATGAAGGCACCGATGAGCCTGACAAATCAGCCGCATATATCAAACAGCAGCAACAACAGCTTGCAATTAACAAGCAATCGTTGGTTGAATATTTTAGCAATGACTCTGTAGTTTATGCTTTATTGATAACACCCGCTAAAGCACAAATATTTAAAATAACATATCCTTCTTACAAACACGATTGCAGTGAGTTTTTAAAATATTGCTCAAGTGCTACACTGTTAAATCAGCATTATGATCGGTACGCCAGTTTAGCAAGTAAGCTTTATCAAAAGCTATTTGAGCCACTGCACATTGATAATGAACGGGTAATCATTTCGCCTGGGGATAGTTTTATCTCTTTTGACGCATTGCTTTATGATCCGCATTCGGATAATAGCTTTCTGCTCAAAAAATACGCATTTAGTTATGTTTATTCCATGCAGGTATTAATGAACCAACATGGAAACACCGCAGGCCAGAAGACTGTCTTTTTGGGTATAGCTCCGGAAAGCTATCCTTCTAAAATTCATTTGGCGCCTTTGATTGGTTCCGTTGCTTCTCTGGGTCGCATTCAAAGTGGTTTTAAGTCCTATTCTTTGTTAAATAGGGAAGATGCAAAAAAGATCGCACTGCTTTCGCAAATCCCGCAATCGCAAATTGTACAGATATACTCCCATGCCGCCGCCGACAGTACAAGCAGGGATCCGGTACTTTATATGGCCGATTCAGCTGTTTTGATGAGTGATATACAAAAGGTTAAATGTAATAATACGGATATGGTAGTGCTTTCGGCTTGTAACACCGGCTCGGGATATAATGCGGTTGGCGAAGGCATGTTCAGCCTGGCGAGAGGGTTTCGACTGGCGGGCATCCCAAGTACAATAACCAACTTATGGCAGGCCGACGATAAAGCCACTTATGAGTTAACCGAAAGTTTTTACAAATACCTCACTACCGGTCTGCCTAAAGACCAGGCACTGAGAAAAGCAAAACTTGACTTACTAAACGGAGATAAATCCAATTCATTGCCTTTTTATTGGGCTCCGACTATCGTTTTGGGAGATAGCTCACCGATTCATATTAATTTAAGTCTGCACAACTCAAGCTTTAGTTGGCTATACATCACCTTCACCGCTTTGATAGCCCTATCCGGCGGTATCTACTTCTTCGCGTCCAGGCGCAGAAAATCTGTAAAATAACAACTTCTTACTGTCGCTATTATATTCCCACAAAAAATAGAAAACATGTTTCTTAATACGCCGGCTTTTTCGACTAATGATGTAATTACCACAAGTCAACAAATCGTTAAGCACATTAAATTAAGAAATTATGAAAAATCTATTTTATACATCCGCCTTAGCTGGCTTAATTTTAATAGCCGCTTCCTGCAATAAAGGCGATTTAGTAGCGCCTCAAAAACACATAGACACTTTGAGTTCAGTACCTGTACCAACCCCTAACTGCAGCCCGGTGGAATCGATAAACTTTGTTTTGACGAATTCAACAGGTATTGCCGGATATGAAATTGTATTTTCCGGCCCTCAAAACTACAATTTCTTTTTCCCGATAAACGGAACTACAACCGTAGCGGTTAAACCCGGTATTTATTCTGTATCCGTATTTTGCCAGGTTCCGGGAAGTTATTCGCAGCGCACTTTTCAACTGAATAACATGAGTCCTGTAAAACAAGCAGAGGCTCACTATGGCGACATCGAACTGACCAATTGTACAGGATCTCAGTACTTTTCAATAAACCCGTAATCACTATTAAACACCCGGCAGTATTTAAGCTGGCCCCAGAGAAACCGCCTCATAAAATGTGAGGCGGTTTTTTATTTACGGTTACTAATGGCAGCAGCAAGAATGGAATACATACGAATATTAAGAGGACCAGTAAGCTAGCCGTTGCACTGTTTAAATAAAAATTAAAAACGTGTTTCCTGACATTCAGCATTTTACGACTAATGAAGTAATCCAGCTAAAAAGGACAATCAAAAATTATTAAACACATTAAATTAAAAAAATCATGAAAAATCTACTTTATTCCTCCGCTTTATTATGTTTCATTTTATTTGCGGCTTCATGCACAAAAGACGCTGCAATTCAACCGCAAGTATTAAACTCCTCTGCACCGTCGAACTGCGGTTCCGCGCCAATGGTAAACTATGTTTTATCAAATTCAACAAATGACGGTTCATATGAAATAGCATTTGATGGCCAACAGAATTACACTTTTCATATTCCTGCAAATGGAACTACAACCGTTTCAGTTAAACCGGGTACTTATTCTATCTATGTGTATTCTCCGGGAAACTATACTAACCATACCTTTTATTTGAATGGACTTGGTGGTGGAGAAGAATCAGGCGCCCGGTACGATAGTGTTTCGATATCAGGATGTTCTATCGCCCAGTCTTTAAGAATAGAACAATAACCTTTTTCAGTTAATTGGTGAAAACCTATTCCTTATCGCCGAAATGAAGCTGCCCCATCGCATGAGGCGGCTTTTTTGTGCACCCGGAAAACGAGGGCCAATCAAATGACAAACTTTTGCGCAATTCCTAGAGCGTCATAAAAAATAAAAAAGGTGTTTCCCGCTACGCTTGATTTCTCGACTAATGAAGTAATCCGGACAAAGGACAATCAAATTATTAAACACATCAAATTAAGAAATCATGAAAAATCTATTTTATTTATCAGCTTTATCAACAGTAATTTTTATCGCTTCATGCACCAAGGCCGACTTAGTTGCACCGGGTAAAAACGTTACTTCTGTAACTCCCATTTCTACACACGCGGGGTGCGATTCAGTAAAATTTGTAAATTATGTTTTAACAAATTTAACCGGGGTCCCATCGTATATAATTGCGTTTTCAGGCCCTCAAAATTACTCATTTACCTTTCCCGCAAGCGGAAGCATAACTGTGGCGGTTAAACCAGGCAATTATTCGGTATCTGTATATTCCCCCGGAAATTATACAAAACACATGTTTCATTTGAACGACCTGGACCCTGTAGCCGAATCAGGCGCTAAGTATGACAACGTATTAATAACTCCATGTACCGCTACGCAGCAATTGGTAATATCTCAATAAAAGTCTTTAGCTATGTTTTACTACGCGATATAAGCCGCCTCATAATGGTATGAGGCGGCTTTTTATTGGCATGTGCAAAGTTCCGAAATAACAAGGCGTTCACTACAGCCTAAAAAATTCTTGTAAAAAATGAAAAAGTCTGTTTCTCACCACGCATCGTTTTTCGACTAATCAGGTATCAAAACAAAAATATAATCAATTAAAAGTCAACAAATTATCAAACACATTAAATTAAAAAAGTCATGAAAAATCTAATCTATTCCTCCGCTCTATTATGTTTCATTTTATTTGTAACATCTTGTACTAAAAGTGATTTAGTTCAGCCCGGCACCTCAGTTATTCCCCGTGGCCCAGGTTGCGATTCTGTAAAAACTGTAAGCTTTACGCTGACCAATTCAGCAGAAGATTCATCATACGAAATAGCGTTTTCCGGCCAGCAGAATTACACATTTAGTTTCCCTGCAAGCGGTACCAAAACCGTGTCGGTTAAACCAGGTACTTACGCTATTTATGTATATTCTCCCGGCAATTATTCACTGCACAATTTTTATTGGAATAATCAGCAAGTTATAAACCAGGCAGGTGCTCGTTGGGAAGGCGTTACAATAACCCCTTGTTCCATACCCCAGTCTGTAAGAATAGACCAGTAACCTTTCTCAGTTAATTGGAGAAGGCCTATCCCTTATCGCCGAAATGAAGCCACCCCATTGCAACGGGGTGGCTTTGTTATACAACCCCGAAAAAGAAGGCCAATCAAATTACCCATCTTTTACGCAATTCCTACCGCGTCATGAAAAATAAAAAGGGTGTTTCCTGCAAAGCTTTAGTTCCCGACTAATGAAGTAATCCAGACAAAGGACAATCAAATTATTAAACACATCAAATTAAGAAATCATGAAAAATCTATTTTATTTATCAGCTTTATCAACTGTTATTTTAGTCGCTTCATGTACCAAGGGCAACTTAATTGCACCAGGCAAGAGCATCAATTCTGTAAATACTATTTCTGCGCGCACGGCGTGCGATTCTGTAAAAATGGTGAGCTTTACGCTTACAGGAGATGCATCATATGAAATTGCATTTTCCGGCAAACAGAATTATACATTTAGCTTCCCGGGAACAGTATCTGTTAAACCGGGCACCTATTCTGTTTTTGTATATTCTCCTGGTAATTATTCACAACATAATTTTTATTGGGGTGACCAACAGGTTATAAACCAGTCGGGTGCACGTTGGGATGGCGTTACAATAACGCCATGTACCGTACCACAGTCTGTAAGAATAGGCCAATAAACTCATCTTCGCTTACCAGCAACAAGGTATTTAATATTGTGGAAAAGTCCTTCTTTAAATAAAGAGGGACTTTTTTAATTAATATATGCCCTGGCCGGGTAAACAAAAAGCTTTTCTATAGTTTTGTTCCGATGGAAAACGTATTGGACAATCCGGCCTGGAACGCTTTAATTTCTGGTAACAGGCATCTTTCTTTTGGTAGTGATCAGGTAAGATATTTTGATAAGGAAGTTTCGCCATTTGCTGCATTTACCGAAAATACGATTGATAACTTCAGGCTTCTTTATGAGTTACTTCCTCATAATAACCCGGTATTGTTTGTTACGCCCGTTGAGACAGAAATTCCCATGCCCTGGAAAGTGCTGCAATTAATACAGGGCTTGCAAATGGTTTATGATACATCAAAGACATTGATTGAAGCGTCGATTGATTTAACACCGTTAACACACCAACATGTGCCCCAAATGGTGGCTTTGGCTAAATTGACCAATCCAGGGCCATTTGCAGAACGGACCATTAATTTCGGACACTATATGGGGGTTTTTGAAAACGAAAATTTGGTGGCAATGGCGGGTCAACGCTTGCATCCTTTTAATTATGCCGAGATCAGCGCAGTTTGCACGCATCCGGATCATACTGGCAGAGGCTATGCCAGGCAATTGCTGCTGCACCAGGTAAACCGAATCAAGGCCAAATCCGAGATTCCATATCTACATGTCCGCCATGATAATGACCGGGCTATTAAAGTTTACGAGAGCCTGGGATTTAATACCAGGAGGCAGGTCTACTTTTACGTTATGAAAAAAAACGACACTCAAGTCGTTTAAAAAGTGCTTTTCATCTATAACCGGCTTCTATACGTCTATTCAATTTTATACAGCCGGAAATGTAATGTTTATTTGTTTGTGGAAGTAAGCTAAGAATATTTAATCAGCCGTTATCTAATAATATAAACGCTGATTCTTACTTTTAACAGATAATGAAGCGATTCGAGATCGCTTTATAGAACGCCAATTATACGCACCTGACCATTAACTTTATGAAAAAGAAATTTCGTGAATTGAACACCCTTGTTCTTGTTTTTGTTATCAGCAATTTATGCGTCGCAGACTTGCAGGCACAACAAAAATACCCGTTCCAGAACCCAAAACTACAGATAGAAAAGCGGGTAGATAACCTGATCTCGTTGCTTACAATGGATGAAAAAATTAGTTTGTTGCAAGGGCAGCCGATTACCCGGCTAGGTGTTAAATGGCCGGGCTCAGCCGAAAGCATCCACCAGGTTAAACTGTACAATGCGCCAACCGACAAAGTAAAGGTATTTCATACTACATCCTTTTCGCAGGTTGCGGGCATGAGCGAAACCTGGAACCCGGATTTGATTAAACAAGCGGGTGCAGTGATGGGTTATGAAGCGCGTTACCTTACGCAAAATAAAAACTATGAAAGGAGCACTTTGATACTATGGGGGCCAACATCTGATTTAGCACGCGACCCCCGATGGGGCCGGACAGATGAAAGCTTCGGAGAAGACCCATTTTTAACAGGCACTATGGCGGTTAACCTGATAAAAGGGATGCAAGGCGACGACCCTACTTATTGGCAGGCAGCATCACTAATGAAGCACGTTTTTGCCAACAGTAATGAAACTACCCGTACACGTTCATCATCTGATTTTGATGATAGATTGATGCGTGAATACTATTCGGTGCCTTTCAGGATGGGATTTACACAGGGCGGCGCCAAATCATTTATGGCATCCTACAATGCCTGGAATGGCATACCGATGACTGTGAACCCAGTTTTGAAAAAAGTAGTTGGAAATGAATGGGGCGCGAATTGGATCATATCGTCTGATGCGGGTGCAATAGAGGGTGTTGTAAATGGCCACAAATATTTAAAAACTATCCCCGAGTCGTTTGCCGCCGCAATAAAGGTAGGGATGAACCAGTTTTTAACATTTGGCATATCTCCTGCAGATACCATAAAAAAATGTTTAAACAACGGCTTGTTAACCGAAGCTGATGTCAACGCTGCCCTCAGAGGAAAAATAAAGACAATCATCAAACTCGGACTTTTAGACCCATCTGAATTGAACCCATATTCAAAAATTGGTGCAGGCGATGAGCCGGAACCCTGGAACTCCGAAAAACACAAAGGAGTAGCCCGGAATATTGCGCTGCAATCAGTGGTGTTATTAAAAAATGACAACAATATCTTGCCTTTAAACAAAGCGGCGAAAAAATCAATTGCTATAATTGGCCCCAGGGCAGCGACGGTTTTGAATGATTTTTATGGCAGCCCTACGCCTTATTCAATTTCTGTATTGCAGGCAATTAAAGATAAGGTTGGTGGCGATGTCACCATAACAACCGCTGTTGACAATGATTATAATGCGGCTGTCAAAGCCGCCAAGACATCGGATATAGCTATTGTTGTTATTGGTAACGATCCGATGTGCGGTACGGTAAATTTGTTCGAAGCTTTTAACCGCGATGGATCAACCAAGCCATGCCCCGAGTGCGGTGATGGGAGGGAGGGGCGTGACCGTCAATCTATTGATATACCTTCTGAGGACCTGGTTAAAGAAGTTTACGCTGCTAATCCTAATACTATAGTGGTGTTGATATCGAGCTTCCCTTACGCCATCAACTGGACGCAGTCCCATGTTCCCGCTATACTGCATATTACTCATACGGGCCAGGAGCAGGGTACCGCAATTGCCAGTGTTTTATTCGGCGAATACAACCCGGCAGGTCGATTGATACAGACCTGGCCAAAATCGCTTGACCAGTTGCCGCCGATGCTGGATTACAATATCAGGGATGGCCATACCTATTTATATAGCAAGGAAACGCCGCTTTATCCCTTTGGATATGGGTTAAGCTATTCTAAATTCAGCTATTCAGGGATAAACACCAGCACTGAAAGTATGGGCAAAAAAGGATCGGTTACGGTAACTTTTGATGTAAAGAATACTGGCAGTCGGGATGGCGACGAGGTGGTGCAGCTTTATGTTCAATATCCGCAATCAAAAATAGTTCGCCCGATAAAGGAATTAAAGGGATTTCAGCGCCTAAATATAAAAACCGGAGAAACGAAAACGGTAACGCTTACGCTTAAGGCCGAAGCCCTGAGCTGGTGGAACGAAGCAAAAAATGCGTGGGAGGTGGAAAGCGGGCCGATTAAGCTACTGATCGGAAGTTCATCCTGGGACATTAAGCTGGAAAAACAGCTTATGGTAAATTAACTTCTTAAAACTGTAAAACGAGATAGAATCAGTTTGTTTTAATCGACTTATTGCACCCGTACGTCTATGTTTGGGTGTACTCCGTCTATTACTACTTTTACTTAATCTGCTAAATTTTACCTTAGATTAATTATATAAACCAATTTGTTAAAGATAAAATTCATGATTACTAAAAACACGATGAAGAAATTTATTTATCCGTTCGCGGCGCTTGGGTTGATTATCGCCTCGGCCTTTACGGTAGTTAAATCACAAGACTGGAAGATCAGCGACAATTATGCAATTAAATTTGATGGTGGCGATCCCTCCGGTGAGTTTAAAGGACTTAAAGGCGCAATAAACTTTGACCCCAATGATCTGCCATCCTCAAAATTTGACGTAAGCATTGATGTGGCAAGTATCAACACCGGAAATGGAATGAAAAACACCCATGCAAAAAGCGATAAATGGTTTGACGCGGAAAAGTATCCAACCATTAAATTTACATCATCATCCATCACCAAGGCTTCAGCCGGCTTTTTAGCGACAGGCACTTTAGACATACATGGCGTGCAAAAACAAGTTAACATCCCTTTCACCTTCGACAACAACGAATTTAAAGGAAGCTTTGAGGTTAATCGTATGGATTATAACGTTAACACTGCAGAGCCAAACCATGGCAGCGCCAAATTCAAAGTTGATATTGACGTTCCTGTAACAAAATAAAAGGAAATGTTTAAAAGACTTTTTATTCATGGCCTCATAGCAGCTGCTATTGCATCAATAGCGGCTGTTGTTTACAACCGCATATATTTTTTTGCTACGGAGGCCGACTTTTCTAAAAGCCTCAACATCGGTACTATGATTGGGCTTAGTGTTTTGATCTGTATGACAGCGGCATTTGTCTGTTATGGTTTGCTAAAATGGCTCGGCAAGAAAGGAGAAATAGTGTTCAATTTTGTGTTTTCTATCGTTACTTATGCTGGTATGATAATTCCTATTTCTCTTACTTTACCATTAGATATAAAATTCCCCGAACTTTTTCCTGGTTTGGCAGTGCCTATGGTTTTTTTCCCAGCGATGGCGTGGTATACCCTGAGACCATTATTTCCGGTAAAAGATTGATAAACAATTTGCTTTGTAGCTATTTCCAAATTAAAACCACGTTTCTGGAAGAAACGTGGTTTTAACTTTGCTAATTAATTCGTCATTAATTCTTTCGTAATTAATAAATCAAAGGTTAAATCAATTTATTATTTATTGTATAAAATCGGATTTAAGTGAACAGGCAACTTTTGTAAAAACATAACGTAAAACAAACACAGCATAAGTCACAAAAGCTAAAAATGCAGGGTAAAAACTCTTTAAAAAAGTTTAATAGCCATGCCGAAAGTAACCTTATCACATCCATACGGATTTAAATAAGTAAAGCCTTTGCCAGCTATTAACCTAAAATTGGAGTATGATTCAATAACTGTGGCTTAATTTATATGGATACTATCACTTCGGTAACAAAATCTGAAAATGCCTGCAAAGATATGTTGCTGTTGGTCGCTCAAATATGCCGAACAAAAGTAACGGCCATATCCTTTTTCGATACGCAAACGGGTTTAATGCTGGATGATGACGGATTGTCATCATCGGAGTTTTTTAATGACGACTTTTTTATAGCATATTATTTAGATCATCCTGGTATATTGATCATACCAAATATCGGGCATAGTCGACTTTTCGACTCTTACGGAATATTTAACGGTGAATCATCAAACCAATTCTATGCGGGTGTTCCCCTTATCGATGCAAACGGGATGCTGGTTGGTCATTTAAGTGTGATGGATGATGCTAAACGGCCGCTCTCGCAGCAGCAAATTACTACCCTTAAAGCTTTTGCAGGTCAGTTCCTTACACTGCATCAGCTACAACAAAAAGTAACTGCCCTGGAAAAGAATGAAGAGCTCTCCAAAAATAACGAAACTTTAATGGAAGCCATTTTCCATAACGCAAATGATGCTGTTATAGTAATGGACAACAAGGGTGTTATTTTGCAATGGAACCCCAAAGCAACAGTTATTTTTGGATGGAGTGGGGATGAAGTAATCGGGAAATCGTTCCGTCGGACTGTCATTGCCGAAGAAAGCTACACCGATTATTTCAAGTTATTAGATCATTATAAAACGAGGCGCCAGCTACAAAAAAACAGCCAAACAATCGAAATTTGCGCTTGCAGAAATGATCGTTCAACTTTTGATATTTCTTTGGGGTTTTCCAGCACCATTATATTTGGTCAACGGTACTATATATGTTCAATCAACGATATTACCGACCAGAAGCTAATAACAACAAAATTAGACAAGCAAAAAGAGTTTTACGAGAGTATTTTAAATAAGCTGCCGATTGATATAGCTGTATTTGATGCCAATCACAGGTATATATTTGTTAATCCGGGGGCCATCCGTAATGAAGAATTAAGAAAGTATATTATTGGTAAAGACGATTATGAATACGCGATTTATAGGAACCGCGACATATCAATAGCAGATATCAGGCGCGCGCAATTCTTGCAGGCTAAAAGCACCGGTAAGGAAATCAGGTGGGAAGACAGCCTGCCCAACCCTCAGGGCATGATGATCACTCATCTTAGACGAATGTTTCCCGTTCACGATGAAAATGGTGAATTGTCAATGGTCATCGGTTTCGGATTAGATATTACCGATAGAAAAGTGCTGGAGGAGAAACAAGCAACACTTGTCGATAATCTTTCAAAGCAAAACACACAGCTTATAGATTTTTGTAACATCGTATCTCACAATTTAAGGGCTCCGCTGGTAAATATGTCAATGCTGGTTGAGTTTATTGAAGAATGCACAGATGTCGATGAGCAAAAAGTATTCGTTTCAAAATTCAGGCCGGTACTCTCAAATTTACACACCACCTTTAACGAGCTTGTTGAATCCATTCAGATAAAAAATAATCTTGAAATTGAACGGGAAAACGTTGATCTTTTTGATAGCGTACAAAGAACCTTAAATACATTGCAAGCTGAAATAGCCCAACTGGATGCAAAAGTGGAAATGGATTTCTCGGCGGCTTCGGTAGTATTTTATCCTCCTCAGTATTTACACAGCATTATTCATAATTTAATCAGTAACTCGTTAAAATACAGTTCGCCCGATAGGAAACCGCTCATTAAAATGGCAACCAGCCTTGATAAGGGAAACATCATTTTTTCGATTAACGATAATGGCCTCGGTATCGATCTTATAAAGCACAAAGACAACTTTTTTAAGATTGGCAAAGTGTTTCACCGGCATACCAACTCCAAAGGCTTTGGATTATTCATGACCAAAACACAGGTTGAAGCAATGGGCGGTATGATTTGGGTTGAAAGTGCGCCCGGAGAAGGTTCCACTTTTTATATAGAATTTAAAAATCAAATTGCATGCAACGAAAAATAAATATCCTTCTAATCGATGACGACTCATTATTTATTTTTTTGACGAAGAAAATGATAATCTCGACAGGTTATTCCACAAGTATTTCTGAATGCGGAGACGGGCAGCAAGGTATCGAATTTATAAGTAGCGGCCTTGGAGATATAGCTGCATTGCCTGATGTAATATTCCTGGATCTTAATATGCCAATTTCGGATGGTTGGGAATTTTTGGAAGAATATGCAAAGATTGAATCCAGAGTCCCTAAAAAAATCGATGTGTATGTTGTGTCGTCTTCAATATCACCTCACGACTTTGAACGCTCTAAGGCATATAACGTAGTAAAAGACTTTATGATCAAGCCGCTTGACAAGGGAAAACTTGCTGAAATTTTTGAATCCATAGCCAATATGGAAGCCGCTTGATATGAATTCGGACGGCGGCTAAGAAATTAATCTCTCCTTCTAAATCTCATAATAATATACGCGCATACTACCGCTATTGCTGAAAACATTATTATCATAAAATTTTAGATTTACTCAAAGTTAATATATTTTTCGACCTATAAAGGGTTACGGTTAGCGAACTGTCAACCTTATTAAATTCCTTTAATTTAATTCAAAATCCCTCTAATTCACTCCAATAAAGAATAAACGTCTCCTTATTCTCAATTGGAGTACGTATTACGTGTATTTGAAAAACTCTCTGGTATGCCTGCTCGTATATCTTTTAATTTGATATTTTATCTTTTTGATTAAATAATTTTCTATTGAATTTAAGTCGAGTTCCTTACTCATTTGAAAGGGTTTTCAAATAATAATCCAATATATATAAACTTAAAAAACTAAATTACTATGGAAAAAGAATCACTAAAAAATGGCGCCGATGCAAATTTGGCCCGACGGTCGTTTTTAAAATACGCCGGAGCAGGCGCTGCGTCATTGGGGCTTTTGGCCATCGCCTCATGTAAAAAAGATGGAACCTCGCCTTCTTCAAGTCTTCCTGGCGTTAACGACTCAAATTTCGCTTCATCTGGCCATATCGATATTGGCAGCGGAGATTACGGAATTTTAAATTTTGCCTATGCGCTTGAGCAATTGGAGGCTGCCTTTTATATACAGGTAATTGCCACGCCATACAGCGGCATGACACCGCACGAGAGGGAATTATTAACCGAAATACGCGACCACGAGGTTTGTCACCGCGAATTTTTTAAAGCAGCGTTGGGCGCTAAAGCCATACCTGCGCTCACCGTTGATTTCAGCAAAATAGATTTTACGAGCCGTTCCGCGGTACTTGGTGCAGCGAAAGCTTTCGAAGATACCGGTGTTGAAGCATACGATGGTGCAGGTTATCTTATACAAAACACGGCCTATTTAACTATTGCAGGTAAGATTGTCTCTGTCGAAGCCAGGCATGCCGCGTTGATTCGCAACATGATTAAAGATGGAGATTACGCCGGTCCCGACGTAGTTGACGCAAACGGGCTAAACTCTACGCTTACGATAGCGCAGGTGTTGCCAATTGCCAATACTTACCTAAAAACCAAAGTGAGTGCGTCAAATTATAATTATACAGCTAATTAATCAACATCGCCATGAATTTATTTAATGTAATAGAAGAAATAGAAAAAATTGATCCTGAATTTAACGACAAGATAAGTCAGCGTCGTGATGCGATCAAAAATATAACAGGTTTTAGTTCAAAAGTGGCAATAGCCGCATTACCATTTGCTTTAGGCACAGTGTTTAAAAAAGCATACGCAGGCGCTTCGACCACGACGATATTGGCTGTATTGAATTACGCGCTTACGCTGGAATATCTAGAGTCTTATTTTTATAACCAGGGTACAGCGAGTGCAGGGTTAGTTCCGGCAAGTGACGCAAGTTATATAGCTGATATAACAGACGATGAAAATCATCATGTTGCGTTTTTGCAAACTGTAATAAAATCGCTTGGCGGCACGCCGGTTACGGCGCCCAAATTTGATTTAACAGCAGGCAATGGAAGCGGCAAAGGCCCATTTGCCAATGTACTTTCCAATTATCAAACTTTTTTGGCAGTTGCCGAAACATTTGAAGATACAGGTGTACGGGCCTACAAAGGTCAGGCGCCCAATTTGGCAGGTAACCAGGTTGTTTTAACTGCCGCTTTATCGATACATGCAGTGGAGGCGCGTCATGCTTCGGCCATAAGACAATTGCGAAGAAATAAATACTTGGTAGATATTACACCATGGATAACAAGCACCGCATCGACAGGCAACGATACCGGCATTGCTTTAGTTAACGGCAATTATGCCGGTGAAAATAATGTAGTTCAAGGCGGAGTAGACATTACTTCGCTTCCTGGCGCGACACCCGGAAGCAAGACTTCGGTGGCAACCGCTACTGCGGCATTTGACGAGCCATTAAATAAAGACCAGATATTTGCGCTATTACTGGGTTCGTTTATTGTTAATTAACCTAATACAATTTGCCATTTGATTTAAACCGGAAACTGAAGAGTTTCCGGTTTTTATTTATCAATGACTTTAATGATGTGACTTACCTATTGAAATCTTCAGGCGAAATAGCCTATAAAAACCTTTTTATCATAATCACGTTAAAAGTTTAACGCTATTCAACCACCAATAACCTAATGTTAAAACGTATTGTGATTATTGAAGACGACAAGGACTTGCTTATGCTCCTTGGCCGTTTTTTTCGAACGCAGGGTTTTCACGTCACCTGCCTTGAATCATTTACTTCGATGGAGGCATTAATTGCCCTAAATGCCGATTGTTTTATTCTGGATGAACACCTTCCTTACGTAAGCGGTCATATATTATGTATCCTTTTAAAATCAAATACAATAACAAAAGATATCCCTGTTGTTTTAATATCAGGTTATGAGGGTTTGGAGGGTTTTGTAAGCATCTGTAAAGCAAATGCAAGTTTACAGAAGCCTTTTGAAACCAGCCAATTGCTCAAAATTGTGAGTGGCCTAACTTCAGCAGCCTAAATTATAGAGCCTTTAGTTTTTCTGGACCGGCGTTATCCTAAACTCTGTTTTGTAATTATTTCTCAGAATGCCAATGTATTGAAACTGGCCTATCTTATCCTCAGTTAGCTGTTTAAATAAACTATCGGCAGTTTCAATTGGCTGATTGTTAAACGAGAATAAAATATCGCCGCTTAGCACACCTGCTTTTTGAGCCGGACTGTTAACAGCAACTTCCGAAATGAATAGCGCCTGCCGGTTAGTAAGCTCATGAATTGCCCTAAGTTTTGGAACCAGGTCAATCTGCTGCAATACCAGACCCAGGTATGATCGTTTTACCTTACCAAAGCGTATCAGCTGACTGGCTACATCTTTAGCGGTATTAATACTTAGGGCAAAACACAAGCCTTGTGCGCCGCTTATGGTTGCTGTATTGACCCCAATTACTTCTCCGTCGGTATTGATAAGCGGGCCACCGGAATTTCCAGGATTCAATGCTGCATCAGTTTGGATCATGCTGTCCATCATCGTGCCGGTTTGGCTTTGCAGCGTTCGCCCTAAGGCGCTTACTACGCCGGCAGTTACGGTGTGCTGAAAACCTAAAGGATTTCCGATGGCAATTACTAATTGTCCAATCTGTAGTATTTCGGCATCGCCTAATTTGGCGGGTTTAAAATCAGCCGGCATAATCTTCAGGATAGCCAGGTCGGTATCTGGGTCTTCGCCAATAAGCGTTGCGATATGAGTGGTGCCATCATAAAGTTTTACCTTAATTAACCCAGCCCGGTTTACCACATGGCTATTGGTCATCAAATAACCATCGGACGAAAACAAAAAGCCGGAACCTGTCCCCGCAAGAGTATCCCTGTCTTTTTGCTTTTGATAAATTTCAATTTTGACTACTGCAGTTTTGACTTTTTCTACCGCATCAATTATAGTCGAAGAATATTGATCCATAGTGATCCTTTCAAAGTTTTAAAGACAATAAATGTTCCGGGATCAGAAAATAGCGAATACAGCAGGTATCAAGGCTAATGTCTTTGAATTTTATGCTCTTTTGTCTAAAAAAGCATAAGAAACGGCAATTTTGACACTTGATAATATTTAAATAGAATTTGCGGGGATTAAGATTTTTCTGATTTGCTAATGATATTGAAAATTTGTGCCGGCGTTTGAGATGCATCCAAAAAAGGAATATTTCTTTGCTTTGCCTGTACTTCAAACCACTCACCCCAAACAACCAGGCTATTTTCATTCATGTCCATCATGGGATTTTTACGTGAAGAATTCTTAATTCTTGTTTTTTGAAGTTCGGGATCCACTTTGAGAAAGTATATTTTATCAAATAATTCAAACGTGTCGAATACGTTGCCGGAGCCTCCGAAAATATATACATCGGGAAATTTATTTAAAAATGCTGCAAGGAAACTTTTATCCCAAATGAAGGAATAATGATTATTAATCGCTTCGTTAGCGGTTAGCGGCGGTGGAACTTTTTTCCAGTGCTGATCATACCACGCGGAAAGGCCTTCTATATCGTCGCCGTCGAACACATTTATGCCAACGTCTTGAAGTGTGTGTGAAATATAAGTTTTACCTGATCCGGAAGGCCCTAAAACTAATACTTTCATATTATAGCTTTAAAAACAATTGCTAATTATTTCAAAGTTAATCGCTCAAGCCATATTTTTTTAACCTTCCATTTAAAAATTCATTTGGTATTCTAACTTCTGTCGCAAATACACCCTTGAAAAGTCTCTCATGCCCATTTGATTACAATTAAATTGTCGCAAATTTTGTGTTAATCAAAGAGAGAAATATGAATATCATCGGAAATAAATTTTTAGTAGACTTTGGAATGGCAAAAGCGATCCTGAGTTTTCAAAGCGAAACGTCGCTGACTTTTACCATAACCGATAAAGGGGGAGAAGAAGTTAACATTGTTGAAACCGTAGAAATAAGGCTAACCGAAATAAGGTACCAACTGTACATGGTAACGTGGCAAGAAAAAAGCGGCACCACGGTTACACAGGTACAGGATTATGAGAACAATATTATATATTCAAACTGGACTTCACCTGGCGGAGAATTTAATAATGCAAAAGGCACTTTAAAGCCAGTTTGAAAATAACGTCATGGCTAATCCGAATTTTTATGTTGCGATTTTAGTCGATTGCTTGAACGTGGATTTCTCCCTTTACCAGCGTTAATCCTAATTGTCCCAGGTGATAGGAGTTATGGAAAAGGATAAACGCAAAAAAGCGGGCTTTTGAAACCGTTCCGAAAAATGGAGTTTCAACCGGCTCGAGCCAGGTGTCATCTGGCGTAGTTTCAACAAAGTTCTTCAGCATCGCAAAATCCTGTTCGGCAAGAAGCCGGCTGGCCTCAAGATTCCTTCCCTGCCCGGTGTCGTTTTGCCCAATTGTAGTATTTTCAATGTTTGTCGTGATACCAAGAAACCAGCCGAGCCTGTTCATCGTTTCGCTAACATGGCGATAAATAAAGGCGGCTGAAGCTGTTCGTTCATTTAATTTGAGATCGGCATTTTCAGCGTTTATTTTTCCGAATGTTGCCCAAAACCTCATTTCATTTTGAAGTAAAATGTCGAGAAGAATTTCTTTTTGCATGGCGTTTTAATTTTAATGGTTTGTGAAATACTTTGATTATACACTCGTAACAAATGAGAGTTACAAAATAGGACACGAACACCACTCCATCATCGGATTTAAGCCCGATAAGAAACGCTGAAGCTATAGTCAGAAAGTTAACCGGAATTATTTGGCTGGTGTAATAACAATATTCCTGTAATCAATAGGCCCATGATCGCCCTGAAAAAGTATAGGCCCGGGGTCACCTTCCTTACTGTCGATAGCTCCGCCGGTAATGCCCGGTATTATCTGGTTACAAATAACCATTTTGCCGTTTGCTACAATGGTCACCATTCTGCCCACTAATGTAATATCATAAGATTGCCATTCACCCGGGTTTTTTGCCATCATTTTATTGGGAGCCAGGAAGCCATAGATTGAGCTGAACTGGTTATTGATAGGCTCCGGTTCGCCGCTTTTTGTATCGATTATTTGTACTTCGTAACGTCCCCGCAGGTAAACACCGCTATTACTGCCTTGTTGATAACGAAACTCAACATGAAGCTTAAAATCGGTAAAAGTTTTGTCGCTTATGAGATTAGCGCCCGAATGCGGGCTTTTTAAAACACCGTTCTCAACCATCCACTGATTTTTGCCATCCGTATGCCATCCTTTGGTATCTTTTCCATTGAACAATTTAATTGACTCAGCCCAAACTGCATCTTTTGACCTGATCAGTAAAGGAGCGCGAACGCCGGTAAAATTGTAAGTTACGCCGTCTATAAAAACCATTGTGCCTTTTAGCGCGTTACCATTTACCTCAAAGTTAAAATCCAAATACTTGTTTCCCTCTTCCCATTGAGGCGGAATAGAAAAGCTGTACTTGCCATTTTTTACCTTAACCTCTGTAATAGGGCGGGCACTTCCACCGGCATATACAAAACGACCAATAAGCCAATGTGTCCCCGATTTTTGAACTTCTAACCACGAAGGCAGGCTTTTACCCGATTTATCAATGGTAATATCCCATCGTCCAATTACATCAGGATCTTTTTTTGGTTGGCTGGTTGACGCTTGAGCTCCTAAAAAGATAAATAATGATAAAGTAATCGATAAACTAATAAAATTGGTACACTTAGTGATTAAAGCTGCTGAATTTTTCATATGTTTTACTTAATAGATTTAAACCTACAAACTAACATTCACTTTTTGGCAATAATGAAATTATTTAATTGGCAATAATGAAATTTAAAATGACTCATTCAAATTAAGAAAGAATCCTCTGTTGCCAAATTTACCAAAAGCATAATCGAGCGCCAGGTTGGTGCGGGTTACCTTGTTGAACAATATACGCAATCCTGCGCCGCCGCCGGGCTGAAATACCTGGAATAATTTTGTGCCCTGTTCATCATTGGCGGTTTGCATGTTCACGAAAGTAACGCCGCTGATAAACTTATTTTTTAATATCGGGAAACGGAATTCGGCTTCCGTATCATTGAATTTAGTACCCTTAAAATACTGAGAGGTGTAACCTCTACCGCTGCGAAATGAGCCATCCCGGGCTGTGCCCGGTAACTCGAGATAAGGAATATACCCGCTAACCAGGTACGAACCCCAGTTCCATAAGGCCAATACCATTTCGGGGTTAACATCCGACAGGCTAAAGTATTTTCTGAAATCAGTAGTAAACTGCACGGAATTTTTTGTACTTCCTATCCAGGTTTGATTTATCCGGATGCCTGCATCGGCATAAATACCCTTATAGGCTCGATTTTGGTTGTCGCGCGAGGTGTATTCCACGTTGAACAGAAAACCGTTTGCCGAGTAATGATCCTGCGGAAACCCATGTTGATTGTTGTACACGCTCGATGGGGTTGCGTTGTTTACGGTGTCTTTGGTCTTTATATTTCTTCTGATATCAAAATCTAGCCCTGCTCCAACAAAGAGGTTTTTCTCCACTTCTTTGTATATTTTTTCTCTGAAATTATAAAATATGGAATGGATCGCATAAATCTTACGTGCTGGGTTCGCCAGTACCTCATCAGCGGTGCTTCCTCCAAGGAAACTCCGGCCGATTCCCAGGCCAGCGTCTGGGGTGACCGTTTTGGCGACAACGATATTACCTTGCAAATTCCATTTATTGCCCGGAGTAAAGATATTGTGGTTTATGTAAAAATAAATAATTCCTTTGGTAGTAATTGATGCAGATGTTGCCGCAACAGACATGAGGGTATTCGGATCATTCCCCAGTTTTTTTCCCGCAACGGCCTTGATTCCAATCTGCGCGCCTATAGTCGGATTCGCTGCAATGTTCGGTACTATAACTACACCCGATCCTTTGTGAAGCGAATCCGGTTTTTTTTTGGGTTGAAAAAGCTGCCGGGCTAAATCGCCAATATCATATTGTTTACTAAGGTCTTCGGCCGGTTTATGAATCTTTTTGCCTTTGGCGCCTAAAGAATCTGCTTTGAGCGAATCAACGGGTACGGGTACCTGTCCGTATGCAAAACAGCATATGCTTATCGATAAAATTAATACTAAAAGCTTTTTAATTTCCAAACCCAATTTGTAAACCTAAAGTATTTAAACCGATGGGTTAGTTAAATGTTTTTAATTAACCCATCCCCTATATAATTATCCAAATTAGAAATCGAATAGAAAATGGATATTCAACCAATGTCTAAACGTTTTAATTAAATTTGTTTTAAAGCAAATGGAAGCGAAAAACAGCATAGCCAGTGAATTTCGAAAAGCTCCCGGTGAACCAGGTGCTCCCCCAACATACTGGCTCACCCGCTTTGTAATACTCCGGCTACTAGGTGTAATTTATGCCGTGGCCTTTCTTGTTGCGATTAATCAAATTGTTCCGTTAATAGGCACAAACGGATTGCTCCCCCTGGATATTTACCTGAAGCAGGTTAGCCTTGCGCTCGGATCAACGGGTGCCGGATTTTTCCGGTTGCCGTCTGTTTTCTGGCTTTGGCATTCTGACGCGGCACTTTTAACAGTGGCCTGGATTGGGTTTTTACTTTCGTGCCTGGTTGTTTTAGGTTTTGCAAATGCCCCGCTGCTTGCCGTACTATGGTTTCTATACTTGTCCATCGTTCACGCCGGGCAGGATTGGTATGGATATGGCTGGGAGATACAGCTTACCGAAACAGGGTTTCTTGCTATCTTTCTCTGTCCGCTGCTTGATATGCGTCCGTTTCCAAAGCGTCCGCCGCCAATGCCAATTATTGTCTTATTCCGATGGCTCATTTTCCGCATCATGTTGGGCTCCGGGTTGATCAAGTTTCGCGGAGATGAAATTTGGCGAAATGGTACTGCATTGTATTATCATTTCGAAACACAGCCCATTCCCGGCCCGTTGAGCCGGTGGTTTCATTTTCTGCCACATACAGCTCTGAAAATAGGGGTCTGGCTTAATTTTTTAGCTGAACTTGCAGCACCATGGTTTGTATTCTGGCCGCGAATTGGGCGTCATATCGCAGGGGCAGTGATCGTTTTATTCCAGGTTGTAATTATTCTTAGTGGCAATTTGTCGTTTTTAAACTGGCTTACCATTGTTCCGGCTTTAGCTTGTTTTGATGATGGTTTCTGGGCTAAACTACTTCCAAACCGGCTGGTTCGAAAGGCTGCGATCGCGGCTGGTCGTGCGGAAGAATCCAAACCTATGTTTACCACAGCCTGGGTAGTTACCGGTATCGTTGCATTACTGAGTATTCAACCCGCCCTAAACCTGTTATCTTCGGCGCAGGTGATGAATTCGTCCTTCGACCCATTCGAACTTGTAAATACCTACGGTGCATTCGGCTCGGTAGGACAGGAGCGTTTGAACGTGGTATTTGAAGGAACGATGGATGATACTACCGGAAGCAAGATCAATTGGAAACCTTACATCTACAAAGACCTGCCCGTGCTGCTCGATAAACGTCCTCCGCAAATCGCTCCCTACCAGCCGCATTTAGACTGGCAAATGTGGTTCGCTTCCATGTCAACACCCGATCAATATCCATGGACGATAAACCTGGTGTGGAAACTTCTTCATAATGATCCCGATGCAGTAAGTCTGTTTGCCGACAACCCCTTCCCCGGTAAACCGCCCCGATTTATCCGGGCGATGTTATATCGTTACAAATTTGCAGAACCGGGTAATCCGCAAGGGCTTTACTGGACGCGTGAACCACTTGGAACGTGGTTACCTATTACCTCAGCTAATGATCAGCGGGTGGTTAAGTTTTTGAGAAGTGAAGGGTGGGTGAGGTGAAATAAACCTTAACCGAGAGGATAATTTGTCGTTCAGAGCTGTCACGCCGTCTTATTTAATCCAGCACAGTTAAAGCCAACTTAATAATATCATCAAACACCGTTTTATCGGTAGTTGATTTTGCTGTTACGCGCATACCTTTTACAGTGTTAAACGTAAATCGGGCCAGTGCCCTTGCATCCTGCTGATTTGTAATTTCTCCGCTTTCCTGCCCTTTTTTTATAACGAGGTAAAAGGCGTCTTCTACCTGCTGGTCATTCTCACAAATCAATTTGCCTACTTGTTCGTCGTGTGGGGCAACCTCTACTTCAGCATTTACCATAAAACAGCCTTTATGTGCCTGATCTTGCAGTAATCCGCCGGTAATAAATTCCAATAATTTTTTTATGGTTTCTTTGGCTGATTCGGAATTGTTGATCATGTCGCCAAATATCACCGAGTTGGTGCTTTTATAACTCTCCAACGCTTTAATAAACAGGGTGTGTTTGTCGCCGTAGGTATCGTAAAGGCTCGATCGGCTTATACCCAAGCCATCCACCAGGTCCTGCATAGAAGTGCCATTGTATCCCTTGTGCCAAAAAAGATCAATCGCCTTGCACAGCACTTCATTTTCATCAAAATCTTTTGTCCTTGCCATAATAAGAATAGCCTTGCCTTTAATAAGCAAAGCTATTCAATTTTTGCGATTTTATCTTACACCACCACCGGCAAGCAGGGTTTCGCCAGTCAGCCAGCGTGATTCCTCGGAGGCCAGGAACACGGCAACCAATGCAATGTCTTCAGGTTGACCAATACGGCCAAGCGGTGCTGTACGTATGGTTTCTGTTTCAAAATCACTACCGATAAAGCCAGCTGTATGGGTGCCTTCGGTTTCCACCATACCCGGATTGATTGAATTAACACGGATCTTTCTTGAGCCCAATTCTTTCGATAACACATGGGTAATAGAATCAACCGCTCCCTTGGTAGCTGTATAAATGGAGCTGCCAACCGGGGCTACGCTGCTTACTACCGAACCAATGTTGATGATGCTTCCACCGTTTTCGTTGAAGCTTTTTAACGCACCCTGTGTAGTAAGCAACAAACCAAGCACATTGGTATTAAATTGAGTATGAAAGTCCTCTTCGTTTATTTGTTCTATCGCACCAAATTTGTAAACGCCTGCGTTGTTCACCAGTATATCAACCGCACCAAAGGCTTCCTTAGTCTCGTTAAATAAGCGACTAACGTCTGCTGATTTTGAAACATCGCCTTGTACGGCAATCGCTTTACCGCCGTTGCTAATGATTTCGGCCACTACTTTATCGGCACCGGCTTTAGCCGAAGAATAATTTACTACTACAGACGCTCCTTCTGCCGCGAGACTTTTAGCGATGCCTGCGCCGATACCTTTTGATGCTCCAGTTATTACTGCTACTTTGTTTGCTAACTTTTTCATGTTGTGAATGATTAATTTTTTATATTTGGAATAATCGTTCCGCAAATGTAAATACATTATGGAACGATTGTTCCAAATTAAATCAAATATTAGGTTAGGGTGACAAACGAGGATTATGAATTGGTTATTTACCAATGTGGCAGCAAACTATAAGCGTAGCCGTTAGAGCCGCGAGACTTTGGGTAACGGTATCAAACTATTTTGGAAAGATCGTAGGTGATTAGGTTGTTGTTAAGTTGGTTTTGAAAAAATAAGACAATTTGATTATTAGGCAAAATAAAGTTTATAAATTTCGTCTTATATTTATTTGTAATATATTGATAATTAATTTAATGTGTTTGTAAAAGTGGGTTTTTGGTTAAATTTTAATTATATAAAACTTATTCAACGGTTAATGTTATATTAACTTAACATACATGCTGTATATTTATATGAATTTAAAAACGTTAGACCAGTTTATTGAGTATATAATTGATTTATAATTGATTTAGTTGTGAGGTAGCCGGGCATCCCGGCTGCCTTTTTTTGTTTAAATAAGTTATTTAAAAACATGAAGCGAAATTTATTGTATACGGCTATAATTTTAGTGTTTTTAGGTGTCGGCTTAACTAACCGGGCGCTTTCTAACTTTTCAGAGCCGGACGCTCAACGTAATTCAACCAATTATTGGGCTATATTACCATTTACAAAAATTGACAATGTAAACCCAATTTTATTACCCGGAAAGGGAAGTTTTACCGATCCAATTTTAAATCGTAAGGTATTGTGGGAAGAAAAGGATGTATTTAACCCGGCAATTGTGCAGCGCGGAAATAAGATATATATGTTATACCGCGCACAGGACAAAACCGGTAAGCCGCAAGGTACTTCACGCATAGGCCTGGCCGTTAGTACCGACGCCATGCATTTTACCCGCATGCCAAAGCCCGTGCTGTATCCGGATAACGACGCCTGCAAAATGCTGGAGTGGGAGGGAGGGTGTGAAGACCCCCGGGTTGTTGAAGACGACCTGGGTAAATACTATATGACCTATACCGCTTTCGACGGAAAAATAGCGAGGCTGCTGGTAGCCACTTCAACAGACCTGTTACATTGGACGAAACACGGGAGTGCTTTTGCAAAAGCTTACAAAGGCAAATATGCCAGTCAGTGGAGTAAATCGGGTTCGATAGTATCTACTTATAAAAATGGAAAAATTATTGCCACCAAAATTGGCGGCAAATACTGGATGTACTGGGGAGATAAACAACTATTGTGCGCCACATCTGACGACCTGATCAATTGGTCACCAGTTGAGGCTGACAAACAGGCGCATATCGCCGCGCTGAAAATTGTTTTACCAACCCGTAAAGGTATGTTTGACAGCGACCTTGTTGAATCTGGTCCGCCCGCCATGCTGACTGACAAGGGCATATTACTAATTTACAACAGCCGGAATGACCGCGCGATTGGTGATAAGTCGCTAAGCGATGGAACTTACTCGGCCGCTCAGGTTTTGTTCGATAAACACGATCCCACCAAAGTTTTACAACGAATGAATACCTCATTTATAAAGCCCGGAAAACCATATGAGTTATTGGGACAAGTGAACCAGGTATGTTTTGTAGAAGGCCTTACAAACTTCAAAAACAAGTGGTACCTGTACTATGGTACAGCTGATTCAAAGATTGCTGTGGCTTGTAGCCCGGTGAAATAGCATTATGGAAAATACCCTGCCTTTGTTAGTGTTGTCCAACAAAACCTGAATAAGCGTTTAGAGTCACATTTTATCCGGGCCGGGCATCAACCGTACGTCAGGTCCGTGCTTTGTCCGACCTCGATAATATAACCGTCAGGATCGCGCATGTAGCAGCGTATCTCGCCGTACTTGGGAATCGGCTCGGTGATGAACTCCGCTCCCCGACTTTTCCATAATTCATAGCACGCTTGAATATTCGCAACACGGATATTCATGAAGCTGTTGATCTTGTTCGGGTCGGGGGTGCTGAGCGTTACCGTCGGCTTGTCGGGCGTCGGTCCGCCGCCAACGTTGACAAGGAGCCATGTATTCGCAATCTGGATGTAGGCAGGCGCGCCATCGCTGTCGCCTTTGCTCAGAATGCGACCGTCGAAGACCGTTTCGTAGAAGCGAGCCGATCGGTCGATGTCGGCGACGGTGAGAAAATGTGCGATGCTGATCCCCTCACGCGGGGGCATCTCATAGCTCTTTTGTTCAATTTTTACCGTGTTCATATCTGACTCCTTTTGATTCAGTGATCATCCGTATTCATACCCGTTGTAAAAGAACTAAGGTACCGAAATTTGAAACCAAATCACAACACAAACAAATCAAAAATCATGGAGGAATCTCTGCCTTGTTTCATGTCCCCAGGCAACTATATACCCAAGCAGTAGTATATCCCCGTGGCCCGACAGGTATATAGTTACCTGATAGCGCCAATAAGGGCAAACACCTTACTCCACAGTTATTTATTACAAAATAATGACCCTTATTTTTGATAAAATAAGGCAACCAATTGCAGTTTTACAGCGTAACTGATATAGCTAAAAAGTATGCCGTAAACCATTGAAGAAAATTTTATCAGGTATTGCCTCAATTTTGGATAGGAAGGAAAAGATTAAGCTGGCAAAGCTCATTTTTTTTGATCTTGTTATAGGTGTACTCGATTTAAGTTTTTTGGCGCTGCTGCTGGTAATTATAAATTTCTATACTAAGGATACCGTTCCGGCAAATATTTCATTTCTTCCCGCCAATTTAAAAGATCCTGATTCATTGGTGCTAATCGGTATTTTTTTAGTGCTTTTTTGCATAAAAAATTGGTTTGGCTATATGGGTCTGAGGTCGCAAAGCCGTTTTTTTTACAGCGTTGCCACCAGGTTGTCAAAAAGAAACATGCTTAATTTTCTGAAGGACGATTACAGCCATTTTGTAAATGTCGATTCGTCGGTCCTGATCCGCAAAATTAGTCAGCAGCCCATTGAATTCAGCAACTATATACTCACCAATTTTCAGCAGGTTGTTTCACAAAGCATAGTGATTTTTTTTACGGTTTTTGCGATTCTTTTTTATCATCCCACGCTTTTTCTACTGCTGTTTTTGCTGTTGTTACCACCGGTGGTTTCATTGGGATGGTTTATCCGAAGAAAATTAAAAAGCATACGGCTTCACACCAAGGTTGTCAGCGAAAAGACACTTCAGCATTTGCACGAGTCAATTTCCGGATACGTGGAAAGTAATGTGTATGGGAAGAATGAATTTTTCACTGACAGGTATCTAAATTATCAACGACAGCTTAACGAGGATATAGCCACCCAGCAAACTTTACAGAGCTTGCCATCGCGCCTTATCGAAATTTTTGCGGTACTGGGTTTTTTCATTCTGCTCGCCATAAATAAATGGTTTGCACAAAGCCCGGCTACTGACTTGTTAACCATCGGCATTTTCATGGTGGCTTCCTACAAAATAATACCCGGGATAGTAAAAATATTAAACTGCACCGGGCAAATAAAAACCTACCAATTCGTACTAAATGATCTCGAAACCCCGGAAAGTAAGCCTTCTGAGAAAAGAGAATCCCACCTTATAATCCCTATTAGTTCCATAAAATTTGAAAGAGTTTTTTTTGAGTATAAAACTCACCCGGTTTTGAACGCCCTAAGTTTTGAAATAGTCCCAGGTGACTTTATTGGTATATCGGGTAAATCTGGAAGGGGAAAAACTACATTGATAAACCTGGTGCTTGGATTTATTGAACAGGACTGCGGTACAATTTTGCTGAATGACAAGATAACCGATGGCAGCGAACGCCGGCATTATTGGAAAAATGTTTCATATGTAAGGCAACAGTCTTTTTTTATTCACGACTCCATTTTAAAAAATATCACGCTGGATGAGGGTGATTATGACCAAAATAAACTGGAAGAGATACTTATAATTTGCGGACTTGACCAGTTGCTGGTTAAATACCCTGACGGGATCCAAAAAGTTATAAAGGAAAATGGTAAAAACATAAGCGGCGGGGAACGGCAAAGAGTTATGCTGGCGCGGGCACTTTACCGCGACTTTGATTTGCTGATATTGGACGAACCTTTCAGTGAAATGGATGATTTATCGGAGGGTTTTATATTAAATCAGCTGCAGTTGCTTGCATGCCAGGGTAAAATGATTCTATTTATTACACACAACAAGTCCAGTTTATTTTATTGCAATAAAATAATATCGTTAAATGAAGAGTAAGCCGGAAACTTTAGTAATTCTTACTCCGGGCTTCCCCGCAAATGAAGCTGACACCACTTGTATGCCCCCGCAGCAGCTATTTGTGAAAGCGCTGAAAGAAACTTGTCCGGGGCTCCGGATAATTGTTATATCTTTTCATTACCCCTTTAAAACTGATGAATATTACTGGCACGATATAAAAGTATTTGCACTTGGAGGTAAGGACAATGGGCGGCTGCGCCGGCTTCTTACCTGGATAAAAGCCTGGATTTTATTAAAGAAATTGAACAAAAACTACCGGGTAATTGGCTTGCTAAGCTTTTGGTTTGGCGAGTGCGCTTTAGTAGGTAGTTATTTTGCCAGGCGAAATAACTTAAGTCACTATTGCTGGGTGTTAGGGCAGGACGCAAAAAGAGGCAATAAATACTTTAAATGGATAAAACCCCAGGCTGATTCATTAATAGCGCTCTCTGATTTTATTTACAGGGAGGTAAGAAGAAATTACCGGAAAACTATCCCCAACATAATTCCTATAGGAATAGATACTTCCTTATTCCGGACAGGCCCGTTAAAAAGAGATATCGATATTTTGGGTGCCGGTTCGTTGATTCCGCTAAAGCAATACAATCTTTTCATAGAAACAGTTGGTTTTATAAAAACGAGTTTTCCGCTTGTCAACGCGGTTATTTGTGGCAAAGGGCCCGAATTGGATCAATTAAAAGCATTGGTAACATTGCACGGCCTGACTAATAACCTAACATTTGCGGGCGAACTACCGCACCAGGAAGTATTGGCATTGATGCAGCGTTCAAAAGTATTTTTACACACCTCGAACTATGAGGGATATGGTTCGGTACTATCCGAAGCATTATACGCTGGGGCGCACGTAGTTTCTTTTTGTAAACCCATGAATAAGGATTACAGGCATCATCAAGTAGTAAAAAATAAAGACGAGATGAATGCCGAAGTGATTAAAATACTTAAAAACAAACATACTGATCATGACCCGGTGTTAACCTGTACGATAGAGCAGGTTGCAAAAAATATGATTAGTCTTTTTGCAGATAGCTGTTCGGAAAATCAAGAGGCATTTTAATTACGAGGGACATTATTATAAAGAAATTGCAATTTCCTCTATGTGTGTGGCGATAGCTGCGAAGGACAGTTTTAATTTGAAATATTCCAATGACCGGTTTCTTTTTGTCTTCATATCCAAAGTGAGGCACTTGTATAATGCTGATAACAGGGCAGCCTGGTTGCCTGCCTCGTATAGTAAGCCGCAGTTCCCGTTGTCAGTTATCATTTGGAATGAGAATATATCGGTAACAATCGGGACACAGCCACACGACATTGCCTCGCAAACAGCCGTTCCACTTCCCTCATAGTGGGAGCAGGAAATTATAAAGTCGGCACTGTTAAACCAATATAATAAATCATCGTGCGGCACTTTCCCTATAAGCATAATTGCATCTTTATTTTCATGCTTATTGATTAGCAATTTTATTTCGTTAAGCAATTCATCAGTATGATAAATCATATATAAACTTGGTGCCGGGTATGTGTTATTAAATTCCAAAAAGGCGGTTACCACATTTATCGGGTCTTTATTCTCATTAAGTCGTCCAACCCATAAAAACACCGGGCTGCCCGATACGTCAGTTTTTGAGATGGCAAACACCTTGTCAATAGGGTGGAAAAGAGATGAGACTTCCATCACTTCGTGTATTTTTTTGGAAGAGCCAATGTTGCCTTTGTTAACCCAATCCATCCCCATTGCATGCGAAGCAAACAAATAAGCATCGATGTATCGGTCGGCAATTCTTTGAATGTACTTTTTGATGCCGGTAAACGATTTTTCGGCATGATGTTGAGCTATAATTTTTGTTTTTTTACTCAGAACATAGCGCAATTGTATCAATTGCAAAGGATGGTGCAGGCCCTGCACAACAACAATATCGGGGTTTAAGCTTTTAACGTATTGATTTAACTGATGAGGAAAATATGTTTTCTTTTTACCAAAATCTACAAACCTATGTTCAACACCCTTGTAAGTATGATTACCTTCGTAATTAATCTGTTTAACATTAAATACAATGTTCTTTTCACTGAGGCACTCTAAAACGCCGGCGTAACCTTCGGTTCGCTTAAACCAGCTTTGGGGCGTGGTAAAACTGGGCGAATAGTTATAACTTACAAAAACATAGATCATAAGGCGTTGTGCAAAGTTTTAAAATATCCCTTCAATACTTTTATAGCCATTCATCTGAAATTGTAAAAAACCGACATGATAAAGCGATGAGGAGTTTTGTTTAATTTTCTTTGCGTTTACAACTTTGCCCACCATAAGCATGTGATAACCCATTTTTCTATGATATATTATTTCAATTTCTTTATATGAACCGGTAAAATCAGGTACGGGAAAGTTAAACACTTCGCTTTCGGCTATACCAAACGGAAGCTGTTCTTTTGGTGTAGGCGAACTGCTGGAATGTTTGCCGAGATTATAAACAGTATCTATATCTACGGCATCGGTATCGCACACTACCACTTTCTTTGCGTCAAGAATTTTGTTTAAGGTAATGTTTGTTGTTCGTAACCCCAAAATATACAAATTTTCTTCTTCAATGTAAGCGTGTATATCCATTGGAAATATATTGCAATACTCATTATCCTTGTACGATACAATAATAATGCTCCTGGGATACGAATAAAGTGCACTTATAACTCGTCGGCTATAGTATGTATTTGCCTTTGAGCGAAGGAGGTAAGCAAAAAGCACCAGCCGGTGCAAAGGGTTGAGTTGATGATTTACCGCCTTTTCAACCTTGTACAATACCAGTTTCCCGTGGGCCGTCGGCATTATTTCTATGAGGGACACATTTATCGCTGCGTTAAGTTTATTTCCTTTTTTGAAAAGCATCGATGTTTGCGTCAGATCGAAAAGATTTGATTCATCGTCCGTGAGCCACACTACAACGCAAAAAGGATCCAGGCATATCATACCATGGTGCCGGGATATTTCAAGCAAGTTTTTATCTTTTTTTAAAAAGACTTTTTCCTCCACCTCATCAGCAGTCAGCCGGGTTATAAAGAATGTCTTTATTTTGGTGTTCTTAAAAAAGATTTTTTTTATGAGCGCGTTCATATCAAAAAATATCTATATCAGCTGAAGTAAATTTAATTTGTCCTATATCTACAGTTCCGTTGAGCTCCTTAAATATAACTGGAAATGAGGGGAGGGCATTAAAACGAGCGGCAAACAACGAATGTAAAGTCGTCTTCGGGCAGGCGTGAAAATGTACTTCCTTTATTCCGAGTTTATAAGCAAACCTTTTTAATTTTTTGATCATATCATCAAAATTACCGGGCGAAACCGAGATATCCCCGATCAATAATTCGTTATTTATTTTCACCCACAAAATGGAGGCACCAAGTTTAATAACATGTGTAGTATTATAATTCTTGTATTCTAAGTAATTTTGGTCGCGTAGTATGCCGCCACACTTATCATTAAACACCGAATTATCGATTCCTTTTTGCGACAATAAAACTTTTTTTAATTGACGTCGCTGATAACTTTTATACCAGGTTTGCAAAGGCGGCAGCTTCCTGAAAATTCGTTGCCACCAAAAAGTGCCGATGCTTATAATGAAGTAACTCATCCTTTCGGTGGAGGTCCAGCTCAGTCTGTTAACTAAACCATGCAGCGAATTTTGATTGGGAAATCCAAATAACAATTCGATGCCATGTTGACTGCAAAGTTCAAATGTTTGCTTGGCCAATTCAATAAATAAACCCTTATTGCGATACTTGGGATGCGTCATTGTATCAGCTGATTGAGCAGCCAAAATGATACTGCCGTTCAAATCGAGAAAGCATGGTATTACACCATAAAACGCTATCGGCAGTTCGTTATCATAAGCAATATATCCTGTATGCTGAACCGAGGTAAAAGAGGTATCATATTTATTTTGGAAGTAGTTATGAGGCGACGTTTGAGTATAAACAGCAGTATGCAATTTTTCCAGGTCGGTGATGTTACTTTCACTTAACCTTTCAAACTTATATTTAACCGCTTTAGTATCACTGCTCATAACTTCGGGTTATTGTTGCATACATTTGATTGTTTGTGGATATAAACGGATTAACTGTAAAACGTTCGCGCATGGTCACGTCCTCGTCATCCTCCAAAAAATTAAAATCCATTGCCAGTAGTCGGCTATAACCCGCTTTTTTGGCTGCATCCACTACTTCGGGAGTGTATGAACCGTATGGAAACGCGAAACTTGTTACCGGTTTACCGATAATATTTTCCAGGTATTGCTTTGATAAAGCCAGCTCGCCGGCTGCGTCAGAGGCACTGATGCTGGCGAGGTCATTATGAAAATATCCATGAGCGCCTATGGTTACAAAGGGAGAATAGGAAAGCTCTTTTATCTGCTCAGCTGTAAGTTGCAGCCAGTAATCTTTTTCATCTTCTTTATTTCTAAAGGGCGATAATTCATACAATAATTCCATCATTTCCATTTTTTCATGGGTTCCGGTGGAGCGCAACTTCTCTACAAGGCTTATCCCTGTATCTGACGAAATATATTTGTCGTGTTCGCCTTTATAATAACTTTCGTTTTTGTAGATAATTTTTTCAGGGCCGTATTTACTTACTATGCCCAAAAAGTCGTTCCATAATATATCATAACCTCCATCTCTTATGGCGGTGATAAATAATGTGGCAGGTATTTGATATTTGTCTAACAGTGGCAACACATATTTGTAATTGTTGGCGAAACCATCATCAAAAGTGATGCAGACATTAAATTTATCTGAGTCAAAGTTTTGATCATAATACTCATCAAGCGATACAATGTTAAAGTGTTTTTTATAAAATTTGAGGTGTGATTCGAATGTGTCCCTTTTTAGAAAAATCGGATTAAAACGGGTATGGTCCTTTTCGCAAATCCCATGATAAATTAAGATGCGGCTTCCCCGCGCATATTTGTAAAAATCATTATAAAAGCCAAGTCTGTGCTTAATATCTCTAATGCCATACCTTGTTTCACGGTATAGTTTATTATATATTTTAGCAACTTTCATAAAAGACATTTAATTAACACTTATTGGGAACACCGCCGCTGAATGATAATTTCTTATAGTTTCCATTAACCCTGGTAAATCGCCTTCAACATATTTGCAAGCACCGTCTATTTCTATTTTGCTAAATCGATTGAGTTCAATAGCCTTCAATTCACCCAATAGGCTTTCATCAAACAAACGGATATTGCCTCTATGCGTAATCAACAGTATATCTGCCGGCTTAATTTCAAAGAAATCTTCGAGCCCTGTTTTATCTGAAGTTGTTTTAGCAACAACTAAATCGGCATCCTTTCCAACGGCAATTTCACCACTGTTTAATTTCCAGCAATCTGCAGCATTTAGGTTCAGTGTGTTATATAAGGCGATATCTGTAAGTAAATGATCTTTCCGGGCCAGGCGCAAATGCTCCCAAATATCCCATGAACTTGTTAAAGTGGAATCGGTGCCGAACAATATGTTGGTATGCTTTTTCAAAAGGTTAATTGGTGCAGTTTTGTTCAATAAAAAGTAGTTGGACTGTGGGCACCACACTATGGCTTTAAAGTTTTTTGCTTGTTTTTCGGACATCGCAACTGCATGAATGCCAATTAATTTTTTCTTTAGCCAATTCCATTGTATCAATTCGTCAATCTCTTTATATGCCAGGTTATCGTTGCCTTCTCCTACATGAATTGCAGCAGGAAGCCCTCTTTTTAGCGGATTGTTTAATTTTATTTTCCAGTTTTTTTCGAACTGCACAGAATGCAAACAATGGGATTTTTCGAAAACCGTAATCAAATCATTTTTCATGCATGATGGTTCGCCATGATTTATAACGGTAGTTACCCCACACAATAAGTTTTTAAACAGCCCCCAGCGTGAGCGCAGCGTTATCGGAATTTTTAATACCTGGTCAATTTCTTCCTTATAACGTTTATGGATGTGGTTGCCCCATTCTGTATAGTTGCTATAGGTTTCAGTACCCAATTGCGGGAATAAATTAAAATCAAGGTGGTCGTGCGAATTAATCAGCCCAGGGAAAACGATCGATTTGTCGAATGTTATTTGCGAAGTGACAGACTTATCGCTGATCACAGACGAAGATATTTCAACGATTTTTTCACCATTAATACGAATATTAACAGGCTCATTGGTGCCGATCATTTTTACATCGTTGAGGATCATTTACAACTTTTTGAAACGGATACCATAGATCATACGAAAGCCCATAAACTTTTCATAAACATGCAGCGCATTTTGATTCAGGTAATAATCCTTTACCGACTCGTCTACGCTCTTCTCATATTCGTCAATTACGATAATATTGTTCTTTAATAATATTCCTTTGATAATACTTGTGGCATGAACAAAGTTTTTAACAGCAATTTGTCCGTTTCCGTGTTTAAAAGTTCTTTTTCCACCTGAAGCCAGCGCATCCGGATGGAAGTCCGTTATTATTATTTCTCCATTATCTTTTAATATCCGGCACCAGGCTCCCAGCGCTTCTTCTATGTTTTCGATATGGGCAACCGTAAGTGTTGATATGATGATATCATAAGAGGCGTCATTAATATTTGAAAAAGTATTGTCGGTAATTTGGTAGGTATGTGCCGCAGGATATTTTTCATTCAATTTACTAAGCATCCCGGCCGATACATCAAAACCGGTTAAACTTGTGGGTTTTCTTTCTGAGATTGTGGCCCAATGCCTTCCTGTACCACAACCGATGTCCGCCACATGCTTATTCGCGATTTTTACGTTTTTCAACAAATTACAAAATACTATTTCATCCAGGTCGAGCATTAGGTTGCCGAGCTGCGAATCGTAATTTGAAGCCCACAAGTCATATGCTTCAACCACACTTTTTTCTGCTGGCGTTGAAGGAAATATGCGCTTATTGATGTAATTTTTTAGGGTGCTAATCAAAATATTTCAATTTTTACTATAGAAATAGCATAGCTATTTAAAGAGAATACGGTGTAAAATTTATAAAGGTTGCCCTATGAATTTTATTTCGAACCGCAGGCAACGCATACATTTTTTCGAGCGTACTTATATCGTAGACAGTCTTATTGGTCTAAGATTGGTTTATTTGTTTTGGGTGGTTTATTGTGTATTGTTTCCCCGTAAAGTTTAGTGTAAATACCGGCGGGTAGGGCACCCACCGGTATTACGGGGACTGTCTTCACCAGTAGTATTTTAATTTATATATGAAGAATAAGGTCTTATTATTCAATCCGAAAAGTTCAAACAACAAATATCGTATCCCCAACTCTATTTTAAATATCGCCGCATCGGTTGATGGAAAGTACGAGTGGGCCATTATTGACGGTAACTGCGAAGCAGATCCGTTAAAAAAAATAGAAAGCTTTTTAAATACCGGTGAATATAAATACATTGGCTTCACGGTTATGCCGGGCCCTCAGTTAAGGCAGGCGATACTATCGGCTAAGGCGATAAAAGAAAAATTTCCATATACAACAATGATATGGGGAGGGTATTTCCCATCGAACCAGCCCGATGCGGTTCTATATTCAAATTACGTTGATTTTATAATTAACGGCCCCGGCGACAATGCTTTCCCGAATTTGGTTGATGCGTTGGAAACCGGCAAACCATTTGAGTTTATAAAAAATCTTATCTATCAAGCTCCGGATGGAAAAATTACCAAAAACGCAAAGGAGGACTTGCTTGATCAGGATTCTTTGCCGCCATTACCTTATGATAAACTAAATCAATTTTATCCTATCACCAAGTTTTTGGGGAAGACTTATTTGGGAGAGAAAACACTTGCTTATCATTCCAGCATCGGGTGTCCGTTTACTTGTTCTTTTTGTGCAGTTGTACCTATATATGAGGCGCGGTGGAAGGGGAAATCCGCACAAAATGTTTATAAAGATGTAAAATACATCAAGGACAAATGGGGCGCTGATGCCATTGAATTTCATGATAATAATTTCTTTGTATCCGAAAAGCGTGCGGTTGAGTTTTCGAGATTGATAAAGCCCGAAAATATGACGTGGTGGGGGATGGCCCGTATTGATACGATGAGCAAATTTAAAGATTCGTCGCTGGCGGCCATACGCGAAGCGGGTTGCAAGATCATATTTTTCGGCGCCGAAAGCGGCAACGACGCCGTTTTGGAGCAAATGGACAAGGGAGGAACTCAAACAGGCCAGCAAATCATTGAATTCGCCGCCCGGTTAAAAAAGTTTGATATCATCCCCGAATATTCTTTTGTGTTGGGAACACCAGCCCCCACGCAGGAACAGGTGCAGGCACAAATTGATTTTGAAATAGACTTTATTAAACAGGTAAAGCACGTAAACCCAAAAACGGAAATCATAATTTATACCTATAGCCCGGTGCCGACTGAAGGTTCGGAATTGTTTAAGCAAGTGCAGGCAAGCGGGTTTAGGTTTCCGCAAACATTGGAGGATTGGATAAGCCCGGCATGGGAAAATTTCGATTTGCGCAAGAACCCGCTTACACCCTGGTTAACGCCTGAAATGATTGATAAGATCAGAAATTTTGAGACGGTTTTGAATGGCGTTTATCCAACAGTTACCGATATCCGGTTAAACCTAATCAAGCGTAAAGCAATACAGCTAATCGCGGGATTTAGGTATAAGGTAAACCTGTATCGTTATCCTTATGAAATAAAGCTGCTTCAAAAAGTTTGGCGATATCGTCAGCCGGAAATACAGGGGTTTTAATTTATCTCATTAATTAAAAACGAATGCAGTTAAAAACTATATATAACACCTATCAGCGATACAGGACGTTGCAAACGAATACAATTACCGCGCTGCCGGTAGTTATACTGATGCCGCACAGCGCCTGCAATTGCCGTTGTGTGATGTGTGATATATGGAAGGATAATAAGAATCTGAAACAGCTTACAGAACATGATGTAAGTGAATTACTCGTTTCATTAAAAAAATTCGGTACGCAACATGTGGCCATGTCCGGAGGGGAGGCTTTACTTAACCCTAATTTTTTTAAGCTATGTGAGATATTAAAGAGGAAAAAAATAAAAATATCATTGCTTACAACCGGCTTAACAATAAAAAAACATGCGGAACAATTGCTAAAGTGGGTTGATGAAGTTGTAGTATCATTAGATGGGGACGAACCACTGCATGATGCTATCAGGAATATACCGGGAGCGTTTAATAAACTTAGGGAAGGTGTTGAATACATTAAATCATTAAACCCAGGTTATAGAATAACAGCACGCACGGTGATTCACCGCCTTAATTTCAGGAACTGGGAAGCCATTATTGCAGAAGTAAAAAAAATGGGAATTGACCAGGTAAGCTTTTTGCCTGCAGATGTAAGCAGCCATGCGTTTAATCGCCAAATGGCATGGGAAGAACCAAAGCAGCATGAAATTTTGTTGTCGGAAAATGAACTGCCTGAGTTGCTTGAAGTAATCAATAAAATTGCCAGTAAAGAGGGGTACTTTAATTCAAGATTTATTGCGGAATCGCCTCAAAAAATCGGGCAGATATATGAATACTATGCCGCGTTTTATGGAATGAATCCATTCCCATACAGAAAGTGCAATGCACCATGGGTATCAACAGTAATCGAGGCGGATGGTAACGTACGGCCGTGTTTTTTTCACGATGTTATAGGGAATATCAGGGATTCATCATTATCATCAATTTTAAACAGTGACGAAGCGTTTCGCTTCCGAAAGACATTGAATATAGGAACCAATGCAACCTGTATAAAATGTGTTTGCTCGTTAAACCTGCCGCCTTTGGCTAAAATTAATTAGTAAAGCATGGAACGTATCTTATTTACACATTCTTACTTTTTACTCTTTGATCCTAAACAATGGACCTTAGGGCAACCTTATCCGCCGTTGGGAACCTTATATGCAGCGGCATTGATGAGGGAAAATGGTTACGATGTGTCTTTGTTTGATACCATGTTTATAAATGCCCCCGAAGAAGTAAATCCCATTATTAAGAAAAACACTCCCAATTTTTTTGTTATATACGATGATGGCTTTAATTACCTGACTAAAATGTGCCTCACTAATATGAGGGAAGCTTCTTTTAATATGATCAGAATTGCGAAGGCGGAAGGGTGTACGGTTATCATTTCCAGTTCAGATTCAACTGATCGTTATAAAGAATACCTTATTGAAGGTGCTGATTTTGTAATTATCGGCGAAGCCGAACAGACCTTACTGCAATTAATTAATCATATTAAAAGTGGAAACCGCGAGTATTCAGGTATACCGGGGCTGGCTTACATAAACGGTGGAGATATTGTAAAAACGCCTAGCAGGCCCGTGTTGAGGGACCTGGATAGCATACCGTTGCCTGCGTGGGACCTTGTTGATATAGACCAATACCGGGAAACCTGGATAAAAAGCGCGGGGTATTTCTCATTAAATATGAGCACCACCCGAGGCTGTCCTTTTAAATGCAATTGGTGCGCCAAGCCGATTTATGGCAACCGCTATAACTCGAGAAGCCCGAAAAATGTGCTTGCAGAAATTAGGATGCTGAAAGAGCGATATCAAATAGACCACATTTGGTTTTGCGATGACATTTTTGGTTTAAAACCAGGATGGGTTAAAGAATTGGCCGGGCTTTTGGAAAAGGAACAGATCGCGATAAGGTTTAAAATACAATCCAGAGCGGATCTTTTAGTTGAAAAAGACCTGGTAAAGGCATTGGCGTCGGCTGGGTGCGAAAATGTTTGGATAGGCGCCGAAAGCGGTTCGCAAAAGATCTTGGACGCAATGGACAAAGGCATCACGGTTGAACAGATTAGTGAAGCAACCAAGCTTATGAAAGTGGCCGGAATAAAGCCCTCATTTTTTATACAATTTGGATACCCCGGGGAGTTGAAAGACGACATTCAGTCAACCATTAATATGATTAACAGCCTTCTGCCATTTGAAATCGGCATTTCCGTATCCTATCCGCTCCCAGGTACCTTGTTTTATGAAAAGGTAAAAGCCGATTTGAAGAATAAGACAAACTGGACCGACTCGGATGAGATGGCTTTGATGTTCAGCAACACCTTCCCGGCATCGTACTACAAACAGTTGCACCGGTATGTGCACCAAAACTATCATAAACACCTGGCAAAAAACAGCCTGGTTAAAATAATGCATAACCCGTTTAGAATAAATGCCAAAAGCCTGCGAAAGGCTGCGTCGATGTTTTTTTACGCCCCTGCTACATTTATCGAAGGATTAAAATTGAAATGGTTGGAGGCGACGCGTGGTTGAAGGAAATTAATATCGAATAATGAAGGTTGAATATCGAATAACGAAATTAATGTCTTGTCCTGATATAAGTTGACATAAAGATCAACAAAAAATCAAGACAATTATGACAAAAAGTAATCGAAATCAAAAGCGGTACAGTATTAGCTTTAAGCAAAAAGTAGTCAATGAGGTAGAATTAGAGGGATTGAG
>DASYEP010000047.1:0-2806 GCA_036498965.1 Mucilaginibacter sp.
AAAGAAAAAAAGAAGCAAAAAAAGAAAAACGTGTTAGGATGTGGACAACGCTTAGCGTTCCCCACATTCTAACACGACACACAAGCAACAAATAGTTTTAACTTTATAAAAAAAAGTGTCAACCTTTTCCAGTACAACTCATTTTGACCAAACAATGAAACAACATTTTGATTGCATATTTCCGGGCTGCTAAGTGCCACGTTCACATGGGTTTCAAAAAAGTATCCCCCGCTGTTGATAACCTTTCCTTGAATATCTCCTCAATTCTGCACAACTTCGCAGTCCAATTATTTAGAGGATTTCACCGATTGCTGGATGATTATTATGATTGAATCGGTGTAATCAAATCAATATAAATAATCGGTGTAATCAAAATTTATATCTGTGAAATCAATATTAAAGAAAATAGCCATCGAGCTGTCTATTGCCGAAAAACAAGTAAGCGCCACTGTCGAGCTGCTCGATGAAGGCGCTACCGTTCCTTTTATTTCGCGTTATCGTAAAGAACTCACCGGAACTTTAGACGAAGTGCAGGTTACCGCTATTCGCGATCGCGTACAGCAATTACGCGATCTTGATAAACGCCGCGAAGCCATTCTAAAATCCCTCACGGATATGGGCAAGCTTACACCGGAACTGGAAAAGCAAATAAATGAAGCCGAAACAATGGTAAGTTTAGAAGATATTTACCTTCCGTACCGCCCCAAACGTAAAACCCGTGCCACTACCGCCCGCGAAAAAGGTTTACAGCCTTTGGCAGACTTGCTGATGGAACAAAAGAAACTGGACGTTGAATTAGAAGCCGGCAAATATATAGATGAAGAAAAAGGCGTTAAAAGTTTGGAAGAAGCTTTGGGCGGTGCAAGGGACATTATTGCCGAGTTTATAAGCGAAAATGCCGAAGTACGCACTCAAATGCGGAGCCTTTTTATTGAAAAGGGAACATTTGAATCGAAAGTTGTTTCAGGTAAAGAACAGGAAGGCATAAAATATAAGGACTATTTCGACTGGACCGAACCTGTAAAATCAGCGCCATCGCACCGGATCCTGGCCATGCGCCGGGGCGAAAAAGAAGAAATCTTATGGTTGGATATAAAACCCGTTGAAGAAGAGGCGATAGAATTGCTTGAAAAGGAATTTGTTTCAGGTAATAATCCATCTGCCGACCAGGTAAAGCAAGCTATCGCCGATGGTTATAAACGGCTACTCAAACCATCCATGGAAACTGAAGTGCGCTTGTTTACCAAAAAGAAGGCAGATGAAGAAGCCATCCGTGTTTTTGCCGAAAACGCACGCCAACTTTTATTAGGCGCTCCGCTCGGCCAAAAACGGACCATGGCAGTCGACCCTGGTTTTCGTACAGGTTGCAAAGTGGTTTGTTTGGATGAACAGGGAAAACTGCTTGAATACACTGCTATATTTCCGCACACAGGCGCCGGACAGGCAAAGGAAGCCGAGAAAACAACATGGTATCTTTTCGAAAAGTATAACATCGAAGCAATAGCCATCGGTAACGGAACCGCCGGTCGCGAAACGGAATTATTTATCCGCAATTTAAACCTGCCCAATGCGGAGATAGTAATGGTAAACGAGAGCGGGGCATCTATTTATTCTGCATCTGATGTGGCACGTGAAGAGTTTCCAGACCAGGATATAACTGTACGCGGCGCGGTATCAATAGGCCGCAGGTTAATGGACCCATTGGCCGAGCTGGTAAAAATTGATCCAAAATCCATCGGTGTTGGGCAATACCAGCACGACGTTGATCAAAACAAATTGCAAACATCGCTGGATGACACGGTGATGAGCTGCGTAAACGCCGTGGGGGTTGAATTGAACACCGCGTCAAAACAAATACTGGCCTATGTGTCAGGCCTTGGACCGCAGCTTGCACAAAACATCGTGGAATACCGCGATAAAAATGGCGCCTTCAAACATCGTGGTCAGCTAAAAAAAGTACCCCGGCTTGGCGATAAGGCTTTTGAACAGGCAGCAGGTTTTCTTCGCATTCATCATGCTGAAAATCCATTAGATACCAGCGCGGTGCATCCCGAAAGGTATAACCTCGTTGAACAAATGGCGAAAGACCTGAAATGCTCTGTAAAAGAACTGATGAACGATGATAGACTGCGCAAAAGCATCCCGCTTCTTAAGTATACTTCTGACACGGTTGGCTTACCAACATTAAATGACATCGTAGCTGAACTAGCCAAACCCGGTCGGGATCCGCGCGAGCAGTTTGAGGCTTTCAGTTTTACTGAAGGTGTAAATGCCGTCACCGATTTAAAAATTGGAATGAAACTGCCTGGTATAGTAACAAACATCACCAATTTTGGAGCATTTGTTGATATTGGCGTTCATCAGGACGGATTGGTACATTTAAGCCAGATAACCAACAGGTTTATTAAGGATGCCAATGAAATATTAAAGGTGCACCAAAAAGTTGAGGTGACGGTAACGGACGTGGATATCAGCCGCAAGCGCATAGCTTTGTCGATGAAAGAAAATGAACCAAAACCTGCCGAAAGGGAAAGAAGAAATGACGAAAGAAAACCTTTCAATAACAATCCGGCCGCAAACAGGAGGATTGAGAAGGAACCGGAAACCGATATCGCTATTAAGCTTGCTGCTTTAAAGGATAAATTCAGGTAGGTCCTTTCTCAATAAAAGAGGCTGTATCATAAATCATGATCAGCCTCTTTTTAATTAATGAATGTGAGGCATTAAAAAAGGGGTTATCCTTTAGTTTTTTCTTGAGTAATTATTTGGAATAATCATCTGATTTTCATATATTTAAGGTATAAAC
>DASYEP010000048.1:0-48713 GCA_036498965.1 Mucilaginibacter sp.
AAAGAAAAAAAGAAGCAAAAAAAGAAAAACGTGTTAGGATGTGGACAACGCTTAGCGTTCCCCACATTCTAACACGACACACAAGCAACAAATAGTTTTAACTTTATAAAAAAAAGTGTCAACCTTTTCCAGTACAACTCAGTGAACGTGAACGGTGAACACAAAACCTAAGCTCCTTTCTTTGTATTTAAGCTTTGCAGCAGCTGTTCATACAAATCGTCCCCCGATGCTTTTTGAGGCTTAAGTTTTTTAATGGTTGCGCGCTTCCCTTTTGATTTTGCCTGGATAATTTTCAGCAGTTCGTCATTATATTCATCTTTGAATTTGGAAACATCAAAATGTTCGGCGTATTGATTAATTAATGCCAGGCCCATATCAAGCTCTTTTTTACTTACATTCACATCATCAGCTATATTTAAATCAGCCGTGCTGCGTATCTCCTGTGCAAAACGGATACGGGTAACAACCAATACATGCTCCACAGGGTGTACAACACAGAGTGATTCGGTACTACGCAACACAAAACGCGCCAACCCTGCCTTTTTTGATTTTATTAGCGATTGTGTCAATAAAGCATAAGCCTTGTTGTTTTTGCTATCTGGTTCGGTATAGTATGAAGTTTCATAATACATCGGGTTTACATCAGCGATATCTACAAAACTTTCAATCTCAATAACCTTGCTTTTTTCGGGTGCGGCGTCCTCGAAATCATTTTCTTCAACTATAACATAATCATCGTTGAGTTTATATCCCTTAACAATTTTATCATAAGGAACCTCCTTATGGGTACGCTCATTAACCCGCTGATAGCGTATGCGGGCATGATCGCGACTATCGAGCATATCAAAATCAAGCGAACTGGTTTGCACCGCTGAATACAATTTTACAGGGATGTTTACCAGGCCAAAACCAATTGAGCCTTTCCAAATTGACCTCATAACCAATATATTTTATGATTAAATATAAACATTATAAAGATTAAAGGGTTTTAGAGCAAAAAAACATTTGTCGTTTTTCCAATAGCAACGAAGCGGGAGCTTTCTGCGTTTAAATTGTTTTTATAAAGTAAAACTATCAAAAGCAGGTTAGTGAAATTGAAGTTAACAAAAAGAAAATGCAGTCCCCCATGAGCTTAATGCAAACTTTTACAATTAATTTGGATATTATTGCACCTATTAAAATTTAGACAATATCATTAATGAAAAAAGCTTTAATAACAGGTATAACCGGTCAGGATGGCGCATACTTAGCTGAATTTTTGCTAAAAAAAGGCTATGAAGTACACGGCATAAAAAGAAGATCATCGTTATTTAACACGGAGCGTATTGATCATATTTATCACGATCCGCATGAACCTAACGTTAAATTCAAGCTACATTTTGGAGACCTTACTGATTCTACCAATTTAATAAGACTTATACAGGAAATACAACCCGATGAAATATATAATTTAGCTGCGCAAAGCCATGTAAAGGTAAGCTTTGATACACCAGAGTATACCGCTAACGCTGATGGAATAGGTACTTTACGTATTCTCGAGGCCGTAAGGTTGCTGAAAATGGAACAAAAAACACGTATCTATCAGGCATCAACATCCGAACTTTACGGTTTAGTACAGGCGGTTCCTCAAAGTGAAACTACTCCATTTTACCCCAGGTCGCCTTATGCTGTTGCTAAATTATACGGTTATTGGATAATAGTAAATTACCGCGAAGCTTACAATATGTATGCATGCAACGGAATATTATTTAACCATGAAAGCCCTATCAGAGGCGAAACTTTTGTTACACGTAAAATTACCCGCGCCGCTTCGAAAATTGCAATGGGATTGCAGGACTGTTTGTACGTGGGAAATCTGTCGGCACAGCGTGATTGGGGCCATGCAAAAGACTATATTGAAGCCATGTGGCTTATGTTACAGCAGGAAAAACCCGAGGATTTTGTTATTGCCACCGGGATAACAACCACCGTGAGAGATTTTATAAAAATGTCATTCAATGAATTAGGCATCGAAGTTGAGTTTAGCGGGAAAGACGATAACGAACGGGGCGTAATAATTGATATAGATCAGGATAAAGCCAAGGAGTTGGGAATAAATACCGACGCATTAAAGTTCGGCCAAACTGTAGTTAAAATAGATGCAAAATATTTTAGGCCTACCGAAGTTGATTTATTAATAGGCGACGCTACAAAGGCAAAAGAGAAATTAGGATGGATACCTAAATATGATCTGCAGGCATTGGTTAGTGATATGATCCAATCCGATTTACACCTTGTAAAGAAGGATGACTATCTGAAAAAAGGTGGGTTTAAAACACTTAATTATTTTGAGTAAGAGTTATTAAATGCTCATTTCTTTTCATGAAAAAAGCTTTAACCAGCATATTGTTGTTGTTTTCAATAATCAGCGTTGCATGGTCACAATCTGAATATCAGCCATATTCTTACCAGTTTTATCAAAAACTTGGTAAGGATCTTTATTCAACAAAAACCCGTGAACATACTTCACTAAAGCCATACTTTTCGGAGGATTCATTAATAATGCGTCATTATGATTCATTGTTGAATTACGGATCCGATAAAAAGCAACAAAGCTTGGGTTATAGGAAACTTTTTAACGAACATTTAATTGATGTTAAAAACCCGGGCTACACTTTTTATGCAGACCTTTTACCCGATGTTGGCATTGGCAGAGACATTTCTGCCAAACAAACAACCAGCATCACTGCACTTGGATTACAAGCTGGTGGTACTATAGGCACAAAATTTTATTTCAATATCAGCGGCTACCAGGGCAGTGCAGTACTACCCGAATACATTTCAACTTATATAAACCAGGTTGGCATTATACCCGGACAGGCTTATGCCAGGGTCTATAAAACCAATGGATACGACTGGTCTTATATAACTGCCGTTGTATCATACACCCCAATAAAATATTTAAACATCACCGCCGGGCGGGATAAAACTTTTATAGGGGATGGGTACCGTTCAATGTTGTTATCCGATTATGCATCTCCCTATCCATTTTTTAAGCTAACGGCGACGCTCGGAAATGTGCGATATATGGCTATGTGGTCATTCATGAACGATCCGGAATCAACATCACAATATGGTATTGACAGAAAAAAGTTTGGCGTTTTTCATTATCTCGACTGGAATGTGAACAACCGGTTATCTATTGGATTTTTTGATAACGTTATCGGATTCTTCACAGATGACAATGGTAAAAAAAGACCATTTGATTTTAATTATATAGTCCCGATTACATTGCTTCAGCCTATTAATAATCAAAGTTCCGATCCCGACAAATCTTTAATTGGCGTAAACAGCAAGTATAAAATCAGTAATGGACTAACAGTTTACGGTCAATTCGCATTAAATGAATTCAGGTCAAAAGATTTCTTTTCGAGCGACGGGAGTTTCGCAAATAAGTACGGCTGGCAATTAGGCTTTAGAGGGGCTGATTTGTTCGGAGTAAAAAATTTAAATTTCCTGCTTGAGACCAATAATGCCAAACCATATACTTATTCGGCACGATCGGTGATTGAGAACTACTCCGATAATGGCGAGCCGCTTGCACATCCCTGGGGTGCCAATTTCAGAGAACTGGTTGGCCTGTTAAACTATACTTATAAACGTTTTGATTTTAGCGGCGAGGCTGATTTTGGGCGATACGGGCTGAATGTTAATGGCCTGAATTATGGCAAGAATATTTTCAACATCTATATAAATCCGGCCAGGGTGTATGACAATTATACCGGACAAGGATTAACGACAAATCTGGCCTATTTTGAAGGAAAGGTTGCGTTTCTAATTAATCCGAAATATAATTTAAGAGTTGAACTTGGAGGCATTTTCAGAGAAGAAAAGAATAGCCAGTTTGACGATAAAACTCCGATGCTTACTATTGGTCTCCGTAGCTCGTTCCGTCAACTGTATAGTGACCTTGCGAGCTTTCAAACGCACTGAGAATTGGTGAGTAGTGAATTGTGAGTGGTGAATAGTAGCTTGCCTGATAGAATAACTATTTTCAACTAACAACTCACCATTCAACCACTCATGAAGCAATAATATGCTTATTCTGTTTTATATCTAAATTTTTTACTTGTGCCGCAATGCTTTTGGCATCGTAACCGCATTCCGCCCAAAGCTCCGGTTGTTCGCCATGTTCTACTACAAGGTCAGGTATGCCTAAGCGAACAACCTGGGCGCCGTAATTATTATCGGCCATAAACTCCAACACGGCACTTCCCATACCCCCTTCAAGGCAGCCATCTTCAACGGTAATCACCTTGTTAAACTTTTTGAACACCTCGTGCAATAAAGCTTCGTCCAATGGTTTTACAAATCGCAAATCATAATGCGCCGGATAATAACCTTCCGCATTCAATTCAGCCACAGCTTTCACAACCTCGTTACCGATATGACCGATAGACAAAATTGCGACTTCCTCCCCATCACATATTTTACGGCCTTTGCCAACTTTTATCGCCTTTAACGGACGCTTCCAATCAACCATAACGCCGGAGCCTCGCGGGTATCTTATTACAAACGGGCCCATATCATCTTGCTGCGCGGTGAACATCAGGTTACGTAATTCTTCTTCATTCATTGGTGCCGATACCGTCATATTAGGTATGCAGCGCATAAACGCAAGATCATAAGCTCCGTGATGTGTTGGTCCGTCCGCTCCGGCAATACCAGCCCTGTCCAGGCAAAATATCACATTGAGGTTTTGTATCGCCACGTCGTGTATAACCTGGTCATAGGCCCTTTGCATAAAACTGGAGTATATATTGCAAAAAGGAATTAATCCCTGCGTAGCTAACCCTGCCGAAAATGTCACTGCATGCTGCTCGGCAATACCTACGTCGAAAGCGCGGTTTGGCATGGCTTTCATCATCAGGTTTAGTGAACATCCCGACGGCATTGCAGGCGTGATACCCATAATTTTAGGGTTCTGTTCGGCCAGCTCAATAATTGTTTGTCCAAATACGTCCTGGTATTTTGGAGGTTGCGGTTTATCTGGTTTGGCTTTCTTAATCTCACCGGTTATTTTATCAAATAATCCGGGTGCATGCCATTTGGTTTGATCTTTTTCAGCTAATACATAGCCTTTGCCTTTTACTGTGATGCAATGCAGCAGTTTTGGCCCGGGTATATCCCGTAAATCACGTAATACACGCACTAAATGCTCCACATCGTGCCCATCAATCGGACCAAAATACCTGAATTTAAGCGCCTCAAAAAAGTTACTTCTTTTAAGCAGTGTACCTTTAATGCTTTTTTCTATTTTTTGGGCTATTTTATAAGCATCAGGACCGATTGCAGATAATTTTGCAAGGATATGCGCAATATCGTCCCTGAAGCGATTGTACGGTTTTGAAGTGGTGATATCTGTTAAATATTCCTTTAGCGCGCCTACATTGGGATCAATGGACATGTTATTGTCATTGAGGATCACTAGCAGGTTTGAGTTTTCGATACCTGCATGATTCAGCGCTTCAAAGGATATACCTGCAGTCATGGCTCCATCGCCGATTACGGCAACATGTTGCCTATCGGTTTCGCCTTTATATTGTGAAGCGACGGCCATACCCAATGCGGCAGAAATTGAGGTTGAAGAATGCCCGACGCCAAACGTGTCATATATGCTTTCAGAGCGTTTCGGGAAACCGCTCATCCCCTTGTACACGCGGTTCGTGTGAAAAACATCGCGGCGGCCGGTGAGTATTTTATGGCCGTAAGCCTGGTGCCCCACATCCCATACAAGCTGGTCGTAAGGGGTGTTCAAAACATATTGTAAGGCAACAGTTAACTCAACTACACCCAGGCTGGCGGCGAAATGTCCGCCGTTTACAGATACCACATCAATAATATACTGGCGTAGTTCGTCGCAAACTTGTTTAAGTTCTTCAACCTTAAGTTGTTTTAAATCAGATGGATAATTTATATTACTTAACAAATTTCCGGCCGGGACCTGCATTGACATTAATAGAATTATTTAACTTACAAAAGACGTTATTTTATTGATAAAAATAAGGATAAATTGGTTAATAATTCGAAAAGGGGAATTGGGCAGGAGCCGTCGCAGAAAATTTAAATTATTTATACAGACAGTTCTGTAAACTGTAGTAAATTTACATATGCACCCCACCCCTAATAAATACAACGAAAAATTCCAGCAAGCTCTTGCCCAGCTTAACCCTGAACAATTGGCCGCCGTTAATAAAATGGATGGCCCTGTTTTGGTGATTGCCGGACCAGGCACCGGGAAAACACAGATACTTGCAGCTCGCATCGGCAAAATACTAACCGATACAGACGCCAATGCGCACGAAATATTATGCCTAACCTATACTGATGCCGGAGCGGTTGCCATGCGCAAACGCCTGTTTGAATTTATAGGCCCAGAGGCATACAGAGTTAATATTTACACCTTTCATGCCTTTTGTAATGAGATTATACAGGAAAATCTGGATTATTTTGGCAAGCTGAACCTGGAGGCTTTATCAGACTTGGAATCGGCATTATTTTTTCAGGAATTGGTTGATGAGTTCCCGAATGATCATTTACTGAAGCGCTTTACCGGCGATATTTATTACGACGCACCACATTTGAAATCGCTTTTTTCGGACATGAAAAAAGAAAGCTGGGATGAGGCCGCCATGGAAAATGCTGTAAAAGAATACCTGGATGACCTGCCCAACCGCGAGAAGTATATTTACAAACGGGCGAATCCCAAAGCCGGTATTAAGATAGGAGACCTTAAGCAAAAGGATATCGACAAAGTTCACGAGATGATGAAAAAGTTGCTGGCTGCAGTGGCTGAATACCGAAATTTCGATAAAAAAATGAAAGCCCGGGGCCGGTACGATTATGACGACATGATCCAATGGGTGCTTAAAGCTTTCATCGAAAATGAAGACCTGCTGCGCCGTTACCAGGAGCGTTTTCAGTATATTTTGGTGGATGAGTTTCAGGATACCAGTGGTTCGCAAAATGAGTTGTTAAAGTTTATGCTGAATTATTGGGATACGCCTAACGTATTTGTAGTGGGTGATGATGATCAGTCGATCTTTAAATTCCAGGGAGCCAACATGAAAAACATCCTTGATTTTGCCAATGATTATTCAAGTACGTTGAAGACCGTTGTACTAAAACATAACTACCGCTCTAACCAGCATATACTTGATATATCAAGAGCGCTGATCAGTAATAACCAGGAGCGTTTAACCACACAGCTGAACCTGGATAAAAATTTACAATCTGCACATCCCCGCTTTAATGATCTGGTGATTGAGCCCGTGATCAGCGAGTACGCAAATCCCGGTAAGGAATTGGTGAGCATCGCCACACAAATACAGAAACTGTTGAAAAAGGGTGTTGAACCGGGAGAGATCGCGGTGATTTATCGCAATCACAGCCAGGTAGAAGAATTGGTCCATTACCTGGATAAACAAAAAGTCGCGGTGAACATTAAGCGGAAGATCGATATTTTTACCCTTCCCTTTGGCGAAAAGATCATCAATATACTGCGTTATCTTGCAATGGAGATGGATTCACCATACAGCGGTGATGAACTATTGTTCGAAATTATGCACTATGACTTTTTCAATATCCCGCCAATTGAAATAGCCAAGGCAAGTGTTGCGGTCGCAAAAGAAAACTTTGCTACCTACAGCAACAATCAACCCAAAACGTCCTTGCGGAATTACATCAGCGAGATGCGCGCACCCGCCCAGCCAGACTTGTTTGACCAGCAGCAAAACCTGGGGATGAAGTATTTGATGAGTGATATTGAATACCTGCTCACATACTCGGCCAGCAATACTTTACAACAGCTTTTTGAGCAGGTGATTGCCAAAATGGGTATTTTGAAATATATTATGGAGCAACCTGACAAAGGCTGGCATATGCAAGTGCTCACCAATTTCTTTGATTTTTTAAAAGATGAAAGCCATAAGAATCCTGAAATTACACTAGCAGGTTTTGTAGCTACCATTAAATTGATGATGGATAATAAGATCAGGCTTTCGTTAAACCAGGTTATATTTTCGGAGAACGGGGTAAATTTCTTAACTGCCCATGGGTCGAAAGGCCTGGAGTTTGAACATGTGTTCCTTATAGGCTGCACAAAAAAGATATGGGACGGCAAGGGGCGTAATTATGGGTTTAGCTATCCGGATACGTTAACCCAGGGCGCAGATGACGACATTGCTCAAAAGGAGGAGTCGCGGCGTTTGTTTTATGTTGCCATCACAAGAGCAAAACAATGCTTGTCCATCTCTTATCCAGGAAAAGACAAAGGCGGGAAAGACCAGGAAGCATCGCAGTTTGTAGGCGAAATATTAGCGGATTCGCATTTGCAAATTCTATATCCAAAGGTAAGTGAGGAAGATATGATAGAGTTTGCGGCCATTCAGTTTACAGAAACAGATCAGCCTAAAGTTGAATTGTTGGATAAAAACTATATCGACCTGCTGTTGCAAAATTACACCCTGTCGGTAACGCATTTAAGTAATTATCTGGATTGCCCGCTTAGGTTTTATTTTCAGTGTTTGATAAGGGTGCCGTCGGGTAAAAGTCCGGCAGCTACATTTGGTCAAGCGGTACACTGGGCCCTAAATAAAGTATTCAAAGGCCTGAAAGACGATGGCAATGAGTTCCCACTGACAGACGATTTTATGAAAGAGTTCCGTTGGTATATGTACCGGAATAAGGATTCGTTTACAAAAGAGGATTTTAAACGGAGAATGGAATATGGTGAAAAAATATTGCCTGCCTATTACAACCAAAATATAAATATCTGGAATAAAATAGCTGTAACGGAACGCAGCATAAAGAATGTGGAGGTTGAAGGTGTGCCAATAAAAGGCAATCTGGATAAAGTAGAATTTGTAGGCAAGCAAGCTACGGTTGTCGATTACAAAACCGGTAAGTTTAAAAATGCTAAAAACAAATTACAAAGGCCAACTAATGAAGAACCGAATGGTGGCGACTACTGGCGGCAAGCGGTTTTCTATAAAATTCTGATAGATAACGATCGTACCATCGATTGGGAGGTTGTGAGCACCTTATTTGAATTTGTCGAACCGGTAAACGATGAAGAATACCATAAAGAAAAAATTGTAATAACACCGGACGATACGCTCGAGGTAACGGAACAAATAAAATCAGTCTATCAAAAAATAATGGCACACGATTTTAACACTGGCTGCGGGAAGAAAGAGTGTGACTGGTGCCACTTTGTGAAAAGTAATTTTAAACAGGTTGGGAATGTAATGCAGGAAGAGGAAGAAATGTAAATACAATACTTTGCGTCTGCTCGCAAGTATTGAAAAACGGGAATAAAAACAAATTTAATTATACAGAAACGCCCCGACTGTTCGGGGCGTCTTCTACATTTATTCCTTCGTCCATTGGTTATTTACTAAACGCCAGATATTTAAAGGATTTTCGGTTTTCAATTCATCCGGCAATAAATCCTCGTTCCAGTTTTGCCAGCAAACCGGCCTTACAAAACGCTTAATAGACGACGTACCAACCGATGTAAAACGGCTGTCGGAAGTTGCAGGGAACGGGCCCCCATGTTGAATGGCATTGCCTACCTCAACTCCTGTTGGTGGACCATTTAAAATAACCCTGCCTGCCAAATTTGTCAGCTTATTAATTATTGATCTGTATTTTGGCAGTTCTTCACTTTCGGCCATAATGGATGCAGTTAGTTGTCCATGTAAAGAGTCAACGACCTTTTCGAGTTGAGCTGCATCCTCGGCAATCACTAGCATAGAATAAGGCCCAAAAACTTCCTCCTTGTATTTCTCATCAGCCAAAAATGCCGAAGCAGTTATTTCTGTTACAATCGCCAAGCCCTGGTTTACATTTTCAGTATTTAGCTTGCCGGATTGCCCGATGATAGAAACTTCCTTTTCAGCAAGCCTTTCTTTTTTTAACTTTTCAAAATTTGTGCAAATACCCGGGGTTAGCATAGTTGCAGAATTTACTTCCGCTATTGCGCTACCCAGGGCCTGTTTAAATTTTTCCAACGCCTGTGATTTTATAGCCAGCAACAATCCAGGCTTTGTACAAAACTGACCGGCATTAGTGGTGATAGACCCGCATAATTTTGCCAGATCTTCAGCTTTGTTTTCTAAAGCTTTGGGTAGTATTACTATAGGATTTGTACTGCCCATTTCGGCAAAAACCGGGATGGGTTCATCGCGCTCACGCGCCATTTTTACTAAAGCCATGCCGCCTTTAAGCGACCCGGTAAACGTCACGATTTTTGTTTTAGGATGTTTTACCAGGGCTTCGCCAATAGCATATCCGTCGTCATATAAAATGGAAAATACACCCTCGGGCATGTTATGCTTTTCAGCGGCCTTTTTTATTGCTGCCGCAACCAGCGCACTGGTACCGGGATGGGCGGGGTGTGCCTTAACCACAACCGGACAACCGGCTGCCAGCGCGGCGGCGGTATCGCCACCTGCAACCGAAAACGCCATTGGGAAGTTGCTTGCCCCAAATACTACCGCCGGGCCCAAGGGCACCATCATTTTGCGGATATCGATCCTTGGCAAAGGCTTACGGTCGGGAATCGCTGTGTCTATTATCGCCTCAACCCACGAACCTTCTTCCAGCAAATCAGCGAACATATGAAGCTGGTTGGTTGTACGTGCGCGTTCGCCCTGTAAGCGCTGAGCGGGTAATCCGCTTTCTTTCATAGCGCGCTCAATCAACTCATCGCCGATTGCTGTGATCTCGTCGGCTGTGCTGCGTAAAAATGCAGCTTTTTTATTTTTATCGATATTTCGATATTCGGTAAATGCTTTATCCGCAAGGTGTAAAGCCGCGTCTGCTTCAGCAAGGCTGGCTGCATAAAATTCGCCAGGCAAATCAACGCCCAAAGACGGGTCTACAGCTTTAAATTTTTTGCCGGTTTCGGGCAGATAGCTATAGCCTATTAAATTTCTTGTTTCCATAATGTTATTTGATTTTGATGCCATTTCTCCACGTCCTCCGTCCAAATTGACATTTTGGTTGTGCTTTTATCTAACTAACCCCAGTCACATCCACTTCGGCTTCAATACCCCAGCTGCCAGCGGGTAGTTCGGGGCGGTTGGCAATTGCATTATTAATAATTGTTAAAATTCTTTTCCGTTCTTCGCCTGCGACCGGTAGACGCGGCTGTCTTACATTTTCGGTACCTAAACCAGTGGCAGTTTCAGCCAGTTTTATATACTGAACAAGCTTTGGATGAATATCCAGTTCGAGTACAGGCAAAAACCAGCGATAAATATCCAGTGCTTCCTGGTGGCGGCTCTGCTTGGCAAGGTTAAATATTGCCACGGTCTCTCTCGGGAAAGCGTCAACTAGTCCTGCAACCCAACCATCAGCACCCATAAACAAGCTTTCCAGCGCCAAAGTATCAACGCCGCATAATATCTTGTACCTGCTACCAAATCGATTTATCATCCGTGTTACATTACTTACATCACGTGTCGACTCCTTAACCGCTTGAATATTGTCGTATTTTGATAATTCTTCAAACATGTCCAGCGTCACTTCAATCTTATAATCGTATGGGTTATTGTAGATCATGATTGGCAGGGTGGTGCTTTTAGCTATTGTGGCAAAATATTGTACAGTTTCGGCGTCATCAGCTTTATAACGCATTGGCGGCAGCATCATTAAACCATCTGCACCAAATTTCGACGCGTTTAATGCACACATCAACGCCGACTTGGTTGTTTGCTCCGCAATATTTAATATTACATAAGCTCTTTTGTTTACAACTTTTACAGTATGCTTTAACAGTTCTATTTTTTCGTGATCAGTTAAAACACTCGCCTCACCCAAAGATCCACCTATAATAATCCCCCTAGCACCGGCCTCAATTTGTGCTTCGATGTTTTTGTCGAACGCCTCAAAATCTAGCTCATCATTGTCATTAAATTTGGTTGTTACCGCCGGGAAAACCCCTTTCCATACTATACTCATATTATCCTGTTTTGTTTATGAAATCTATATTCAATATCGAACACCGAACAAGGAATACTGAATGATGAAGTAAATTGCAGTGTTCGAAATTCGGGATTCGATGTTCGATATTAACTAATCTTTTACTTACTCAATTTCACCAGTACCACACCGTGTGGCGCTACTTTAGTTTTAAAATTAGCCCCAATTGCAATTACATATTTTTGTTGCCACACGTCACGTAATTTACTGTATCCTTTCAGGTCATTTTCGTTCAAATTTAAGTTGATAGTTTGATATTTGTCGGATGTATTAAATATTCCCACAGCCTTGTTACCATCTTCAAGATCTTTGATCCAAACCTGGTAATCATCTGTTTTTATTGCCCGATGCGCCGCCTTACCCAAAGCATCCTGGTCAATAGCTATTACTTCATCGTTTATCAACAGGTTAATGGTAAACTCATCAAACCTCCCCATATCGCAACCAATCAACAACGGCGCCGATAACAAACTCCACAAGCTAATGTGGGTATACTGTTCATCAGGCGTGAGGCGACTGTTACGTTGGTTATCGCCCCAGCCCACTTTCCCAACCACCAGCATGTCCGGGTCATTAAAATGGCCGGGCTGTGCGTACGGGCCATCAGCTATTTGATTAAAACCTATAGTCGACATGCTTTTCCAGGTATCTACTATGTCGCCGGTCGACCGCCAACTGTTGCCGCCAACTTCTGCTCCCCATTTCCAAACATCACCCATCCCATACTGACAAAAACTAAACATAATATCGCGCGGTATCTTATTCAAAGAGGCTCTCATCACAGTATATGGTTTCTTCAAATCCTCGAGCGAAGGCGGGTTGTTTGTAACTTCCGAATACGAACACCAGTCGTATTTTAAATAATCGATGCCCCAGTTGCCGTAGGTTTTGGCGTCCTGGTCCTCATGTTGCCAGCTACCTAAATAACCGCCGCAGGTTTTTGGACCGGGAGATGAGTAAATACCCATGCGAAGGCCCAGACTATGAACATAATCTGCAAGTCCTTTCATATCCGGGAATTTTTCATTTGGGATAATTTCCCCGTTAGATGAGCGCTGCGACGCTTCCCAACCGTCATCAATATTGATGTAGCCCCAGCCGTGGGCGCTTAATTTATCGGCCATTGTTTTGGCTGATGTACGTACCTTTTTATCGTTTACACTAAGGCCCCATGCATTCCAGCTGTTCCATCCCAGGGCGGGTGTAAGGCCAATTTGGTCGCCAATTTTTATGGTGAATTTTTTAGTAGCCCTTCCCTCGCCGTTATGTACAGTAAAAACCACCGGGTAGTCGCCTTTTTGATTAACTACACCTGTTATAATGCCAGTGTTCGAGTCGAGTTTTAAGCCATCAGGCAAACCTGATACCTCATAAATAAGTGGCTTTTTGCCGGTGGCCGGTATCAAGTACAGAAATGGATTGGCGGGTCGTGCACCAAAGACATCGGCCCCGTTTATTCTTGGTTTATGATTTGCGTAAGGGGTTAGTATATAAGGTGTGTTTTCAGTTTTGCTTTTTGATTTCCCCGATTTCTCCTCAGTAAAAGTGTAGCTAAGCAGGTATGATTTTTTGTCGAGTCTGGCTATATTAAAGGTGTAGGTAAACGGCTTCCCGACAGTAAAGCTGGCGTCATTTGTTTTCTCGTAAATAACATTGTTGTTTTCAGGATCGGTAACCGAAAAGGCCAGCTTTCCTTTATACAGGTAATTGCTTGTACTTATTAATTTAACTGATTTGGTTAAGTCACTTTTATCGCCAAAGCTAAAACCGGCATCGGTATTGAAAACTACATTATCCATCAGGTCGGCCATAACAATTTTATGGCTATCGCCATAAATACCACCGTCACCGCCTGTATCAAAAATGCGAATAGCCAACACATTTTCCCTGTCCCACAAGATAGCAGGATTGGTTGCCGATATTACGTATGTACGGGGGCCATACTTTGAACTTTTAATATCGCCACCTTTACCTCCATATTTACCAATTATTTTGCCGTTAAGATAAACCTCATCGTTATCGTCGATAATTCCCAAATCGATGCGCAAACTATCTTTCAGGTACGATTTTTCTTTTAGGGATGATGGCATCGCAAAATGTAACCTATACCAGCCAAAGCCATTATAATCGGGGTATCCCTGCGCTTCCCAACTCTGAGATATGCTGATAGGCTTCCAATTTTGATCGTTATAAACAGCTGACGACCATTGAGCAGAGTCGCCGGTTTTAAATTTCCATCCTTTTTCTAAAGAAATCTCCTGTGCAGTAGTTTTCAAAAAAATGGCCATGGCCAGGGCAGTCATCGTGAATATTTTCTTCATTTAAATAATTTAGGTTCACCTGGTTAAAAGTTCAATATCCTTTACCTGTTCAGGGAACCATACTGTCATTTCACCCTTGCCGCGATTTGCCCATGAGTAATAAGGTATTGCTGTCATAGTTTTGTTTTCTGTGGTAATGGTTTGTGTTGTTTCGTTAACGTTTACCGTCTTTACATCTGCTTTCAAAAGCATCACACCATTTAACAAAGATGGATCATAACTTTTTGTAAAAGTAGTGCCTTTCGTAACAATGATATTGCAGGCCTTACCATCATTATCTTTCCATTCTGCGCAATAAATAATCGGACCGCACTGAAGAGCAACTTTTCCGTTGTCGTCCTTTACATTTTCGCTGGCAACAACTCTGCGTACATTCATTGGCAGGTTTAGCTCCACTTTATCGTTCTTTTTCCATTTTCTGCTGATCACAGCATATCCTTTTTTCATTTGGTAATCAACAGATTTACCATTAACCTTTATTTCGATTTTTTCAGCTGTTGATTTTTCATAGGAATATAAATCAGATGGTATAGCCTGATCTTGCGCCCACCCCGGTATCCGGATTTTCAGGTTCATATCCATTGAAGTTGTAGGATCGATGGTAAAAGCCAGCGCACCTTCCCATGGATAGTTATTTCGCTGCGTGATCTTTACGGATTTATTATTTACCATCAAATTTCCCGTTCCGCTGATAAAAAGATTCACATAAACATCTTTATCATTTTGGGCATAAATATAACCTGGAATGGATGGAAGCAGGCGCACTACGTTAGTCGGGCAGCACGAGCAGGTGAACCAGCCGGAGCGCTCCCTTTCAAGGTCGGGCTGCGAAAAACTATTGCTAATTTGCATGGCATTGGTATAAAAGAATGATTTGCCATCTAAGCCAACACCCGATATCAGACCGTTATACAGGGTTTTTTCCATCACATCAATATATTTCGAATCGCCATGCAGCAAAAACATCCGTTGATTCCAGAAAACGCTGCCTATAGCCGCGCAAGTTTCATTATAAGCCGTAGCGTTCGGTAACTCATAGTTGTCGCCAAAACGTTCTCCATCCCCAACGGCGCCAATGCTGCCTTGCACATACATTTTTTTGCCAACCATATTGTTCCATATTTTATCGATGGCTTTTAAGTAGGCAGTATCCCCGGTAAGGGCGGCAACATCGGCCATGCCCGAATACAGATACATTGCCCGGACGGCATGCCCCTCGGCTTCGTCCTGATCGATAACCGGTTTATTATCCTGGAAATAAACACCATTCTCATAAACGTTCTGGCTTTTTTTATTGTACGATTTTATTCCGCGCTGATCGATAAAGAATTTGGCAAGTGCCAGGTAGTCTTTTTTGCCGGTGATACGGTATAATCTCACCAGGCCCATTTCAACAATCTCATGACCGGGAGCTACATGCTTTTTATCAGGGCCAAAAGTTTGAACTAATAAATCGGCGTTTTTTATAGCGATATTTAAAAAGTTGCGTTTACCGGTTGCCATATAATGAGCTGCAGCGGCCTCGTACATATGACCGCAATTGTAAAGCTCGTGACTGCTTTTTTGTTCATTTACCCAACGTTCGGCACCTGCCCATGAGTGGGGGTGTAAAGGATCAATACTCCGGGCCGTATACAAGTAACCATCGGGCTCCTGCGCGTTGCCGATTATTGTAATCAACGAATCAATATAAGCAGAGAGTTTTGGATCGGGATGAACGGCCAAAGAATAGGATGCGCCTTCAATAGTTTTGTAGATATCAGTGTCGTCAAAAGGGTAGGTGGTACAAAATTTTCCTGTATGTTCAGCAGCCATCACAAAGTTTTTAACCCGGCCGGTACTTTCACATCGCGCAAACGACGCCGGGATGGTGGCAGTTCTGTTTGTTTCTATTTTAGAAGTCCAGAATTGGTCGGTAAGTTTCACGCTGGTAAACGGAACGGGTTGTATTGGATAATCCTGTTTTTGAGCATGGAGAGAAAGACTGTAGCAGGTTATCAGTAATAAGCAGATTTTCTTCATTGTATAGCCTCAGTTAGTTCAAATAAATAATCAGTGCAAGTTAATCAACGATAAACTTACTTTATTTAAAAAGTAAATACAATAAAAGTTTATCGAACGGTTTTAAGTAGTTAAGTAGTTGTAACTAAGTTTTTATCGAAATGATAAAAGCTTTTATTAGCCAGGATATAATGGAAGAAATAGCAAAATCTTATCTGCTCAGTTTTGTCAACATAACTCCGTGTGGTGCCACCTGATTGTATAATTAATTCAGCTCGAAACAATTGGCATACCCTATTTTAAGATGAAAAATGACCTTTTCACTACCTTTGTCATTTTGGCAGTATTTTTAGAGGCGGTTTTTTATGCTTTTTTGTCATGAAATAGGCGTTTGTCATGTTGGCTGACAAATTGGCAATTTTTTATTTTTGATGCTAACCTTAAATGTTTTTGCAATTAAAATGGATTTTATTTTTTTAACCGGCCCCATATCGTACAATTTTGGGATTGCAAATTGAAGAATCAAAATACCATTTTTTGATTTTTTTGATTTGTATAGTTTTAAGCGCTTAAATCACTTTTTCACAATATTTATTCTAAATATTTTTTTTTATGACTCTTTTTTTACCTGATAGGGTCTTATTTTTTTGTTTTCCTACCGAAAATGGCCGTAAAATTTGAAAATATCTTTTGTTTTCGCGAATATTTTGATTTTTGATAGAATCCTGAAACTGCGATTTTAAGCCCCAAATAATATGGCATGTTTTTAGCCGGAGACCGTATAGAAGGATGAAGACTGTTCTGAAAATCCGCTACCTGAATTTAGACATTTGGGTACGCTTAAAAGATCGGTAATTGTTTTTCGAAACCGTTAATCGTTTAATAATTAATTTAAAAAACTCAAAGACATGTCAGTTGTATTAGAAGTTGTTGCTTTAATTGCTATTATCATACTTCCAGTTTATTTTGCGCCAAAAAGAGCTGCAAAATAATTATAGGGTTATATTTAGTTAAGAAAGAATAATGTGGGTGGCAGGGAGCTACCCATTTTTTTGTGCTTGTTTTTTTGGATTCAACCAATTTTAGGAAGCTGAATCTCAAACAGAACAAGCATCTTTTTTAACTGATTATTTTGCAATGCTGAGAGCGCCCGTCGGGCACTTTGCAACCTGCTCTTTTATTTCCTGGGTGGTAGCTCCGTCCATATTTACCCAGGGTTTTGCTGCAGGATTAAAAACCTGCGGTAATTGGGTGGCACACCGGGCAGCGTGCTTGCAAAGTTCAGGCTTCCATACTACAGTAACGTCATCGTGGGTATAACTGTGCTGTTTTTCGTCGGGGTTGTCACTATAGGCAAAGGTGCGCATATGTATATCGCCTTCGAGTATTTTTGATATCGGACACACTCTTGCAATTTGAATCAGCCGCTCGCGCTGTTCAGTGGTTATGGGCGTTATAAAATTCAGATCACGGTCGATAACCGTGACTTTTTTTTCGTCTTTTGTTTCATTGTACATATTTACCGCAACCGCGATGTTTGGAACGTCCCATCCTTTACGATCGATATACATGCGGAGGGTTGCAAGCGTACATGTTGCGACAGAAGACAACAGTAAAGTATATGGATCAGGGCCCTTATCTTGCCCGCCCACTTTTTCTGATTCATCTGCTATAAACTTTCCGTTTCGCCACTCAACGATACATTTATATTTCTCTGCCCCTATGTGGGCGGTTATTGGGTTACTTAGTAAATATTCCATCAGGTAAAACTTAAATTTTTATTAAATCAAAACATCAGCAAATGCCGGCGTGATTTCAAATATCTTTTTGGCGAATGGACAACGGGGTAAAATTTTCATTTGGTGCTCCCTTGCATATTCAACGCCGGCTTTAACCAGCTGCATCCCTAAACCCTGCCCTTCATAAGCTTCGTCAACCTCCGTATGAACGATGATCATTTTACGTGGTCCGGCAAAAAGGTAATGCATCAAACCAATCTGCTGGTTATTGTCCTCTAAAAAAAAATTGCCACCCTTTTCGTCCCCTTGATTTTTTATTTCCATTCAACGCTATTTAATTAGGCCTGCTAAAATTAAGTATTAATTAAATGATTTGGTAAATAAGTTACCCGGCATTATGAACTCCATCAAAAATAAATAATTCGCGAAAAATCCTGATAATCATGATCCAGACAAAAATCGGCAAATCAACGGTCAATACTGGTGAAAAGCCTGTGACACAAATTCAAGGACATTGGGTAACGAAGCGCGCCAGTAAGTCCAGGTGTGGGCGCCATCACGTATGCGGAACTCATGCGGAATTTCTTTTTTTCGCATAGCTATATGTACAAGGCAATTCCCTTCGTACAAAAAGTCATCGTCGCCGTCATCTATATACCAGCGTACTGCTTTCTTTTGATCATCCGGCATATTGTTTATTAATGCGAGGGCGCTGTGCTGGTTGTAGTAGCTCGCAATAACTGAGTCGGCTAAATTTGGATTATTCCTGGTGTAGGCCTTCTTTGCATCGTCTAAACTTAAAGGGCCAACCGCCGCGCTTAAAGGGCAGGCGGATGAAAACATTTCGGGATGATGCAGCGCATACATAAACGTTCCGCCGCCACCCATGGATAAGCCGGCAATTGCGCGGAAATGTTTTTCGCCTTTTATCCGGTATTTTTTTTCAACGTAGGGGACTAATTCCTTGAAGAAGAAGTCCTCGTAATTCCAGTCGCCTTTGATATCATTAAAATAACCCCTGCGGCCTGTATTGCCATCGGGCATAATTATAATCATTGGAGTGGCAATGCCTTCAGCAATGGCTTTGTCTGTTATGTTTAGTACTTCTCCAAACTGCACCCAACCGGTTTGGTCGTCACCGCTGCCATGCAACAGGTATAACACAGGATAACTTCTGTCTGAAGTTTCATAACCGGGTGGCAAGTAAACAGCATATTTACGGTCCATTTTTAGGATTTTGCTGGGCAAAGCAAGGTTATCGTAGACTTTGCCGGTTTGTGCAAATAAAACAAAGGGACACAACAAGGATAAAACGATAGGTAAAAGGTAATTTCTTCTCATTTTAAAGGGTTTATTGATTAGTTAATCAATATCGTGGTAATATTATAAATCAGATTAAATTTAGTGTAAAAATATTGATAGAAGCTGTCGCGGGCTAATTCATTCAAAGCCACAACAAATTTGTAATAGCCTTTGTATCATTTAATAAAAACAAGCCGTAATGGATAATAAACCTGGATATTTAAATCATAGATCTTATGAAACTCATTTACAAAACTCTGCTACTGCTATCACTTGTAACTATTGGCCTCGCTTCCTGCAAAAAAGGAGAGAAGGTTAATCCCAACAGAGGAAAAAACCTTGTGCTTACTCCCCTGGATCAGCTAAAAGTAACGGCAGATAATTCTTTTACCATAAAGCTGTTCAAAAACCTGGATAGTACGAACATAAACCACGTCAACCTTTTTGTTTCGCCTTTAAGTGTGAGTTTTGCGCTTGGTATGACAAGTAATGGTGCCAGCGGACAAACGCTGACAGCCTTCCAAAATACATTGAATTTTGCGGGTCTTACGCAAACACAGGTAAATGATTATTACAATAACCTGATAACAAATTTGCCGCAGCTTGATCCTAATACAAAACTTAGTATTGCCAACTCCATTTGGTACAAGCAGGATTTTAGTGTATTACCTCAATTTTTACAAACCAGCAATACTTACTTCCATGCTAAAATTCAGGCGCTCGATTTTAGTAATCCCGCATCTATAAATACCATAAACAATTGGGTAAGCGACAATACGAACGGAAAAATACCTTCTGTGATAAGTAAAATACCCCCGGACGCTATAATGTACTTAATAAATGCTATTTATTTTAAAAGCACCTGGAAGGAAAAATTTGATCCGAAGGCTACCTTCTCAATGCCATTTTACCGCACGGATAATAGCCAGGTTCAAACTAGCTTTATGACAGGTGAGGTGAATTTTAGTGCCTATTACGATAGCAATGTAAGTGTTTTTGAATTGCCTTATTCAAACGATAAGTACAGTATGGTTATCGCACTGCCTGCTTATAGTAGTTCATTGAGTCAAATGGTGACCGGGCTAACGTCGGACCAATGGCAAACATGGATGAGCGGTTTAAAACCTGACAAAGCGACCCTAACTTTACCCAAATTTAAGTTCAGTTATGGCGTTTTGTTAAACAATGCTTTGATTGATCTGGGTTTAGGGAATGCGTTTTCCAGTAGTGCGAATTTTTCATTGATTAATCCGACCGCTCCGCTTGCGATAAGCCGGGTAACACATAATGCATATGTTGAAACCGACGAAAACGGTACCACTGCCGCAGCGGTATCAACGGTAGCTATGGCAACAACTGCTCGCGCTCCCATACCGCCAATAAACAGGCCATTTATGTTTGTGATACGGGAAGTGAGCAGCGGCCTTATTTTGTTTACCGGTACTGTTAATGACCCTACGCAGGCGGGAGGATAAGCCTCTTGCGCTATTCTGTCCTTAAACTTTTAATTGGGTTATTTAGCGCTGCTTTAATAGTTTGTATAGTTATCAATAATGCTGTTATAAATGTTAACAGCATTATTGATAAAATAAATGGATAGCTGGTGATTGTCACACGATACGCATATCCATTCAGCCATTTTTGCATCATCAGATAGGCAAGGGGACATGCAGTTACCCCGGCAACGGCAACCACCGCTAAAAACTCTTTTATAAAGAGATTGATGATACCAGGTACCGACGACCCAAGCACTTTCCTGATACCAATTTCTTTTGTTCTTTTTTGAACGCTAAGCGATATTAACCCCAAAACGCCGAGCATAACTATTATTATAGCCAACACAGTAGCCATAAAGGCCGCCTTTTTTAATTGTATTTCTGTAGTGTACAACTGTTTTAGCGCATCGTCCATAAAATGGTATTCGAACGGGGCGCCTGGCAATAACTGGTTCCATTTTCGCTGTAGGGATGCGATGCTTTTTTGAACATTATTGGGCTTCAGCTTAATAGAAAAGTAGCGGTATGAGGTTGTGAAATTTACATTCAAAAATACGATTGGTTCAATATGGCTTTGCATCGAACCGAAATGAAAGTTGCTCGTAACCCCGCAAATTGTGCATGGAGCATTTATAAAGGGTATAATTACTGACTGGCCGATGGCATCTTTAGGATCATTCCAACCCAATGCTTTTATCGCTGTTTCGTTAACTACGATTTTTGTTGAATCGCCCGGAGTATACGCGGCCGAAAAAAATGCTCCCGCTTTTAGCGGGATATTATAAGTAGTGGCGTATTGATTATCAGCTGCAAGACCCTGGGCAACCACGGCTCTTTTTGGGTTAGTACCCTGCTTATAAATCGGCGTTGCACCGCCTTTATTTTGATCTGGTATTTCATAAGACAACGATATACTGCTAACCTCGGGCATTTGGGATAACTGGTACCTGATGGTTTCCATCTTTTGCACTCCTTTTTGAGACCAATCTCTTGGTAACTGTGCATAAACCACATAATCTTTGTCAAACCCGATATCCTTGCTGAAAAAGAAATCAACCTGCTGCGAAACGATGATAGCCCCAATGAAAACAACAGCGGCTGTACCAAACTGGAAAGCGACTAATGTTTTACGAAACAAAACGCTTTCTTTTACCGAACTGAGTTTGCCCTTTAATGAATCGACCGATTTTAAAGCAGATAGTACCAATGCGGGATAAAAGCCGGCCAATAAGCCAATAAAAAGAGCAAATAAAATTGGAATAAATAAGAAATAAGGAGGGAAGGAAAAAAGGCCGGCAATTTCTTTACCTAAAATATCGCTGAACCAAGGCCTTGCAACCAGGTAAATTACGAGGGCTATTATTGTAGACAGCATAACCATGAGTGTCGATTCTATCAGGAACTGCCAAATAAGCTGTTTTTTCAATCCACCTAAAACCTTGCGGATGCCCATCTCCTTCATTCGGCCAGGAGACCGGCCAACGCAAATATTTATAAAATTAACAATGGCCATAAGGAGAATAAAAAGAGCGATAAAAGATACAGTATTAATCATTTTCCTTACTATTCCATTATTGGTATCCAGGTAATACGATTTTAAGGGCACCAGGTAAGGTGTTAAATTGTCGCTTATTTGCTGAGGAGCATTTTCTTTTATCAAGTGTCGCATTGGTTTTTCAAGGTCTTTCGGTGTTATTCCCTTGTTCAATTCGATGTAACTAACTAAGCCGGTATTATTCCAACCATCCATATTCCTGCCCAAAAAAAGCGCGGCTTTTGCCGGAAGAAAAAAATCACTCTTGTATCCGTTAACACTCGTTACGGTATTATCGGGCAGTTTATTTAATACTCCCGAAATCGTAAAATCATGCTTTGTTCTGGTGAAGCTTTCAATGGTCACGGTTTGCCCTATAATATCTGTTTTACCAAAATATTTGATTGCCATGGTTTTGGTTATGACGGCCGAAAACGGGTCAGTGAATGCCGTTTTTGCATCACCATGTAGTAAACTAAGTCCGTACATACTTAACAACGTACTATCGCCTACCTGTATATTTTCGCGAAAATGTTTATCACCCTTCGATATATTTGAAGTAATCGCATCCCAGTGATAATAATTGGTAACCAGGTTTGGGTATAATTCCTTTAATGTTTTAGGCAATTGCGCTATGGAAGTAATTTCATAACCCATATTTGGATTCTTCCAAGTGCTTAATAGGATATACTGATTGTCCGCATCTTTAAGATCATGGTTTACCTGTAATTCGCCCCAAACATACGCGCCTACCAATAAGGTAAATGCGATTCCGATACTAAGCCCGAAAATGTTGATAAGTGAGAAAATCTTATTTTTCCAGAGGCTCCGCCATGCTATTGTAAAGTAATTTTGAAGCATAGTATTAGTTTTTAGGTTTTAATTATTTATGGGTAATCTTGTTTGTCGGAATTTTATAAGACATCAAGTAAACCAAAAATATCTATATCCACACCTAATATTGAAACATTAACAAATTTTAACTAATACCATGGAAGATTATTTAGCCGAACTTTATGAACGAGATCTTTTGAAACTAAAAGACGAGATTGAAAAATTTAAAGATGAAACAAACATCTGGAAAAATACCGAAGGTGTGATAAATTCTGCGGGCACACTTGTGTTGCATATGTTGGGAAATTTGAATTACACCGTAGGTACCATGATTGGCGGTACAAGTTATGTACGAAACCGTGAACAGGAATTTTCACTAACAGGCGTACCCCGCGAAAAACTGATAGCTGACATTGCAAACACGATAACAGTTGTTAAAACCAGTTTGCAGGGAATTAACCACACGAAACTTGATGAAACCTATAAGCTTGAAATGTTTGGCGTGAAAAGTACCGCATTTTATCTCACTTCTTTTTACGGGCACTTTACCTACCATTTAGGACAGGTAAATTACTTGAGGAGAATATTGGAAGCTTAAGAGATAAGAACCAAGAGACAAGATAAACTCGAAATCTTCCTGGCTCTTGATTCTTGCCTCTTGGTTCCTTGTTTCCTAAACATTTCCCATTTGCGGGTCGGTGTATCCGGGTAAACCGGTTTCGACACGGCCCGCATATCTTTTTTCGAAAGTATTTGCTCCTAATACTTTAACACTGAAATCGTACCATCCAAAACTATTTGCCAGGTTTAAAACCAGGCTCGATTTGCCTGAAGCATTAAGCGTACTTTTTGGGTTATTGGTTTTGTAACCATGATCTATTACCTCAATTGCGTATTGTTTGTCGCTTAAATTTTGCAGCTTTAATTCGATATTTCCGGTTAGCTTCTTATCATCAGTTGGGTTGCGCTGATATTCGCAATCTATTTCAATATTAGGATCGACACTATTTCCTTTAAATTCCCGATAAAACCCGTTTGGCCCATAAACCCGTAAATGGTAGTTTTCATTTTCGAACTCATTCAACGGCCAGTTATCAGCTAGGCTGTCGCCGGCTGTAAGTGCGTATGCCCATGTACGCACATTGTTCATAACCATTTGACCGTCTTTTTCAAGCAGGTATTTGCCCGGCGCATATACATTGAAAGGTGAACCTGATGCCGATTTGCCAAAAAGTTCGTTGCTGGCGGTAAACTTTATGCCAAAGGATTTTTTATCATCACTTAATTTACCGTCAGCATATAATTGATAGGGGAGTGCGCATGAGTGTTTTATGCCTTTTTCCTGTTTCGGCATATAAGGCGACAGGTGAGGGGCCTTATTTATTTGTTTTATTTCTTCTGCGGTAAGCACCTTAAAATCATCGGGTACTTTTTTGAATTTTGCCTTATGGATGCTTTCTGCAAATTCATCTTTTGGCAGAAACTCCGGGTTAGGAATTACTTCACCATTATAAGGCCTGAACACTGATTTCAGGTCGCCGCAAACCGTGCGACGCCAATCACTTATGTTATGTTCTTTTACCTGGTTGCCGGTTTTCTTGCTTAAAAAATCTTCTAAAAACTGTAAGGTTGACGTATGGTCAAAAACTTCGGAGTTTACCCAACCACCTTTGCTCCATGGTGATGCAATAACCATAGGTACACGGAAACCTAAACCGATGGAGCTTTCGCGATCATATGGTTCCGGGAAGTCGTTTCTTTCTTTTTCCTGTTCGTGAGTTACAAATTCAACGCGGGTATCTATTCCTTTTGAAACAAGCCCCGTACCCGATTTATGTGAATGAGGTACAACAAACGGCGGCACATGATCAAAGTACCCATCATTTTCATCATAAGTTAATATGAAAATGGTTTTTTTCCATACTTCAGGATTTTTTGTAAGTATATCCATCACTTCGGATACATACCAGGCCCCATACCATGCTGAACTGGGATGGTCTGAAAAATGCTCCGGCGCCGACAACCACGAAACAGTTGGCAGATTTCCTGAATTTGCATCCTGCCTGAACTGGTGCAATACATCCCCTTTTGGCACTTTAAACTCACGCTCTATTCCATCATCATGATATTTAAGATCGGCAAGCGAACGATAATGCGGATCATTTTTATTTGTATCAAAGGCTTTTTTGTGGATACTTTTTTCCCTGTCGGATAGCTTTTCAAATATACCCTCCTGAGCTTTTTGCTGCTCGACATTCATCGCCAGAAGGTCTGATTCCGCGTTTTTCACTTTAGCTTTTAATGAGTTAATTTTCGCGTCGCCTGAAGGCAAAGTCGCTATCTGTTTTTGCAACCCGTTTATTTTGTGCTCAAGTTCAGTTATTCTTTTTGGGACAGCTTTGATATGAAGCTCATTCAAATGTATATTATACTGCGAAAAGAATTCCAGCGGGTTATCCTGAAAATTTGATAGCCATTGGTCTTCTTCTCCTTCAAAGCCGGTATCAATTGCCACTTCATTCTGATAGCATTTCCAGCTTATGCCATGATCCTCCAGGCGTTCAGGAAAGGTAGCCCATTTTAATGTGCCGTAATCCATATCATCATTCCATACATGGGCCCGGGAATTTTCATGTTGTTCCTCCCTTATTGTACCCGTCCAAAAAAATAGCCGGTTAGGGTTTGTACCGGTTAAAGCCGAACAGAAGTTTTGGTCGCAAACCGTAAAGGCATCGGCAAGCGAATAATAAAAAGGAATATCTTCGCGCGTATAGTAGCCCAAAGTTAAGGGCATGTCGGAATATGCAGGGATGCTGTTTTTTTTATTTTCCAGCCATTGATCAAATTTCCCATCGTTACGGGCATTTACCTGGTTTTTCCATGAATGAGGGAGCGATTCCATCCATGTGGATTTGGTTCGTTTAATATCCAATCTGAACGGCGCATATGTTTCACCTTTGTTATTCGATTGGAGCCACACCTTGTTTTTATTTGGAAGATCAATCGCCCTTGGATCATTAAAGCCTCTTACACCTTTTAGTGTACCGAAGCAATGATCGAAAGACCGGTTTTCCTGCATCAGGATGACAATATGCTCTGCATCCATATAAGTGCTACCGGCCGGTGGATTGATAGCGAGCGCTTTTTGAATAGAGGTGGGTAAAACATTTGCCAATCCTGCCGCCCCGGCCAATAATGCAGCTTTTTTTATAAAGTCTCTTCTGTTATCCATGTTTTGTTAATAGTAAATGTTTTAAGTGGCAGTTTAAAGTAGCACTCAGCCTATTTATTCAAAAAGTAATTATAACATTTCTTAATTAAAGTTAAACTCAAACTGCCAGTGATACTAAATAATTGCAACTACCTTCCTGCTATATACTGCTCGCATAAACCGAAAGACAATGTCATTCCATTACCTCCCATGCCGTTAATCAGGGTTACGCCGGGACCAATTTGGACAATTAATTCGGTTTCTCTGCCGGTCATTTTTGGATAAATTCCATGCCATGACCGGAGTAGTTTCCAATCCTTAAAATTCGCAAAAGATTGTAAATAGGCCGTGATTAAATTGTTAATATATTCCTTGTCAAAAGGATCATGAACTAATCCGTATTCGTGTGAGTCGCCTTATTGTTAATTCCCCGCTTCCATTTTGCGAAACCATTACGTGGATACCCCATTTAAGATATTCAGCATACTTACATTGTAGAGATGGTTTCGCGATTGGAACATATGTAGCAGGCAGCGGCACTTGCTGATGCCGAGGATTATTATGATGAAGTTATGGCAAAAGAAATGAATGTTCCTGTAAATAACCTGGATCATCTGAAAGCGCTTGCTTTAAATCATCTACTTAAAAATTCCATTTGAAAACCGCATAGTTTTTAAGTATAAAGCCTACTTTTATAAGATAATATGACAAATCGCAGAAAATTTATCTCGACAACCATCGCCGGAGTAGCAGGGCTTACGCTGTTGCCTGCTGTAAATACCTTCGCTGAAAATAATGACAAATATCAGCGCAATAACACAGGCAAACTTAAACTACGGTTTGCGTTGGCATCCGACCTTCATTATGGGCAGGAGGGAACAGACTCTGCATTAAATGCCGGCAATATTGTAAAATGGCTGGATCAAGATCATGCTAAAAACCATCTTGATTTGATCATTATTAATGGCGACCTTGTTCACAACCGGCCTGACTTGTTACCCGAAGTAAAATCAAAATATTTTGATAAACTTCCGGTTCCTTATTATACCATACCCGGTAACCACGATTTTGCTGATGGCGCCATTTGGAAAAATGTTTTTGGATACGAGGATAAATTTACCGTTGAGCAAGGCGATATAGGTTTTGTATTTGCAAACACGGCCGATACCAAAGGCGTTTATGTTTGTCCTGATAACGCCTTTATAAAAGCTTCGCTGGATAAATTTGCCGATAAGAAAATCGTTTTCGTAATACTGCATATCGCGCCTGTTAAGTGGCTAAAATCCGAAGCTAATGTGTTTTTGGATTGCCCCGAGACAGTTGCGCTTTTACATTCTTATTCGAATGTCAAAGCAGTATTTCACGGCCATGATCATTCTCTTGATGGTGTGCGTTACACCGATAAATTACCTCATTTTTTTGGTTCTCATACCGGTGGAAACTGGGGCACGGAGTACAAAGGCTATAGAATTGTTGAAGTGGGTGAGGATTACCAGATTTATACTTATCAGGTAAATGCCAGCCAAAACCCGGTGCTAAATGAAACCAAACTTTAGTCGGCGTGCGCGGATTTTAGCTAACAATTTCAATATCAGTACGTATAATGAAAGTAAATTCAATTCGTTATTGAAATAAATGAGTTGAATTTATTGATTTGCATTTATTTTAATGTAACTTTATGATTACAATGCAAAGCGGAGTTATCCCAAAACTCCTCTTTAAAATATTAACCAATTAATCTAAAAGGAGGCTTTCATGAACATGGTTCACAAAATTGAAATATGGGGAGACACGCATCATCCCAAATTTCTAGATCTTGTACGTATGGCATTGGGGTTGTTTTTACTGCTAAAGGGTATAGCCTTTATGGATAACAGCGCCTATCTTAAACAAATAATTGAAGATCAAAACGCGGTATATATTTCGTCCGGGTTATTAATGGCGTTAGTTTATTATGTTACGTTTGCCCACATGGTTGGCGGTATATTAATTACCCTGGGTACACTAACGCGGTTTGCATGTATTATTCAAATACCAATTGTACTGGCAGCGGTATTTTTGACCGCTTTCTTTACATCTCCAATCAACTATATGGTTTGGCCATCAATTACAGCATTAATATTACTGTTTTTATTTACTATTATTGGCTCCGGACCCTTATCATTAGACAAATTTTTGTCGGAGATGAATACCGATTAGGTTAGTGGGTTGCAAAGTGACCGATATTAAATATTACTCACCGGTCACTATTCACCACTCACCAGCTCACTATCAATACTCGGCCATTATTTCGTCGACATAGCACCATAACCAGCGTTCTCCCGGCTCGGCAGAGATCACTACCGGGTGCCCGGCTTCATGCGCATGTTTACTCGCGTGCTTGTTTGGTGAGCTATCACAACATAATGTAACACCGCACTCCTGGCAGGTACGCAGGTGCATCCAACTGCCATGGATTTTTATACATTCCTCACAAACATAATCTTTAGGGTGCTTTAGCTTTTTTATCGCTTCGAGGTGTTTACAAATATCGTCTTCCATAAAATTATATTTCGTTTTTGATTATTGTCTTTTGACTAAACCTCAGCGAGGTATTTGTGTACAAAACTAATGGCCATTGAACCTTCGCCCACTGCCGATGCGACCCTATTCATCGCGCCGGAACGAACATCGCCGGCGGCAAAAATTCCGCGGCAGCTTGTTTCCAGCAAAAACGGATCACGGTTCATCTTCCATACCTTTCCGAACTGGTCATATCTCCGTAATTCGCGACCTGTTTCGATAAAGCCTTTTTCGTCTCTTATAATGTCCAGGCATATCCAATCGGTAACTGGTTTGGCGCCGATGAAAATATAAAGTGCCGCGGCTTCTTTTGTAACTGTTTCTTTGGTTTTAACATTAATGACCGTTAATTGTTCAAGGCAGTTATGGCCTTTTGCTTCCATTATTTCGGTATCAGCCAGGACGGTAATATTTGGAATATTTTCAATCTGCTGTATCAGGTAGGCCGACATGGTATACGATAAACTATCTTTACGAATAATAACATACACGTTCTTAGCGAACTTTGAAAGATAGACCGCACCCTGACCTGCAGAATTGCCTCCGCCTATGATGTAAACTTCTTTATCCTTGCAAGCTGAGGCTTCCGTCATGGCTGCGCCATAGTAAATACCAGCACCTGTAAATTTATCTATCCCCGTAACTTCAAGTTTGCGATAATCTACGCCGGTAGTGATAACAACTGTCCGGCTATTGATTTCAGGACCGTCATCCAGCAAAATGGTTTTATAGCCATCTTTTTGTTTAATTTCATTTACCGCTTGAGGTGATAAAAACTCCGCACCTAAGCGCATGGCCTGGCTAATTGCACGGCGTGTTAGGTCGGCTCCGCTCAAGCCAGCCGGGAAACCCAGGTAATTTTCTATCCGGGAACTGGTGCCTGCCTGTCCGCCCGGCGCTTTACGTTCTATTAGCAACGTTTTGAGTCCCTCCGATGCACCGTAAACTGCAGCAGCCAATCCAGCTGGGCCAGCGCCGATGATCACCACATCGTAAATGTCATTGGTGATTTGTGGATTTGAGCCTATTTTTTCTGCTATTGCTCTTATGGTAGGTTTACACACAAATGTACCATCCTCGTAAACAATCATTGGTAGCTGATCAAGAGGTACCTTGTTTAATTCTAAAACATCCTTTGCATCCGGGTTTTTGTCTATATCCAGCCAGCGGTAGGGTATGAGATTACTTGCGAGGTAGTCCTTGATTGTGTGTGATAGCGGCGAAAACTGGTAACCAACTAATTTTATTCCTTTAAAATCAGGTACGTAGTCATTTTGCCAATCGTCGAGCAAATCATCAATAACCGGGTACAGCTTTTCTTCCGGCGGATCCCAGGGCTTCATTAGGTAATAATCGAGTTGTACATCGTTTATGGCTTTTATCGCAGCTTCTGTATCAGAATAAGCAGTAAGTAATATTCTTTTGGCCTTTGGGAAAATCTTTATTGCTTTCTCCAAAAAATTCACGCCTTCCATTTCAGGCATGCGCTGGTCACATACAAACATTGCGACAACATCCGAACTGTTTTTTAAATCAACCAAACTTTCAAGCGCCTCTTTTGCAGATTCTGTGCTTATAATTTTGTATTCCTTACCATATTGCTTTTTCAGGTCGCGGCTTATTGCCCGTAACACCTGGGGATCATCATCAATTGAAAAAATTATGGGTCGTTCCATGTCGTTTTATAGGTATGAAATTTAACATTAATAACGTTATGCACGGGATTTATGCATATAAATAATCCGGATCAAACTATCCGTCAATAGGGAAACAAACGATAAATTCAGTTTTTCCCGGCATTGATTTTACTTTTATTGAGCCATTATGCTGATGAACGATTCGTTGCACTACCTCGAGACCCATCCCGGTTCCTTTGCCTATTTCTTTAGTGGTAAAAAAGGGATCAAATATTCTTGATTTTATCTCGTCGGGTATTCCCGGGCCGTCATCAATAATGGTAACCTGCACAAATTTGCCGTCCTTTTCTGTTCTTATAGTCAGTGTGCCTTTTCCGTTTAGCTCCATCGCGTCAAGCGCATTATCTATCAGGTTGGTCCATACCTGGTTAAGTTCACCTATCAGCGCCTTAACGGGCGGTATGGTTTTATCAACTTCTTTTTTTAGTTCAATATTACTTTTTTTTATTTTATAACCAAGCATGGTAAGGGTGTTGTGTAAGCCAATATGTATGTCGGCATATTGTTTATCAGCACCCCTGTCCATGTGGGTAAATGTTTTGACAGAGTTTACGAGGTCGGCAATCCTGCGGGATGATTCCTGTATATCCTCAACCATGCGCTCCGTTACAAGGAGGTTACCGATCCAGTTAAATACCGGCGAGCAGTAAGCAGCCGGAATATGGCTGCTGAGTGTTATAAGATTGTCGACGCTAAAATCAAACTCTACAAACGTTTCTGATATATCATAGCTGTTTTCAATGCCGTTTTCATCAAGCCAGTCAGCTAACTTTTCTTCGCGCTGAGTTTTTTCTTTTAAGCTTAGATGCGGACGCTCTTTTACAGCAAGCAGCCGGAACAACTCATCGTTAACTGCATCCACCTGCGAGGCATCCATCTGTATTGCTATTACTTTCTTAAACGACTGCGGTTCCAGTTTCAAATGTTCCAGTAGGGAAACAGAGTCCCGAACAATGGCCGATGCCGGGTTATTAAGCTCGTGAGTAAGTCCTGCCGAAAGTTTACCCAACGCCATCATCTTTTCATTTTGCTGCTGCAAAGCGGTAAACTCACGTACGCGGTTGCTCATTACGTGTACCAGTGCCTGGGTCAATTCAAAATGATTCATGATCATTTCCTTAATCCGTTCGGTGGGGAAAGACAGCACATGCAATTCGGTCATCGCCTTACTGTTTACACTGGCAACTACACCTCTTGAATAGGGAAGGTATCCTGTAACGTCGCCCCCATTAAAAACCGCTAACTCGCGCTTACTCCCACTTTGCATATTAAAAATGGAAAGCCTGCCTTTGATTAAAAAATGCGGGCCGCGCAACGGTTCACCTTGTCTTGTTACTATATCTCCTTCCTGGTATACATGTTCCTCGCTATTATCAATTAGCCATTGAAGCTGATCATCAGGCACATTTTTTAAAGATTCGAATGCTTTGAGTATAGGAACTGTTACGGTTTGCATATTTTTAAAATTAGCTATTATTCTAATTTAACAGGCGTTTTTTTAAACAAAATATTCCGTTGAAATTAGCAGTCAAGCGAGTTGACTGAATGAGATAAAAATAAATACAACCTCGTGAGATCTATCAATAAATGCTAAGCGTAATTGCTGCCTCTCATTTAGGTGGCAATTAATTTAATAATAGCTGCATGTGTTAAACTTATAAATCCGAATTCCGAAATTCCTACAAATAGCTTAACCACCACTGGCTATGGCTCTTTTTATATTTGCTAAACCACCTGCAGGGGAAATACAGTACTATTATTACAAACAGCCAAACCAGGTATACTATGCCGAGGCCGTAACCAAAAGTGGCCGGCCTGAATAAAAATGGTGATTTAGGATCTATAATTTGGCTGGTCGTGTATCCCGATGCGAAAAATAATATTACTGTTATAATATGGATCAAATAAAAGTGCAATACATAGTAGAAGAAAGGTACGCTGCCGTAAACTGTAAATATTTTAGTCAGTTTATTTTGAATCTTCTCTGTTTGAGAAAGTACAACTAACGCAGCGCCAATAGTCATACACGAATACATTAATGAAGGCGGGTATTTGCTCACATTAAAGTAAGATAAAACGGTATAAACGCTGTCGCGTTGGGTTGACCATGGAGCCGGGTCTCCGTATAAATTAAACAACCTGAACACGAAGAATAAGGCCAGTACCGCCAGCCCTGTATAAAGTAAAATCTTTTTTCTTTTTTGCGAATCGACCGAAGGTTTATAAAGTGAGCCGAAAACATAGCCAAGGAGCATTATACCTGTCCAGGGCAGGATGGCGTAAAGGTCGAATACAAAATGATTCGCATTAATTGGCATAACAGTGGCCTGCGCAGTTAGGAATAGCCGCAACAGAACATATTCAGTGCCGCTGGTGGGCAGATTTTTTGCATTGTCTAACATATCGTGACCAAAAAGGATCAATGCACCGATTACGCCAATTACTACTAAAGGAGCTCTTACCAACAGGCCAAGTATAACCATGCTGAAACCTATGGCCCAAATAACCTGCAGTATAAAAAGATTATAAAAGGGGTTAAAGGTGAATGCTAAGGTTATGATAGCCAGCTCTACAAAAATAAGCCAAAGACCTCTTTTTATAAGAAAAGCACTTAATTCGGATTTAGTACGCCGTAACCCCGCAAGATACGCAGATGTGCCGCTAAGAAAAACAAATGTTGGGGCACAAAAATGAGTTATCCAACGAGTGATGAACAATATCGGCGTAGTGGTTGCCATATCGGTTGGGTCGCCACTGAAACCATTATGGACAAAATCCCTGACGTGGTCGAGCGCCATAATGAGCATGATAACGCCCCGTAAAATATCGATTGACTGGATGCGTTGTTTGCCTGATGGTTCAGCTAAGTTTGGCATATTGTAAAAGGCTTTTAATGATTGAAATAGCCTTTGAATATACAATATTTTAGATTGAATAGAAACTTAGGTTTTACAATACTATTAAACTATTGCTTTGAAAAAGCGTTATCTTTAGATAAATCTTTTGTTTATGGCAAATTTCCAGGAAATAATAGCATCTGATAAACCCGTATTGGTTGATTTTTCGGCAGAATGGTGCGGGCCTTGTAAAATGATGCCCCCCATATTAAAGCAGGTTAAAGACGCAATGGGCGATGGGGTGACCATCATTAAAATAGATATCGACAAGAACCCTGCAGCAGCAAATGCCTACAGGGTGCAAAGTGTGCCCACGCTTATGATATTTAAAAACGGCGAAACCAAATGGCGGCAAAGCGGTGTTATGCCGGCCGGCCAGTTACAGCAGGTGATACAGCAGTTTGTTTGACGGTTGATTTTTATTCAGCGAAATCCTTAAAACTATCGGTCGAACTTATCAAAATAACCTTTTAAACCAATGCCCTTTCCACAACCAGAAACCTGACAGTATTATAATAGGGAAAAATACCCATCTTACTCCATTGGTAGCATAATGTAGTTGCGCAACGGGACCGTAGATATAACCGATAACCGGAATGCTCAAAAGAATATGCAACCAGCGGATTATTTTTCTTTCGATAGTAGCTTTCATCGTTAGTACTCGAGCTCCTGGCAATTAAAGCCAGCTTTTTGTAAAAGTGACTCAATATACCGGGGTGAAATATCGTTAGCCTCTATCCTTAAAATGTTGTCGCAATCTTCCAGATCGAAGTTCCACCCGGTAATAGCCGGAACAGCGGTTAGCAAGGGTTTTACCTCGCTAACCTGTTCGGGTTTTTCAACGCTTGTCATAAATATTAATACGTCCATGGCAATATCTTTTTTCTTAAATCATTAAACCTAACTCAATAACTATTGATATTTGAAATTTTGGACAAAAACTTCAAACTTTATTATTCTGTTTTTGCAGTTTCAGCACTGAAGTCGTCCCAATTATGCCTTTCGCCCCATCTTCCGTGGCCGCATCGCTGAGCCCATTTCTCTTTAAACTGCTCTTTCTCCTCGGGCGTCATGTTTTTAAAACGTTCAGCCATCTTGTGGCGCATCCATGGCGCACCGCCCCTATGTCCGCCTTTACCAAAGCCGAATAATATTTTGCATAAAATGAATATGCCCATTGCCTGCCAGAAAGTAATAAACCCTACGTGAATTATCCCTGGCAATAAGTAGTTCCATAAATTCATCACCACAAAGCTGATGAGCGACAGGAAAGCTGCGACTGCCAATGGAATAAAAATAAACCGCCCTCTATAAAATACTCTTTTCATTTTTTTAATTTTTAATATTCTGTAATTTCTTCATACAATTGTTTAAGCCGCTTGCGCAGATGTAACACCGCATATCGTTTGCGCGATACCAGGGTTTGCACATTTTCACCAGTGCGTTCCGCTATCTCTTTAAAAGGAATATCTTCCAACTCCTGCCAGATAAAAACCTGCCTTTGTTCCTCAGGTAATTCATCAAGCGCTATAAAAAGCTGTTCCCAAAAAAGGTTTCGCAGATATTCTGTTTCGGGTGTCTTGCCTTCCGTCATCAGGATGGCTTTAAAATCCGGTGAATCATCATCTTCAGCGGGAAGCATATCATCCAGCAAAGTCTCGGTATGCTTTTTATGCTTATCCAGTATTTTGTTGCGTGCCACGCGGTATAACCATGCGCCTGTTTGTTCAATAGGTTCCGAATTTACTACCGAGCTGAACTGATACCATACATCCTGCAGAATGTCTTCAGCATCGGCATCATTCTTTACCCTTCGCCTTATAAAGCCCAACAAATTTTTACTATACGAGCTTATGGCTTGTATAATAGTATTGTTTTTTTCTTCGGGCATTACAGCTGTTATCAATTTGTTATTGTTTAAAGATAGAGACGATTGTGATTTGAAAAGATTTTAATTTATTTTAGAAAAGTTCGTGTTGGAGAAGTTCATGGTTCATAATTGATAGTTCATTACTTATATTTGATTCATCTGGATGCTATAAGTTACGAACCAACAATACATCTACGATGAACTATGAACCATTAACCATGAACCAATGAAATACAATACCAAACTTGCAGACAGAATAAGGGAAGCGCTGGTTCATTTGCCCGATGTGGAAGAAAAGGAAATGTTCCGTGGGATCTGTTTTATGGTAAATGGCAAAATGTGCATTTGCGTTAGCGGCGATGAAATACTGTGCCGCATAGGAGCGGAACAAATGGAAGTCGCCTTGGAAAATAACTATGTACGGCAAATGGTAATGGCAAGGGCAAAACCAAGCAAGGATTTTGTATATGTTAGCGAAGAAGGTTTTCATAATCAAAAAGATTTTGACCACTGGATAAAGCTTGCGCTTGAGTTTAATCCAAAGGCTAGATCTTCAAAAAAAGGGAAATAGCTTTAAAAAAACAAGTCATCCCGAATTGGTTTCGGGAACCAACAGGACAAGCGGCTTGCTTGGTGTACAACTTGCATGTTCGCTTGCATGATGTATACTTTGCATATGGGGTGCCGAAACAAGTATCGGCATGACATCCTTTTTGATTAAAGATTTGCCTTTTTTAACTAACTTCACTGAATAATAATTTATCATCATGACTGCTATCACTAAAACGACCAGACAACGAATCTTTAAGCTTCCTTTATTGCTTCTCTGTTTCTTAATAATTAGTATCAACGTGTATGCACAGGATGTCACAGCTGATAGCCCGGCGGCAAAGGAAATTACGACCACTATGGAAAACTCCGCAAATGAGTGGAACAAGGGAAACCTGGAAGCTTTTATGAGTTTATATGATCCTTCGGCCACTATGATGATGCCAACCGGCACCGCTGGTTTGGATGTGATAAGATCACTATATGAGAAAAAGTATTTTGTTGGGAATATGCCTAAACAAAATTTGCGCTACACCGATATGAAGGTGCGGTTTCTTGGTAATGACTATGCACTTTTAACCGGAGCTTTTACCTTATACGGCAATAATTTGCCTGAGCGTTCAGGACGATATTCACTTGTGATGAAACATACTGCAAATGGCTGGAAAATACTTCATGACCATTCGAGTTAATCGTTTGTGAAAAGACTTACGAAGTTTCTAAAAACTTCGTAAGTCTGATTTTTACTGCAATTATTCTCCCGGATGATAAGTCTTCTCAGCATGCTTCAGCACATCACTTTTATAAAATAGCACATCCTTAAACTTACCTTCAATATATCCACTCGCCTGGTCGGTGTAGTTTTTTGAAGTGGGGTCGAAAGATGCACCGCCTGTTACAATTGTTTTTGCTTTAATCTGTTTGCCAAACTCAACTGCCGCTATAAAACTATTGCCCGAATAGCCGTAACGCTTTTTCGTATTCATTGTACGGCTTTGGAACGACGGTAGTTGACCAAACGCTGATGACGTTAATCCAACCGGCACACTGGCTGCAGTATCGCTGAACGTAACTCCATCAGCGGGTCTTTGATAGCGGTTAATATCGCCCCATTGTACTTTCCAGGTTCCATACCTTTTTTGAAGATCACTGAGCGCCTCGGTAAACAAATCAAGCAGTTGTTTATTGCTCATTGTTTTAAGCAGTGTATTTACCCTTTCGGTTTGATAAGTGCTTTCTTCGCTGCTTTTTGGAGCAGGTAAAGCACGGTACATCAATGTGGCCCACTCAATGGCAAGCGTACTGGCAACTGAATTTGCAGCTGTTTGCTTATCCCATTGTTGTAAGACTTTTATGGGTTCGGTTATCAATTTTTTAACTGAGTCAGGTGCAGAATCAAATGCTTTGAATAAGGGTGGAAGCAGCACATCAAAAGCTGTTAGATAGTGATTGTAGCCTTTAGCAATCAACTCCTCCAGCGTAATATTTTTAGCGTCACTTAAGAGTTTGATTGCATTTACTGCCCGATAGTTTTGTCCGTCCGGTGCCATGTACGATGGGTAGTTACCCTTATCCGGACTACTTGTACCTGATGAGGTATATGGCGTTGAATTACAATTTTCTATCCAGCCGGTCTTGGGGTTATAAATGTGAACTATTTCATCTAATTTATGAAGGCCCTTCCATTCAGTAGCCTCGATGCTGCCATCAACAGGTAATGTCCAATCTAATTTAGGATCGCGCTTAGGCATAAAGTTACCATACCAGAAAGCTATGTTACCCTTGTCGTCTGCGTAAACGGTATTATTGGTGCCATTGGACAGTAAATCCATTGCCATTTTATATTCATTAAAAGTACTTGCTTTTGTAATAAGCCATGACTCCAGCAGCGCATTGTACGAACGGTTGTTAGCCTTTAACGCCAGCCACTTGCCGTCTCTGCTGCCTAATACCGGTCCATGATGCGTGTAATAGCCGGTTATTGTTTTACGCTCAACATGGTCGCCCTTTTTTATGTTTAAAACCAGATTACGGGTGGTAACCGGTTTCAGCGTACCATTATATTCGTAATACCATTTCCCATCTTTTTTGCCGACCTTTTCTGCATACAGATCACCAACATCTGCATTACTGCTGGTGTGCATCCAGCCGCAATGTTGATTAAATCCCTGGTAAACAAAAAATTGTCCCCAGGTAACGGCACCATACGCATCTAGTCCCTCATCGCTAATTATTTGTACTTCGCTTCGAAAATAAAATGGAACATGCGGATTAATATATAATAAAGCATGTCCTGAAGCCGACTTTGAAGGTGCTATAGCAAAACCATTCGAGCCAATTTCCCTTTCTTCTATATCCTGTCTGTAAACTGCTCCTAAATTATTAGCGTTGCCTCCATAAAAATTCCTTGTTTCATTTATATTGATTCCTCCTGTAACAGTTGCCGAAACGCTGCCATCAGTGAACATTAGTGCGTACCAGGGTTCAAAGTGCTGAAAAACAGCAGGTTTAACTTCAGGATGTCTGTATAGATAATAGTTCACACCGTCGGCAAAAGCCTCCATTAATTTTTTAAACCAGGGTGCGCTGGTTTTATAATCTTTAATAGCATCGGTACTATCAGCTATTAGTTGAAGGGTAACGTCGGTGTATAAATTTTTTTCGCCATCAACTTCTGATTGCTTTCCCAACTGGTATAAATAATTTTGCTCAATGCCTTTAAAGTTATCCTCGCATTCCGCATACATGAGCCCAAATACCGCATCAGCATCCGTTTTACCATAAATATGCGGAATTCCCCAGTTATCACGGATTATAGTTACCGCTTTTGCCTCATTCTCCATCCTTTTAATTTCTTTTTCGGAGTAGTTGCGTGCAAATAAAATCGCCGGTAATGAGAGCAACACGACAGAAAAAAAAGATTTTATCATAGTAACAACAGTTTTACGGGATTATTCGGAACCAAATTAGGGTAATTTTGCATTTCTTTATATTAAATGTTATTTTTACAGTTCTAATAATAATAAAATTTAATATTACCCGTTTTACGAAAAGTTACAGCTAATGTAACTGAAAGTGAACAATTAGGTATAGCTTTTGTGGCGATAAAAATATACAAAAGTTTAATTTATAGGATCAAGCGATCAGTAGTTTATAAAAGAGCTTGGATGATCATTAAACATGGAATCTGAGATTTAGTTGATCAACATTGTTTGATATGATGTTGTGTGCGTTCCGGGGTGAGATACGGAACGCATTTTTTTTGCAATATAAATGCCCCACAAGCAAACATTCCGGATGATTTGTGGTATTAATGATAACAAAAAAACTGGTTATGAAATATGCCTATATCATCGGATCAAATGCTTTTGTTGTTCCCAGCCCGGTTGTAAATTATTTGGATCACGGGGAAGAAAAAGAGTTTTTAAGGATAAATTCCATTTATCACGATTTACCACCCACAGCCGAAAAATCTGTGCTTAATGTTAGCTTTAACATTAAAGACAGTAATGGCTCACCGATATCGGTAACGGATAATAATGCCGGATCGAGTTCAACCTTTTCCATCGAAAAAGAGCGGAATAGCGTAAAGGTTTCGAGGCTGGATGGCTCTACTATTATCCATATTCATCAGCTGGATGACGACTCAGCAATGAGCCTTGAGCATAATATAACTGCCGAGCTTGAAGTAAATACGCCGGTTGCTGCGATCAGGATATTTGGTGATTTCGTGCTGGGCGATCTTCATATCAATGCCGAAAATGAAAAGTTTTTTATAAACCGTAACGGATATGCAAATTCGGTACTGCCAGGTAAAAATCAATTGAAATTTGCTGAAGAAGGGGTGCTATTGTAGTCGATAGTCCATGGACCATAGACCATAGCCAAGACATTTTTAGCCATGGACCATGGTCTATCGACTATGGACAATTTTCTCCCGGTAAAGCGCCATTACCAGTAACACCATGCGGTTGTAGGTATCCAGTCCTTGTGGCTGATTATTGGCTTTTAGAAATTTGTCGTAAAAAATACTGCTCAATATTCCTGCATTACTTTGATAGGATCGCCAATAATCCCGTTCTATCTTAAAATCATTGTGTACTGCTGCCGATTCATGCAGTTTCAGTTCCTTATTAATTAAGCTGTCGCGAAAGTATATGGCAATCATAAATTCGCCCATTGCAAGGTGGTAGGCCGAATAACGCAGCAAGGGATCGCTGGATTTTAATCCGGCAAGGAAACCCACAAAATTTGCCTCGTCTTCTGCACCAAAACCCATCTGATGCGACATTTCGTGACAAGCGGTAGTTGGTTTGCTGAAAATGGGCATCTGGTAGTTCATTTGCGCTTCGCCCGTAAAAGGGTTATAATAACCCGAAGTACCTATGTAATTGAGTAGTGGTGTTAAAATGGATGGTTTTACCCTGGGATAATACGTATGAAATATAGCCGAATCCTTTGATAGCTGCCTCACCGCATCCGTTGCAGTTTTATAGATGGTACTATTGCTTTCTGACAGATCGTTAGGTGATAAGCGTGCGCGACATGCGTTTGCGCTATCGATAAGCGCTATGGTAACTGCTTTTAAATCGGCAGTTGTATAAGTGCTGTCGTCGCTTAGGTTTAACAGCTCGCCCGCCGATGGCCTATAATAATTTAATCCCCAAAATAAATAGAATATCAGTATGCTGCTTTGTATGCCGATTACAATCCCAAGCAAAAAAATACCCGCCTGCTTAAACTCTTTTTTAAAAGCCAGTTTTATAATCCTGACCAACGCATAAATCAAATAAGCAATAACTGCGATGTACAATATATCGCCAATGCTAAAAGGGAATACATTAAAAATGGGATGCAGCACGTGGCAGATAATAGGGTATAAACCTTCGGAATAATAACGTTCAATAAGTTGTGGATGATCTTCAAGTGCTGACAGCAAGAAAATAGCGATTAATAATGCTACGATAATAATTACCCTTGTTTTTAATGATTTGTTACCGCGCTTATATGCCATTGGGCGTAAATATAAGGCTTATACCAATTATTTTAATGCCTCACGTCTTTGGATCATAATCGGTTTATTCATCACCAAATAAAAAAATAAACCGCCTGTTATATAAAGCACTACATCTATCCAATCGGCTGTGTAGGTTTTGGAAAGGAAGGGAAGCAAACCTTCAAATACCAGGCTTACATAAATGACAATAAAAACCACGTGCTTTACACCGAGTACATAATAATCACTCTTTATAATAAAAATTCTTTGAAACCATAGCCCAAGGTTGGCAATAACCGGTATAGCAAGCGCATCGCCGATATAGCCGTTTATTGCAGGCAGCGGATGGCCAGTTTTACGGGCGATTATTGCAATTGCCCATACGAAGCAACCAGCAATAAACCAATTGTTGAGCAATGTTTTCATTTAGCCGGCAAATATGGTTAGTATGAGGAGCAACAGGCTGATAAATATGAAAAACAAAATTTGGAGATAATATATCAACCATCGAAACGAATTTAAAAAGGATTTTATCTCACGTTTAATCAGCCCGTCGGTAGGTTTTATAAAAAAGTAATCATTTTCTTTTGTCAGCTCTTTGCCTATTTTTTTCTCAATTTCCCGCGAGAAGCGCTGCGGCTCCAAAAATTCATCACAATAAAGGCACCTGTCGTCAACGGCGCCGGTCCACATGGTCCATTCGCCGCAATGAGGGCACTTTATCTCTCTTATCTGGGTCATTGATTACAACTGTAAACCAAATATAAGGTAATGACCTCGCATACGAAATATTCGGCTAAAGCCTCTTATCCCCGGGAAATCCCTTTTAATTTATAACGGCTTTTGTACTAGGCTGAGATATTCTAAAATTAAAAAGATGTCATGCAGAACTTGTTTCGGCACCCCATAAGCAAAGTATACGCCCTGCGAGCGAACATGCACGATGTACACCAAGCACGCCGCTTGTCCCGTGAGGTGTTGAAACAAGTTCAACATGACTTAGTGTTTTTAAAAGCGATTCCCCGTCTATTTTATTGACTGTCCTGCCAATCACAATATAATCTTATATTTATATCCAAATAAAATAACATTGTCACGTTCCTTACCCATTACAATGAAAAAGATATTTACCCTATTACTTTGTATTGTTTCTCTTCAGGCTGTAAGCCAACACACATCGTCAGGTAGCGAAGATCCCCGTTTTAAGGGTTTGGATACCGCTTTTGAACATGTGCTTAAAACCTGGCACGCTGCAGGCTTTGCCGTAGCCGTGATAGAGAAAAACAAGGTGGTTTATGCCAGCGGTTTTGGTTATCGCGATATTGCACATAAACTCCCGGTAACAGCCAATACGCTGTTTGCAATAGGCTCATGTACAAAAGCGTTTACGGCATCATTAATAGGTAAGCTGCAGCAGGATGGCAAGCTTGACATTGATAAACCGGTAAATATTTATTTGCCTTCGTTAAAATTTTATAACGATGCCATGAATAATACCATTACCCTGCGCGATATGATGAGCCACCGCACAGGCCTTCCGAGGCATGATCTGTCATGGTATTTTTTCAATTCGCCATCGATAGATAGTTTGGTGCAGCGGGTACAATACATGGAACCAACTTATGGCGTGAGGCAAAAGTGGCAATACAACAACTTTATGTTTGCCGCGCAAGGCGATGTCATTGAAAAGCTAACCAACAATAGTTGGCAGGAAAATATAAAGCAAAGTTTTTTTGTGCCATTAGGTATGACACGATCTGACGCAAGCATACCCGATATGGAAAAAACGGATGATATCGCCGTGGGATATGGTTTGAAAAAAGATACCATCATAAAAAAAGAAGAATATTACCACATTAACGGTATGGCGCCGGCTGGGGCAATTAACAGCAGCGCTAATGATATGGCCAAATGGGTTATCGCCTGGATAAACAACGGGAAATACAATGGCAAGGAAATTATACCCTCCAGGTATCGGGAAGAAGCCATCAGTTCGCAAGCAATTATTGATGCTGCTTTGCCGGGAAAAGAAAAGCCTGATGTGTTCTTCGCTAATTACGGTTTTGGCTGGTTCCTGGCATCCTACAAAGGGCATTACCGTGTGGAGCATGGCGGTAATATCGATGGCTTTTCGGCAAGCACCTGCTTTTTCCCTTCCGACAGCGTGGGTGTTGTAGTATTAACCAACCAGGATGGCTCGGCAGTACCAGGGATTGTAAGGAACCTGATTGCCGACCGTATGCTGAACCTGAAATATTTTGATTGGAATAGTGATGTAAAAAAAGCGGCAGATAAGGGAAAAGCGGAAGCAGATAAAATGAAAAAGGAGAAAAAGCCTGCGATAGTTCATCACCCCGCTACACACCCGCTTAAGGATTTTGCCGGCAATTACAGTAACCCCGGCTATGGAACTTTGAGAATACGGTTGGTGAAAGACTCGTTGCTGATAAAGACTTTCAATAATAACATTTGGCTCCGGCATAATAATTACGACGTTTTTGATGCGTTTGACGACCCGAAAGAAGGCGTTGATACTTCCGAGAATCCAGGATTAAAAATTCAGTTCCAGATGAATTTAGCAGGAGAAGTAAGCAGTCTTAATGCCCCGTTAGAAGATGGTTTAAAACCGATTGTATTCACTAAACAGATAGAAGCCAAGGCAGTTACCGTCTCGGAGTTGCAGAAATATGTTGGCGATTATGAACTGGCAGGCATAACAGCAAAAGTTTATGTAAAGGATAATACCTTGTATATACTTGTTCCCGGTCAGCCCGATTATGAAACCGTGCCCATGGGGAATGACAAATTTGCTTTGAAAGCCCTGAGTGGATATTACCTGCAATTTGGCCCGAGTGGTGAAGCAAAAATAACAGAAGCAACCTTTATACAACCTAACGGCAGCTTTAAAGCGAAGAAGAAATAAACCGTGCGTCATTGCGAGGAACGAAGCAACCTCTAAACTTTACAAATCAGGCAGATAATGCTTGTTAAGTGGCTTTCTCCCGATGATTATTAAACCAGGTCCTTGATTGTCCTGTGTGGAGGTTGCTTCGTTCCTCGCAATGACGTGGTTGTGAGTTCAGAAGATCGATCGCGGCTGCATACATCATAACGTTGTTACTTCTTCTTAAACCTTATCCCGCAGGCTTCAAAGCACATGATCGGACCGGCGGGACTCATCGACAAAGTATCATGACTAATTTTGTACCGGTAATTTTGTATCGTTTTATCTTGCTGGCTAAACGTTAGGGTAACGCTATCCTTTACTACGTAGCTAACATAGGTGGGGAATGTGGTACCACCCATGGTGCCGTCAGTATTTAAATCCAGCTCGGTACTACTGGCAGCCGGCATCCATTTACCCGAACCATCGCCCGGATCAGCCAGGCTTTCCACCAATTTCCATTTCCCGGTTAAACTCGTATCGCCCGCTTTAACGGCATCTTTATGGCATGCCGAAACAACTAAAGTCAATGCTGCCGACAACAAATAAGCAAAGTATTTCATGGAGATCGTTTTTTTAATATTACGGGTAATGCTTTGATTGTGATACAGTGAATACATATTTTTCTCATGCTTCGTTGCTCTTAAAACTCTTTATCTCTTCCTGTCCGTCCGTTTTGGAGTATCGCCTGATGCAGACGACCAAACAGGTTATTTTATAATTTTGTTAGAGTCATCCTGAAAATCCTTAAATCCTGATCCACACAACAAAAAAAAAGCACCGCCCAACCGGCAGTGCTTTTCATCAAAAGGGGTATATGGATCAGCTATTATTCGTTTACGATAAACATTTTTGTTCCGTTTTCATCATAAACATGGATATCTTTAGTTACCACCTGGCCATGTGAAGTTACTTCGATAGTATAGTCGCCGTTTTCGAGCTGATTAAGAATGTAAGCTTTATCAAAAGCTTTGTCGCTTTTAACAATGTCTTTTCTCAATACATTGCCATCCTGATCGTAAATTGCTACTATGGCTTTGCCGGGAGCAGTTTTTTCTACTTTAACGGCGATGCCACGTTCAGATGGTAAAGAAGAAAATGTGATTACGTCTGCCTTTGAAGGAACAACTGCTGCTTTTGCTGAGGTTGCTACAAAAACACCTGTGCTTGCTAATAAAAATAATGCGGTTAATTTGATTGAATTTTTCATGATTTCTAGATATTAAAGTTTTTAAATTTTGTTATTTCTTTCGTTTCAATGATCAAAAGAACAACAACTTTAAATACTAAAAAAACGAAATAGACCACCGCTGGCTACTTATAGACCAATAGCCTTTTTTAGTCGGCAAGTGCTTGTAAGTGGTTAATAATAAGTATTATAGTGGTTTTATCGATTAAAAAGCAGTCTTCAAAGAGGAATTTTATCGATTGGTCGGGTAAAAGACATTTAACTGACAATTATAAACTGTTAACTGATGATAAAATAAAAAGGCGCTATGTGTGTCATAGCGCCCTGTTTCAAACTATGTCATTTCGACGAGGAACAGCCTGTCCCGAATTTATTTCGGGAAGGAGAAAACTTATAAAACATACAAAGCGAACTATGCATGGCGCATTATATATGGCGTAGAAGTTTTCTCCTTAGGTCGAAATGACAACAGTTGTTGATTTCTGTCTTTCGTGATTGCCACCCCTTTCTTTCAATTTTCTGAATACGTCACCATTCCACTATTATCAACACCATATTTCTTAGCGATGGCTTTTACAGTAACGCCTTTGCTTATTTTAAAAGGTTTTGAATATTCATTTGCTTCAACAAAAGCTGGAGTTGTGCCATTTGTTGTATAGTAAACTTTCGTACCGGCCGTCGGGCTTGTTAAAGTAACTGTTCCGCCTTTTACATTAACTACCGGTTTTGCTATCCTGTTAACATATTTATCGGTACGGGCATCGTGTATGGCGCCTTTCCAGTTCATTCCAAAACCAAAATCATAGGTATGGCCATCGGCATCGGTATAGCAAAGCATATCATGCGGGATATCCTCATGTTGCAGCTCAACAGTTTGCATATCAGCAGGCATCTGGAAAGGCAACAAACCCGAAGGCTCGGCAACACCGGTTAAAATATCCAGTAAAGCCTGGTTCTGTACACCAAAGGTGGCAACTATTGCATTGGCATCCTTTTCAAACTCGGCAGGTATAGCAGGTTTCGATAGCGTAATCGCAACAATAACCGGCTTGCCGTTCATCGCCTTTTTGGTTTCCTGGATAGTTTTAAGATCGGCATAGTTAGCGGCTGTTATGCTTTTGCCTTTGTAGCTGCGGTTGGTGACGCCGGGTTCCACCGGATCACCTGCGGCAATACTATGCGCCCGTGCATCAGTGGCTGTGTAAGCACCGTATTGCAGTGTAATAGGAGTGTAGCCATTACCACCGTTCTTTAAATCATCAGCATCATAACCTGCACCGCCGCTTGGACTGCTTACTATTACAATGGCATAATCTGCTTTGGCAGGATCATCGGTAACATTGAAATATTTTTTTATCAGATCAGCATTAACAGCGTCTTCCCATTTCTCTTTTGATGGAGGACCGAAAAAGCCTCTCATGGATGGGGTGTATTTTTTTGGCAGGTATATAGTTTTGCCTTTTTGCAATGGCAATACATTCCCGTGATTCTTTAACATCACGATTGATTTTAATTGTGCATTGAACCCTGCTGTCATAAACTCTGGATTACCAACGGTTTGTTTTGATTTTTGTACATCGAGGTAAGGATTTTCAAAAAGCCCGGTCCTGAATATATTACGTAATAACCTCACTGCCGATACCTCAAAACGTGCACGCATCGCTGCTTCGCCATGCTCTTTTATGCCCATGTTGTAGGCTTCAATAACGGGCCCTGCGGCATTATTCCCACCAAACTGATCAACACCTGCCATTAATATTTTGTAATGCCGCTCGGCAACTGTCTTGGTTTCCATGCCCCACGATTTTCCGGCAAATATATCCGGGGTTTTGCCTTCATCGGCAGTAACTCCCCAATCGGTGCAAACCACACCATCATAATTATATTTTTTGCGGAGCAAATCAGTTATCAGGTATTTGTTGTAGCTGTTCCCTTCATTTTCCTTGTTCACGTTGTCTCTGCCGTATGATATAGTGTAGTAAGGCATAACGGCAGCTGCCATTTTGGTTTTGCCCGATAACTTTAAAGCGCCATCAACAAATGAAACCAGGTGCTCATCAAAATTATTGCCGGGATATACGGCAAACTTACCATACGCATAGTGTGCATCCCTGCCGCCCTCTTCAGGACCGCCACCTGGCCAGTGCTTCATCATGGCGTTAACGCTGTGATAGCCCCATCCGTCTTTTATCTCGGCATCGCCTGTGGAGGTTTGGAAGCCATCGCAGTAAGCACGTGCCATATCGGCATCCAGTTGTGGGTCTTCGCCAAAGGTGCCGTTAATACGCACCCAGCGTGGTTCTGATCCTAAGTCAATTTGTGGTGATAGAGCAGTTGAGATGCCAAGCGCACGGTATTCCTGCGCGGCTATTGAGCCGAATTGCTGTACCACGGCAGGGTCAAACGTTGCAGCAAGACCTAATTGATCGGGCCATTGTGATATCTTACCACCTGCACCTGCAGTATATTCCACACCCGAATTGGTGCTATGGCGAGGATCGGAGCTGTTATTTGCAGGGATACCAAAGCCGATGCCTTCTACCAGCGCCTGTACATTATTATTCCATTTAGCCGCTACTTCGGGGCTTTGAACCGAGGTTACCAGTACGTGCCTTAAATTATCCTTTACCAAAAAGTCCCGTTGCTGATCGGTAAATGAAGCGGGGTCTACTCCACCATCGCTAAACTTTTTACCGTTATAAGTACCCGCCCCAAACGGACCGGATAAAGCCGGGATAGCCTGGTGCGCGCTATACAACATCAACCCTGCAATTTGCTCAACTGATAGCTTTGATGCCAGGTCTTTTGCGCGTTCATCAACGGGTAAGCGCCAGTCTTCGTATTTATCAAGCTTGCCATTTTTGTTCAGATCTTTAAACGACAAACCATCAACGGTTAAAATCTTTACACCCGATGCCGGTGAATAACCCAGTGTTGGCCCATTCGGATTTTTAACCAGCCTGACGCTTGAGCTATCAGGAGGGCTGAATTTACTTTGGTTAGCGGATGTACCGGTGGTCATTCCGGCAGATAGGAGTACAACGAATAAAGCGCCGGAACCTAAAAGCACGGCAGGAACATGTAATTTTAAATTCATATTGCAGGATTAATGTGAAGATCGTTATTTCGATCCTGGTATAATTGGTAAAAATGAGGTCAGTTACTACCTATTGTGTTTATTTGACACAATGCTAAGTAAATATATAAATTCCACAATAAAAAGCACAATCGATAAAAAATAAAAAATAATAGATGAAATGGTGGTTTGGGTAGATGAGAAGGGGGAGGAGGTGAAAGCTTAAAGCGGAAAGCCAAAAGCCAGCTCAAAGGTGTCCGTTTGTTTCCCTGTGCCGGTACCTAAAAACAAACGGACAGGAAGAGGCCCCTAACCACGCGTCATTGCCATAGCCGTTAACCTAAGAAGTTTTTTTGAGAGTTTGATGAGAATGGGGCTTCGCCGTTGGGCAAAACCGCTTAGATTTTCCCATATTTGTGTAAGTTAATTTTTAAAAAAAAGGCGGTTGTTTTCCAGACATTTTGCCGC
>DASYEP010000049.1:0-18654 GCA_036498965.1 Mucilaginibacter sp.
AGTAGGCAGTAGGCAGTAGGCAGTAGGCAGTAGGCAGTAGGCAGTAGGCAGTAGGCAGTAGGCAGTAGGCAGTAGGCAGTAGGCAGTAGGCAGTAGGCAGTAGGCAGTAGGCAGTAGGCAGTAGGCAGTGCCATTATGTTAAGTAGAAAATCTTCAGCGAAGCTTATCAATCATTTAATCAGCGGTTGTCGCAGTTTTTGCTGCTTCTTTTTGTTGTTGAGCCAATGTTTGCTGGTATCTGCTCAGCAAAAAGTAACTTTCAAAACTGATAAAATACCACATTCTAAAATACAAGATCAACATCTGTTCGTTGCAGGTAATTTTAACAATTGGAACCCTGCAGATAGTGGATGGGAATTACGACCGACCCAGCCTGGATCGTACCAGTTGGTAAAGGATTTGCCGCAGGGTTCTTACAACTTCAAAGTTACAAGGGGTAACTGGCAGACCGTTGAGTGCAATAAATCCGGAAATCCTATTGAAAACCGCACCGTTGCTGTTATGAAGGATACTATCATTACAATCGATATTGAAGGTTGGCAGGACAATTTTGCTGCCGCTGAAAAAAAGCATACCGCAAGCGCGCAGGTACATATAATCAGCGAAAAATTTGATATGCCACAGCTCGGCAAGCAACGGCGGATTTGGATATATCTTCCGGCAGATTATCAGACCTCTCAAACAAAATACCCTGTAATTTACATGCACGACGGACAAAATCTGTTTGATGCCGCTACGTCAGCCTACGGTGAATGGGGAATTGATGAGATACTTGATAAATTACCCGCTCACAATCAATGTATCGTGGTAGGAGTTGACCACGGAGGCGAGTACAGGATTACTGAATACGATCCCTATGATTCAAAATATGGAAATGGACGCGGAGATGATTATGTTGAATTTCTCGTAAAAACACTAAAACCATACATTGATCAGCAATACCGTACTATTCGTGATGAGCAGCATACAACCATCCTGGGTAGTTCAATGGGCGGACTCATTTCCATGTATGCGGCCCTTAAATATCCTGGTGTATTTGGCAACGCCGGCATATTTTCACCTGCGTTTTGGCTTGCGCCACGGCTATACCAGTTTGCCGGGCAGGCGAATTTGCCGACCAAAAGCAGATTTTATTTTGTGTGCGGCGACGCTGAAAGTGAAAGCGAAGTGTCCGACTTGAAAAAAATGGCAGACATTATTCGATCTAAAGGAATTAGCGATAAACAAGCACCTGTCGTCGTTATAAAAGGGGCCGCTCACAACGAAAAGCAGTGGAATGGCGATTTTTCGGGCTTTTATAGTTGGCTGATGCAGTTTTAACGGGTTTCTTCTTATTGCTTTTATTTCTTTACAATTCCCGTCTTCCTCTTGTGAATTTATTTCATCATCCAACTTTATTTGTAATTGATTGTATTATTTATTATATGTAAATTTATAATACCAATTAACCAAAGTGATAAATTTTATAACAGCTGTTGCTATAGGCATTTATTTGCCTTTGCCCGGTTTATTTATTACCGACAGGTAATCCACGCGCCTGCCGCAGACTAAGAACTTCTTTAAATCAAATAATTCTCACCTTAACATTAAACTTAAATATCATGAAAAGTATAATATTTTATACAGCCTTATTAAGTTGTTTTATTTTAGGTTGTAAGAAAAAAGAAAAATTATCCCTCATAGGCGTATATAAACTGGAGAGTCAAAGCATCAGCGGCGGAGGGACAGATTCCACAGATTCAAGAACTCAAATTAAAATTTATACCGCCGATCACTTTATTTATGCTGGCATGACACCAGACTCGGCGGTAGCATTTGGAGTGGGTACTTATAAGCCCGATACAGGCGACAGAATTATTGAACATGAATTTTTTAGCAGCGCCCGGCAAGCCGCAACCCGAAACTTTAACGTGGACATTACACAGCACGAAAACGGATATTCGCAAAAAATACCAGATATAGCCGAAATTAAGGGGGTAAAATATGCATTAAAAGAAGATTATTCCAAACTGCAAAACAATGATACCTCTAAATTGGATGGGCTTTGGAAAATGGAAAAAGCCTATTGGTTAAAAGGGAAGGACACTGTAAAAAACGACAACACACAATACAAGATCTTTTTTGGAGGACATTTTTTGTACATACACAGTATACCGGCCGATAAAACTGCTTCTAAATTTACCAGTGGTTTTGGCTACGGAACGTTCAGCTTTAAGGGAGACACAATTATTGAGGAAGATAAAATTTCGAATGACGCACTTGTCCTTAATCGCAAGTTTACCGTCAAAGCCAAATTCAACGGCAACGACGAATATACCCAGGTAATTGATGACCCCAAAAATAATCAGCAATCCGTAGAGGTTTACACGAGGGTAAAATGAGATCGGAAGTCGGAAGTCCGAAAGTGGATGATGATAAAATGTAATGTTTGAGCTATTGTATTATACTTTTTGTCTGAACAAAGATTAAAGGATTTACGGATTTTCAATGCGCATTCCAAAATCCTTTAATCCTGATTCAGACATTACCAATAATTTGAAGGGTTCTATTGTCTTTTGTCCCGTTGAAAAATTTGTCAAGGACGGACTGAAAAACTGGATTGGCACCGGGTAATGACGCAAATAATGTCATGGACGATTTTAACTTTAAATCGTCCGGACTGCCGAATATTTCGTTTGCGTTATTTACTCTGAGCTTGAGCAGTTCGTTACAGATATCTGTGAGCCGGGCTCCTAAAATCGGGTGATTTATAAAGTTGACTGCTTCGTTAATATCTTTTATGGCGTAATACTTCGATGTTTCGCTGAAGCCAAGTCCTTTAACTTGCGGAAAAGTAAACCACATCCAATGGCTTAGTTTTCTGCCATTTTTTACTTCTGACAAAGCGTTAGCATAACTTGTTTCCTGGGCCTCAATAAATCTTTTCAATGTATTATCTGCAGCCATCGTATTATATGTTTAGCCTATCTATTACGACAACTCAATCCAAACGGGGGCATGGTCGCTTGACTTTTCCCATCCGCGAACATTACGGTCAACGTTCGCCGCGACAAGGCGATCGGTAATATTCGGGCTTAATAAAAAATGGTCAATCCTTAAACCGGCGTTGCGGCTGTATGCATCCCTGAAATAATCCCAAAACGTGTATATCGTTTCATTTGGATGAAGTTTGCGCAGGGCATCAGTCCAGCCTTGCTCAACTAATGTTTTAAAAGCCGAGCGGGTTTCCGGTCTGAAAAGCGCGTCGTTTACCCAGCGCTCCGGCTTATAAACATCTAGCTCAGTTGGCATCACATTATAATCACCTGTCAGAATAACTGGCATTCCCGATGCCAGGAGTTCCGCCGCATGGAGTGTCAGTCGTTCAAACCATCGTAGTTTGTAGTCGAACTTTGGCCCCGGAGCAGGGTTTCCGTTAGGCAAGTAAAGGCATCCAACAACAATACCATCAACCATTGCCTCAATATAGCGGCTGTGCTCGTCTTCCGGATCCCCGGGAAGCGCCCTTCTCCTTTCCTGTGCCTCGCCGTTACGCGACAGTATGGCAACGCCATTCCAGCTCTTTTGTCCATGCCATATCGGATAATAACCCGCATCCCGTATAGCTTTCTCCGGAAAATTTTCCTGGGGCGCTTTTAACTCTTGAAGGCAAACAACATCGGGCGCTGTTTCTTCCAGCCAGCGGAGCAACACTGGCAGGCGGCCGTTTACCCCATTTACATTATAGGTAGCGATTTTCATCTTAGTTGGGTTGGTGATTTCAAAGATATTTATAAAAATGAAGTGGCGATAGTTTAAGCCACGATTGAGCGAAATTTTTTGCTGATTAACACAACGCTGCTTTGTATCGCTTCGCCAATTCCCCGGTTGCTTTATCGGTATCAATATCCGCTATCAGTAACCCCGGCTCTCCATAAGTCTGAAACATGATACATTCGCCATCAGGCCCGATGAGGGACGTTGCCGACTCCTGGTATTCCAAAGCATAATTAACGCTGGCAAAATATATAGTGTTTTCTAACGCCCGCATCATCATGGCTTTTTCGTGATAGGTATTGTTTTTATGCCCCCATTCTTCCGGCTTAAAGCCCTTAATATTACTTCCCGTACAGTGGGGATGAAAAACTATTTTGGCGCCCCTTACAGCCGCCCACCTTGTTGCCTCGGGGTATCGGAAGCCCTCGTGACAAATGGTTATCCCGAATTTAACACCATTGAGTTCAAATAGTTGCCGCTCAGTACCCGGTGCAAATATTTCGTCTTCGGTGGGATCAAGTTGATTTTTAGTTTGTGAACCCATAATCTCTCCTTTATCCGAAATTACGAAGGCAACGTTCGAAATACCATTGGGATGATCCCAATCCATTGGTAAAATTACGGCGATTGAACTACCCTTAGCAAACCCACAAACTTTCTGTAGGGCCAGTTTTAGTTTTTCGGGTGAGTGTTCCTCAATTTCAAATTCCATTCCCCTCATACCCGGAATGTACGATTCCGGAAAACAAACAATTTCTGCGTGTTCATCGGCTGCTTGTTTTATGAATTTTTCAACCCAATGCAAACCATCATCAATTGAAATTGGAAACGGTGGAGTGGCTAATGCTATCTTCATTACCGATACTATTGTTAGCCTAATATAGGAATTGCATATAAATTTAAAAAGTTCTTTCTTTGTTGGTATGAGTCACCGAGCTAACCAGGTTAAAGCTGCTTTTGCCATTTCAAAATATAGCTTACTGGCTATGCTAAGAAGCCCCACTTCTATTGTTTTCTCGCTATTATTTCCTATTATTTTTATAACGGTATTTGGGTCAATAAATGTTGGTCAGGCCCTTGTGGTTAAATTAGCCGTAACCCGGAGCAGCGATACATCTGATATGATATTTAAGGCCATCAAATTGATTCCGAACGTGCGATTGTTAAACGGATTATCACCTGCACAACAAGCCGAGGATTTAAAGAAAGGCCGTATAGCTGCCATACTCGATATTACAAATAGCAGGGATGCGAATAAAATGCCTCACTATACCGTTCATCTTAAAACGTCAGGGTCCTCGGGCGAAAGTCTTGGATTGCTTAAAACCGTGATCAACCAGGCGATTGGCAATATCGATCAAAAAGTTTTCCCTGACAATCTCTCCGTAGCTAAACTTACAATAACCCAGGAACCTGGACGCGTATATCGTAACATCGATTTTATATTGCCCGGTCAGTTGGGCTTTTCATTGTTGATGGCCGGTGTCTACGGATCTTCTTTCCTGCTGTTCGGCCTTCGTCAAAACCTTGTACTAAAGAGGTTAAGGGCAACCCCGGTGAGGCGCAGGTCAATAATAGCTGGAGAAATGCTGAGCCGTCTGTTTTTCCATGTTATCAGCTTCATCATTATGGTAGTACTGGGCTATTTCGTGTTTCAGTTTACACTGGTTAATGGCTTTTTCACATTTTTTGAAATGCTTACGTTCTCCCTTTTCGGGCTATGTATTTTTATGGGGATAGGATTTATTATAAGCGGAGTGGTTCAGAATGAGAATTCAATAGCACCAATTGCTAATACCGTAGTGCTGCCGCAAATACTGCTTTGCGGTTTGTTTTTCCCTATTCAAAATTATCCGCATTGGATGGAAAAATTTTGCAGCGTGATGCCGCTAACTTTATTTGTCGAAGGCTTGCGTAAAATAGCCTTTGAAAGTGCCCATATTTGGGAACTACCGCTAACCGTTGGCGGTTTAATAATCTGGACATTGATTATCGGGCCTTTGGCGGTGAAATCTTTTAAGTGGGAGTAGGAGGTTAAGTATTTCTCGTCAAAATTCAATCATTTATGCCATACATCTTCTTCATGCCGTCGCCCATCATTTCAATGGCCTTTTTCCTTGTGAAAATATGTTGCATTAAAAAAGTAACCAATTTATTACCTGTGCCACTCACAAATGAAGGAGTTGTACCAATCTTTCGCAAACATTCTTCAACAACATCTTCAGGCAGCTGAGGCTTTGGCTCAAGCGGGCTGGCTTTCGCCGGATTTGTGTTTATATAATTCGGTGTCGCTGTAGCCCCTGCGCAGCAAGCAATTACATCAACGCCATGTGGCCGCCATTCGTACCATAATCCTTCGGCCAAAACGCGGTTAAAAGCTTTTGTAGCTGCATAAGTAGAAAGATATCCTGAGCCCTGAAACCCTGCTATCGACGCCATCAGCACGATGCCTCCCATTTTGCGTTCAACCATTTTGCCGCCGAAGTAATGCAACATTGGAAGGGGAGTTAACGTGTTTACCGTTACTATATTCGTGTGAGTTGACAAATCTGTAGCCAGGAAAGGACCTATGTATGATAAAGCGGCGTTGTAAACCATAAAATCAATGTTCATACCGCCTATGGCGTCTGCTATTTGCCGGGTTGCGTCTGCGTCCGCGAGGTCGCAGGTTATCGACAGCACCTTTACATTAAATTGTTCTCTTATTTTTGATGCTGTTTCTTCGAGTGGCTCTTTACGGCGGGCTATCAGCACAAGGTCGAGGCCATGTTCCGCAAGGGCACAGGCATAAGCCGCACCCATCCCCTCAGACGCCCCTGCTATCAAAGCTGTATTACCATACTTTTCTTTGAATGTCATGACTAATTATACTTTGATCGCACGTGCCGAAAACGGGTATATGGAGCGCCACATCCGATACATTACAATTATTGGGAAGATAACCCACGCAGCATTCGAGAGGAACACCCTTCCAAGTTGGGGCGAAGCATGTTCGCCAACAACCTCTTCAAATAATATGATCGATACATTGGTGAGCATTACCGACGCCCATACAATGCTCACAAAACGAATCCAGTTTTTACCTTTCCAGTAAGCATAAATAGCAATTAAATAAAATGGGCCGAAGAAAATAGAGTCAATCCATATAGTAGCGCGCCACCATGCAGGCCTTGCAATTAATACTGGGTCGAAATTATGGCCGTACCAATGAACCAGGTCAACCATTTTAGCAGGTGGCCAAAATGGGTATTTAAAGTGATCCGCGTCGGCTATAACTAATTGCTCAACATCGACGATGTAAGTGATGAAAAAGAGATTAATACAAAAAAAGACGATCAACGCGATATCTATTGGTCGCCTGGACAAGGGTAACGCACGCATAAAGATGGTTTTAGTGGTTTGCAGGGATGAAGATAATTAAAAAACATTCCTTTAAAAGTAACCAATAAAATCAATTTTTATATTCCTGCTGCATCATTCTGGAGGTTTTCGTTTGCCCATCATGGCTCCATCCGGGGGGGCTAAAAATATACTTGAGTTTAATTTTCCAATCCGGTGCTTGTTTTACATCGCACAATAACGCCTTCCATTCATGAAACAATACGTCTACCGGGCCAAGGTTATCTGGCTGTTTCGTCAATCCGTATTTTATAGGCTCCGGGAGATTTTCTTCCCGAAATGTCCCGAATATCCTATCCCAGATAATTAATACCATCCCCATATTTTTATCCAGATAGGGTATATTAGACGCATGGTGAACCCTGTGGTGCGATGGGGTGACAAAAACATAGCTATACCATTTTGGAAGCGGAAACCTATATTGGGTATGTACCAGGTTGCCGTATAGCTGGGTAATTAAGTAGGCGTACGTAATATCAACTGCCGTAAATCCCATTATTGCCAAAGGCAAATAAAAAAATACGCGGTAAACAGGCTCAAATACAGTAGAACGGAAACCGGTGGTTAAGTTAAAATGCTCCGACGAATGATGGGTAACATGCATGGCCCAAAACAATCGGGTGTAATGCCCTGTAAAATGCAAAATCCAGTATAAAAAATCCTGGGCTATTACTAAAATTACCCAATAAACAATAACGTTTCTGATTTGAAACAATCTGAATTGATAGAAGTAGCTGAGGATAAAAAAGATACTAACTTTAAAACTAAAGTTCAATAAAAATGCAAGCCCGGTTAAATAAATATTGAGAAACGTATCCCTGGTTTCATAATACTTGCGGTTTTCTTTATGGCTCAACCACATTTCTAAAATGGTTAAAACCACCAATAAACCGATCAAGGTTATCGATGCTTCTTTTCTATAATCCAAACTTACTTTAAAGCGTTGTATAATATCTCAAACTTTCGTACAATTCGTAAACTGTACAAATATGGTCAATACTGCATTGACCAATCTGAGATAACAACGTGCAATTCACTTTTCCGTTTTGATTTTTTTTATCTTTTTGCATCAAAGTGAATAATCTACTAAAGCTGGCTTCTTCTATGGCGTATTTTGGGTATAAATTACTTAGAACAGTGGTTATTTCAATTAACTCTTCTTCTGAAAGGCCGGTTTTTTGATTCGACAAGTAAGCCTCGCAAATCATCCCTATAGCGATAGCCTCACCATGTGATAGGGGATTCTCGTCATGGATTAATGAATTTGTTTCGATAGCATGACCAATGGTATGCCCAAAATTAAGGCACTTGCGAAGACCCTGTTCTGTTGGATCTTCTATTACTACTTTGTTTTTTATCTCAACAGAGCGGTATATCAAGTCAGACGAAGGGCGTGATAAATCGCTTGTCTTAAGTTCGTTCCAGTAAGCAGCATCAGCAATAAGGCCATGTTTAAGCATTTCGGCCAAGCCTGATAGTATTTGCCGCGGAGGTAAGGTATTTAGAAAGTCGTAAGCAATAAACACAGCTTTAGGCTGGGTGAAAGTGCCGATAATGTTTTTTATACTATCGATATCAATACCTGTTTTGCCGCCAACAGATGCATCAACCTGCGAAAGCAGAGTAGTGGGTACATGCACAAAATCAATACCCCGTTTAAAGGTCGATGCTGCAAATCCACCCATATCGCTAATTACGCCACCGCCAAGGTTGATTAACAAGCTTTTGCGATCTGCACCAAAGTCTATCAGCATTCGCCAAATTCCGATACAAAAATCAATGTCTTTGCTTTCTTCACCGGCATTAATTTCAAGAATATCGAAATTATCGAATCCTGCAAAATGCTCTTTTATCATCGGTAAACAATATTTGGCGGTATTGTCATCGGTTAAAATAAAAAATCTCGAATAATTCCCTTGTTTAACAAATTTTACAAGTTCATCTACACTATTATCAAAAAATATGGGGTAATTATCGCTTTGAATAGTTCTCATAAATTATATAACCGTGATGGTTTTGTCTCGGAATTCAACTTTATCGCCCTTTTTTACTTTAAGACGTTTTCGGTAATCAACCTGGCCATTATATTTTACTTCGCCTTGTGTTACAACTATTTGCGCTTCCCCTCCGGTTTGTACCAGGTTGGCCGCCTTTAATAGTTGGATCATTGGGATATAATCGCCAGTTATTTTAAATTCAATCACGGACTGCAAAAATAAACTATTCTATGAATAATGATAAATTTAGCTCGCATTTTCTAATTTTGCGATATAGTTCGTAGTTAATGGTTCATAGCTCATGGTATTGCCTACCGCTATGAACTATGAACCGTCAACTATGAACCACGAACTATGGACAATAAAGAGAATTTATCTTTTGAAAATACCGAAATTGCATTTCGTCATTCTTCTAACTTCGATCTGAAGCGCGCATACTGGTTGTTTAAGGTAATAAATGTTAATTTTTTTGTTAAGATTGGGCCGCCGATAACCAATTTCGCAATAAAAGTAGGTTTGCCTATTAAACCGCTTATAAGGGCTACCATTTTTAAACATTTTTGCGGTGGCGAAACTATTGCCGAATGCGATAAAACAATCAATAATCTTTTTAAAGGTGGGGTGGGCACTATATTAGATTACTCCGTAGAGGGTGAAGAGGATGAGCAGGTTTTTGACCATACCCGTGACGAAATTATAATGACCATTAAACGGGCCTCGCAAGATAAAGCTGTTCCTATTACCGTTTTTAAACCTACAGGCGTTTGTCGCTTTTCTATTTTAGAAAAATTGAACGACAAGAAGATGCTTGCTACGAATGAACAAGACGAATGGGAAAGGGCGCAGGAGAGGGTATTGGCCATTTGTAAGGAGGCTTATAAAAACGGCATTCCTGTAATGATAGATGCCGAAGAGAGCTGGATACAAAATACCATCGATATGCTTGCCTTAGATATGATGGAGCGTTTTAATAAAGAAAAGGCAATTGTGTACAATACTTACCAACTTTATCGCCACGATAAATTGGAATCATTGAAAAGTGACTATAAAGTTGCTGTCGAAAAGGGTTTTATTCTTGGAGCAAAACTGGTGCGCGGCGCCTATATGGAGAAAGAACGAAAACGCGCTGGTGAAAATGGTTATCCCTCACCAATTCAACCAGATAAAGATGCTACTGATAAAGACTATAATGCTGCCCTTGATTTTTGTACCGATAACGTTGAAAACATTGCAATCGTGGCAGGAACGCATAACGAAGACAGCTGCCGCGTTTTGGCCGATCTGCTGGATAAAAAGCAAATTGACCATAAAAACCCGCACATTTATTTTTCGCAATTGTTGGGTATGAGCGATAACTTAAGTTTTAACCTGGCCAATGCGAAATATAATGTTGCTAAATACGTGCCTTACGGGCCAATAAAGGCAGTGTTGCCATACCTGTTTAGACGGGCGCAGGAAAACACTGCTATTTCCGGTCAGACGAGCAGGGAGTTGAGTTTAATAGTCAAAGAGGTGAGAAGAAGGAAGAAGTCGGATGTCTGAGGTCGGAATTAAAATGAATCCTATCCTAAGTCTGACCTCTGATTTCAGACCTCCAACCTCACAAACCCCAATTACTAAAAAAAGCTTGTATGCTATCAGGTGCTGTCATTAAATAGGTTAAGATACCGAGCGTCTGAGCCGCGGCTATGTGTTGCGGGCTATCATCAATAAAAAGCGTTTCAGCAGGATTAAGATTATTTTCTTTTAGTACCTGTTCGAAAATTTCAGCATCGGGCTTTCGTTTTCCTACAAGATGCGAGTAATATGTCTTCTCAAATAAATGGTCGTTATTGTCAAAACCAAATTCCGCTTTAAGGTATCTGTGAATAAAATCATAGTGGATCTCGTTGATATTGCTCAATAAAAACGTGCGGTATTTTGATTTTACTTTTAGGAGTAAGTCATGATTACCCTCTCTAATTCCTAACAGCATGCTGTTCCAGGCGTCATCAATCTGTTGATTCGTTAACAAGGGGTTACCAATTTTTTTCCTGATATCTTTCCTGAAATCATCTGCTGTTATTTCTCCCCGTTCAAACGCGTCAAATACCGAATCCTGGAGTTTATGACCATAGAACTGGCCCGGATTTTCAAGACCAAGTGCCATCCACGCTTGTTGCCCTTTTAAAAAGTCGAGGCTGAAAATGACGTTTCCGTAATCAAAAATGATGTTTTTTATGTTTTGCAAGTGCATAGTCTTTATTTAGTGGCTAAAAATACCGTTAATTGAAATTATTTCTTTAAAATAGGCGAAGCTTTTGGCGATTTAAAAATTTTTCATTTTATGAGCGATAATCCGATAAAAATTAGGGATGCGGGCGAAAGTGACTTGCCCGAAATACTGGATATCTATAATGACGTTATATTAAATACCACTGCCGTTTATAGTGAAAAACCGCATACCCTTGAAATGCGGCAGGATTGGTTTCGCGACAGGGTAAATAATAACTTTCCTGTATTTGTTGCTGACGATGGTGGAAAAGTCGCCGGTTTCAGCAGTTTTGGGCATTTCAGAGCGTGGCCATGTTATCGGTACACTGTTGAATTATCGGTATATGTAGAAACTTCACAGCGTGGTAAGGGACTTAGCAAAATTTTGCTGCAGTCGCTTATCGACAAGGCCAGGGAGATGAACATTCATGCTATGCTTGCCGGTATCAGTGCCGATAACGAAGTAAGTATAAATCTGCACCGTTCATTTGGTTTTGAAGAGGTTGCCCATTTTAAAGAAGTAGGTTATAAATTTAATAGGTGGTTGGATTTGAAATTTTTAGAACTGATCGTCTGAATCAGGATTTACAGGATTTGAGGATTTTCAGGATTAGTTGCATATTTAGTTAAAATTACTCGACAAGCCTATTATGACAATAGACGAAATTACTTATAAAGTCAACGGATGCGCTATGGCTGTTCATAACATTTTAGGGAATGGTTTCCAGGAGGTTATATATCAGCGTTGTCTTGCTATTGAATTAGAAAATGCCGGATTATCTTTTGGAAGGGAAGTAGATCAAACCATCTACTATAAAACCATTGTAGTGGGAGCAAGAAGAGCTGATTTTATTGTTGAAAACCAAATTATTGTTGAGTTAAAAGCTTTAATAAATTTAGAAGATGTTCATTTAGCACAAGCGAAAAATTATACCGTTGCCTACAATTTTCCGATAGGGTTACTCATAAATTTTGGTGCTGAAAGTCTCCAATTCAGAAAAATATTTAATAAAAATTATAAAAAAATTAGCATTTACATCTTAAAAATCCTCAAATCCTGTAAATCCTGATTCAGAAAACATATGCAAAAAATTCTCATCGCCAACCGTGGCGAAATAGCAATAAGGGTGATGCGATCCGCCCGCGAAATGGGCATTAAAACTGTTGCAGTTTATTCTGCCGCCGATAGGGATGCACTGCACGTCCGTTATGCGGACGAAGCGGTTTACATTGGCGAAGCACCATCAAGCCAGTCATATCTTGTTGCTGAGAAGATTATCGCTGCATGCCTTGAAACCGGGGCTGAGGCGATACATCCTGGTTACGGTTTTTTAAGCGAGAATCCTGCCTTTGCCGGGAAAGTAAGAGAAGCTGGTTTGATTTTGATCGGACCCTCGCCGGAAGCAATGGAGGTTATGGGCAATAAGCTTTCGGCTAAAGCGGCGGCATTGAAATACAACATACCTATGGTGCCGGGTACCGAAGAAGCAATTACCGATATCACGGAAGCTAAAGAGAGGGCCGTCGAAGTTGGATTCCCAATACTTATAAAAGCAGCTGCAGGCGGCGGCGGCAAAGGCATGCGTGTAGTTGAAAGCGTGAGCGATTTTGAAGAACAAATGCAGCTCGCAGTCTCCGAAGCCGTTTCTGCTTTTGGCGATGGTTCTGTATTTATTGAGCGGTATGTGTCCTCACCCCGACATATTGAAATCCAAGTATTGGGCGATACGCATGGCAACATTGTTCACTTATTTGAGCGTGAATGTTCGGTTCAGCGCCGCCACCAGAAAGTAATTGAAGAAGCGCCATCATCAGTTTTGACGCCAGAGATAAGATCGCAAATGGGAAAATGTGCAATGGATGTGGCACGTTCAGTAAATTATACCGGTGCTGGCACAGTGGAGTTTATTATGGATGAGCAGCTTAACTTTTACTTCCTTGAAATGAACACCCGGTTGCAGGTAGAACATCCCGTAACCGAACTTATAACAGGAATTGATCTTGTAAAAGAACAAATATGCATTGCCAGGGGAGAGGCCATCAGTTTTAAACAGGAAGACCTGCAAATTAAAGGACATGCATTGGAACTCCGGGTTTATGCGGAAGATCCCGACAATAATTTCTTACCTGATATCGGCACCCTGCAAACTTATATAACCCCAAAAGGCCCCGGTGTTAGGGTGGATGACGGTTTTGAGCAAGGTATGGAAATACCCATCTATTACGATCCGATGATAGCTAAATTGATAACTTATGGTAAAGACAGGGGAGAGGCTATTGAACGCATGATCAGGGCTATTGACGAATATCAAATCACAGGGATTACGACTACCTTAGGATTTGGAAAATTTGTGATGCAGCATCAAGCGTTCACATCAGGTAATTTTGATACGCACTTCGTTAAAAAATATTTTACCCCCGGTTCGCTCCAAAATGATACTGAGGAAGAAGCCCTGATTGCCGCGATGGTAATGGAAAAGATGTTAACTGAGCAAAAGGTAAATGTTACGGAGACTGCAAGGACAGAAATCTCAAACTGGGAAAAAAACAGGAGATTGTCCTGAAAATCAGTTCTTTGTAGTGCTCACGTTCACGGTACGAGCGTTTGTAAGAGTGCGTTAATGCTTGATAATCAAGTGTTTGCCATAATTAAAATTATATGAACTTTTGCAAGTTGTTGATAATTAAACAATTAATATTTTAAGATATCCTTAAATGGCAGACTCGTTAATTTTATTAAATGATTTCCGTAAGCTCTTCAATCAACCCAACCTGTCCGCTGTTAATTTTCAACTTTGCTGTTTCCACGTCAAACCAGGCCGCACGATCAATCTCGGGGAAAGATTGTTTTTTACCAGACTTCGGCGGCCATTCTATTTCAAACATATTGCTCACTATAACTTCATGATCTATATCACCCTCCACGGCCCAGGCGTAAATCTTTTTCCCGCTCTTAAGGGTAACAGGATTTAAGGAAATAAAATTGCCATCCATTGATTGCCCTGTTTCCTCCAGGAACTCTCTTTTAGCAGCAATGAGCGCATCTTCGTCGCCTGAAAACTCACCTTTTGGTATCGACCAGCTGCCCAAGTCTTTATTTTTAAAGAACGGGCCGCCGGGATGCACGAGGAAAATCTGCAAAATACTTCCGCTTTTTCTGAACAATAAAATTCCGCCGCTTTGTTTAACCATGGTTGAGATTTAAAATCAAATTAACAGAACACAAATCTATTATTGTTAAATTTGAAATGATACAAATTCAAAAAACTACCACTATGATTGACAATAAATGGACCAGCTTTAAGGTAATCGGTGATTATAATACGGACATTCGCAGCCTTTATGAATCTTGGACTACAACCGAAGGCCTTGAAAAATGGTTTTTGCGGCAAGCCGATTTTTTTACAGTCCTGGGCCGCAAGCGTGAGGCTGAAGAATTTATCTTGAAGGAGGATACTTATGAATGGTACTGGCATGGCTTTGGTGATGAAGCGGTTGAAAAAGGCGAGATACTGGAAGCAAATGGTACTGATACAGTGAAATTTACCTTTTCGGGTGGCAGTATAGTAACTGTTACTATGTATAGCCGTAACGGCGTATCAATAATTGAATTGCTACAGGAAAATATCCCCATCGAAAACGATCCCTCAAAAAACCTGTATGTGCAATGCCAACTGGGCTGGACGTTTTATTTAACCAATCTTAAATCGGTTATTGAAGGTGGACTGGATTTGCGTAATAAGAGTTTGGTAGTGAGCAGTAACTTTAAGTAAAGCGATGCCCCCGACCCCCTAAAGGGGGAGTTTTATTTGCATAATGTAATATCCCCTCAAAAAAAGAAAATCTTATAGCAATTTAACTAATTTCGCCAATCAAAAACTCCCCCTTTAGGGGGTCGGGGGCAAATGTTTACAGGAATTATAGAAACACTTGGCAAAATAACTGATCTGAAACATGATCAGAGTAATTTGCATATTACAGTTGAATCAGCAATTGCATCCGAACTTAAAATCGATCAATCGGTTGCGCATAACGGCGTATGTTTAACAGTTATCGCTTTGGCCGATGGTAAACATACGGTGACAGCAATTGAAGAAACTTTGAATAAAACCAGCCTCGGAAGTCTTAAAACCGGCGACTTCGTTAACCTTGAGCGCTGTATGCAAATGAATGCCCGGTTGGATGGCCACATTGTGCAGGGACACGTTGATCAAACCGCCATTTGTATCGGCTTTAAGGAATTGGATGGCAGCTGGGAATATACCTTTGAATATGATCCGGCGCAAGGCAATGTGACGGTTGAAAAAGGATCCATTTCCGTAAACGGCATTAGCTTAACGGTTGTTAACTCAAAAGCAAATAGCTTTTCTGTCTCTATAATACCTTATACTTTTGAACATACCAATCTTCAGCAGGTAAGGGGGGGGGCTGTTGTCAACCTCGAATTTGATATCATCGGCAAATACGTCGCGCGGTTAATGCAACGTTAACGGGATAGCTCGTTCACCCGCCTTTTGGAATAATCCACGTACGATTTTTGTTTTTCCGACGGATCGCTTTGCAGGTATTTTTTATAGTAGTGCTTTGCCATGGCTTTATTTTTCAACTCCGTATCGTACAAATTGGCTATAGCATAATAAGTTAAGGGCATAGGGCCATACAGCAGGCTTTTTTGATAAGCATTTACGGCATTTTTTAGCTGACGCAGTTGACTGTATGAATCTGCCATTTCACTATAATAGGAATTTACATTTTCGGAAACGGCCGCCTTTATTGCTTTATCAAAATAAATAGTTGCCATCGCCTGTTTATTAAGCGCTTTATAACTCATAGCGGTATAATAGAATGAGGTTTCGCTTGTAGTATTGCTCTGTTCCAGTAGTCTAAATGTATTTATGCAACTATCATATTTTTTTAAATGATAATATGACGTTCCCAGCATACTTATTATAACTCCGGCCTGATCACCAGCTTGTATTAGTTTATTGCACACCTCAACAGTTTCGGGATACTTGTCCAGGCGATAATCAATTTGCGCTTTTCCAAACAGCAACAACAAGTTAGCCGTATCAGCTTGTAAAGCTATAGTAGCTATTGTATCCGCCTTTTTATAGAGTTTAAGGTTTAAATAAAATGAGGTGAGGTCAAAAGCTACGTCGGGCTCAACAGGATTTATTTTATTAGCCTTTTGTAAATAATTTACCGCATCAGTTAGCTGCCCCATGTTTTGGGACAGCTTTGCCATTTGTTTAAAAACGCTAAAGTTGGTACTGTCCCTCAGCAATATTTTTTTATAATACGAAAGCGCTTTCAAATTGTTCCCCCGGCGCGTGTTAATATTGCCGAGGTTAAATAAAATGGCTGTATTTGTAGTATCGGTTGCATAAATACGCTGATAGTAATCTTCAGCTTCGGGGAGTTTGCCAGCCATCGAAGAAGCGTATGCCAGGCTTGATAATATTTTTACGTCGATAACCGGCTCGGGATAAGTTGTTTTAAGGTAGTTGGCAGCATCCTCAAAATGTTGATTTTGATAATAGTCAAGTAGCAAGGCATTGTCCACCTTTGCTGTTTCCTGGGCAAACAGCAGTGTGTTAAGAAAAATTGAAGTAAGAATAAGTGCTGCCGTTTTCATTCAACTAAATTATTAGTTATAGAACACAAATCCAAATTTTAAAACAATTTAAGCTGTTCTGAGTTTAATCAGCACAGTTTAAACACATCATTATGGATAAGTTAAAGAAGTTTGGGCTAATGGAAAAAATTGTCCATGAGTTAGAAGATTTAAAGAATAGTCAGCAGGCTATTATCCAAAAGCTGACAAAAATTGAAGTTGATAATATTGAACTGGGAGATAAACGGCTTGAAAAAGATTTGCCGGACATGCATCAGCGGGTTTCGGATAATTTGGATACCATAGCAGCAATACAAGGGTATTTTGCTGCGCAGACCGAGAGCTTCAGTGATAACAACAATATTGCTGCTTTAAAGGAACAGGAGGCGATGAATAAATTATAACTTCTAATTCAGACTTACGAAGTTTTCTAAACCCCGTAAGTCTTTTTTAATGCTTCTACCTATTTTTTGTCAGCTGTTTGCGTCGGTGCAGCAGGAGTAGCCGGACCGGCTGTAGTTGCCGACGGCATGGGCCTGTAGATGGCACATGTTGCAAAATCTATTACAGCGCCTGGCCAAAAAAATACGATATCGGCAACAAGTGCTACGACACGCAATGGGCGTTGTTGTTGTCCGGGCAGTGGTTTTGTACGCTGATAGGTATTAACCTGGCCGCCAAACACCGTTGCGCAGCTCTGTAACATACATAAAACAAGAATAGCAGGGATAATTCTAAAATAGATTTTCTTCATGTGATTAAGTTTATTCGGCGGCTAAGATATAAACCAGAAGATATTTGTCAAGCATGTTTGAACATGTTTTTTGTAACATTCCCGTTTAATAAAAGCATCTAAAATTTACAATTGAGGGAATTGCTTTATGGTGAGCAACTTGAAGAAGCTCACCACAAATTGCTAAAAGAATGTTGTTAATAAATTGTTGTCGATGGTTGGCAACGTTTCGTATCTACGGCACGAAAAATTTATTTTATTTTCGTGTCTACTACCGATGTTCGATCCCGACGGGATCGAGATTCACCATTCACCATTCACCATTCACCATTCACCATTCACAACTCACAATTTCTCGTACATTTCCACTTCAATAATGCTCAGTGTACCTTTTGCTTTGCTATCATCTCTTGCTACACCATCATCCAATTTTTTTCCGGCCACTTCTACCCCGTTGTTATTATTGCCTATGCTTTCTTTAGTTAATTCAATACGGATTTTTTTACCCAGCGTGGGTTTGCATACTGCAGTAAAATAGCCCAGGCTTTTTTTGGTACTGTCGTTAAAAACTTCTTTGCCATCCACCGTAATGCGAATGGGATAACTGCGGCTGCGGAAATTATTCAGTTTCATTTCCACTTCGCTTATAGTAGCCGGCCTTTCCAATTCGTACTCAATCCATGCAGTAGCTAATTGGCCATCATTTACCCAATCGGTAGTTTCATTATCATCGTAGCTGGCAAAAGCACTATCTGCATTGGCACCTGCTGTGGCTTTAACGATGTTGATGTATTTTCGGGTAATGGTATACGATGGTGTTGCAGGCGTTGGCCCCCTTTGCAAATTGCTTACCAACCCATCCGAAGGCAGCATAGTAGATAAACCATGATCGGTAACAAATG
>DASYEP010000050.1:0-9095 GCA_036498965.1 Mucilaginibacter sp.
CAGGCCGGGTGGGAAAACCCGATCGGGCAGACCGTCGGTTTTCCTGCTGAAAAACGCCAGTATAGTGTGGTTGGCGTAGTAAAGGATTACCACTTCCAGTCGCTCACTGAAAAGATGGCCCCGGTATTGTACAGCATGAAACCGGATTATCCCTGGGGGAATATCTATATCCGGATAGGCGGGAAAAATAAACCGGAGGCCATTGAACGAATCCATAAAGAATTCAAGGCAGATTTCCCGCTGCTGCCTTTCCAGTATAAATTTAAGGAAGACGAAGTGGCCGAACAGTATGCGCAGGAGGCCAGATGGAAACAGATCGTGAGCTTTGCTGCGATGCTGACCATTTTTATCTCCTGCATTGGATTGTTTGGACTGGCCACTTTATCCGCCGAACGCCGCAAAAAGGAGATCGGCATACGCAAGGTATTAGGTGCCAGCGTCCAGGGAATTACTGCTTTGCTGTCCTTTGATTTTGTAAAACTGGTGGTGTTGTCGATCCTGATCGCTTCGCCGTTTACCTGGTGGGCAATCAACCAGTGGCTGCATAAATTCGCTTACAAGATCACTATCAGCTGGTGGATATTTACTGCAGCCGGGACCGTTGCTATTTTGATTGCGCTGTTAACGGTCAGCGTGCAGTCAGTCAAAGCTGCGCTGGCTAACCCAGTGAAGAGTTTGCGTAGCGAATGAGTTAATAATTTCGTGATATCCATCAGCTGCGAATACGGACACTTAAATGTCCGCATTTATTACAGTTTTAACTTCTGTTTTTGCCAACAATTTGATAATGAGTTTTTTATAAGTTTGGAATGAACATTGTTCCAAATTTTGTATTGGAAACCTATACACTTCATGTTAATATATTTGACTTAGCCTTCCTCAGCATTACATTACCGGAGATTAAAAGACTATAAATCAACGATATAGGAGAGTAGGTTCGAATCCCTCTCTCACCGCTAATTTTGATAAGAAAATGTATTAAAAGCCTGCAAATCAAATGAAGTTTTATCTAAAATCTGAAAGGAATTGCGAAAATAATTCTGCTGTTAAGTACATTAAAAAATTTGGCAAGATTATTCGTATTTACATCGCTAACCGATGGTTGACTTACTTTCAAAAAGTATTAGCTAAAGACAAAAATGGTCATTTTTTAATTGAATTTGAATATCGCCAAAATGATAATTATAAAAAATATAGCTCCTTGGAATGTATAAAATAATTTGAGTTTAAAGTTGACATCCTTTATTTTTACGTTTAAATCGGGGCCTCTTTCTCTAAGGATGTTTTTTAATTTTGCACCTTGCTTTCCACCGAAAAAAATTCCATTTAAAATAAGAATGACTAATAAACCCATTTTTAAATTAAACCAGGTTTGCTCAGCAAAAACTCCATGAGTGACGAAAAATAAACCTGTACCTGAAACAATCAGCAATATGCCCCCTGCAATGGTCAGCACTGACAACTTCGACATTATCTCTATAAGTAACAATGATTTTTCAAATTCAAATTCAAATTTCTTATTAAAATCATTAAAAATAATAAAGTCTACTGCACTGGTTCCTGCCATCAGTATCAATCCTGTTAAATGCAGAATTAAACATATTTGTAATATTAATAATGAATTCATGATTTTAGTGCCTTTGTATGTTGGTCTTTAAATAATAAATAACTAGTTATGATCATATATAAAGCTGTCAATCCGTGCAGAAGCACATGCGGTAAATCAGAAGGCCCGTTTGTATTAAGTATGATCAAACAATCTGTAGCCGGGATAATAATGGCGGCAGTGAAGACCCAGGCAGCAGCTTTTCTCAGTTTTAAAAATAAAGGCAACAGAAGTGCTATCCCTGAAAATATATCTCGGATGCCTTTTATTCTTCCATAGGGAAAATCAGCGGAACTATTCAGGTGAATGCCATAACCAACGGCGTTAGCTGAAGGGTTTACGATAAATGCGACACCGACCAAAATGATGCCCAGCGCAACTGGGAAGACCATCCAAAACGATACTGAACGAATACCCCATTGTTGTGTTTCATGTGTTGTTTTCATGTACTGTTGTTTTTAACAACACAAAATTGAGCATTGGAAATCTTCTATCCATTCACCCAGGTTAATTAATGCTTGCCCGAGATGCGTTTACGGATACGGCTTAGTGACTGCGGTTTAATACCGACATACGAGGCAATATAATATTGGGGGATACGCTGCGCGACATCAGTATAATTACTTATAAATTTATTATACCTGGCCTCAGGCGGGTCGCTATATAAAGAGACGATCTGGCTGGCCGCGTTCACAAATACTTCTTCTATCGCCAAACGCCCGAACCGTTCACCTGTCGTTACCTCTTTATAGAATTGCTGGATACCGACGTAACTAATCATCCACACGGTGCTGTCCTCTAATGCCCGGATATTAACGTTTGAGGGAATTTGGGTCAGGAAGCTCATATTGTCACATACAAACTCGTTTTCTTTATTAAAATAAGTGGTTTGCTCCACCCCATCGTTGTTAATATAATACCTCACAAGGCCGGTTTCAATAAAAATGACATGCCGACAAACGTTGCCCGCTTCCAGCAAGTGTTCGCCTTTTTTTAGTTCTTTCTTATGAAATAAAGTGCGAATTATTATTTCGTCCTCAGAAGAAAGCGGCACATAACTTTTGATCTTGTTTATCAACAGTTCCATGCCTCCAAAATTAAGCAAAATCATACCAAACCCAAACGCATTTCTGTCCTGGCAGGGTCTCCGCAGGAACCCTGCGTCATCGAAGTTCCACAGCATTAATTAACCTGGGTGCATGAAAAGCGCGCTATTGTTGCAGAAATTTGTCTTATTAAATATCACTAACTATTTATCGTCTAATGAACAAGTTTACAGTTTGTCCTAACCAAATAGATTCAGGTAATTTTGATTTACAAAGTTACCTGGATAGAATTCATTTTATTGGCGCTGTCGATTCAAGTGTTGAATGTATCAGTAAAATTATGCAATGCCAGTTATTTAGCGTTCCCTTTGAAAACCTCGACGTCCAGGCCGGCAAACCCATTTCTTTGGCAGGAGATGATATTGTGGACAAAATTATCGGGTGTGATCGCGGCGGTTATTGTTATGAGGTCAATGGCTTATTTGCATTGACCCTTCAAAAAATAGGCATCCCCTATATTTTTATTGCCGCAAGGCCCCTGATCACACCATTTGAAAATCCAAGGACGCATATGGCCATCATTGCAACAATTGAAAAGGAAGAATACCTGGTCGATTTAGGTTTTGGAGGGGATGGGATCAGGGCGCCGGTGAAATTATCGCAACCTGGATCAATGTCAAAACAAGGGTCTGAAACATTTTCATTGATAAAAACAGCTGATAACGAATATTTATTAAAAAGCTTAAACAATAATGAATGGAGATATCTCTATTCTTTTAATTTGCATCCGCAAAAATGGATTGATTTCAAACCTGCCAACTATTTTAATTCAACCCACGCTGATTCATTTTTCGTACAAAATCTGCTGGTTGTTTTACAAAATCCATTGGGGAAAAAAATACTGTTTAGAAATTCTTTGAAGTCCATAGTAAATGGATTAGTAAAAAATTATAGCATAGAAGAATCTACCTACGACAAGGTCTTGGCCAAGGAATTTAATTTAAATCAGTTACAGTCATGAATAGAGAGTGACGATAAGTCATTTCTGAAATTCTTGATAACATTATAGGGCCGGGCAACTTTGGTGATTAAATGGCGTTTCAAAAACTTTTGTCAACGTCTTGCTCCACCATACAGACGGCAGCATAACCGCAGCCTTTACACCTGTAAGGATCGTTTGCGCCAACACGTTAAACGCAGCAATGCGTAACCATAGCAATTCTATTAAAATACGCCATACAGCAAGCGCAAACGAACGGCTAAAACAGGCGCACCAGCTTTTAGGGATTGCCAGGACGGCTTAGTTGTTGAACTATAAGGACGGTTTAAATAAATTAAAGATGACAAAGACAGATGATTTTGAAATCAGCTTGGCTAAAAATATGATGAAAAGTGTCATTGAAAATAACGAGCAAATAATCAAAACTAAGCCACTCAAAGAATTTGTTTAGCCAGCTTAGGTTTTTCAATAAATAGTGCCTCATATCGCCTCATTCGTTGCCACAAAGGAGAGATGGGGGCTTTTATGTGCCGCGCTTTAAGTACTTGAAATGTTCTGAAAAGTCCAGTAAAAGTCTATGAAATCCTTATTATAGATTTTAAAAAAGCCTGAAATTGCTTGCAAAAACAGCTTTTTTTGTATATTTGAAAAATAGCATTTGCAGCTATATCAAAGGAAATTAAAGTGGTGAGTAATTCGGTGAGTCAAGAATTAGAAACCTTTCCAGATACTACAATAAGGCGGTTTTTAAAGGTGGTTACAAATCCCTCCCTAACTTTACTACGCATGCTATAAATCTTTGTTGTAAAACTCATTCTTAAATTTCTTAATCCTAGTCTAAATAAATCAAAGCATTTCAATTGAAATTAACTTTTAACCTAGTGAGTAATTGGGTGAGTAAGAAATCACCTGTCGTACATAACCACTTAACTTTCAATAAGAAAGATGTCAGGGACGATCAGCTAATTTGGAACCGGACACTGAATGTTCGGTTCCGATGCATTGATTATTCGATGGGATATTATAATGTACTATCTTGCAATCGTTTAATCTTTTGGAATATGAATTGTTCTCATCAACTGATTTGAAAGAATACCTATTTCATATTAATCTGTATGACGTGCTGCTGCTGGGTTCGATCTTTATCGGAATGGCCTTTGCGCAGCTATTATGGTTTGCGAAAAAAAATGATCGTAAAGCCAACCTTTTTATCAGCCTGCTCCTGGTTGTTGTTAGCTTATGGCTGGTTGCGGCGTTAGGCCGAGACATCGGACTGGACAGCTATTTTACCGGCTGGGACCGGATACCACTCCGGCTTTCGCTGGCCCCCGGGCCCCTGCTCTATTTTTATGTGCTTCAAATAACCCGGCCGGAATATAAATTCGGATACAAGGACTGGCTGCATTTCATCCCATTACTGCCGGATCTTGCCGCACAAATTTTTGGCGGCCAGTTTAATGCGGTACTGCCATTGCTGATGTTTTGTTCCGTTGCCGCTTATTTATATTTATCACACAAAGCAATACAACACTTTTATAACAACTTGAAATTCAATGAAGGCGACCGGTTCCGGCAGCATTTCAGGGGACTGCAAAATTCATTAATGGGTTTTGGCCTGTTAGCGCTATTATGGCTATGTTTCGGCGCAACTGACTACATTTATTATGACCATCGATTGTCCCTCCGCGCATATGACCCCCTGTATCTGCTATTAGCGGCCATGGTGATCCGCCTGGCGGCTTTAGCTATTGCAAGACCGGCGCCCGGGCCGGTAATAGCTGCAGCTTCATCGGCAGGTCATTTAAGCGCGTCTGAGTTGAAACGAAAAGCCGCCTGGCTGAAAAAGACCATGCAAGCCGGCCTACATTACCAGGATGCCGAATTGACATTGAATTCACTCGCGGGAAGGCTTGGTTTGACCACGCATGAGCTTTCCCGGATTATCAACCAGGGCCTGAAAAAAAACTTCAATGATTTCATTAACGAATATCGTGTAGCGGAAGTGATCCGGAAGATGCAGGAGCCGGCATTTGACCGGCTGAAACTCACGGGTATCGCCTATGATTCCGGGTTCAATTCTAAAAGCACTTTTCATCGTATTTTTAAACAGGTGACCGGCAGAAGCCCGGCAGAATACAAGGCCGAACGGGAAAAAGTACTCCCAACTTATAACTTGAGACCCGTTTCAACGCCGGCAGCGGTATTATTGCGTCAGAAAACCGTCCCCGTATGGGCTGGTGAACGATCAAACCGCAATTATATGTTTAAGAATTATTTGAAGATCGCCTTCCGGAATTTCCGAAGCAACAAGCTATCCACGCTGATTAACGTCATTAGCCTGGCTGTCGGCACGACCGCGGCCCTTGTCATTTATTTAGTTATTCATTTTGATTTTAGTTTTGATCGTTTCCATAAAGACCGGGACAGGATCTTCCGCGTTGTTACCAATTCCATGACTTCCGGTCAGCCAAGCTACAATGCTGGTATACCTGGTTCTGCTATTGGGATCGTTAAAGATCGACTGGCCGGTGTTGACGCAAGCGCCAGGATATTCAGCCTTTATCAGCCTAACGTTTCGGTCACGTCAGGACACTCCGGGCCGATTTTCAAAGCCCAGGATAATGTAATCCTTACCGACGACGGATATTTTCGGCTGTTTTCGTATAACTGGCTCGCCGGCAGTGCGGAGCAGGCGCTGTCACAACCCAACCAGGTGGTGCTGACCGCCGGCCAGGCAAAAAAGTACTTTCCTTTGCTGGACTACAGCCAGATGATCGGACGCGCGGTGATGTATGATTCCCTGAGAACTACGGTAAGCGGGATAGTCGCGGATATCCGGCAAAATACTGACCTAACCTTTCATGATTTTATATCATTTCCTACTGTTTCGGTGACCCCGGCATTAAAGACACAGGTAATGGTCAATAGTTTTCACAGTATAACCCCTGAACAACAATTGTTCGTCAGGCTTTCTGACCAATCTTCAGCCACGCGCGTCACGGGGCAATTAAACCAGCTGTATAAACATGATTATCCGCCGTCAGCCAACCAAACCGGCACACAGTCCTTCTATTTACAACCGCTGACAGACCTGCATTTCAATGCAAATTACGGCACCTACGGTAATGGCAGGGTAGCCAGCAAAACGACGCTTTACGAATTATCGGCTATTGCGGTATTCCTGTTATTATTGGGCTGTATCAATTTTATCAATTTGAGTACTGCACAGTCAATCAAACGGGCTAAGGAGATCGGCATCCGTAAGACTATGGGTAGCAGCCGGGGTCAGCTGATCGCACAATTTATTATCGAAACTTTCCTCGTCACTTTGTTTACGGTAATCCTTTCTGCGGCCATGATGCCTTTATTGCTTCAGTACTTTGCTGACTTTATTCCTGCCGGAGTGAACGCAGGTTTGCTCATCCAGCCCGGTATCCTGGCCTTCCTGCTGCTGTTGGCTTTTATCGTGGCGCTCGCCGCGGGTTTTTATCCGGCTATGATCTTGTCAGGCTATAATCCAGTTTCGGTATTAAGAGGCCAGGCACAAAGCGAAAGCGGCAAAACACGAACCTCCATGCTGCGCAAGTCATTAACGGTGGCTCAGTTCGCCATTGCCCAGTTTTTCATTATGGCAACGATATTGGTCAGTAAACAAATTTATTATGCGCTTCACAAGGACCTTGGCTTCAAAAAAGAGGCGATCCTGATCGTCAATTCTCCCTGGAAAGACCGCCAGCCGGGCAAAATGAAAGTGTTCATTGACAAGCTGAACGCTATTCCGCAGGTGGAACAAGTGAGTGCGGGACGGGACGCACCCATGTCCAATGATCCGCATTCTGCCTCAGCGATCTATCGGGATGGCAAAAAAGAGATTAAGGTCGATAAGATCGGAGAGAAGTTCGGCGACCAGAACTATATCCATGTTTATCACATTCGTTTATTGGCAGGCCGCGGCCTGCAGCCGCAGGATACGGTGAATACCGTTCTGATTAACCAAACCCTGGCCCAACTGCTTGGCTTTAAAGACCCGCACGATGCTATCGGAAAATCGCTGGAAGGGTTCCAGGGTAAACCCCGTACGCAGATCATTGGTGTCGTGGCGGACTTCCACCAGGAATCCATTCATGCGCCTATTATCCCACTGGTCATCCTGACAAGCACCAACGTTTATTTCAATGGCACTTTTCATGTGGCTTTAAAGCCGAATGGAGCGGGCAATTGGAAAACTGCTATCAGCAACATTCAAACGGCCTGGAAAGAAGTATACGCGGGGGAAGATTTCAGCTACCAGTTCTTTGATGAAAGCATCGCCCAGCTTTACACCAGCGAACAAAATACTTCCAAATTATTGAACTGGGCGACAGGCTTTTCGATACTTATCAGCTGCCTGGGGCTGCTCGGCTTAACGATATATACCGCCAACCAACGGAAAAAAGAAATCGGTATCCGTAAAGTTATGGGCGCTTCAGTCGCCCAGGTCGTGCTTCTTTTATCCGCTGAATTGACCCTGCTCGTCGTTGTCGCTTTTGTAGTCGCCACACCGCTTGCCTGGCTGGCGATGAATAAGTGGATGCAAAGCTTTGTTGACCGGACAACCATCAGTTGGTGGGTATTTATCGCCAGCGGCGGTGGTATGTTTATTTTAGCCATATTGACTTCGGCATCCCAGACCATAAAGGCAGCATTAACGAACCCGGTAAAAAGTATCAGGGAACAGTAACGGTTCGCAAAGTATTTCGGTAGTTGCAAACTTTCGGAGACTATAAATATCATATTTTATCATATAAGGTAATTAAAAGTGTAGGACTGAGTTGGCAGATTGGTGGAGGACATACCGCAACGGTTGCTTACAACGTGAATACCTCCATCGATGCGATAAAAGAGTGGGTGATCAATTCCGGAGGCGGAGCGTCTTACGCGACTACCTATGCAGCCGGTACGCTTTACAAAACTGCGGCCACCGATGAAAATCAAAACAATAATTCGGTCATCCAGTTCAAAAATTTAGACGGTCAGGTGATCAGCCGCTGGGTGCAAAATGGTGCCACCACCTTTTTAGTGACTGATTACGTCTACGATGACCAAGGAAACTTGCGTTATGTCATCCAACCATTACCTACTGCTTCCGGCAGTAACCCTGCGGTGACATTGCCGACTACTTTTGCGGAAACAGATAATGTATTCCTGAATTATTTCTATGGCTATCATCATGACGGACTCCATCGTGAAACCGAGTGTAAAAAATCTGTTAATTTACCGTCAGTAATCCAGTAATTCCTTTAATGTAACATCCAGCCCTTTAGCCAGTTCGATCAGGGTCAGGAAGGTCATGTTGATCTCCCCGTTCTCATACCTTTTAATATCGCTGTGCTCTATATTGCAGTTTAACGCGAGTTTTCGAAGGGATAGTTTTTTCAGCTTGCGCAGCGCCTGTAAGTGACGT
>DASYEP010000051.1:0-2268 GCA_036498965.1 Mucilaginibacter sp.
CTGTATCATTTTGCTGAGCATACTTAGCAACCGGCCCTGGTAATGACCGGATAACATATGAGGGCGCAGCACTTTCAGGTAAGTATCGCGGTTGATCTTTTGCAACTCAGGTGGTTCAGGGTCGCAATGATCATCCAGGTAAAACTGAAGGTCATGGGGCAGAATCTCCATGGGGCAAAGATAGGGAATTTGAAATTAATGGTATTTCTTACTGACCGCTTATATTTCCTTCCTTAAATTAATAATTTGATACGCAATCTATTTATCCTTTTTAGATTGTATTTCTTTTTGCTTCGAGGCTTCGATTTTCTTTATACTTTCTTCTGTTGGCATGTCTTCCGGCATCGTTCCACCTAATTCTTTTATAGTTTGTCTTACCTTTTTACCAACTTCATAATGTGCCTGATTTGCTTTTAATTTGCCCTTTGTTTTTTCCCTTTTTAATTTCTCTTCGGTTTGTGTTGCACGAAATAAGTTAGCAGCTAATTCCGTACTACCCATATGGTCTAAAATGTTCTGGCTTCTTTTCAATCCTTTTTTATCTTGAATTTCCTTTGCCCCCAAACCATTATATAAACCCATATAGCCATGATTTTGAAAAACCGCATACTCCCACGGCTGAATGACCCCTGCTGCTTTTGCAGCATCAGCTAAATGTTTATTATGCTCCGCCATTTCCTTCCTTAAAAACATACGTTTTTCATCTTCATTTTGAAGTTGTTCAAAGGCTTGCTCCAAGGCTTCTTGCTTACGTGTTTGTACAGCAAAATAAGTTTGACCCAAAGCGATTATTTCTTTTGAAGGATCGGCATTTTGAATAACCAGGTAACAAGCATACCGAGAAAGGTGTAAATCACCAATATCTCTTTTAGCTCCCGAACCTATTTCGACCATTTTCCCTACCCGGGGAAAATGGTCTTCGGGCTTCTGACCAGAATTTTTGCATGCTTCTTTGGCTTTTGCAATCACATTTAGAAATTTGTCCCATTTAATATATTCAAGTATTGAAAATAGCTCGCGTGAACTCCAATATTCCTGACCAATTTCATTGATATGTTTTATTTCTTCAAATAAGCTCTGATCTTTCATAACTATTTTATTCTTTAATATACACTATTATAGGTTCAAAATAAATTTCCTCAAAACAATTTCTTTTCCATCCAGGACTGCAACAAAATTACCGCAGATATTGTATCCACCAAAGCCTTATTCTGTCGATCTTTTTTACCCATACCGCTCTGGGCGATGGCAGCCGATGCCATCTTAGAGGTGAAGCGCTCATCGAGCATTTCTATAGGGATATCAGGGAAGGTTTTTTTGAGCAGGTTAACGAATCCTTTAACGTGAATGGCCGATTGTGATGGTGTATTATCCATTTGTTTGGGTTCGCCTACTACAAAACGTTCCACCTGCTCGGCTTGCAGGTACTTTTTGAGGTATTCGATGATCACATTGGGATGTATGGTATCCAACCCTGTTGCGATGATCTGCATCGGGTCGGTCACCGCAATGCCTATGCGTTTGGTACCATAGTCAAAAGCCATTACTCTCATAACAGATATGAGATTTGAGATATGGGATGTGAGAGCATCATCAAAGGTAATAGTTTTATTATACTTAAAATAAGGACGTTTTTATACTGGCTTAGTGTAAAAATGCTGACAGATTAAGAGATGTCTTAAATCTCCTATCTCAAATCTAACGTCTAATTATTATCTTGCACCAAATGCAGTTTAAACATATAACCGGGCAAGCGGCTGTTAAGCAAGGGCTTATCAATACGGTAAATGATAACCGTGTGAGTCACGCGCAGCTATTTTTGGGGCCGGAAGGCTCCGGAAGCCTGGCGCTGGCCATTGCGTATGCCCAGTATTTGTCGTGTGAGGATAAACAGCCGGACGATTCCTGCGGGGTTTGTTCCTCGTGCCGCAAATACCAGAAGCTGATGCATCCCGATCTGCATTTCTCGTATCCCTTTTTTGCGAAGGATAAAAACGATACTGCGCTAACTTTTATTGAACAATGGCGCGAGGCCCTGCTGGCTAATCCTTACCTGAGCCTTGATCTATGGCGCAGCTACCTGGATGCCGAAAACAAACAGGCCAACATCAACATTGCTGAATGCCACCAGATCATAAAAAAACTAAGTTTCAAGCCTTTTGAGTCGATATACAAAGTTTTGATTCTATGGCTGCCCGAATATCTGGAGAAGGAGGGCAACTCCTTACTTAAAATTATAGAAGAGCCGCAGCCTAATACCCTGTTTTT
>DASYEP010000052.1:0-195705 GCA_036498965.1 Mucilaginibacter sp.
TGGAAATAAATATCAATCAGCTGACCCTTTTTCAAACATAAAAAATAGGGGACTTACTTTTTTATTTCATTTCAAAAATGCCCCCTGTTTAATCGGATACCACTTTATTATTTCTTAATTAGTTTTACCGGACAACAGTGACTTATTGATTATCAAATAAATAATACGATAATTTATGAAATAGTGTAAACTTTTTGGCACCTGCCCAGGCTTTTCAGAAAGTCTTCCGGACACCGTCGATGGCGAAGGGCGCATAACTCCTAACAGATAGTATATCCCTGGTGTCAAGTCAAAAGTCTTTAGTCGCAAGTTCAAAGTCATATTTTTTCATTTTTGACTTAGGACTTGAGACTTTCGACTAAGGACTAAACGATATTTTTTCATTGACACGACATTAGTATATCCCCTGGTGTCAAGTCAAAAGTCTTTAGTCGCAAGTTCAAAGTCATATTTTTTCATTTTTGACTTAGGACTTGAGACTTTCGACTAAAGACTAAACGATATTTTTTCACTTTACCCTAATCTTTCGTAATACTCCAAATATTTACTAATTTGCCTGAAAGCCAGGGGGCACCGTTAACTTTTATTGTGCTTATATTTATATATTTATATATTATGACAGATAAGAACTTAAAGGAATTGAGCTATAAGGAGAAGGTTTGGCAGGCTGTTGCAATTGTTGCTGTTGTTGCTATCCTTGTCCTGATAGCCAGAGTGGCTTTCAGCGTTATGCTTTTGTGCCTGGCCGGGTGCCTTATCGCTATCTATTTTCACGGACTGGGAGATATGATAGAACGTAAAACGAAATGGCACAGGATGGTGTGTATGACCATTTCCATCGGTGGTTCTTTTATTCTGCTTGGTGCTTTGCTTTGGTTTATGGGCAGCAATATAGAACGGCAGATAGTGGTATTAAGCGATTCGCTTCCTCATACCTTAAGTAATGCCAAAGCACAGCTGGCCGAAACGTTCCTGGGAAAAAAATTACTGGAAGCGCTGTCGGGCGGTAATTCTGATCAGCTCATTACTACAGTACAGCAGTTTTTCACCACGGGTTTCGGGGTGCTGGGTAATATGTACATTGTTTTGTTCCTGGGTATTTTCTTTACGGCCAGTCCCTCGCTTTATAAAGACGGGTTGATCTTACTTGTTCCAAAAAGCGGCAAAGCAGTTGCTAAAACAATTATCGACCGTACCACTTCCTCGTTAAAAGGATGGCTTAAAGGAACGATGCTCAGCATGGTGCTGATTGTTATCCTGCTGCCCATAGGTTTGATTATTATGGGTGTGCCGGTGGCGCTGGTGCTTGGGCTTTTAACAGCTCTCCTGGTCATCGTGCCAAACTTCGGCTCCTTTGCGGCAATGATCCCCGGTGTACTGCTTGCCTTAACTATAAGCGTTAATACGGCTATTATTGTCGCGCTGATCTATATCGGGGTGCAAACGCTGGTCAGTAATATCATTGCTCCTATTGTTCAAAAAAAGATGATCAACCTGCCTCCCGTGTTAACCATTGTGAGTCAATTGTTAATGGCGGTGCTTGCCGGAGTGCTGGGTGTTATTATGGCAATCCCGGTGCTGGCCATCGCGATGATCCTGGTAGACGAGTTGTACGTGAAACGAATTAATGGTACCGAATAACGGCCTTATTACTGTGTCATGGTCCGGACACTTCGGGAAAGCCGCCTCTACACTTGCAAGTCAACGGACCCGATTACGCTAACGGGGTTAGAAGTTCTGACAATTATTTATGCTTCATGCGATGATTGCCTCGCCCGAGAGGCTTCCAACAATTGTATATCCGCTACCAATACTCCCCATTTCTTTTTACATAAATCCCCCCATTTCTGTCACCATCACCCCCTCAATATCACACACCATCTGCTGATATTTGTTGTACAAAGAAATACAATCACTTAATAAAACCAATTACCATGAGAAAATTAAAATTACAGATACAAATGACCATTGATGGTTTTGTAGGAGGGCCGAATGGCGAGAATGACTGGGTATTCATTTCCGGACCGGATGAAGCCAGTTTCCAGAAAGTAATTGAGCTGGCCGACAGCTGCGATACCATTTTGATGGGACGCAAAATGACCCGCGAATTCGTAGATCACTGGGAAAATATGGTCGACAACCAGCCCGATAACCCATGGCACTCTTTGGCGCAACGAATGGTAAATATGCACAAAATTGCTTTCAGTCGCACACAAACAGCCATCACCGGCAGGAACCTGGAAGTAGAAAACGGAGACCTGGCTACCGCGGTGCAGGCGCTCAAAAACCAACCCGGCAAGGATCTCATGGTTTATGGTGGAGCTGGTTTTGTAAGTTCGCTGATAAGCCTGAACCTTATCGATGAATATTTTATTTTCGCGTGCCCGGTCGCCATCGGGAATGGGCTTTCAATTTTTAAGGAGAAAAAGATCCTGAAATTGGAGAGTTCAATCGCTTACAAAAGTGGAAAGGTACTTAATAAGTATTTGCCGGTGTAGCTAGCACATCTTCTCCAAGCATCATGGCGCCTTCACCAATGCGTCATGGAACAGCCTGTCCCGAATTTATTTCGGGAAAGCCACCTCTACTTAAGCAAGTAAAAGGACCCGATTATTAGCAGACGGCTTTACGCTCCAAAATGACCATCGTTTAGTTGATTAGCATACGTAGAGGTGGCTTTTCCGCCTGCACCATTGCGTCATGGCCTTTAGATTAGCTTCAACAATAATAATAACCGCTTATTCTTGTTGAAGCTAATCTAAAGGCCATGACGGCTTTGAGTAGTGGTGCGGCGAAAACACCAACCAAATGCTTGATTTCTTACCTTTTTGCTTAAGACTACGGGACTTCGTACTTAAGACTCCACACTTAGGACTTCTCCATCTCCGGCAATTGCTTCTCCGCATCGATAGCCAGCCACAGCAGACAGCCAGCTATCAGGACAGTTCCCACCACATACACCGGGTAATCAAAACGGTGGGTTGCCTGTACAATCTGCCCGAAAATAAGGGCGAGGAAGAAAGCGCCCATCTGCCCGAAAAAGTTCATGGCGCCTGTAACCGTACCGGCATTGTTGCGACCAATATCAGCACATACCGCATATGATACCATTACCCCAAACGAGAAGGCAAAATTCGCCCCGATAAGGCAACAGGCCGTTAATGTATTATTGGCCGAGAACGCGGCCACAAACAATAAAATGCCGCAACAGCCAAGTCCCAGCATCCCCGTAAGGCGGCGACCTATTTTAAGTCCTTTATGCTTAAGGAACCAGTCGCCGGCCGCGCCGCCGGTCAGAAAGCCGCCTATGCCCACTATAAAAAGGAGGGAGGTAACCTGTTTCATGCCGTTCTCGGTAAAACCGCGACCCTCCTGCAGGTAAACGGGCATCCAGGCAATAAAAAAATAATTGGCCCACTGGCAGCAAAAATACATCAGCAACAGCGGCCATAAGGTGCTGTTGCGAACGATGAGTTTCCAGGGTACCAGGTGTTGCCCGTGTTTATGGCGGCATTCCGATTTGATGAGCTCCTTTTCAGCATCGGGCATGGCTTTCATTTGCGCAGGGAAATCGCGGAACCACGCGTAACAAACACTAACCCAAAGTAGACCAATTGCGCCGATCACAAAAAAAGGCATCCGCCAGCCATAAGCCACGGCTATGGGTACAATGATGAGCGGAGCCAGCCCGGCGCCTATTTGCGAACCAATACCCACCCATGACAATGCTTTACCAGTTTCGCTTACCGGGAACCACCGCGATACCGCCAATATACTGTTGGGGTAAGTGCCCGATTCGCCCATGCCAAACAGAAAACGAATGACGAGCAGCCCCACCAACCCGGTTACTAGGCCCGTGAGCGCGGTAAACACCGACCATGCTATAACGATGCGTATAAATACTTTTTTGGGGCCTATGCGATCGCCCAGCATACCCGAAGGTATTTCGAAGAGTGCATAAGCCAGCGCAAAAGCGGCCAGTACCCATCCAAACTTTTCGTTGCTGAGGTGCAGGTCGGCTTTAATGCGCACGCCCACAATGGAGATGCAAATGCGGTCCATATAGGTCAATGTGGTAAGTGAGCATAGCAATACCAGCACGCGGTAACGGTAGGGTAGAGATTTCGGATTTGGGATGTTCAATTTCGGATTTTTTGTCCCGTTCATTGGGTGGTTATAATGGTTTGATAAAGTAAGTGTTAATCGGGCAGAAGTGCAAGGGGAGGGGAAGGGAGAGATTTGGGATTTGGGATTTCAGATTTCGGATTTTTTGTCCGGTTCATTGGGCGGGTTTATTATAGTTCAATAAAGTAAAGCTCAAAGGTGCTACCAAATCAGGGTAAAAATGTGTTCATCTTTATCTGCGCTGAAATTATAAACAGGTGTAATGCCCGACTGATCGCATATTTTTTTGACAATTGATAAGCCTAAACCATTATTGGCAGGATCATGGCTCTCTTTATAAAATCTGGTGAATACTTTTTGTGTATTTAATGATTGTTTTTGACCTGTATTGATGACTTTTAAATTGCCGTGTTTTAACTCAATATTTGTTGAACCACAGATAAAATTATGCTTGCACGAATTGCTAAGAAGATTATTTAACATAATGTCCATTAACTCAGGACTGGCGTCAATATATGCATCAGAGAGATCGACTTTTATTTCAATACTTTTACTTGCCCAAAGTTCCCCAAACTCCTTTATCTTATATTCTAATTTATTTTTAAGATCGATGGGGGATTTTTTGTGGAATTGAAGATTATCTATTTTGGCAATCAACAACAGTGATTGATTTAGTTTTGACAAGCGTTTCAGCGCCTGGTATGCAATGACAAGATGTTCACTTTGTTCGCTGCTCAAACCATCATCCTGAATAAGTAAATCAAGTTTTGATTGTGTAATAGCCAATGGTGTTTGTATTTCGTGCGATGCGTTTTCGGTAAACTCCTTTAATATCTGGTAACTTTCAACAGATTTGGCGGTATTTATTTTTAGGTTCTCAATTAAAAAGTTAAACTCTTTTATATTCGTCTGGGGAAAGTTAAGTTGATGTGGCTTGCTAATGTTAAAACCATGCAATTGATTGATCGACGCATAAAACGGATGCCATAATTTACCCATTATGATTCTGTTTATCAGCAGCACGCAGCTGATTAAAATAAAAATAGTTGCCAGCGTTATATTAAATAACGCGATAAGCATATGCCTCGTGCCCTCGAGGGGGCTGGTTATGGTAATGAAATAATTTTGATTGTTGACCGATGTGTGGTAAGACAGCCTTCTGGAGATATGAAACTTATGTTGTTCTTTGATATATTTTTGTACTGTAGTAAAACTAATTTCAGCATTTTTTTTGTTTATTGGCTGAAAGCTTACAGTCTCATCATCAAACGAATTTAATACCGGAAGTGCGTGATTTCTATCAATATAAGTTTGTATTCTGTCTTTTACCCTTAATAAGCTAATATCAAGTTCTTTGGTGAGTGCGCTTTTAATTAAAAAGTACGCTCCTACGCTCGAAATAATAAACACCAATATCATCACCGAGACAGAATACAAGTTATATTTTACAACGAGCCTCATATAGCTGGTATTGGTGTCACTGTGGAAAACCTATATCCCATGCCATAAACTGCCGAAATATAATCCGGGCAGCCTCTTTCTAATAACTTTTTGCGCAGGTTTTTAATGTGAACATAAATCAAATCATAATTATCGGTCATATCTGCCTTGTCGCCCCACAAATGGTCGATGATAGACTGCTTGGTTACCACCTTATTTTTATTACTGATAAAATACAATAAAAGGTCAAATTCTTTACGGGTGAGATCTATTGCGCCGCTCTCTGTTTTAACATATTTATCTTGTACATTCACTACCAGTTTATCAATAATTAATAAATCATCACCACCAAATGCCCTTCTACGGTAAATAGCATGCAGCCTTGCGGCAAGTTCCGGCAGGTGAAAAGGCTTAGTCAGGTAGTCATCTGCTCCAAGTTCTAACCCGATAAGTTTATCCTCCAGCGAGTCTTTTGCTGATATGATCAAAACGCCGCAACTTTTTTTTAGCTCCTTTAACTTTCTCAAAATTTCGAATCCATTGCCCACCGGAAAGGTAATATCCAATACTATGCAATCATACGCTGTATCTAAAAAATAATCTCTGGCTTCGCGGACGTTATCTACTGCATCGCACAAGAAATTGTTTTGGGTAAGATAACTTTTAATGCTTTTAAGTAACTCTGGCTCGTCTTCTACGATCAATATTCTCATCGGTAATAATAGTTAAAATAGTGACTGGCTTATGATAATTCGCAGCCAATTTAAGCAGCATTATGGCGATAACTTAGGCTTAAAACGCTTCAATTCTGTATCATCCGTAGCTAAATGGACATCTAATCCTTAAAAATAATTTTGAATTCTGTTGTGATTTTGTATTTGACGTTTGAAAAAGTTATTCATATTTCAATGTTAAATTCTTTTCTACACACCGTTCCATATTATTTTAATTCGCATTTAAAGAAACAGTAATGTTTTTCCCTATTATAGTTTTCGCATTAGTGTTTGAAGGTACGGTATTCCATAAACACTCGCGCACAGTAAGCAACTTGTTTTCGGTATCTAATGTTATCAGTTGAAATGAAAGTTTCTTTTCGTCGACGGAAGAAAATTTACCTTTCATTGGAGAATCAACCCTGAAGACTTTTAAGTTAACATCGTTATCGGGCCCTTTGTAAGTATAAAATTCATTCCAGTTGCTATTACCATGGAAATAGGCTTTGATATTTGGATGTGACTTCAAAAATTTAACAAAACCGCGCTGTTCAATATCGGTTACGCCGTCATCTTTGGTCGCCTTGTACCGTTCTTTGTACCGTTCAACAACAAGATTTTCAAAATTATTTTTGAAGATTAGTTTGTCTTGCTGCAACGGGTCAGTAAAATGTTTGGCTTCGCAGGTTGGCTGGTCATGCGTAAAAATAATTACGGGAGTGCTTTGTTTTACGGTGTCCAAATCCTTTTGCATCCAGATGCGTTCGGCAGAATCAGGCCATAGCGTAATGAACATCATATGGATACCCTTGAGATTAAAGGAGTAATTAACTTTATCCTTATCGTAATTATAGGTTTCATTGGTTAATAACGTTTTAGGCTTAAGCATTAGGTTATATATTTTAACCATTGAAGTTGGGTCCGTTAATGGACTCATTGGTTTAGGGAACCCAATTGCATTTGAAATATCATGGTTGCCTGGGGCTAATAATAGTTTGGCGGGTAAACCGCTTTGCCCCCTTAGTTTTACTCCATGTAGGTAATCCTGCTCAAATTGACCCCAGGAAACAGCAGCAGTTTGAACGGGTATTTCCATGCGGTTTGCAATGTCGCCTGTTTCTATCACATAATCGATAGCCCCAACTTGTTTGCTGGCGCCAATTCCGCTGTCGGCGGGCAAAGTTAGGCCGGGCATTGCATTTATTTGCCTTATCATGGCAGCATTTACTGTGTGTCCGCTAACATTGGTGTCGCCTCTAAACTTTTTGCGGGTAATACCGTAATGGGCATCGGATGTATATACCATTTGTATAATATTGGAGCTTTTGATCTGACCAAATGCAACTGCAGAAAAAAGTGTGCTGTAAATGATCAAAAAAAGGGCTGCTAAAACAGGCAATGGCCTTTGGCCGCGAACGGTATTTTTAAAACAATATTGCATAAATAATGATGAATTTAGTTTGACCGGCATCGGGCTAATTTTTTTTATAAAAAGAAATTGTTGCCGATTTTCCGGTGTAGCCTTTTATTTCTGTGTCCGTGTAATATCCCGAATCGTCAGCAGCAAAGCCAATACCTTCTCCCTGCGGTTCATTGTCTGTATAAGGTGCAACCTGGGGCTGAATTAGTAATCCTGCGGATATAGTCATCCCAGCGGGAAGTTTCCAATACCAAATCAGTTCGTTGCTTCTTAAAAGGATTTCGGTTCCGTCGGGAGATATGTCGCCTCCTGTGGCTTTGTTAAAATACAGCTTTACAACTGGTGTCATCACGATAGGCGATGTTATACTATAAGGGTATCTGGCCACGTAGATTTGACAAAAGTTACTTGCCTTGCTGGCGATATAAATATCCTTCGTCACCGGGTCAACCATAAGTGTCTCCGCATTTCGGGGGCCGTCCGGGTAGATTAATTCAATCTTATCAGCTGCATTTATATCTGCAACAAAGGGTATTGTTTGCCCTGAGAGGTTGGGTTCGGGAAAGCGGTAAACAAAGACTGATGAATATTTTGAATTGTTATCACCAATATCACCCACGTATACATAATTTACTCCGTTTGCTGGTCCGGGGCCTACGGCTATATCTTCCCAGTCACGGTTGCCATATTGTGTTAATGTCAGTGTTCCCTCGTCATCACCGTTTTGGTCGGTTAAATAAACCTGGTTAGCATTGCCGCTATCGTTGTGGATATACAAAATACCTGGATTCAATCTGCTCGCAGCGATCCCTGAGATTTCAAGAAGATCTTTCCTGGCGAGGTTATTCACTACAGGCACGAAACTAAACAGTTTTGTTGTATCTAATGCCGATGGATCATATGATGGAGTTGGAAAAGAAACCTGTACAGGTGGTGGAATGTTCTTTGCAGTATCCGTCACCGGGACAAACGGAACCGCTGATTTTTTACAGGCATTTAGCATGAATAACAAAAAACATAACAAGCCAACTTTAAAGAACTTCACTTTGCTATTGTTATAAAACCGGCTTGTTATGTTAGCGCTTACCATTATAAATAGTTGATTAGTGTTGATTACCTGTACCGTCCAACTGATAGCAACCCATGTCTTTTCCAGGAGGCGTTATCCCACTTGAACCAAAATTAGGATCGATGGGGATGCCGGTAGTAATAGGTTGAAAAGCTGTTGTTGTTCCTTTGCCGGCTGCAGGCGAGGCACTTTGCAAACGGAAATTATAACCATCCACAGAACATTGGGTAACCCAGAAATTATTGGCTGCAGGAAGCGGATAATTTACAAACATGGGATTGTTCTTTCCAACAAATGAACTGCCATCGTAAACCAAACCAAACGTATAACTTGCACCCAGGAACGCGGCCATGTTGGGAATATCAGTTGCTTGCGGGTGAGTAACAACGGGCTGCGCAACGTTGGTAGGCACAAACTGGCCGGCAATTGAGGCATTATCGGCATAGTTAAAGTTGTAACCGTAAGCAGTTTGCTTGATTAAAGAAGATGCGTTATAAGTCGTATCAGCCAGGTAAACCTTTGCACCACCAGGGCCACCTGCTATACGTACGCCAAAATCACAATCAACCATCAGGTTATTATATACTAATGCCCTTGAGTTATTTTCAATTTCGATCGAACCGCTTCGTGCGCCATAAACACCGTTGTTTCTAAAGCCGTCATTAATGTACGTATTGTTATACATTGTGAACTGGCACTCGCCTGCTGTTGTACCATCACTTGCAGTTTTTGTACCATTTGTAGCACCACCGATAACCAGGTTGTAAGCCATATTACCAACAGAACTGCCTTTCGCATTAAAGCCGTCGCCGCCGTTACTGCCGCATTTTTCCATGGTGTTACGCATAATGTTATAATAACCTCCGTAAAACCGTGTAGCATCATCAGGCGAACCGTACATCCATGAATCTTCCATAATAAAAACACCGGTTGGGTTAGTGAAATAGAGAATATATTGGGCGCCAGTTTTTAAGGAGTTTCCGTTAGGAAAGGGCAAAGCTTTCAAAGCTGCGCCACCAAAATCAAGGTGAGTCCACTTAATTACCACCAACTTACTTGTAGGTCCGGCATATATGCCTCCCCAGCCGCCAACATAAGCAGAATCAGCACCCACAGTAGATACGCCCATTGTTTTGGTCCTGCGCGGGTCGGTAATAGTGATAGGTGCATCTTTTGTACCAAGGCTAATCAAATCGCCATTTACTATGAAGTTGGCGCCATTGGTCATATTGATTTTAACACCTTTTTGTATTAAAAGGGTATCGCCTGCATTGATAGTTATGTCACCGCTAACCGTGTAGGTTTGATTGGCAAGCATTGTACCTTTATAGCTACCTGCCGGCAGCGTACCGGAGTTGCTGATGGTCTTGCCCACTTGTAGCAGTGGAGCAGATACCACAGTTTTATCGTCTTTTTTGCTGCAGGCAGCAAGTGCTAAAAGCGACATTCCTAATGTGAAAATTTTTAGCTTTTTCATAAAATGAGAATAAATTAATTAATTGTGTTTGTTGATTTTTTATTGTTTAAAAATTATACTTCACCCCTAAGTTGTATCGTGCATAAAACTGATCGTACTGAACCGTTGTATATGCAGCGCTCTCCTGGTGAGGATATTTTGCTATACCCGAATAGTTATAAGTGTTATTTTGCTTGATGACCAATTCATAAGGTGTATTTAGCAGATTGTTAGCTTTAACATAAATAATGAAATGCCTGCCAATCGTCTTTTGAGCCGAAAAGTCGAGATAGGTGGATGGCCTTTCCCAGGTGTCGAGTCCGTAATAATTAGATACTGCTTCTATTCGCTCGCCGATGTAAGACAGGGACAACTGCGCATCTAAACCATTTTTTTGATCTTTATATAATAATGAAGCATTGCCTATGTTGGCCGCCTGGCCTTGCAACGGCCTGGTTTGGTCGCGGTGGGTAACTTCGCCGTTTACTACAATACTTTTTAAAGTGGTAATTTGTGAGTCGGTGTAAGTGTAATTGATTGATGCGCCGATATTGCCAAAGAACTTTTTGGCTTCCACTTCGAAGCCGTAGTTTTGTGCATCGCCGAAATTTGTGGGCGTGAGGTATAAACTGGCGCCACCAGTAGCTTGTTCAAGAACTGTCTCGATTGGATTGGAGAGGTGCTTGTAAAATCCGCCCAGCATAAATTCGTCAAATACGCCTGGGAAAAACTCATACCTTAAATCATAGTTATCAATTACAGTATGCTGTAAATAAGGATTTCCAATATGCCCATAAGTCTCATCGGCTGTTTGATCCGGGAAGGGAATAACATCGGCAAATGCAGGGCGGAGAATTGACATATAATAGGCTCCCCTTAGCGCCTGGTTATCAGTAAGCGCATATTTAAGATTTATGCTTGGCAAGTAATCCGTATAATTTATAGTAGCTGTTTTCCCGGGAAAAGTAACCGGTAGCTGAGAGATATAATATTGATAAGTATGTTCAGTTCTTAAACCAGCTACTACATCTAAATGGTCACTGATATTATATTTTACCATAGCATAACCGCCCTGCACATTTTCGGTAAAAGTGTAGACCCCGGGGTCTGTGGCCGAAGAGCCTTTTGCGTTTACCGTGTCGGCACCGGTAAACATAAATTTTGCTGCCGGGATTGAGGTGTATGTTTCGGGAATGCCGTTGACCACCGTATTAGGCAAATTATAACTATCAGTAAAGTTGTCCCTGGTTTTGTGCCTAAACATACCGCCAGCCGAAAATATAGTATTACGTCCCAATATTTTTAGGTGATAATGCAGATTTAAGTAAGCTGAAACGTCTTTATCTGTATTGTGCATCCAAACCCTGGATTCATTTTGAACCAGTACAGGCCCGTTATTTATGCCTTGGGCGACTGAGACATAGGGCTCGTTAGGGTTGCCAGTAGCCTGGCTGGTTGTTGATGTTGGACTTGTGCCATATTGTGTGTCAAACTCTGCAATGTCAGGCAGTTTATGCGTGGCTTGTGAAGTAGCAATCGTCCAATCCAATGAAAGCGGATTACTTATTTTATGTTTTCCGTTTAATGTTACATTATAGATATTTTGCAGATCAGACCTGGTCTCTGTTAAATTATCAACGGAAAATGTACCACGATAACCCTGGTAGGTGTAACCGCCGTAGGTATCACTCTCCGTCTGTCGAACACGGTACTGATTCAACACCAGGTAGGTGGCAAATAAGTTAATGACATTATTTTCGTTGAACTTATAATCAATGGATGCAATTGCGCCCAAACGTTGAAGTTGCGTTGAATATTGGCGATCATAAGCACTTTGAAAAGCCGTTTCCTGATTTTGTTGACTGTTGCCTACCGGAGGTCCGACGGTATTTGTTTGTACCACCACAAAGCTGTTATTGCCCTGGTATAGGTTCTGATAACTTCCTGATAAAAGAACACCTAATTTATTATTCAAATAACGGTTACCTATCGTCAGGCTCGCGTTAAGGTTTGGAGCCGGGTTAGCTGTGTTAGTAATGAGGTTTTGATAAGGAAAATCATTTGGCGTGGCAATGCCGCCCGGCTTTATTTCGCCGGGTGCTTTGCTGTTTACGGTACTGCGATCAAAACTGGCAAACGGCCTGTCAAAAAATATTTGACTGTAGCCTGTTCCGAAGTCTCCTTCTATTCTTAGTCTGTCGGGCGCACTTTTCATCACCAGGTTCACCGCACCGCCCGATGCGTCACCTTCCAAATCAGGAGTCAGTGTTTTAAAAACCTCTATTCTGTCGACCAAACCAGCCGGAAAAATATCCAGCGGCACGTATCTGTTTTTGTTATCAGGACTCGGTATTTTGATGCCGTTTATGAGCGTTGTATTATACTGTTTATCCATTCCGCGGATAATCACGTGCTGGGCATCTCCTGTGTTACTCCTGTCAATTGATATGCCGGATACGCGGCCGAGTACATTTGACACCAGCACATCGGGCGAGATAGCAATTGCCTGTGCCGAAACAACATTGATGGTATTATTTGAATTTTTTACGTCGTTTCTTGCCGATCTGTCGGTTGCTTTGCTGGCGTGCTCGGTAATGTTAACTTCTGTCAGAGCAGTTGCATTATCAACCATAGCAATATTCAAAACAGCTTCTTTATTTTGAATCACTTCTACATTGTAATAACTGGAGGTTTTATAGCCTATATAGCTGGCATGTAATTTATAAATGCCAGCAGACACGTTCTTAAATACATATGATCCGTCGAGCTTTACAGTTGTGTTTTGTTTAAAATCCCCTTTTTCAATTATAACTGTAGCGCCAATTAATGTTTGAGCTGTTTTTGCATCTGTAATGTTTCCTTTGATGGTATTTTGTGAAAAAACAGCAGATGTAATTAACATCGGCAACACATATAAAAAATATTTTTTAGTAGAATTTGAAAGCATATTGCCTGGATTTTTTTGCAATGCTATTCATAATTCCAGTTCAATTTTCGGCTAATTAATTTGATAAGGTTTTAATATTGAGTGCTTAATATGCGCTTTAGAATCTCTTCAGAATCTCCAAAATTTACACAGAATATATTTGGAATCTGCAGAGATAGGTCTTAACGAAGACATTTAAGTACCCTCCATTTGATTAGATCACAAATAACCGAATTTCGAACGATGAACGACAAAGTTTGCAATTCTTTTTACGATTTTCGTTACCAAGTCGCCAATCTTCCACCTCTCCATTAAGTAAGCAGCAGATACCCTTGTCGGAAGTTTTTCTTTTGTCATGTTTAAACGCGTTTTCGACTCATCTAAACCCTAAAAAATGCTCAAAATAATAACTTTTTAAAAAATTTTAAAAAGCAAGATATTTCAATTAATTTGCGATTTCAATCAACACACACTGTTTCTAAATCGCAGGTAATGAGATTGAAAATATTACTCAGGTCAGCTGTTCTCGCAATAGGGTAAATACAAGGTCTGCCATCTTATAAACCGGGCAGATGAATAGCATAGGTGATTGTTTGGCTTTGTTTTTAACAAGTATAAAAGCATTAGGAAACTGTTGGTTGTTTTCAACTTAACAGATCAAAATATAATATAATCGTACTGTTTCTATCATTATTTTATAAAAGTTCTATCTACCAAATGAACCTCATAAACTTCACCGGGAAAGCCTTGGCCAATGCATTGCATAGTTTTCGTTTCCTCCTATTTATGTTTATTGCCGTAGGGGCGCTATTTGTATTCATGGGATTTTTATGGAATGGTGAGAATACAAAGCTTCCTCCTGCTGATTCAGATAACGGCGGCCTGTTTTTACCCGATGGTTTTCGGGCGCTGGTTGTTGCTGATAGTTTAAAGGGTCAGGCCAGGCACATTGCCGTCAATTCAAACGGCGATATTTATGTAAAAGCAAGGAATCACTTTTTAAATGGCGGGTACGGTAATATTGCGCTCAGGGATACCAATGGAGATGGTAAAGCCGATATAATAACCCCGTTTGGTAAATACGACGGTCACACTTACGGCACGGCTATGCGGATTCACGACGGTTACCTGTATTTTAGCTCCGAACTGATGGTTTACCGGATGAAGCTTAAGCGCGGACAGTTAGTTCCCGACAGCAAAATGGATACGATTGTGATCGATAAGCCTCCTTATCACGAACATCAGACCAAGCCGCTTGCCTTTGACAATAAAGGGCACATTTTTGTTGGCTGGGGCGCCGGATCAAACGCGGGACAGGAAAAGAATCGTCAGCCGGGTTCCCCTGGAATTGGTGATCCTGGCTCACCGGATAAAGGAAATCCCTGGTTAGTAGACCATGGCGGGATATGGATGTTCGACGCGAATAAAACCAACCAGCATCAAACTGACGGCGTAAAATATGCTACAGGATTAAGAAGCCTTGTTGCCATTGATTGGGACCCTAAGAGTAAATCGTTGTATACCGTTGCTCATGGCCGCGACGATATGAGGATGCTATGGCCCGATATTTATACACCATGGCAAAGTGCCATGCAACCCGCCGAAGAATTTTTTAAAGTAAATGAAGGTCTTGACGGCGGCTGGCCTTATTATTATTACGATGAAATAAAAGGTAAAAAGCTGCTTAACCCCGAGTTTGGCGGTGACCAGGTTAAGGGGGGCAATGGAGAAAAATTAACCCAGCCCCTGATGGGTTTCCCGGCACATTTTGCACCAAATGATCTGTTGTTTTATAAAGGAAAACAGTTTCCGGCTCATTACAAAAACGGCGCTTTTGTTGCCTTTCACGGCTCTACCGATCGTGCGCCTTACCCGCAAGCCGGTTTTATCATAGCATTTGTCCCGTTTAAAAATGGCCAACCCTCCAGCCCATGGGAAGTGTTTGCGGATGGTTTTGCCGAAGTTGACCCTATTGTAAATGTAAGTAATGCCAAATACCGACCGATGGGCCTGGCCGAAGGGCCCGACGGTTCTTTGTATGTAAGCGATACCGAAAAAGGGAGAATATGGCGTATTATGTACACAGGTGATAAGAAAACGTTTGGAACAGCTCAACTGGCGGCGATGGAGAAAAGGAAAATGACGGCCTCCAACATCAAAACACCTGACGAAATCAAAGACAATCTGTTTAAAGATATGCCAACAACGTCGCTGGTGTATAGCACTTATTGTGTGGCATGCCATCAGAATGATGGTAAGGGCGACGGAAACCGTTTCCCTCCGCTGGCGCAGTCGGATTGGGTGAATTACAATACACCAAGATTGATTAATGTTATACTTAACGGGCTTAAAGGACCGGTACTGGTAAAGGGCCAGTCTTATAACGAGGTAATGCCCGGGCATGGCAGCTTCTTAACGGACGACCAGATAGCGGAAGTGCTTACCTATATAAAATCGAATTTTAATAATTTACCTGAAATTGTGACACCGGCCCAGGTAGCTGTAGTACGGAAAATGACATCAAAATAAATATATGAGTGAATTTTTTTTCAATTCTGCCTTCAAGTTAAGGCTATTATTACTGCCGGTATTGCTGACGGCTGTTGCTATAAATTCAAACGCACAAACAGCGGATACATCTCTGTTTAAATCTTCTTTGTTTACACCTGCTAAGAGTTTCACCATCGGTGTTGAAGGGCCGGCGGTTGATAAGGATGGGAATGTTTACGCCGTTAACTTTGATCATGATGGCACCATCGGCAAGATGACACCCGATGGAAAAACCAACATATTTATCGAATTGGCTAAAGGGAGTATTGGCAACGGGATAAGGTTCGATAGCCATGGAAATATGTTGATTGCAGATTACACCGGGCATAATATTATAAAGGTGAATATGGTTACCAAACAGCAAAGCATTTTTGCCCACGAGGATAGGATGAGCCAGCCAAACGATATTGCCATTGATAATAAAAACAGGCTATACGCCAGCGATCCTAACTGGAAAGCCGGAACAGGCAAAATTTGGCGCATCGATACGGACGGTAAAACGGCTGTTTTAGACAGCATGGGAACTGTTAACGGGATTGATGTGAGTCCAGATAACCATGTCTTATATGTAAATGAAAAACGCAAAATATGGGCTTATGATCTTTCATCCAAAGGTGAAATCAGCAATAAACGGCTTTTGATAGAGTTTCCCGATTTTGGAACGGACGGACTAAGATGCGATGTAAAAGGCAACATTTACCAGGCCAGGTTTGGCAAGGGAACAGTGGCTAAAATATCACCTGACGGAAAAATTCTTCAGGAAATAACACTCACCGGCAAACGGCCAACCAATGTTTGCTTTGGCGGTCCCGATGGCAAAACCATGTACGTTACTTTGCAGGATCAGGGCAACCTTGAAACCTTCAGGGTAGACGATCCGGGTCGTGAATGGAAACTGTCTAAAAAGCAGAAGTAATTCTTACATTAGATTCACAAAATACCCCTCAGTTCAAAATAAAAACAAAGCATTATAAACGACCACTAAACTTAAAGAACATGGAAAAAAGAAGATCTATTTTGAAAAAAATGCTGGCCTCGGTAGTCGGCATATCCTTATTTGGAATAAGCAAAGAAGCAGTGGCAGCGCCCGACGAAAAGGTGGCCAATAACGTGACTACTTTTCAGGATGTGCCTTTATTTTCAGGTTCAACCAAATTAGGCAACATGGTTTTTGTGGCCGGAAAAGGCGCCCACGTTGAGCCATTCGAAATTAAAGCTCATACTGAGATTGTGCTGAAAGAGTTGGAAAAAGAACTGATAAAAGCTGGCTCGTCTATGGAAAAAGTATTAAAGGTGTCGGTATTCCTGAATGACATTGCTGATTACCAGGGTATGAATGAGATTTATAAGGGCAGGTTTGGTAAAAATCCGCCGGTGCGCACCACGGTTGCAGTGGCCAAAGGCGGTGTACCGGGAAACTCATTGGTTGAGATGGATTGCATAGCTTACATATAAACAGAAAAAATGAAACGCAGAGATATATTAAAGGGGTTGACCCTATTGCCGTTAGCAAGCGGAATGATCAGCAAGGCAGCTTCTATTGGAGCTGTGAAAACACCTCCGCCGCAAACATCCGGGCGCGACCTGTTTAAGGAGCTCGGTGTAACGCCGGTGATCAACGCATCGGTGACCATGACTTTTTTATCCGGCTCGCTGATGCTTCCAGAAGTATTGGATGCGATTAATTCAACATCCCACGATTTCGCCAATATGTACGAACTCCAGGATAAGGTAGGCGCTAAAATTGCCGAAATGCTGCATGTTGAAGCTGCGATGGTTACTTCAGGTGCTGCATGTGCGATGGTATTGGGCACAGCAGCTTCTATAACTGGTACGGACCATGAAAAGATTAAGCAGTTGCCGAACCTACCAGGGCCGCGGCCGGAAGTTATCATGCAAAAAACACATCGGTACCTGTTTGATCAGGCTGTAACTACAACCGGCGCCAAAATTATCGAGGTTGAAGGCCCGGACGAAATGGAAAAGGCTATTAATGAAAAGACGGTAATGGCCTTGTTTTTTAATGCTGCGGGCAAAAGCAGTGTTACACACGAAGATTTTGTAGCTATCGCTAAACGGCATAATATTCCGACCTTTTTGGACGCTGCTGCGGACGTGCCGCCCGTAGAAAACTTGTTTAAGTTTCAAAAGATTGGTTTTGACCTGGTAACTTTTTCGGGCGGTAAAATGATACGTGGCCCGCAAAGTGCGGGCTTACTTTTTGGGCGTAAGGATTTGATCACGGCAGCCCGTCTTAACCACAGCCCTAATGAAGCGCCTATCGGCAGACCGATGAAAGTGAACAAGGAAGAAATGTTTGGCATGTATGCCGCATTGAAAGCCTATCTCGAAAGGGATCATAAAAAGGAATGGGAGGACTGGCTGCAGCGCGCCAAACACATCGGCTCACAATTGGAAACACTGCAAAGCGTTAAAACCGAAACTGTAGTTGATCCCGGACCGGCCAATGCTTTCCCTAGCCTGAATGTTACCTGGGACCAAAGCAAAATCAAAATCAAACCCGAACAGGTGGTTGCAGCCCTGAAAAGTGGCACTCCAAGCATTGTCGCCGGTGGAAGAGGAGATCATCTGACTATTGGCGTGGTGCTTTTACGGCCCGATCAGGTTGATATTGTAGCTGGAAAAGTGAAATTTATTTTACAACAAGCTGTATAATAGAGATTTATTGTGAATTAAAGTGAGGTTCAATATAGAACTATTACAAAAGGTCGACTCGTTTGCCTCACCTAAATCCTCTCCAAAGGAGAGGACTTTAGCTTCGCGCTTGCCGATTTTGTCTGTTTTAAGCTCCTTTCCTTTAGAGAGGAGTTTGGGATGAGGTGAACAAATGCCTATCCCGAACTTACGTTAAATCAACTAATAATCTAAAAAATGCGAAAAAACTGGTTTTTACTATTAATCCTATTGGGCATATTCATTCAAGCGTCTATGGCGCAATCTTATGATATTGTGATCAAAGACGGTCATGTGATTGATCCAAAAAATAATGTGGACGCAATTATGGATGTCGCGATAAGCGGCGGTAAAATAGCTTTGATCTTAAAGAATATTGATCCAAAGCAAGCGGTACAGGTGGTTGACGCAAAAGGGATGTATGTTGTACCCGGATTGATAGATATTCACACGCACGACTTTTATGGCACACAGCCTGATCACCAATACGAAGACGGAAACCTGGGCATAGCTCCTGATGGATTTACATTCCGGAATGGGGTAACCACTATTGTAGATGCCGGCAGTTCGGGCTGGCGTACTTTTCCGACCTTTAAAACGCAAACTATTGATGTTTCGCAAACACGGGTATTGGCGCTTTTAAATATAGTGGGGGAGGGGATGCGTGGAACTTACGAGCAAAACCCCAATGACATGGACCCCAGAATGACGGCACTGGTAGCCCAAAAATATAAGGACATTGTGGTTGGTATTAAACTGGCTCATTATTCCGGACATGATTGGACACCTGCCGACCGTGCTGTGGAAGCCGGTACACTGGCAGGAGGAATTCCGGTGATGATTGATTTCGGCGGGAGCAACCCACCGCTGTCTATTGAGGAGTTATTTATGAAACATTTACGGCCGGGTGATATTTTTACGCATTGTTTCGGTCAGTTGGGCAACAGGGAGTATATCGTGGATTTACAAACCAATAACGTGAAACCGTTTGTATACGAGGCCAGGAAACGCGGGATAATTTTCGACGTTGGCTATGGAGGTATCAGCTTTGCTTATTCGCAGGCCATACCTGCCTTGAAAGAAGGTTTTTTTCCTAACTCCATCAGTACTGATCTTCATGTTGGCAGTATGAACGATGCCATGAAGGATATGCTTACCTGCATGTCGAAGTTTTTAGCGTTGGGAATGCCTTTGAATGATGTAATACAAGCCAGCACATCGAATCCCGCTAAGGAAATAAAACACGAAGAGCTGGGGAACCTGTCGCAAGGTGTTGGTGCAGACGTCGCCATATTAAGTATTCGCGAGGGAAAATTCGGCTTTTTCGACTACACCGGTTATAAGATGGAAGCCAGCAAGAAATTTGAATGCGAGCTCACCATCAGGGCCGGCAAAATTGTATATGACCTTAACGGAATAGTGACTCCAGTTTATCCGCCTAAAAAAGTTGCTAAAAGTAATGAAGCAGCGGCGAAGGGGGAGACGCATTAATTAATAATGCTTTATTGGTATCCACTGTTTTTCTTAAATGTAACGAAAAAAAGTAAATTTGTTTTATTAAAGATGAATTATATGGCAAATGCAATTGAACAGGAATTATTTCAATATTTCCTTCAACTCGACGAGGCTGAGAAAAAATCTGTATTGCAGATGCTGAAAACGTTTGTTAAAGGTCGCGAAAAAAAGGTCACCCATATCAGTATTGAGCAATATAATAAAGAAATTGATGAAGCTATTGCACGAGTTGAGGCCGGCGAATTTTATACCCACGAAGAGGTAGAAAAGATGTTGGACAAGTGGTAATGAAGAAAAAGAAAATTAATTGGGATAAACAGGCCGTCCATTATTTTCGCGGCGATTAAGTATATCCGCGAAGACTCTCCACAAAATGCCGAGAAGGTCAAAAAAGAACTTCTTGAAAAAATCAGCGAACTTTTAAGACGACCTGAAATTTACAATCCTGACAAATACAAAATAAATAATTCCGGGAATTACAGGGCATTTGAGTTACACCGCTTCCGGATAAGTTATTTGGTGAAAAACGATGAGATCATTATTACCAGGATCAGGAATACTAAACAGAATCCTATTGATTATTAAATATTTATTCTATTGCAGTCCTGAAATTCCTGCAATCCAGACTTTTCAGTTTTGCGAAACTTGATTGATCTATAGTGAGACCTTACCCGAAAATCTGAATCAACGACATTCCTAAATATAATTGGTTAATTTATCATCCTTAGTATTATTTACTATATTGTAAGCCAATTAGTTGACCTAACTTCACAACAATGCACTTCAAGTTATTTGTATTATTCATTGTGCTTTTTTTGTGCCAATACAGTGGTGTTGCACAGGAGGGGCGTCCTGCAGTTGTTGAGCCTCCAAAAGATGAGCCATGGACGGGCGTATTGGCAATGACACAGGATCCACAGGGGTATCTATGGCTGGCCACAAAAGAAGGCGTCTATAAATATGACGGTCATCAATATACTTTATATCAGCATGAAATAACCAACCCTAATTCGCTTTCGCTTAATTGGGTGGAGAGCATCTTTGCCGGCAAAGACGGAACGATCTGGGTGGGTACTTTTGGAGGAGGGTTGGACAGGTTTGATCCGTCGACTAATGTTTTTACACACTATCATCACCAGCAAGGGAACGCCGGCAGTTTGATCAACGACAAAGTAGCCGCCATCATCCAGGACCGTGATGGAGCTATGTGGGTTGGCACATTGGGCGGCCTGGAAAAATTCGATCCTAAAACAAACGCTTTTACTCATTTTGTACATAGTAGCAATGACCCTTACAGTCTGAGCGATAATGCTGTCAGAGCACTTTATGAAGACAAACAGGGGACTATTTGGGTTGGAACAGGAAGCCCGTTTCTATCAGATGATCCGGACGGTCAGGGCGGGCTTAATAGACTCGACAAAAAAACTGGAAAATTTACCAGGTACCTGCATAATGCAAAAGATCCGCACAGTTTGATAGATAACACGGTCAGGGCGATTTTTGAAGACAGCCGGGGTATACTTTGGGTAGGTACAGCAGGCGACGGCTTGCATGCCATGGACAGGGAAAAAGGAATATTTCAAAGATATACTTACGATCCGGCACATCCCGAAAAGCTGAGTCGGCCACCTCAAAAAAACACGTTGGGTTATGGAGAAGATCACATCACTTTTATTAATGAGGACAAGTCGGGGAAAATATGGATTGGGACTTTTGAGGGCGGGATAAATATTTACGACCCGGCAACCCAAAAAACAACCTGGTATGGCAAAGAATCAAGCGGGACAGCAAAACTGAAAGCTGACGAATTTTGGTGTTCTTATAAGTCGCGGGATGGCGTTTTTTGGGTAGGTGCATGGGCAAGTCCTGATTTGTACAAAGTCAGTCCTTATCAAAACAAACCGCCTTATAATTACCTGGGCCAAAATGTTATTCATTTTACTGAGGCTGCGGATAACGCTTTACGAATCGCAACTAACAAGGGATTGATATATCAGGATAAAAACAATAACCGGAAGGAATTCTATTACAAAAATGCAATACCCGGATCAAAAGGTGTTCATAAAACCGAAAAAGACGATGAACAAGACGCCTGGATTCCGAACGGCGATGGCGGTTTGTTTCGTTTTAACTTCTCGCACCAGGAATTTACTTTCTATCATCATCAGGCAGGTAATTCAAACAGTTTATTATCCGATACAATTGTTGCCGGCCCCCAAAAAGACGATCAGGGTAACTTGTGGATTCCGACTTTTAGGGGATTAGATGAAATGAACATTAAAACAGGTGTGTTCAGGCATTTTCTACACAATCCAAATGATTCAACAAGTATAAGCAGTAACTTAATTTCTACTGTTTATGTTGATAAAAATCATACGGTATGGGTGGCAACCAATGACCGGCTCAATAAACTTGATCAGAAGACGATGCAATTCAGAAAATATCGTGTCAATTTTTTAGTTCAGGATATGCTTAATGACAGTCGTGGTGATTTTTGGCTGGGCACCGATCACGGTCTTTATAAATATAACAACCATTCGGATAGTTTTTCATTTTTTGGAACGGATGGGGCTGAGGTTTTCGGGATAATGGAGGATCGGAAAAAAAACCTTTGGCTGCGTAATGTTAAAGGATATACAAGACTTAATTTACAAACCCGCGAAACGACTCTTTTTGGTAAAAACCAGGGACTAATTAAGGAAACGCTATTATCTGAGCACGTCAGGCACGATGGACAGGTATTGCTTGGCGATACAGGGGGCTACTTCGCGTTTTACCCCGACAAATTATTGCACAGTACCCCACCGTCAATAGCTGTTATTAACAGCTTTTTACTAGCCGATGCACCGGTGACCCCTTCAATGGGAGGTGTATTAACCGGGCCTCTTACAAACACAAATGAGATTCATTTGAACCATAGCCAAACAATTTTCTCTTTTGGCTTTACCAATATCGACTTTGTAAATGATGCAGCCGGTATCCGGAATCTTTATATACTGGAGAATTACGATAGTAAATGGCGTAAGGGCACATCAGACCAAATAGCGAACTATTACAATGTACCACCGGGTAAATATATTTTTAAGGTAAAAAGCATAAATAATAATGGCCTGTATACCGAAAAAAGTGTTGCTGTTATTATTTCGCCGCCATGGTGGCAAACGTGGTGGGCCTATGTTATTTTCTTTTTACTGTTTGCAGGCAGTATATGGAGTTTTATTCATTACCGGTCGCTTAGCTTGTTAAGAGACAAACGCGTCCTCGAAAAAAGGGTTCATGAACGTACAGAAGAAGTATTGCAGCAAAAGGAAGAGATCGAGGCCCAGCGGGATCACCTGGAAAAAGCATTCAGCGAATTAAAAACTACGCAAACCCAGCTTATTCAATCCGAGAAAATGGCTTCACTGGGCGAACTTACTGCCGGTATTGCCCACGAAATACAAAACCCGCTCAATTTTGTCAATAACTTTTCGGAGGTGAATAATGAGTTGATAGACGAGATGCAGCAGGAGATAGAAAAAGGCGACTTAAATCAAATAAAAGCCCTGGCAACCGATATTAAAGAAAACGGGCAAAAAATAAATATGCATGGTAAGCGGGCTGACGCAATTGTGAAGGGGATGTTACAGCATAGTAGAGTAAGCAATAACATTAAAGAACCAACCGATATCAATCAGCTTGCAGGCGAGCATTTGCGCCTGGCCTTTCATGGGTTGCGGGCCAGAGACAAATCTTTTAATGTTGAACTGGCAACCCATTTCGACGACAAGCTGCCTTCGATAAACGTAGTTCCGCAGGATATTGGCCGGGTGTTGCTTAACCTGATTAATAATGCATTTTACGCAGTTCAGAAAAAACAAAAAACAGCAGGGCCCGAATATAAACCTATAGTTGAGCTGGATACACTTGTTCCTGCTCCGGGGCGAGGGATTGAGATTAAGATTAAAGATAATGGCAGTGGAATTCCGAACGCCATTAAAGACAAAATTATGCAGCCCTTTTTTACAACTAAGCCAACTGGCGAAGGCACCGGCCTCGGCCTGTCATTAAGCTATGATATCGTGGTGAAAGGACATGGGGGTAGCATAAATATTAAAAGTACGGAGGGCGAGGGTTCTGAGTTCACTGTTTCACTGCCATATACTTAAGAAAAGGAAGAAGAGGTATCGTTCCGGCAAATGTTGTAACACCGGACTTCAATACACCAGCTCAAGTGTTTTCCGCCTGGACTGAAGCAATTTAATTGCCCTCCATTTAGCACGGGTATCCGCATCGCACAACAAGTCAGGCTGCTCATGCGTCGCCGGGCACAAGGATATTGACTCAAGCAAATCAGTGATTTTAAATCATAAACAAACCATACACTATTACCATAAGGGCGATAACAATGTAGATAACCGATATTCCATAAAATGTAGTCCAGGCCAGCCAGTTTATAAACTGCTTGAACATTTGTATGATAGGGTCATCATTCTCATTTATAACCAGGAAATTATTTTTTTTGTTCGTCTCCGTTTTAACCCTGTTTTCTTCCAAATACTGGACGCGCACAGGATTAAGGTATTCATGGCAATGCGGACATTTTTCATCTGTTTTACCTGTCCCTGTGCTCCATTTGCCGCAATGCGGACATTTTATTTCACTAATCTGACTCATAATATATATTTATATTAAAAACTGATCTTATTAGATTAATAACTCCAAACTGTTTAAAAAGGTTTGATGGTCGCCGGTCCCCGGCGTATTGTCTTTTGATATGCGCTTACAATGACTAAATTAAAATTAAGTAAAAAGAATCGAAATAACCAACTTCCGGATTAATTTTAATTCTTAGAATACCGAACTTTCAGGGCTCAAATTTTGGTTTGATATTGTCGATAGTCATATGCAAATTAATTCACTAAATAACAGCAATCCGTGGATGGAAATTCCCTTGGGGGACTACGAAATGCATATGTCGAACGCCGCTGTCGGGCAGTCAAGCTTACTGAACTTATTGACTGGCAAGTATCTCAAAAAGATTAAACCAGCAACCTGTCTTTTTATGGGTGTTGCGGGCGGAAATGGATTGGAACATATTGACCACAGCATATCAAAGAATGTAATTGGAATTGATATTAACCAGGAATATCTTGATGTTACTTTTAAAAGGTACAACCACCGTATAAACTCCCTGCAACTTTTGAAGGTGGATATAAAAAAGAACTCCAACCAAATATGTACCGCTGATTTTATTTGGGCGGCGTTGATTTTGGAATATGCGGGCGGAGATAAATGTTTAGAATTTTCCAGAAACAACATTTTGCCGGGTGGTCATTTTGTTGTAACCATACAGTCAAATAACCAATTGCAATCAGTGAGTCCAACCGGTATTGAAAGTGTAAAAAAGACGGGAGTAATTTTTTAAATTATTGAACCTGATTTACTATTGGTTAAGGCAAAGGAAATGGGCTATACGCTCATCAGTAATGAAGAAAATAAACTGCCAAATGGAAAAGCATTCCTGACATTTGATTTTGTTACATGATCGGTATGCAAAATTAATAGAAAGCCCCCGAATGATTAGTCAGGAGGCTTTTGATCTATTATGACTCGTTCCTTATTTCTTACCTCCGCCAAAGAAGGCACCGATCTTAAACGCAAAATAATTGTTGTTGCCGCCAGCTATATCATAGTCGGCCGACATTCTAAAATGCCCGGCTTCGAAACCTATTTCAGGAAAGAAGCCTGCATTGGTGCTGCCTGCCACAAGTTCCACAGTACCCGAATTATTATGTGTAGCAGATTGAGTAAAGACACCCGCGCCCGCCCCAACAAAAGGCCTGAAGCCGCCTTTAGCTAAATAATATTCGGCGGTGGCACAATACGATAATAACAGCTCCACCTTTGTGTCATTTGTGTTCTGCGCGTTATCTATATACCCCAGCCCAGCACCTTCAAACCTCAAGCCGAGTGCTAAATTGTCGGACAAGCGATAATGCGGCTGAACGGTAAATGTTCCGCCGCCTTTTGTGTCAGTGCTGCTACCGCCTGTTGGAATGGCATAGCCTATGCCAATGTCTACCTTAAATGCTTTGTACATACTTGACTGCGCTTTTACAAGAAAAGTGGAGGCCAAAAATGTTGTAAGTAAAAATAACTGTTTCATAACGATTTTGATTTTGATGGGTTAATTTTTTAAAACCAGGGGATAATTTGATATACCAAGGTAATCTGTCAGTTAGCTCCATACAATAATCCATTTGGATAGTTTATTATGTTGCGGCTTGGTCGTTAACGGCCCTCATTTTCTTAAAAAAAACAGGGTCTCCGTTGGAAGACCCTCAATGCTATTAAGTTAAGAGAATTTCTAAATCTAAGTCTGCTGTTGCCCCCTCTAAATCTCCTCCTGTTGGGGAGACTTTAGCTTCAATCGATTTTTAAGTCCTCCCTACCGGGGGGAGGATTGAGGTGGGGCTACATCCAAGGGTTCCCTTAACTTAATAGCATTAGGAAGACCCTGTTTGGACAATAAAACACTTTTATATGAACCTAAGACTTCATAGATACCCCGATGACAAATGCGGCTCTTTATTTAGATCCCAATTTTCGCCTCATGTTATTTCCGTTATCCATAACAAATATTAGCCTCGTATTATCAATTGTAATCCCAAAAGGAAATTTGAAAAGTGCATTTTTGCCATCCGCATAAATTTCATTCATTATTCAACCCTGTACGTATGGGACTATTCGGTGTTCGATATCAAAATCGCCAACTTAATGGCATTGAGGATTCTCTTATTGCTTATTTTTTACCTCCGCCCAGGAAGAAGCCAATCTTAAATGCAACATAATCATTGTTGCCGCCGGCCACATTATAGTCGGCCGACACTCTGAAATGTCCCATTTCCAAACCAATCTCCGGAAAGAAGCCCGCCCTGGTGGTGCCTGCCACAAGTTGTTCAGTGCCCGAATTATTCTGTGTAGCAGACTGCGTAAAGACACCCCCACCCACCCCGATAAAAGGCCTGAAGGCACCCTTAGCTAAATAATATTCAGCGGAGGCGCAAAACGATAGTAACAGTTCCACCTTTGAGTCATTCGTGGTCAACGCGGTATCTATATACCCTAACCCTGCAGCTTCAAACCGCAAGCCCAGCGCGAAATTGTCGGATACGCGATAATGCGGTTGGATGGTAACCGTTCCACCGCCTTTTGTGTCGCCGCTATTACCGGCTGTAGGGATGGCATAGCCTAAACCAATGTCGATCTTAAATGCTTTGTACGTGTCTGACTGTGCTTTTACCAGAAAAGTAACGGCCAAAAATGTTGATAGTAAAATTATTTTTTTCATAATAATTTTGATTTTGATGAATTAACTTTTAAAAATACGGATAATTTAATATACCAAGATAATCTGCAAGTTAGCTCCTTACAGTAGCCTATTGGGATAGTTTCTATCACACTTCCGCTTAATCGTCCCTGGAAGAGAAATGATAAAAAAAATACGATGTTCGCACTGTCTTCGCAATGATATTCATTTGAGAGATAGCAACGCGATCATTAATATCGAACACTGCATTTTTGAGCAGTTGCGAGGACGGAAATCAAAGCCTGTGAATTTGAAACTTATCTCAAATCCGGGCTGAACAGGATTTTTCGACAGAGAATTTATTTTGATCCTGGGCGTTGATGCTCAATATAGTTTACGATAAAGTATACTGCGAGGCCAGCGGTAACTATCTTTACAACATAAACTTTTAAAATGAAGGAAAAAGCTATCATTTGCCAATTTATTTTTTGGATAAGCATTATATGTTTTCCTTATTTGGCATTTGCGCAAGTAAAAAATCCCGTAATTGACTTTGCCAGTGATACCCAGGCACCCATGGGAATTGAGAAAATATATCTGAAAGCAGATCATAATGAAAAGGCCACCGAAATGATTTTTAAAGATATTGTTACTAATCATCCTTCCTGTTTATTTATAACCGGTGATGTAGTATCATTGGGTTATAGAAATTCAAAGTGGGTAAAAATGGACAGATATCTTAAATGGTGTTCCAACGAAAATATCCCGGTTTATGCAGCTCTTGGAAACCATGAATTGCTGCTGTATCCTGAAAAAGGAAAGCAAAATTTTAAGACGAGGTTTCCGATGTACAGCCCTACCGGGTATAGCGAAATAGTTGATTCGGTAGCTGTAATCCTGTTGAACTCTAATTTCGGTGAAATGACTGCCGCCGAAATTAGCACGCAAGACAACTGGTATAATAGTGCGATAAAAGAAATGGAGAACGATGCCGCCATCAAATTTATAATAGTTGGTTGCCACCACTCACCTTTTACAAACAGCAAAATAGTTAACCCTTCAGAGCAAGTGCGCCAAAGATTTATTCCGGCATTCATAAAGTCAAAAAAATGTGTGTTGTTCGTTTCGGGCCATTCGCACAACTTTGAACGATTTAACCAGCAAGGGAAATATTTCCTGGTAATTGGCGGCGGCGGCGGCCTTCATCAGCCTTTGTATGAGAAAGAAATAACGCATGATCTTTCTCATGACTACAAGCCCATGTTTCACTATCTTGAAGTAAGACGATTTCACGATTCGCTGTACGTTGTTTCCAGGCGATTAAAACCTGATTTTTCAGGCTTTGATGATGGATTGAAGTTTAACATCGGGCGATAATTTGTTGAAAAGTATCATCAGAATCTGAATCCGCCTACAAAAACCAACGCAATATTTTCATCGACAAAACTACTGGAATAAAAATACTTTGCTTCGGCTCCGATAGAAAACCTGTTATTTAACATACGCCGATAACCAAGAGTTCCTGTAAAATCGGCCACCGAAACCTTGTTTGCGTCGAAATTCCCATAAGTTTCGGAATTCACCCTGTTGTGCAATATGGATTGGCCCATAGAAAGGTTGAAATAAAAAGCTTTTAAAAACTTCATAGAGAGAACCACCTGAAGCGGAATTGCACTGTTAGCAATATGTGCCTGGGTGGGTGCCGGCGTATCCAGCGTATATAGCCTGTAATAGCCCGTTTCAATTCCTAAACTTAATAAATGCCCGGGCTCCCACATAAACCTCCCCACAATTGAATAATTGAATTCGTTGACGAGATTTTTTCCTATCACCAGGTTATTGAAATAGAAATTTGGTCCTAATCCGCCGTAAATAGCAAAATGCTTTTGCTCCCCGGATTGAGAAGAATTATTTGTTTGAGCGATTGCCGGCGTTGAGCAGGCGATCACTAAAACTCCAATAATAATTTTTTTCAAATTCATAATCCGCCTTATTGTCTGGCACTCCCCGACAAATATTTATTAGTAATTAGTTGAGTGCATAATAATCGTATATAACATAAGCAGGATAATCCGATATAAAGCCATCAAATTTTCCATTTTGTAAGTAACTCAGGATAGTGGTCTTGTCGTTGAGCGTCCAGCTGTATGATTTTATGCCAAGGGTATGCCCTTTATTTACATCGTCAAGCAACAAACCCAGGGTGAACCTTGGCCCAAAATATTTACAGTTATTATCAATCGCATCCTGGAGGGTTAACTCGCACATACAAGGCAAATCGACGCCGTAACTTGGTTGTTGCTTATATAAAGTAATCACATCTGTCGAAGGCAAATCAGCAATGAGCACCACGTTCCTGTTTGCAGCGGCAGCCCTTGCATATGCATTCCTGACGATAGGCTCCAGGTATTTGAAAACATCGGGGTCGCCTTTTATATCCATCCAGAAATATTTCATATTTGTAGAGTCTATGAAGACCTGCAGCGCGTGAGCTAAAGAAGGGATTTTCTGACCGTCGATCAGTCTGACGTATTCCTGCAAAAAGGCGAAACTGTATAGATTAAAATCTCCGTATACCGGGCCTTTTTGGGTGAGCCTGATATCGAATGACGCATCATGCATGCAAATCGGCACATTGTCCTTTGTAAGGCGAACATCGTATTCCAGGGCATCCACTCCATAATCTTCGTCGTGCAAAACACCGTTAATGGAGTTTTGTGCATAAGGAGGGTTTGCGGTTGTTTGAACGCCGTGATGAGCAAAAATTGTAAATTCGCGCGATAGTACATATTGCGAAAATGGTCTTTTATATTGCAGGCTGATACTTTGATTCGGCGAACCAAAAGTACCCTTTAACTGAAGTTTGGTTGCTATTCCATTCATTATCAGATCCGATGCCCCTTCGGCACTGGCAACTGAAAAATTAATAGTACCCTGGTTTGCGTTTTCTGAATATCTCCAGAATCCGGAGAATTGAATGGAGCCGTCAGTGGGATTGAACCCGTAATCCAGGATGAAAAAAATCCCACTTGTATTACTAAAAAAAGAAACCCGGTATTTAGATATCTTACATACGAATTCAGTGCCCAGGCTATTATTGCCGCTGCTCAACGTATATATCCCTTCCATATTTTTCATAACAGTATTTGAAATAGGTGTTGTGTTGGCCAGGTTGTTATCCAGGTTAACAGGTGGCAGCGTGATTTGATTCTTTGAGCACGAAAAGAACATGATCACAATCAGGAGCCAATATATATGTCGGTAATTCATCTTCATAACTATTAAAAACTTAAACCCAGATCAAATTCAGGAACCCAATAACGATATTGATTGACTGGAAAAGCCGGCCACGCAATGATGTGATATTTAAGGTAGTTCAGCTTCATACCAAAAGACATCAAATGATTTTTCCATAATCTTTGTTCAACAGAACCAGTTATACTATATCCGTTCAAAAAAGAGGGGTAAGAAATTGTATGGCCAGCCTGGGTTTCGCTGAGTGAACTGGTGTAATATAAATCGCCCCTTATCACTACGGCGACATCTTTAAAACTGTATCCTGCGGTGAGGGAAGGCTGCTGTTCCCAAATGTTTAGCGTAGTATTAAATCCAAACTGATTCAGAAAACCCAGGTTAAAAGCTACCTGGTATCCGGCCCCAAAATGAAAATGATCGACAGTATAATTCCAAAATGGCCCGAAATTCAACCTGTACGAAATAAATAAAGTGGAGAGGCTGGCCTGTAAATCAAATCCGTGAGGAAGCGTATATTTTCCGGCATAACCGAACATCGGGGCAGTAATGGCTTCAGTAGTCCAATCTTTGGGAACAACTATGTATTGCACAAAAACAGACTGGTAATACTTTCCCGTGGGAAGAGGTTGAGGTAATAAAAAACTTGAATTTTTTATGTCAAATCCATCATTCGTAGTTTGAGCATAACTATATCCGTTTAAAGAAAAAGCTAAAAACAGAGTAATCCCAATCTGTCTGAAATGCAAAAGTAACTTCATGAATGATCTTTTTTGAGGGATCATTATTTATAGCTACTTAAATTAACATCTATAGCTATTTAAATTAAAATCCCTTTCCCCAAAACTATAAAAACACATTCTTTGAAGTATGAAATGAACAGCTCAAACGTGTTGCACATTTTAACTTGCACCAAAGCAGGTACCAACTAGCTCAATTCTATAATTTTATCCACACCAATCTCTTTCAAAAAATAATCGTCGTGCGAAACCACAATCAATGTCCCTTTGTATTCGTCGACAGCGTCAGTTAATACCCTGAGGTTTTGCAGATCGAGGTTATTGGTGGGCTCATCCATCACAATAATATCCGGGGCCTGGTTGGCAATCGTCAGCATGCATAACATTAGCCTCATCCTTTCGCCACCGCTAAGCGTATTACAAGGTTTGTCCCACTCTTCAGACGTGAAAAGAAACCGGTTAAGCCGAATCTTCACATCATGTTCCTGTAGGGAGCCTGAATTATAGGCTTGTGCCTGCTCGTAAACGGTGAGCTTGTTATCGATGAGGGAATAATCCTGGTCAATATAAATGGAGGTGAAATTGGTCTTAGTGATCTTGCCATAGTTAGGCTGTAGTTTTCCAAGTATAAGATTGATAAGTGTAGTTTTTCCCGAACCGTTTGGACCCTTTATAACAAGACGCTCGCCACTCGCGATCTGAAAAGTCAAGGGTTTGCTCCATAAAGTTTGATCGTTGTAAGTAAATTGAATATCCTTCGCTGTGACCAGTGTTTTACCCTTATGCAATATGGAGTGGTTCATGTCCACCTTCATTTTGTCGGCACCGGGAAGGCTTGTACGTAATTGCGACAGTTCCTGCTTTAGTGCTTCGACCTTTTCGGTATGAATGCCTTTTAATTTGGATGTACTTTTCTCAGCTTTATCCTTAAAAACGTTCATCATGATGGTTGGCAAGCCGGCCTTTTCCTGTTTCTTTTTGCCGCGGGCGTCGAGTTTTTGCTGTCTTTCAATAGCTTGCCGTTCTGTTTCCCTTGCCTTACGGAGTGCTTTTTCCCGGTGTTGAAGGTCTTGATACTGCGCTTCGTTCTCCAATTGTTTTTGCGCTACGTAAAAATCATAGTTACCTCCATAGGTGGTAACGCCTTTTTCACTGAGCTCACAAACGGTGGGCAGCAGGTTTAGCAGGACGCGATCATGACTGACGACGACCAGCGTATGGTTAGTATTCCTGATGTATTGGTACAGCAGTTCGCGGCTTGTGGTGTCAAGATGGTTACTAGGTTCGTCGAGCAGTACAATCTGGGGCTGGCGGATAAGAATGCCGGCAAGGAAAACCTTGGTTTTTTGGCCACCACTAAGGGCGGACATTCGCGTAGACAAATGTACATCTTCCAGTTTCCAGAAAGCAAAAGCTTCGTGGCACCGTTCTTCAATGGTCCAATCATCATCCAGCATCCGAAAGTTTTCTTCGCTGGCGTTGCCCGCCAGTATTTCGTTCATGGCTTTGACTTTGTCGCTAACAAGCAACACTTCAGCCACGGTGTCGTCATTGTACTGACCGACGATCTGTGGCACATAATAGGGTGTGGAAGCAGACTTGACAACTCCGCCAGAAGGCGTCAACGTTCCGGACATCAGCTTTAACAACGTGGATTTACCGGTGCCGTTATTGCCTATTAAAGCGATTTTTTGGTGTGTGTTGGCGACGAAATTGATGCCGGAAAATAGCATTTCCCGGTCGGGGTGTATATAAGTGATATCCTGTAGGATCAGCATGATTAATTCTTTTAGCGTTAATAAATAACAGAGGCGATATTGCCGGTGCTGTTTTATTTTTCCTGAAAGAAATTGCTGATTACATACAGTTGCCCTTGGTTTGCTGCTGCAAAAATAATAAAAATAATTATCCTCCCAATGATGGGTGAATAAAGAGAATAATAAACGATAAATGAAGAAGAGGTCGGATCATTAAATCCTGCCTTTTATTTAGCCAAACCAAACGTCTTTCGCTGCCGGAGCTACATAACAAAAAAAGCATCCTCCTGCGGGGAGAATGCTTTACGATTTGTATATATAGTGATTAAGCTACTTTTACTTTTACCGCATTTGGGCCTTTTTTGCCCTGTTCAACTTCGAACTCAACACTGTCGTTTTCACGAATTTGGTCGATTAGTCCGCTTGAGTGAACAAAAAGTTCTTTACCACCGCTACTTGGTGTAATGAACCCGAAACCTTTTGTTTCGTTAAAAAATTTTACTGTTCCTGTTTGCATTGTATTTTACTTTAGGCCCAAAGATAAGGTAATAAATGGTTAAAGTGTTAATTATTAATTATGTCCTTAAAAAGTAGCTTTCGAAATGTTTTGCTTTTCTTCAAAATAGGAGAAATACGGCAATTTAAAAAATGGTATATATTGCATATTATTATTTTGCCGTAAATTATTATTTTGCGCAAATTGTTAACCGAATCACAATCCTAAATTTACAAACGATGAAAAAAATCAAGACTTCATTTTTATTGCTTTTACTGAGTTTTCTTTTTACCGCGGCCAGGGCCGATGAGGGTATGTGGATACCTATGTTAATAGGTAAAAACTATGACCAGATGAAAAAGCAAGGTTTTAAACTAACTGCCGAAGATTTGTACAGTATAAATAAAGCAAGTATTAAAGATGCTATTGTTTCACTTGGAGGCGGCTTTTGTACGGGCGAAGTGGTATCCGGCAAGGGCCTGGTGTTTACCAATCATCATTGTGGTTACGAGTCTATATCGGCAAATTCAACGCCCCAAAATGACATACTCGACAATGGCTTTTATGCAAAGAGTTATGCAGATGAAAAACCAATTCCTGGTTTGTATGTGCAGTTTTTAGTTAGGATAGAAGATGTAACATCGCAGGTAACAGCCGCAATAAAGGACGCAAGTGATGCGGACCGTGGTGCGAAACTTGCAAGTGTCAGCAAAGAAATTGTAGCAAACGCTACCAATGGCACCAAATACGATGGCGCCGTAGCAACTTTTTTTGACGGAAATCAATATTTTTTATACATCTACGAAAAATATACCGACATCAGACTGGTAGGTGCACCGCCGCAATCAATCGGAAAATTTGGAGGCGATACGGATAATTGGGAGTGGCCACGCCACACCGGCGATTTTTCGATTTTCAGAATATATATGGGTAAAGATGGTAAGCCGGCCGACTATTCCGGGGATAACGTTCCGTACACGCCTAAAAGGTTTCTTCCTATATCGATAAAAGGGATAAAAAACGGCGATTTTGCAATGATTTACGGTTATCCGGGTCGCACTGACAGATTTTTAACGTCGGCAGGTGTTAAACTGGCAACTGATGAAACCAACCCGGTTATTGTTAAACTGAGAGATATCCGCCTGAAAGCATGGAAAGAAGAAATGAACAAAAGCGTGGATACCAGGCTTAAACTATCATCAGATTATGCCAAGATAGCCAATTATTGGAAATACTTTATCGGCCAAACCGAGCAGTTAAAACAATTAAATATTTACGAACAAAAACAAAAGGAGGAGGCCGAGTTTACAAAATGGGCTGCTGACAAACCTAAGTATGCTAATTTGATGAACGATTACCAGAAATTGTATGAGGCTTACGAACCTTATGCAATACATCGTACCTATATTAACGAAGGCTTATTGGCTCCTGGCTTTGTAATAAATACCCTGAATACTTTTTATGCCCTAAGAGCAATAAACGCGCAAAAGGCTAATCCCGACGCTGTGGCCGACATTAGCAAGCAGTTAAAAAAGATAAACGACGACTATGTAAATACTTATAATGAAGCTGCGGATAAAAAGACATTCGCGCAAATTATGACAGCTTATTATGCAGATGTACCTAAAAATCAGCACCCGGAATTTATTGAAGCAATAGTGAACGAGTATTCGCCCGGAAATGCGGGAGAGGCATTCAAAAAATTTGCCGACTATTTATGGGCCAACAGTAATTTGATAACCCCGGAAAAATTAGAGGCGTTTATGAAAAACAACCCCTCGGCCGATGCAATAAGTAAAGACCCGGCTGTGGTTTATTCTGTTAATGTTAACCCCAGGATATATGTTAAAAATGCCTTTGGCAACAAGATCAGTGATTTTGAGAATCGTAAGGCCGAACTTGATAGGTTATATCTGCAAGCGCTTTTAGAGAAAAACCAGGACAAACTGATGTATCCTGATGCCAATTCGACCATGCGCATAAGCTACGGAAATGTGCAGAATTATGCCACTAAAGATAATGTACAAGAACCAGTGCAAACTGACCTGGATGGTATGGTGGCGAAATATAAAGCCGGCGATAGTGAATTTGATTTACCGGCATCGTTATTAGATGCATATAAGCGTAAAGATTTTGGACAATATGCCGAGAAGGGAACCGTGCCCGTCAATTTCATTACCAATGATGATATTACCGGCGGTAATTCAGGGTCGCCTGTGTTAAATGGCAACGGCGAACTGATCGGTCTTGCCTTCGACGGAAATTGGGAAGCAATGAGCGGCGATATTGCTTTTGATAAAAAGTATAAAAGGACAATTTGCGTGGATATAAGATATGTGTTATGGTGTATGGATGTTTTAGGGCATGCCAATAACCTTATCAGTGAATTGGATATACACAAGAATTAGGATTGAGGGGCAACGAATTAAAAAGAGTCCGTCAGTTTGATTTGGCGGACTCTTTTATTATATCCTGGTTTTTTGGCTTGCGGTTGATTAAATAAACTCCTAATTGGTAACAACCACCGTAGCGCTTGCCATCATTGAATGCATCAGGCAGTGGTAGGTAAATGTACCAGTGGATGCAAACGTATGTGTATAGGTGGCGGAAGTTGCAATATTACCGCTATCAAATAACCCGTTCAATTCCGTTACTGTATGCGGCATAGAGTCGGTATTTGTCCAAGTGACCGTACTTCCTGCCTTTATGGTGATAGTGGACGGCGAAAACACAAAGCCCTTTATAGTTACTGCATTTGCTGTCCCTGGTACAATTTGCGGCGTTACATCTGATTTTGAGGAACAACCGATAAACAGCGCCACGCCGGTTAAAACGATCAGGAACAGGAAGATCAATTTCTTTTTCACACTACAGGATTTTTAATTGTGAGTTATTTATTTATTGTTAAACGATTAAAAAATGAAAAAGGTTATCATGTTCATAATCAATACACTTTAGGGGTAAGTCCAAAGTCGTAAGTCTGAAGTCGGAACTTTACTTTTTCGGGGCTATGACTTCGGACTAGCGACTCAAGACTTTCGACCATTACGATTGACATGCCACTAACTGATTAATGCTCTTGCGACAGATTAATAGCGGGATAATTCCAAATAAACCAAAAGAACAATCAATCAACCGCCAGAACATAGGGATATGGCGAACACTCCCGGCAATAAAGGCCAGCGGGACAATGAACACACAGGCAATAATCCCGAACTCAATTACCCAGACGTTTTTAACCGGGTTAATAAGAGGGCCTACAAAGAGCACCGCCAGCATCAGATGGGCAAAAGCCAGCCAATCAGTTCCGTAACTTAGGTAGGGGTACCGTTGATTGGTAATTGCCACAGCCTGATAAATAGTACGCAGCCATGTACTCATTTGCTTAGGATAATCATCACTGTGGTTAACCAGCCATCGAAGCTCTGTCTCCAGGGGAAAAGCGGTAATGCCGCTTAATGCAAGGCCGATAATCATAATCCAGATGCATATTTTAATACGGAGTATCAGTTGGATTTCTTTTGGTGTTTTCATGATAAGGTTTAGGTTTCTCATTTTCACATAAAGTACTTTGTATTTCAAAGTAAATATATTTTATTTGATTTTGCAAATAAACGTGATGATAATTTTGTTAATGATGGAGTAGATGAAATGGATATGCTCCCTATGTAGGCACACAACTTCAGTTGCGGTAAGCGTGACGCTTGTGCCACCGACAAGTAGCCTGTTGATAAACAATATGCAAATAAAATGTTCCAATCTAATCAATTATGACTTTAATTAACCCACAGTAATCCCTTGCGGTACTGCTCCTGGCAAGCCGGCTGTCTTGCATGCGTACCACCGACGGGACACTTGCAGTGACCTAAAGGCCCCTTCGACAACAGGGTTATGGCCACATAATAGTTGGAGGAATCCAAATTTCAGTTGTAGAAACTATATCTTGTGACATCATGAACTTGAACCTGTTATCTGTCATTTCTAACGGAGTCACAATATGGTTGGAGTAATCCATATAGTTGCTATCGGCAGAAAGAACGTGTATTTCCGTTTTTCCGGATCCTGTTGGGACTGCCTCTGATCCTTTGAAAATCGCATAAAGATCATTATTTGAGTCTAACACAAAATCCCAGTTTTCATCTGTCATTCCCAGGGCGGTTCCCTGCTGAAAGGTAAATTCGGCGTAATTACTATCATGCGACAATATATGAACCTCGGTTCTTAGCGTACCGGTATTTCTTTTTTTGATAATAAACAGATCCAAATTTATCGACAGTAGAAATACGAAATCTTCATTGGTCATTTCAATTGGAGTTATATAATGAAAAAATTCTTGATATTCGCTTACAGCAGAAAGAATATGTAATTCAGTATTTCCTGATCCTGTTGGGTTCGCTAAAGAACCTTTTTTAATTATGTAAAAATCTAAGTTAAGACCCATGGCAAATGACCAGTTATTATCTGTCATTTCAAGAGCAGTAGCGAAAATAAAAGAGAGTTGCTTGTATTTTGCTGCTGCCGACACGAACCAAAGTTCAGTTGTTCCATTTCCGGTATTACTTTTTTTTATTCCTACTACATCGGCATTATCGTGAACTATTTGACGGGATACGATCGTACCATTTTCATCAGCATCTCTTCGCTCAATATGTGGGGCTGCAGCAAAATCCCAAGTATCATCTGTCTCGTCTAGGCGAGTTCCGGTTTGCAACAAAAATTCCTGATAATTCCTTGCTCCCAATAGAATATGCAATTCTGTTTTACCAGTACCGGTTTGGCTTTTTTTGATTATGTAAAGATCATTCATTGCCTGATTATTTTTTTTTAATTTAAAGTTAATATATGTAATAACTTTTTTATTTAGTTAAAACACCCATTTAATACCGTTAAAACACGGTAAATATTTCTGTATCAATAATATTTTGAATTGGCCCCACATTACTCCATCACGTATGTTCAATTTAATATAGATAATAGTGTATTAAGAGAAGTTGAAAATATAAAATATTGATAATTATAATTAAAGTTTTGTTTATGTGTGTTCGTGTAAAGGAATGTTAACCGCTTGGGCTGTCATAAAGACCTTCCTCCCCCAAATGTCAATTTCCTCTGCAATACGCTATATAAACTAATCTTATTTTATATTTAAAACGTAAATAGGTAATACCCCCAATCCAAACCTGCATGAAGTTTTTAAAAGCCGGTGTCATCCTTCTGTTGTGTTTAATTTTTGCTAGTGTAACAGCATTCGGACAATTTCATAAGAGCAATAAAAAAGATAAGACAGCGACACCGCGTAAGAGTGTTTTGCTGCCTGCAAAAGCGGGACCTGTACCTCCGCTTGTGAGCATCCCCGAACAACTTTTTCTTCATCCGCCGGAATCAGCCCGGCCAGGTGTATTGTGGATGTGGATGGGCTCAAACGTTAGCGAAAAAGGGATAACCAAAGATCTGGAGGCTTTAAAAGAGGAAGGTTTTAATTCCACCACCATGCAAAGCCTCGCGGATGTAACCAACCCTTGGGCATGCCAGATAGCTAAAGACCCCACACCGGATATCATCGCCTGGACAGAACCCTGGTGGAAACTGGTTAAACATGCCGCCCAAGAATCAAAAAGGCTGGGTATGACGATGGGCCTGTTTAACGGTGCAGGTTATGCCACCAGCGGCGGCGTGTGGATAACCCCCGAACTCTCCATGCAGGAATTGTGCTGGTCGAGGAAAACAGTGAGCGGGAAAAGGAATAGGCTGGAGATCCAGCTAGACCGCCCGAAGGTTAATCTAAGATCGAACGCGCGTTTTCCAACTTACAACGCCAAAAAAGGCGTGATTGAAATCCCTGATATACCTGAGCGCGGAACATATTACCAGGATATCGCGGTTATTGCTATGCCCGCAAGGGATACGATTTTGAAAAAGAATGTAATCGATTTAACGCCGCTGATGAACGCCGACGGAAAACTGGTATGGGATGTACCTGATGGCGATTGGATAATATACCGTTTTGGGCATACGACTATGGGTGCACAAGTGCAGCCCGCACAATGGCAAGCGGCCGGTTTTGAGTGCGACAAAATGAGCGAGGAAGCCGTCAGCTTTCATATAGATCATGTAATAGGTGAGATGAAAAAGCACCTTGGCGATTTGGTTGGCAAAACGGTGGATCATGTGTATTTAGATAGTTACGAAGAAAATGACGCCACCTGGACACCAAAAATGCGACAGGAGTTTGCGTCAAGAAGGGGATATGACCTGCTGCCTTACCTGGCAACTTTCGCCGGGCGCACGGTTGAAGGCGCCAAACAAACCGAACGCTTTAAGCTGGATTTTTCAAGCACGGTGCAGGATTTGTACAGAGATGTTTATTTTAAAACTATTGCTAAAAAACTAAAAGCCGCCAATCTGAACTTTCAATGTGAGGCATACGGCGGCCCATGGCGCCTGGATGATGTTTTGCCATTAGTATCAAATGTTATGGGCGAGTTTTGGACCAATGATGGCGTTTACTCTCCGTACGAGCTGGAAAATGTGATAACTTCGCTAAAAAGGACAAATCATAACATACTTGAAGCCGAGGCGTTAACGGGTCAGCCTGCGGATAGTCGCTGGAGCGAAACGCCTGCCTGGCTAAAACCGGTAGCAGATGAAGCTTTTTGCATAGGCGTTAACAAAATAGTGCTGCACCGCTTTGTTGAACAGCCCTGGGACGATAAGTATTTGCCCGGTGCATCGATGGGACAGTGGGGCACGCATTTCGACCGTACACAAACCTGGTGGAAACCAGCAAAGGCCATGGTTAAATACTGGCAGCGCTGTGAGGCACTGCTGCAATGGGGGCACTATGTGCCTGCTTCGATAGATGACTTTGGTTTGCAGTTGGGCAACATGGATATGGTGATTAAAAACATTCATCGTAAGGATAATACCGCCGATATATATTTCGTGGCAAATACCTCGCACTATCCCGGCCGTGCTGAATGTACTTTTAATGTTAGCGGCATGCAACCCGAATTATGGGATCCCGTTACCGGCGTTATGAGAGACTTAAATCAGTTTGAGCAAAACAACGGTAAAACTTCAATAGTCTTAAATTTTGATGATGCGCAAAGTTTCTTTATTGTTTTCAGGAAGAAGATTATTAAACAGCCGGTCTCCGATAAACAAAATTTTGCATTCGTTAGACCCATACAGAATTTGGACGGTCCCTGGACGGTGACTTTTGACGCAGCATGGGGAGGGCCTGCTACTCCGGTGAAATTTGAAAACTTAAGCGACTGGGCTAAAAATGATGACAAAGGCATCAAATATTACAGCGGCACCGCCATCTATTCCAAATCATTTGTGCTGCCGTCCCTGTTTCTGGAAAATAAAAACCAGGTTATTTATTTAGATCTTGGCGCGGTAGGCTGCATCGCTAAAGTGACCATTAACGATAAAGAGATAGGGGTAGTATGGACGGCTCCCTGGAGAATAAATATCCCCTTTGCTGTATTAAAACCAACCAATCAATTAAAAATTGAAGTGACAAACGTTTGGGCCAACCGGCTGATAGGGGATGAGCAGGAGCCGGAAGATATGAAGTGGGCGCCAAGTATGTACATCTACAATAGCGGGCAATACTTAAAGGAATTTCCGGATTGGTTCCTTAATGATACCCCACGCCCTTCAAAAGGCAGGTATTGTTTTACCACCTGGAATTATTTCAATAAAAACTCCAAATTAATCCCTTCAGGCTTGTTTGGTCCGGTAAAAATTGAGGTGGATGAATTTTGATAAATGCCATTTGGAATTACTCTTTTACAGAAATTAAACATGTAATGTCTTAACAACTGGGAAGCAACGTTTCATCAACCATAAACGTAATTTGTTTAATATCAAACCAATAAAACATTTACTATTATGAAAATGGCAGTATTAATTACACGCACGCTGCTGGGGCTGATTTACCTGGTATTTGGCCTCAATTTTTTTCTTCATTTTATCCCAATGTCGCCGCCGGGGGCAAAGCCGGTGCTTTTGAAGGCGGACTTTTAGGGGCCGGATATTTTTTTCCGTTTATGAAAGTGATTGAAGTGCTAAGCGGACTGTTCTTGCTGATTAACCGGTATACAGCTTTTTTCCTGCTGTTGCTATTCCCGATCACGCTTAATATTTGTTTATTTCATGCGTTCCTTGCGCCTCCGGGTATACCATTAGGCACGTTGATGCTGTTAATACACTTGTTTTTAGGATATGCCTACTTTAAATATTACAGCCCAATATTTACGAGTAACCCAGTTGTATAAGCACTCTAAACCAGAGCGCCAATTATTGACGCGATAGTACCCACTGTTGTGGAGACGTTTTTAATGGTCGCTGTAGTTTGATCGAGATCATTACACAGGTCTTTTATTTTTTGGTTCAAGGCCTGCAACTCGGCATTGTCAGCGGCGAGCGTGTTGATAAGCGCCTGCTCGGTCTGTTCAATAATTGCATCCTGTACCCCCTGTAAAGTATTGGATAGCTCATTAAGTGCATCCTCAAAATTCTCAGGAACATTCATATCCTGCAACGCGGCATTTACGGCTGCCATGGCATCGTTTACCTGTGCTAATGTTGGTGTTGTTGGCATTGTCTGATTATTTAATGGCACCAATGGTGGCGTAAATGTTTTTTACCTGGGCGCTGTAATCCTGTATTTCCTGCGCGTATTGTTTAAGCGTTATTTTCTCCTGAATATCTTTAAGGAGTTTAGCGTGCGCTTTTCTTAACCCCGTCACCGCATCAATACATTGTACCCGAAGTACTTCAATACCGTCGAGGTCCTGCAGCATTTGCAGACAGTCCCTGTCATCGGCGATAGAGGCAAAACGCTCGTGTTTGATAAATCCCGGATAATTATCTTTGTCCTTATTAATGCTTACTACGTCCCGGTTTAAACCCAGGTACGCCCTATAGTTATTTTCTACGCTCTCTTTTTCCTGGCTAATCAGGTATTGCAGGCTTTTTGTATTTTGCGGATCATCTTTGGCTCCGAGAAATTCCAACAGGTTATTCGTCATTTTCTCAATGATCACATCTCCCAACGGTACCACCTGTTTAATATCTTCGGCCTGTTTGCTCCTTATATAAACATCCCCGCCAAGCATAATAACAGCAGCAACGGCCGATCCGATGCCCGAAGGTAATTGTGCGCTGGCATCTATTTTATTATATGTGGTTACCAAATGTTCAAGGTTGGTGCCAAATTTTATGGCGGCGGTGTCAAATAATTTTCGATGTTTGGTATCAGTGAGCAAAATGAGTCCTTGCGCATATTCGTCTATGATTTTCAGGCTAAGATCAATTTTCTGCGGATAGGGTTTTGTAATTCTCAAAAAATCATTTGCCTGTTTAATAGCAGCAAAATGTGCAGCGGGATCGGCCAGGCTGTTGGCGCGGTAAATTTCCTGCTGCTGATGAATGTGATTGTAGGTACTGACAATGGTACCAGGGAACGCCGAAAAGTTGCAGGTTAGCTGTCCAAACGCGTTAACCTCGTTCAACTGCGATTTGGTTAGCGTTGCGCAGCCACTTAATACGTAACTCAAAATGAACGCTGAAAGGAAAAGTCTGACTTGTTTCATATGGTCAACGGTTAAATAAAAATAATCCTAATACTTCATTTGGCCTAAATAAAAGAATGGTTAAAAAGGGGAATATGCAAAATTCTCAAATATTACTAAATTAACTTATATTTTAAAAATAATATTTTAAGTTATTAATATTATTTTAACAGTTTGGCAATTAAGTTTTTATCTGCTAATTTTATCTCAAATGTAAAAAATGCATTTGCCAATTTATTATGGAAAGAAAACTCATACACAGTTCGCATGGAAAAATATCTGTTCTTCAGATTATAGGGTTCGTTGTAATCTTTTTTGGATTAGTTTATTTGTTTATTCAACAAATAACGAACAAACTCAATGGGGAAACCATAGCGATTGATTTTTTCACTATTATGCTTGGTATCGCATTTGCCTTTCCGGAATTGTTAAGAGATTCAAATAAGGGTTTAAGTACCATGAGAATTATAGTATTCATGATCATAAACGTTATTTGTCTTTTATTGTTAAAAATTGGATGGGACGAGCATAGTTTAAAAGAGATTGGAGTTGATCAATGGTGGGTTTCTATTATCGGGTTTGTTTTTGGCGCCAAGGCTACCCAATCATATTTTGAAAGTAAGGTTACCACTAATCAGGCTGCCCTTACAGCCGCGAAACAGGTTTTGACAACTGCTCCGCCGCCAGCGCTGCTACAGGAGTTGGATGGCTGCGGTGTTACGCCGACAAAATTAACCACTGACGCTGATCTGCCGGTATCGAAGGGGGGCACGAAATAGCATGGCATTCTCATTAACATGGTTACCGCAGGTGCTGCTGAACGCCGGCCTCAAAGTTGCAGAATGCGATGGGTGGGAAAACAGAGGCGTTGCCGAGATGGGGGACGTATTTGGTATTCTGTGTCATCATACTGCAACGCCAACCAAACAAGGCAACATGCCTACTATTAACACACTGATCAACGGACGGAGCGATCTACCGGGCCCTCTTGCTCAGCTTGGATTGGGTCGTGACGGAACGTATTATATTGTTGCAGCCGGTAAATGCAATCATGCGGGCGCAGGTTCATGGAAAAATATTACGTCGGGAAATACACATTTTATCGGTATTGAAGCAGAGAATACCGGGGGAAGCGATGATTTTCCATGGCCGGCCATACAGTTAGATGCTTACCATCGTGGTATAGCCGCCATATTGCAACAAATTGGCAAAGGAGCTGAATTTTGTGCCGGTCATAAAGAATACGCCTTGCCGGCGGGCCGTAAATCTGATCCGGACTTTGATATGGATGCCTTCAGAGCGGCAGTTAGTGCGATACTTAATAATTCAGCGCCAGCGCCTAATCTTATACCTGCAATTGAGCCTTCGGTACCCGGACAAACTGCCGGACGCGCCACCCTGCGGCGTGGATTGAATAATGATCCGGCGCTGGTTGAAATTGTTCAAAGAAGGGTAGGTGTACCCGCCGACGGCGTCTTTGGGCCTGGTACCGAAGCTGCAATACGCGCTTTTCAATCTGCAAGCGGCGCAGTACCAGATGGCATTATAGGTCCAAAAACATGGGCTTCGATAGATGCATGAAGTATAAAATCCAACTCAGTAATGTTATAATCTATCCCCATAACGAAATTTTTATTTTACAATTTTATCATAGATGACCGATTACAAAGTGGAGGCCGCAAAGGCAGCTTTACAATTAATAAAACCCAACCAGACAATAGGTTTAGGCGCCGGGACAACAGTTTCTCATTTGGTGTCGATGATAAGCCAAAAAAGCGAACTCTGGCCTTCGCTGATCTTTACCTCGTCATCTTTTAAAACCACAGCTCTTTTGCAAGAACAAGGCTTAAGGGTTCAATCTCCTTCGTTGTTAAGTTACCTTGATATATATTTTGACGGATGCGATCAGTTTGATAGTCAGCTCAATGCTTTAAAAAGCGGAGGTGGTATACATACTACCGAAAAAATATTAGCATCAATGGCAAAAGAATTCATCTTAATTGGGGATGAAGGGAAATTTGTGCAAGAACTTGGTACGAAATATCCTTTGGTCATCGAGATTTTACCACAGGCTTTACAGGTGGTTTTGTCCCGTTTAAATTCTGATTTTCCGGATGCTCAAATAAAATTAAGGATGAGCAATCAGAAGGACGGGGCAGTAATATCTGAAAATGGCAATTTACTCGCAGATATTTATTTCGCTAAAGCTTTTGAGCCTCAAAAAATAAATATTTGGATAAAAATGATTCCCGGTATAGTGGATCATTCGCTTTTTTACAGAATGGCCTCCAAAGCTTTAATAGCCGGAGAAAAGGGCATTAGCGTAATCACACCAGTTTAGTAAAGTCAGTAGTCTTTAGCCCCAGCTCGAAAGTCGGATTTTGCTCGTTTTGGCTTCAGAATCAAGACTTTAATACCCTTTGTGATTATTTAGTTGCTATTTAATGTCTTTATAAAAGCAATCAATTCGTTAGTTTCTTTTTTTGTGAGACGAAGTTTATCCGGAGACAAAGTTTGATTGCCGATTTTAATGCCCATGCCCGAGCCGCCACCTTTATTATAAAAATCGATCACTTCTTCCAGGTTGGAAAATACACCGTTGTGCATATAGGGTGCTGTGAGGGCCACATTACGTAATGTTGGTGTTTTAAACCCAAATTTGAGTGTTGGAAAATTTAAGATGTTAAACCTGCCTTTATCGGTATCTATAAATGTGCTATACTTATTTCCGGGCACACCTACTACTTCGGCGTCCATTTTTATGTAATCCGGCGGAAGCGCCCCGTTAAATAGCGGCATATAGTGGCATGTTCCGCATTTGGCTTTTCCCATAAATAAATTAAAACCGTTTACCTCACTCGCATTCATGGCTGATTTATTACCACGCATGTAGTCATCAAAGCGGCTATTAAAAAAAGTAAGACTACGGACATATGAACTTAAAGCATTCATTATTTCAAAAGAATCTATCCCATTTCTGCGGGTTTTAGGATAAGCTTCGCTAAACAACTCCCTGTAAGTTTTTTCACCCCAAAGTTTGCTTATCGCCTTTTGAAGAGAGCCATGCATTTCGTCTTTATTCTGAACAACATTTGCTACTTGCTCTTCTAATGTATTTACCCGCTCATCATAAAACTGGAATGGCTGGAGCGCGGCATTGATCAGCCCGGGTGTATTTCGTTTTAGTGGTCGTTTGCCATTAATCGCCACGTTCTTTGTTAAGCCATCGGTAAAGGCCTTGCCTGGCTGGTGACAGGAAGAACAGCTTCTTGTTTGGTCTCCGGACAACACAGGATCAAAAAAGAGCTTTTTACCCAGGGCGATTCTCTGATTAGTTGGTAAATATGGTGAACCTGGTCCAAAGGCATTAATGTTAAAGGCATTGCTGTCGAAAAGGGTTGCAGCATCCTGGTTAAGCAACCTGTTATATTTTACGACCGGCATGTTTAACTTTTTCTGTAACCGGGTTATGACGATGGTAATTTCGTTACCGTACGAGATAATAAATTCAGCCCTGTTGAATGAGTTAAAAGAGTTGTTTTTTATGAGATAGCGAATTGCAGGGGTGATTTTTTCGGCCGGGTTATCGGAGCTTTCGATGCCCCCATAATTTGCTAAAACCGCCTGCAAGCTTTGTAAGCTTGTTGCACATTCACTCATGCTATTGAGCGAAAGGAAATTATCAAATCCCGTAATACCCAACGTAATTATCCTGAAGACTTCCAGTTTGCAGGCGTCAAATACCTGCCAGTTATAGATGGCTATATTTTGGAAATAAGCCTTGTATTGATCACAATTTGTTTGAAGTAACTGAAGTTGTTTTACAAGGTCATGTTTTTTTGACGGACTAAATTTTGGAAATAAAAACCCCTCTATTACCTGTAAGCCTTCAGGATTGATAACCCGTTGTCCGCTCATTTCTACTTCGGTAACGGGCGGGCCATTAACTACCCGGGTTACAGTTTGAGTAAAATATTCAGCTGCCCATTCAAATTTTTTATAAGCCAGCCTCGTTACCTTGAACAAGTGCTGCAATCTTTTTTCATCAGGTGAATGTTTTTGTGCTTCAACCCGAAATTGGTTTGTTATTGCAGAAAAGCTGTCAATTTGCATTAAAAGCTTTTGTTCAATCGCCTTTTCGGGATTTTCTTTTCCGTGGTTACGGGAAAAAAGAAAATATCCGGCAACGATAATGAATAACCCTATAAAAAAGCAGGCTTTCAACAACAGTTAAAAATTAAAGGCATTAGTTAACGGCTTTGCATTTTTGTCGCGACTATTAAGTGGCTTCAGGCCGAATCTTTTTTCGATAAATGCAAGAATACTAACGGTTTCATATTGCGTATGGTCGACAAATCCTTTTTTAGCAAATGGGCCTATAATAATTGTAGGAACGCGACTACCAGGGCCCATAGAATCAATTACGGGAGGTTTAACGTGGTCCCAAGAGCCACCGTTTTCATCATAGGTCAAAATAATCACAGCGTCTTTACCGTTTGGTCCATTGAGCACTGCGTTAATTAATTCAATTGCATGGTCTTCCCCGGCTTTTACAGTGGAATAACCAGGATGTTCGTTGTAAGTACCTAAAGGTTTTACAAAGGAAACATAAGGAAGTTTGCCATTTTTGGCAGCGGCGAAGAATTCAGTCTCATCGCGCAAATGATCCTTTTTGGCTTGTGTACCATCTGCGTAATTTTTATAATAGATGAAAGGCTGGTGATGATATTGAAAACTTGGATCTGCCTTACCTCCCAGCGCATCATTCCATCCGCCCGAATACCATACCCATGATACGCTATCTGCGGTTAACCTATCGCCAATTGTTGGATTGGTTTGATAAGGTATCAATTGGGTAGAATCATTGCCGTAATACTTTTTTGGCGGACGTGGTGAATTGACCGAATAACTAGTATTAACTACATACCCATCAGGTGTTAAACTTCCGTCTTTAATTAATTTTCCGTTTTTGATTTTTGCAATCACAGTATCACATCCATTATTATGGAAAGGGGTTGCAGCAGCAATCAGCCATTGATGGTTTAAATACGAGCCGCCGAAGGCGCTGTGAAAAAAATTATCACACAAAGTATATTGTTTTGCAATTGGGTATAAGGGTAAAGCGGTGGTTGTATAATAGCCCATAGTTAAAGCAAATGATACATTGTTATAGGCGGCAAACTTATTCATATAACCATGATTTATTTGCAGCTGTTCCTGATAATACAGATGTGTTAGGTTTGGGCTTTCCATATCAGGACGTATGTATTGATCTATATTGAAGAAATGATTTTTCAAATTGGTTGGCAACACCGAAGAGCCAGGCTTGGTAGGCAAATAATTATATACAACATTATTAGTATCCAACTGCGTTATATCAGAATCGGCCACATTCGACAAACCATTAGCACCCTCAAATTCCCCATACAGGTTATCGAAACTGTGATTCTCCATATAGATAACTACAATATGCCCAACTTTTTTTATGCCTATATCAAAATTAATTTGGTCGTTTTTTGGTTTACAGCCAAAAAATAGTAAACATAATATCACAGGAAATAAGCTGATCTTAACGTTACTATATAAGTTTTGAGTTAATACTTTAGTCATTTTCATGGTTTTTCGATAAGGTTAATAAATAGTTGCATAAAGCTAAAAACTTTTCAATAACATAAATAATTTTTTTAATTCAGTTTTCCGTTCCCGGTTCGGGAAACGAAACCTTTAGCTTTCTTGTTAGTTTATAATCCAATGTATGGTATTTGAGAAGTAAATATAAAAGCAAACCGTTAACTGCAGTTTATTAATTAAGTAAAGCTTTTTTTCGAGGCGTCGCTGCCTTATTATGAAATACTTGCCAATACTTGTTGGAAACAAACACAACCTATAGTTAAAAATTATTTTTACTTTTATACTCCCCGATTAATTAATAACCTATTACTCATTCACTAATTAAAAGCTCCGATGGAAACAACTACTTTCTCAAAATTCTGTGCTGAATTTTTTGGCACTATGGTACTGGTTTTAATGGGCTGCGGCAGTGCGGTTATCGCCGGGCCGAACGGCGCAACCGGCGTGGGTTTGCTTGGTATATCCTTCGCCTTTGGTTTGTCAGTTATAGCAATGGCTTATGCCATAGGTCATATTTCCGGTTGTCATATTAATCCGGCTATTTCAGTTGGGATGGTTGTTGCCGGCCGGATGAAAGCAAACGAGGCTTTAATTTATATTATCGCCCAAATACTTGGGGCGATTGCCGGGGCAGCTATTTTACTGCTTATCGCTTCGGGTAAAGATGGATACAGCCTTGCTACCGATGGGGTGAGCCTGGGGCAAAATCGATATGGTGCACTTTCACCCGGGCATTACAATTTACAATCCTGTTTTATCGCCGAATTGGTTTTTACCTTTATATTTTTATTCGTCATTTTTGGTTCCACCTCAACCAAGAATATACATGGAGGCTTCGCCGGTATATCCATAGGTTTAAGCCTGGTGCTTATTCATATAGTAGGCATACCAGTTACCGGCGTATCTGTAAACCCGGCAAGAAGCATAGGTCCCGCGTTATTGGTTGGAGGCGAGGCTATAGGCCAGCTGTGGCTGTTTATCCTTGCACCGCTGTTGGGTGGCATATTGAGCGCATTGATATGGCGCTACCTACTGGAGCGGAAATAATATACGATATCCTATACACTGAAGCCCCGGGGTAATTTCTGAGGGCTTTTTTTATTTTATATCCAAACACTAACTACACTTCTGCTGTTTGTAAATGGCTGGAATAATGAATTTTAAGTCACGGGAAAATTATTTTTTATTAGATTTATGCAATTAAACTTAAAGCAACAGGATGATAAGAGCAAAAAATAAGGTAAGAAGTTATCTTCTTGCGATTTCATTTCTTTGTATTTATTCAACTATTTGTACTGCACAAGGCAGCTCAGCGACAAGAAGCTATACGTTTGACGTAAGCGCATATATAAAAAAAACCACCCTGAAAGTAAACGAAGGTGATGAGGTACATATTTCTGCATCAGGCTCAATAGTTTTGCGCGGAGTTACCGGTACTACAGGGCCCGAGGGCATAGACGGTTTTTCTAACTGCCGCATGGATGCCGTTTTTCCTTACGGGGCTTTGCTTTATAAAATAGGTGACGATGATTGGAATATTGTGGATCCCGGCGATACGATAATAGCAGAACGCTTAGGATATCTTAAGCTAATGGTAAATGATAACGATCCGACAAGTAACAACGGCCGGTTTATAGTTAAGGTGAAAGTAAAAAGCGCAGGAACCAGTAATGCACCGCAAAAAATGGCTACTAAAGCTGCTATAGTTGAACCGGAAAAAAGCATTGAACCAGAAAAAGCCTCCGAAGAAGTATCACCGAATTTGCCTGCTGGCCAGTTAACGCTATCAGACCTTCAAAAAGCAAGCGGCTATAATCTGAACGATGCAAAGAGTTTTTTGACATTAAAGAAATTCAGGCCCGACAACGGATCTAACGATCACATGCACAAATACATTTTTAATAATGACGATGTTTCTGCTTCCATAATTAAGGACGTTAAAGACAATCAAACCACATTTGCAACCTCTTCCTATAATAATTATAAGGCCATTAAAGCAGCTTTGAACGAGAACGGGTACACGCGCCGCGCGATGGTAAAGAAAGTACAGGGTGTTTCTGAGTATGCCAATGAAAGTTATACGCTGTACATCCTTTTAGTGAAACTCAACAATAAGTACCAGTATACTTTTGCCATTAAAAAGCTTTAGCCGGGAAACTGCTATGAGCTGTTAGTTAAACCATAACAAGGGATGACGAACAGGCAAATTTCTGGTCACTTCTTCTACCTTTGGCTGGTGATCAAGTTTTTCCCAGGTTAAAAACCAGTCGTTTTGATTATAAATATTAGCCCCAAAAAGCAAAAATGGTTGAGCGACCGGCCAATTGTTCCAATACATCACATCGGGTTTTAAAATCCATTTACCTTTATCGGCAACAAAAGGATACAGATAGTTGATGCCTTTTTTTATTGATCTCCCGTTGACAGTTTCAAAAGTCCATAAATTATCCTCCTGGGTCGATAATATCTGGCAGAGCATCACCATAGCGTCCAAATTAAAAATAGAATATCCGTAAGGTTTGGTCCGGGACATTTCTAACGGAAAACTTCCGTCGGTGCCCATTTGATCTGGCAGCAAAACCGTTTTAAACCTCACACGCATTGAGTCAAGTACCGCTTGGTTATCGCAAAGTTTAGCAAATGAAGCCACCTGCATAGCCCAGCAGGTTGAATGATTGTTTTTAGTGAGTTTCTCCTGGATACCGGGTTTGCTTGTCATTAACCAATCAGTATACGCGGCAAACCATTTCTTTGCACCGGCAACAGTTTCGGGATCCATGGCTTTTGCGTCTTCCATTACAATTATTCCCTGTGCCACTTCCATTAAATGAATACTGTCAATTATGCCATAGTTTCGGCCGGTAAATTTTCCTTTTACCGCTTGCGCGTAAAGCAGGTTCGGGTTCATCAAGGTTTCCGGGTCAATAAACCAGGCTTTTATATGGATTACTGCCTTTTTAACATATTTTTCGTCGCTCGTAATTTTATAGGCAGACGCCAGAGCTCCTATTATTTTACTAAAGCGGATCATCGCTTTTCTGTGTTCCACAAAATTGTCAGGATTGGTTACCCCATCCCGATCGATGTATGGGCCGTCTGGATTTTTAGGGTCGGGCCAAAAGTAATCGGCCTCTGAGAAAAAATCGTGTTTGCCACCTGCGCTCCTGGTACAAAAAGATGCCGTCACTGTAATGGGCTCCTGTTTCATTGCCCAATCGGCTTCTTCTAAGATTTGTTTTCTCAATACCTTTTCAGCAGCTTTTTCTATCGCGGATTTTTCGTTAAAAGGTTGTTTAAGCGAAAAGGCAACCTGACTTATCCATAAAACTGCAATTAGTATTAGCGAAGATATTTTTTTCATGAATTTATTTTCTTTCGTGAATCGGTGCATGTCTGAGCCTTAGAAATGCGCCTTCCCTTTTTGAAAAAACAGCTTTTATTTCTGCAATTATTGACAAAGCTATTTCTTCGGGACTTGTGGCACCTATATCCAAACCCGCGGGCGCGTAAATGCGTTCCATATCTTTATCCGATATAGGTTTACCCTGCCTGCTCGTCTCGGTGAAAATTTTTTCAGAGCGCACCCTTGGGCCCAGCATACCTATATAAAAAGCCTCTGTTTGCAATGCCGAAGGCAGGTTTGATTTATCTGTTTTATAATCGTGCGACATCAAAACAATCGCTGTATACTGATCAATATTTATTGCATTTAACTGATCGTAACTAAAAATTGCGTCAACGGTATCTGCTAATTTCGAATTTATTTTCAGTGGGTTTGAAACCATGGTAACGCGCCAGCCAATTTCTTTTATCAGCCGCGCCAGCGGATATATATCATATTGATGTCCCATTAAAACCATGTGAATTTCTGGCAACAGTAATTCAATAAAGGCGGCCAGTTTTCGTCCATCGGTCAGTTCAATTTGTCTAAGGCCCGATTTGCCGTTTTCAATTAAGTCGGTTATTTGTTGCTGCAATCGGTTTTCAATCTCCTTGTCGCTAAAAATATCCAGACTTTCAGACCCGTTATATTGTATAACGTCGCCAGCTTTTACATTTGGCCAATTTCCTTCGAGTCCGGTTATAGTAATGAGGATATGTGTTTGCCGGTTTGCCGCCACACATGATTTTAATACTTCAACAGGGTTATTTTTATTTTGAAATTGAAGAGGTGTGAACAATACGTCAATAATTCCATTACATCCTAATCCCACACCAATCTGATAAGCGTCATCATCAGTGGTATCGTAGGTTACCAAAGAGGATTCAGATTTCGCGATGGCCAGCCGGGCGCGTTTCAATGCATCGCCTTCAAGGCAGCCTCCACTAATCCCGCCGACCCAAATGCCATCATCAGTTACTAGCATCCTGGCGCCGGTACGCCTGTACGACGATCCTTCAACCCTCACAACAGTAACCAGCGCAGCGCTGACAGATGATTGGTCTATCTTATCATACGCACTAATTATTGCTTTTATTTCCTTCATTTTTGTAATTGTCGCGACAGCAAGACTTTTGATCTGAATCACCTGGTTTTTGTAAAGCTACTATCCAAAATCAAATCATAACAGAAATATAGCTCTTAATTACCACATGTAGTAATTTGTTTTGTATTATTTATGTTAATGAAGGGCGATAATTGTAAGATAAAATAAATCGCACATACTACATCACAACCTTCACCTTCAATTGCCCGTCGGACAGTGTACGGATAATCAGTTTTTCGCTGGTTGGATAAATAGCCTGGATGTCAAGGTCCTTAATGATTACTTCAGAGCGGATGTTATTGCCAAGGTCGCGACTCAGCTCTTTTTGCAGCCTTGTTTTACTATCGCCAATAAATTGTGTAAAGTTATAGGTAGCCTTTTGGCGTATCATGTCAGTTATTTTGCCGTTAAACATCCATTTGGCAACTTTAAGTATCCATGCTTTTGTTTGCAGGTCAAAGGTCAGATCGGGGAAAGTAAGTTCGTGAGTTGTCGCATTGTAAGTTGGTGTGCCCACCAAATAAATCGTACCGGTATTAGTGCCTTTAAAATCAACCTCCATAACTATTTGTTTGCCGATACCCCAAACTTTGGTATTTGAAACAATAAACTCGTTGCCAGCAACTTCGGCATGTTGCCCAACTACCTGCTGGTTTACCACATTGGTTAAATGATCGTAATTTTCCAACAGATCAAGATAAATATTGAAACCATTGGCCGGAACATAGGTGGTTAAATTTGGTAAGGGTGTTGCCGGTTGGGCGCCACTTACCGTGGTAACAACCGGCTTCGCAGATAAGCCTACCGAAAAATTCAGCAGGGAACCATTCAAATTAAAACTGCTTAGCCTTACCGACTGCGGATTAATGGACAGATAACCCACATCAGCAATTTTAATTTCAGTAGCTATATTTTTCCATAGCTCCTCAACCATTGGTTTAATATTATAAGCAGCAATTTTTGCATCTACCTGTTTACCTAAATCGTTTAACGGGCCACCGATGTATTGTATCAACTTGTCGGTAACGTCAATGTTTCCCATAAATACATTACAACGATCAAGCGGATTAGGGGCGGGATATAAAATGGTTTTGGATTTTAGATGATAATCCGGCAGAATGCTGATGGTAGACCGGTACGAAATTTCCATTCTCCGCGGAGCTTCGCCCACACCACATTGGGCAGATACCGTGGGCACAATACACTGCGGCCCATTGCCTAAAATATCGGAACACTTGGCACAGTACGATGCGGTAAAGCCGTAGCTGCCGGTAAATTTCAGGTTAACTACGTTGTTGCTGCCGGTAATATCAAATGGAGTTCGCGCAAAATTATATGCATAGCTGAGCCCTTCACATGCCTGCTGTTTACCGGTATATTTATTGGGAACCGAGTTTTCGGCCTGTACAAAATAGCTTTTTAAATCTGCCGTAACAGGTACTTCAACATTGGAAACCGGCTGAACTATTTTTGGAATATCAACCGCAGTACTGGCCGGTGCAAGAGGCTTTAATGTGGTACAGGAATAAAATATAAATGGCAATAGTAATGCGACGAAAAATTGCTTTGGGTTAAGTTTAATCATAGGGGTATAAATTAATCATAGCATTAGCCGGTGGATGGCGTGATGCATGGCGGTAAATTTAAGAAAGGTTTTGGGAATTTTGGGTTCAACTAGAAGAAAAGGTAGTGATTATAAAGACGAAATATGCCGCAATTATTTTAGATAACTGTGGGGCGTTGAACAACGCGAAAAAGGTTCCTGGCATGGCTTTTTTTAACGATATGCGCGTTGTTCCAAACTTGACATATAGTTCTCTGGGTTCGGTAAATATTCACTTTTCAAATAAACTGTTTCTTACAGTTATTGAATATAACCATGATGCGATAAATGAATCATTTATAAGTGTAGATTGATTTGGATTCAAATAAGTAGCTTAAGTATAACTGCATCACATTTATTATTTGCATCGTTGTTACAATATTATATCCGGAGGATTTCTTAATCCTGCAATAAAATATTATGGATTGTAAAGTCCGAAGTTTGTAGCTTCGGACAATCAATCGAATTGCAAACAACTTGCTGTTGTTTAAATTAAAATTAAAGCGGTTACTGCGGACACTACTGTGCCCAGGGTTCTGCTTAATGATTGAAATGTGGCGGCAGTGCGGTCCAGCTCAGCAGAAAGGTCGGCAATCTTTTTATTTAACGCTTGAAGATCCGCGTTATTTGCCGCCAGAGCATTAACCAGGCTTTGCTGCATGCCTGCGATAGTTGCATTTTGGATGCGTTGCAAAACATTGGATAGATCGTTCAGGGCATCTTCCATATCTTGAGAGATATTTATGTCCTGCAATGCGGTGTCTACTGCCGCCATAGCGGCATTTACTTGTTCTAAAGTTGGCATGTTTTTAATTATTTAATAGCTTTAATGGTTTTGTAAATAGTTTGTACCTCGGAACCATAATCCTGTAATTCCTGGGCAAATTGTTTTAGGGTTACTTTTTGCTGAATATCCTGCAATAATTTCGCATGTGCCTTTCGTAACCCAATTACTGCCTGAACACATTGTTGGCGGAGCAATTCTGCGCCATCTAGATCCTGGAGCATTTTCAGATAGTCTTTATCGTCACTAATGCTGGCAAATCGCTCATGTTTGATAAAACCGCTGAAGTTTTCTTTGTCTCGGTCGATACTAATATCATCGCGATTCAACCTGAGATAGGCTATATAATTATTGGCTATTGTAATTCTCTCTTGCCTGATCATATACGCTAATCCCTCTTTCCTGTCGGTATCAATTATTGGCCCCAGAAAGGTCAACAGGTTAATGGTAATTTTCTCAATAATCACATCTCCCATCGGTACAACCTGTTTAACATCTTCGGCTTGTTTACTCCTGATATAAATATCACCGCCAAAGGTTATAACTGCGGCAACAGCTGCACCGATTCCTGTTGGCAACTTTGCTCCCGGGTCTATTTTATTGTATGTGGATACAAGGCCGTCCAAATTGGTCCCAAATTTGGTTGCTGCCGTGTCCAGTGTTTTATTATGTTTATTGGAGGTCAATAAAATCAGTCCCTGGGCATATTGATCAACTATCTTGAGACTAAGGTCAATCTTCTGTTCATAAGGATTCGTGACTTTGGCGAAATCATTTGCAATAGCAATCGCTTCGACATGAGCCTCGGGTTTAGCCAGGCTGTTAGCGCGATAAATTTGAGTCTGGCGGTGGACCTGGTTATAATTGCTTACAATAGTTCCAGGAAAAGCGGAAAAATTGCTTGTCAATTGGCCAAAGGCATTAACCTCGTTCAATTGAGATTTGGTTAGGGTGGCGCAACTACTTAAGAAATAACTTAAAATGATTGCTGGAAGGAAAAATTTGCTTGGTTTCATTTGATTGTGAGTTGGATGAACAATTAATAGTTATAAAATCGTTGTATAGTAGTTTGCAGAACAGTGACCTTTTTATATAATAAATTTGTTTGCTTTGATCGTAATAATAAGTTTAAGTGAGATTAAATTAAACATTGCAACAAAAGATCAAACCTGCCTACTCTTTGCTCCCTTTTCGGCTTCTGGGTTATAAATAGCTTCAAATCAGCGCTATTAATAAGAGTAAATCTAGATATGGGATAGAGGAGATTTCACCGTAATTTAACGGTATTAAAAAGGTAATTTAACGGTATTTAAATATCTCTGAATAATATTCAGATTGTTCTTTTATAGAGAATCCAATTACCAATCTTACCCTCCAAAGCAACGGATCAGAAAATAACACCGTAATGCCTTTATAGATAAACTTACCGGGGCATTCTATGGATAATTACTTATTAGAATTAAAAGAAGACTATGAACAATCGAGTGATAAAGATATCTTCGTTGGGACCGTACCAACTTCTAATAAAAACTCAAAATATATCGTCCCATCTATTGGCCGGTCGCCCCTTTTAAAACAGCACAATCTTATTATTAAGCGGTTATTCGACATCATAATTTCTATTACGGCAATCATGCTGGTGTTAACGTGGTTGTTGCCTTTATTAGCTATATTGATCAAAATTGATTCCCGAGGACCAATATTTTTTTTGCAAAAGAGAAATAAGAGAGACGGAGGGCTTTTTAACTGCATTAAACTGAGAACCATGCTGGTAAATGATGATGCCCACAGCATAGCCGCAGTCAAAAATGATAGCAGGATTACCGGTTTAGGCATATTTTTACGCTTAACCCATCTGGATGAATTACCCCAATTTATAAATGTTTTGATGGGCGATATGTCGGTTATTGGCCCAAGGCCACACATGATTAACGAGAACGTTAAATTTAAAAGGATCTTAAACTTTTATGATGACAGGCATTTAGTAAAGCCTGGTATTACGGGATTGGCGCAGTCGTTTGGTTATCATGGCACTATCGATGATTTATTTCACCTGGACAAGAAAATCGCTTACGATATATTTTACATCAACCATTGGTCGGTGGTTATGGATGTCAAAATACTAACAAGGACGATTGTCATGATACTGAAAAAAGATATATGGTTTAAGGCGGATAAAATCGCTTCAAATAAATAAACCCTTCAAATTTACCTGAAGGGTTTATTATTTGATCCTTAATCGGAGCAAAATTCGACTAAGGACTCACCACTAAAGACTATTGACTCAATTAAGCCGGATGTGCAACCGCTTTGAGGTCAGCCTCCAACGCGGCAAGATCAAAGCCATTTGGTGCCGGTTTCTCTCCAGCAAAGTCAGTACTTATTATGGCATATGACTCATCGCAATACGTGTTCCAAAACGACCAGGTCATTTGTTTTGTTGCACCCCAGGTTATCACTGTTAAACCAAGGGTATCATAGCCCACTACGCACACCGCGTGCCCACCCCAGGACCCTGGCGCACCTGTTCCGGTTGCCCCTTGCGGTGGTACCGACCAAACCGTTTGAGTTTGACAAGATATCGGAAGAGATACCCCGATATAACAGCCTCCAAACAGATACACCGATTGCTTTACGTACGTATTATTTTTTGGCTCAAGCGCCGCATAGGCCAATATCTGATGGCCTGCAATACCGGTTTTTCGCCAGTAGTTTAACACATCTCTTTCATTGGCACCATTATCATTTAAACCGGTTTTGGGATCATACCCTGTTATTTCAGCATAGGCTTTAACTATATCCTGATCGGCCGGTGTAAATAAGGCGCCATTGGCGTTTGTCCACTCCATAATTAAATGCCCGGCGGCGGCACACGTACAATCACCAATTTTATCGTTGTTCATCATTCCCCATGCGTTATCGCCAATGCTTCCCGTATAGGAACATTGAACCGGTGCGGGCGGAAGTACAGTAGATTCTAAATAATTGGCCAGCTGTAATGTACGTGGATCATGAACCGGAAGTGACTTCCCTAATTTAAATTTTGAAGGATCAATTTTTGTTCTCATGGCATGTTAATTTTAGAAAGGTTTATTCACTAAAAGTACGATAAATAAGAACGTAAATATCAAGTAATTGCACGCTATTTAACACGTAGTTTTACGTTATTTTAAATTTCATTTACTATTGAGTTAATTATTGCCTATTTGGAGGAAATAAATATTCACATTCCCTGTATTTTTATTCCGGAATCCTTAATGTCCTGCAATAAACTTTCCTGCAAGTTTAACTTGACGTCCTGGTAACCGTGAGCATTTACCCATACACCTATGCTCAGGGTATAGCCGTCAGGTTCAAGCAATGCGACGCCGATCCTTCTTTCCGGGGTTTTCAGGATGTTTTCCTCTTTATCAATCGTTGAATTGATGACAGATTTTACCTGCTTAATATCTATGGCGTTGCCAAATTTATAGTTGATGTCGAGCCGCCTTGTTCCTTCGCGGCTCATGTTGATAATAGTATTGTTGGAGAGCTGGCCGTTAGGTACAATCAATATACGATTATCGAAGGTTTTTACCATTGTATAAAATATCTGGATGGAAGGTACTGTTCCTTCAAGGCCCTGGGTTACAATATTGTCACCGACAATAAAGGGCTTTAGCAGTAATATAAGCACGCCACTTGCAAAATTTTGAAGCGTGCCCGAAAGTGCCAGGCCCGCTGCTACACCAAAAGCACCAACGAGGGCCGTAAAAAGGGTAAGCTGGATACCAACAAACTGCATCACTACCAGGATAAGCAGTACCCTCATAGCTACGGTTAGCAGACTTAACAGGAAAGGTTTTACGGTAGGATCTACATTCTTTTTTATCATGCGGTTGTGCAACCATCTGGAGAAGAGGCGGATAAGCCACAAACCGATAAAAAGAACAAGTATTCCGATTAAAAAGCGAGGCCCGTATGTTATGAGCCAATCATAAACGTGGGCATAAAATTTATCAATAGTCATGAGTAGAGTTTTAATAACTCATAACCAATTCTTAAATCTTTTGTTTATTTGAAACGCTTGCAGTTATTTCAGGATTGAATTGTTGTTGCGTAACCAGTGATCGGCCAAAACAAGGGCGGCCATAGCTTCAACAATTGGCACAGCACGCGGAACAACACATGGATCGTGACGGCCCTTACCTGATATTTCGGCAGCATTACCTTCGCTATCAACCGTTTCCTGGCTTTGCATAATGGTAGCAACCGGTTTAAAAGCAACTTTAAACTCTATTGGCATACCATTGCTTATACCGCCCTGTATGCCACCTGAGAAATTGGTGAGGGTTTCTATCTTGCCCGAATTGTTTTTGAATATGTCATTATGTTCTGACCCACGCATTTCGCTGCCTGCAAAGCCCGAGCCATACTCAAAGCCGTGTACGGCGTTAATGCTGAGCATGGCTTTACCCAAGTCTGCATGCAGTTTGTCAAATACAGGCTCGCCTAAGCCCACCGGGCAATTTTTTATGTAGCAGCTTATTTTACCACCAACGGTATCGCCTTGTTTGCGTATTGCGTCGATATGCGCTATCATTTCTTCGGCTGTGACCTGATCGGCACAGCGAACAATATTTTTTTCGCGTTCGTCTATAAATTCCTGCGCATTATCGAACGTTACTTCCGGTGCGTTGATTTTACCAACACTGCTTACGTGGGCCACAATTTCAATTCCCTGTGTTTTAAGCAGCAGTTTTGCCAATGCCCCCGCGGCTACGCGCGCCGCTGTTTCCCTGGCCGATGAACGCCCGCCGCCACGATGGTCGCGGATGCCGTATTTAGTAAGATAGGTATAATCGGCATGTGAAGGGCGAAAAATATCCACATTATGGGTATAGTCTTTTGAGCGCTGGTCCTCATTTGGAATCAACATGGCAATTGGCGTACCGGTAGTTTTTCCTTCAAATACCCCTGAAAGAATTTTTACGGTATCGCTCTCTTTACGCTGTGTGGTGATTTTTGATTGGCCCGGACGGCGTTTATCTAATTCGGATTGTATATAATCTAAATCTACCGTTAGTTGCGACGGACAACCATCTATGATCACGCCAATAGCTTCACCATGCGATTCGCCAAAAGTGGTTATTCTGAATATTTGCCCAAATGAGTTGCCTGCCATAATTATTTGATGTGCAGATTGCAGATGTGCAAATGTGCAGATGTGCAAATCTGTGAATTGTTCTTGTTTAAATTAAGCTTCTCGCTTTCGGCTTTTGCCTTTCAGCTTTCGCCTTATCTTAGCTTTTCGTCTTTCACCTCACCCTTTCACCTCGAACCCTGCTTTTTCCAGGTCGGTCCAAAACGCCGGGTATGATTTTTCAACTACCTGCGCATCTTCAATTTCCATTTGCGGTATTATTAATGCCAGCGGGGCAAAAGCCATCGCCATACGGTGATCATCATAGGTGTTTATAAATAACTGTTCAGGAATAAATTTCCCGCTGCAATCCAATTTATAAACCTGCCCCTTTTCAATAAGCTTAACGCCCATTTTAGCAAGTTCATTTTGCAGGGCTTTTACACGGTCAGTTTCCTTTATTTTTAAAGTTTCTAATCCTGTAAAAGTAGCCTCATGGCCCAATGCAGCACAAACAACGATGATAGTTTGCGCGAGATCAGGGCATTCTTTCAGATCAAAAATTTTACGGACAACCGGTTTAACCTCCTTTTGCAGATATACCCCGCCATCTTTAAATTGGGAAGTAATACCAAAATTGGCCATTATCTCTGTAATTACACTATCGCCCTGTAAGCTATATTGGGTTAAGCCTGGTAAAAATAGTTCCGCTTCATCCGCAAGTGCGGCTATAGCATACCAGTAGGAGGCCGCGCTCCAGTCGGGCTCGATGTGTATAGAGGTTGATGCAAATTCCTGGTTTGCTATGGATATAGTATTGCCGTCCCAGGCGTGTTTTATGCCTGCGGATTGCAACATGGCTAATGTCATTTCTACATATGGGCGCGAAGTAAGTTCGCCTTCAATATGCAATTCCAGACCCATGGGCAGGCGTGCGGCAATCAATAACAAAGCTGTAATGTACTGACTGCTTATGTCGCCTTTTATCCCAATTTTATTGGTCGCCTGGTTTAAGTTTCCTTTTATTCTGATAGGAGGGAAGCCTTCGTTTTCGACATATTCAATATCCGCGCCAAGCTCCCGCAAAGCATTAACTAAAACACCGATGGGACGTTGTTTCATCCGCTCGCTTCCAGTCAATAGTACTTCTTCATCCTGTAAAGTAAAGTAAGCGGTTAAAAAACGCATAGCCGTTCCGGCGGGACCTATATTGATTTCGGATTTCGGATGTTCGATTTCGGAATTATTTAAATGAGAGTTAGTTACTGTCTCTAATTTCCGGCCTCCGACCTCTGATCTCAATATTCCTGCAAGCGTAACGGCATCGGCCGCGTCTGATATGTTTTCAACTTTTACCTTGCCATTACTCAGCGCTTCAATAACCAGGGCGCGGTTGCACTCACTTTTTGAACCGGTGAGATGTATCGTTCCTTTTACTGATTTGCCTTTTCTGGTAAGGATAATGTTATGTTTCATTTTACCATATTCTGTCTCAACGCCCCGATTACCGGAGCGTTGAGACGATTTATATTAAGCGTGCGTAAGTTTCTCAGCTTTTTGACCGGCTTCGTCCTTATTCATTATTTCAGTTTGCTTACGGATAGATTCACTGTGAATCAGTTCCAGCAGTTTCTCGGTAAACTCAGTACTTAATTTTAAAGCTTTTGCATAGTTGGTGCGTTTGCTTAGAATCTCGTCCCAGCGGTTAACCTGCAAAATCGTTATGTTGTTATCCTTTTTGTAATTGCCTATTTGTTCAACGATCTTCATCCGCTCAGCCATTTTTTGAATAACCAGGTCGTCAATTTTATCAATTTGGTGACGCAATTCTTCCAACTTATCTTTTACTTCGGCGTTACGTATTTCGGGCTTGCGTAAAGTTAAATGGCCTATTAATTCGGCTAATGCTGCAGGGGTTACCTGTTGTTTGGCGTCGGTCCAGGCTACGCTTGGATCTATATGCGATTCGATCATTAAACCCTGCATATCCAGGTCAAGCGCTTTTTGAGAGACGTAACCAATGAGGTCACGACTGCCGGTAATATGGCTTGGATCACAAATTATTGGTAAATGAGGAGCCAAAGTTTTTAAATTGATGGCGATATCCCACATTGGCTCGTTACGGAAAGTGGATTTTTCGTGTGACGAGAACCCGCGGTGTATGGCTGCAAGTTTGGTGATCCCCGCGTTATTAATACGTTCGAGGGCGCCAATCCAAAGGGAAAGATCAGGATTAACCGGGTTTTTTACCATTACAGGCACGTCAACACCTCTTAAGGCATCGGCAATTTCCTGTACGGTAAAAGGGTTTACGGTTGAGCGAGCGCCCACCCATAAAATATCAACACCGGCTTTTAACGCTTCTTCTACGTGTTTGCCTGTAGCCACTTCAACGGTAGTGGGAAGGCCGGTTTCCTTTTTTGCCCTTTTCAACCACTCCAGTCCAATGCTGCCTATTCCTTCAAATTCTCCGGGACGTGTACGTGGTTTCCAGATACCAGCACGCAATGCCGATACACGGCCTGTTTTTGCCAGCAAATGAGCCGTGGCTACCAATTGATCTTCTGTTTCGGCACTACATGGACCCGCTATTAATAAGGGTTCGCTGCCTGTTTTAATCCACGAATTAAGCGGTTCAATGTTTAAATTTAGTTTCATCGTTGTTGTTATTTAGTCCGGAAGTCCTCCCGATAGCAATCGGGACGAAAGTCCGAAAGTTTTGTTATTTATTTAATTTTAATTCAAGTTTCTTTTAATTCTATCTTTCGGACTTTCCGACTTCCGGACTCTCCGACTTCGCAAGCATCATTGCCCCATTTTCTTAATATTAATATAAGTCCTCGGCGCTTTTTCATTTTTAGGCTTTGGTGTTCCGTTACCTTCTTCATCGTGCCGTTCATACTCGCCTAATATGTTAAAATTGTGTGTGTACTTTAGTATTTGCCTTATGGCTGTGTCATATTGTTTTGAATCTTCCCATTCAATGTCAACATAAAAATTATACTCGTTACGTTTACCTAAAATGGGCATTGATTGTATTTTGCTCATATTAACATTTTGCTCGGCAAAAATGTTAAGCACTTTTGCCAGTGCCCCAACTTTGTTGCCTACCTGGAAACACAATGAAGCCTTATTGGGATGGTTCTTATCTACATTGTCGTGATTTGTAAGAATAAGGAAACGTGTAAAGTTCTTTTTATTTGATTCTATCCTTCGTTCCAACACATCAAGTCCGTAAAGTCTTGCAGCTAATGTGTTTGCAATTGCTACGGTATCCGTCAATTGTTCGTCCCTGATCCGTTTGGCACAGGCGGCGGTGTCATTACTTTCAACAATGTTGAGGTGCGGGTACTCGTCAAAAAAATCGACACACTGCCGTATGGCTATAGGGTGCGAGGTAACATATTTAATATCTTCAAATTTCACACCAGGCAACGCCATCAGGTGTAATTGTATCGGCAAATAAATTTCGCCAACCACGGGGAAACCATAATTAAGCAGTAAAGAATAATTTGGGAGGATACTGCCTGCGATGCTGTTTTCAATAGCCATCACTACATAATCAGCATCTTTATTTTTTAACGCGTCAAAGGTTTGCTTAAAGGAGTTACATTCAATAGTTTGGATATGTTCGCCAAAATATTTAAGCGCCGCTTCTTCATGGAAGGAGGCACGTATGCCTTGTATAGCTACCCGTGGTTGTTCTATTTTCATAACCTGTTTAAAGCAAAAAGTCCCGGTTTTTGGCCGGGACTTTTCAGTTTCTTATATGTTTGTTTAAGCATATTAGTCCCGGCTCTTACTGTTAAAGTAAAAGTAGTAACCAAAATAATATGCGCCTCTTAAATTCATGTTTTTGTTTATGCCGTAAATGTACAGGTAAAAATGAAATTGTCAATAGAAAATTTTATTTTTTTTAAAATAAACGTGTCGAACCAAATTTTATTTGGTAAAAAGACCTAATTACTTGATAAGGGTACTTAAACGGCGCTTTTGTCTGAGGCAGGATTTACGGCGGCTAACGGATTTTCGCGATTTTATTTAAATTGCAGGTAAACTTCCAGCTTCAGCTGATGTTGTATCTGAACTATGAAAACTAACTGGCCAATTTTAAACTTTGATGAATTAAAGGATACAATTGCCACCGTGCAATTGTGGACACAAATTGTTGGTAAGATAAGGCTATGCAAAATGCCATGGATAAATCATTCCTGGCATGTAACCTTGTATGTTTCTCCAACCGGGTTAACCACGGCTGCTATTCCGTATGAAGACGGTATTTTCCAGATTGATTTTGATTTTGTGCAGCATAAACTGTGGATAACCACAAGTTCGGGTGAAAACTCATCACTTGATTTAACACAGCGCACCGTTGCAAATTTTTATGGAGAATTAATGCAAAAACTAGGCGGTTTAGGTATTGATACAAATATTTATCCAAAACCCAATGAACTGGATCTGGCTATTCCCTTTGAAAAGGACGAAATTCATCACACTTATAACCCTGCGCAAATGAATAATTTGTGGCAGGCGTGGATAAACATTCACATCATATTTACAAAATTCAGAGCAAAATTCAGAGGTAAGTGTAGCCCGGTTCACTTTTTTTGGGGTGCATTTGACCTTGCGGTCACCAGGTTTTCTGGCCGGGAGGCACCGCTTCATCCGGGCGGTGCACCAAACATGCCTTTATCGGTAATGCAGGAAGCTTACTCGCACGAAGTGAGCAGCTGCGGCTTTTGGCCCGGCAGCGAGGCTTCGCCTTACCCTGTTTTTTATGCCTATTGCTACCCAACGCCGGTTTCTTTTGGCGAGCAACCCGTCAAGCCGGCTGAGGCCTTTTTTAGCGAAGAAATGGGTGAATTCTTTTTACCATATGCCGATGTGATAAAAGCCGATGACCCGGAGAATTATTTAATGGAGTTTTTGCAATCAACCTATGAGGCGGCGGCCAATACCGGTCATTGGCAAAGGGATTTACTGGAGTGCGATTTTTCAGTATTAGAAAGAAAGCACTAAAGTTGTAACACAAAGGCGTTTTGACTTGTCATGTAACTAAAAGGAAAGAAAAATATTTTCCAATAGTTAATAAATGATAATACTTTATTAATAATTTATTATTTTAGCTTTCGCATCTTCTTTTTAGCCGATAATTTATTGCCACTCAAGCAATTTAATTTTACGCCAGGTGGCTCATACTAGCCTTTTCGACATACATCCGTTAATTCTTTTACATGGGTTCACCTTTAACCACTTACTATGAAAAAAAACCTTTACAAACATCAAATCGCCGTTTTCCTCCAAATTGCAGCACTGAGTATATTACTCTTGTTGCTGCATAGCAACACGGCCACCGCACAAGGCGGTACAAGCATCGTTATTAAAGGAAAAGTTATTGATGCAAAAACAAACGAAACTCTGCCAACGGTTACCGTACGCGAAAAAGGGACAAACAATGCTGTTGTTACTGATATCAACGGTCTTTATTCAATTACCGCGGGCAGCACTTCAACTTTAGTTTTCTCTTTTGTAGGTTATACCACAACTGAGATTGCGGTAGCCGGCAAAACGGAAATTAATATTAAACTTCAACCTTCAGAAAAGGAGCTGAAAGACGTTGTGATTACCGCATTGGGTATTAAGAGAGAGCGGCGTGCGCTGGGTTATTCTGTTACAGAGGTGCCGGGCGCTTCGCTGACCGAGGCTCGCGAAACTAATTTTGTTAATGGCCTGGAAGGCAAGGTAGCCGGTGTTAACGTAAGCAATGTGGCTACAGGTCCCGGCGGTTCATCTAACGTGGTGATCCGCGGTATTTCGGATATTACGGGCTCAAACCAGCCTTTATATGTAATAGACGGTATCCCGATGCAAAATTATACCTATAGTCAAACCGATGTTGGCGGCGGCTACGGGGGCGCCGATGGCGGGGATGGTACCATCAACATTAACCCCGACGACATAGAATCAATTTCCATACTAAAAGGAGCTGCCGCCTCTGCACTATATGGCTACCGCGGTAGTAAGGGCGTTATCCTGATCACCACCAAATCAGGCAAAAATGTTCAAGGCATAGGTGTAGAGTTAAATTCAAATTACGTTATTCAAAGTGTAATTGATAATACCGATTGGCAAAAGACTTATGGCCAGGGGAGCGACGGGTTAAAACCGGTGAGCGGCGTGGATGCTTTTAATATCGGCTTGTCAAGCTGGGGCCCCAAATTTGACGGATCACAAGTTTATCAGTTTGACGGTGTGCAAAGGCCTTATTCGGCAATGTCGGGCAATATGGGGCGTTTTTATAAAGATGGGGGCGCTGCCACAAATACCGTATCGTTTAGTAAATCATTCGGGGATGACGGAAGTATGCGCTTTTCAGTAAGCGACCTGCATAATACCAGCATCATTCCAAATGCCGGTTTTAACCAGCAGTCTTTCACTTTTTCCACTAACTATAAACTTGACAGGCATTTAGCGCTGCAATTAAAAGCACAATATATCAATGCGTTTACTCATAACCGGCCTACGGTATCTGATGCGCCGGGTAGCGTGAATTTTGCCACGCTGTTTCTTCCGGGAAATTTGAACATAACAAATTTGGCGCCCGGATATAAAGCAGATGGTTCCGAAAATCAGTTTTTGAACGATGCTTATACCACTAATCCATACTTCGCTGCTTACAAGTTTATAAATAATACCAGTCGCAACCGCTTTATTGGTTCGGCTGATCTGAAATATACTTTCGATAATGGTTTATACCTGCAATTTAGGGCAGGAGAGGATTATTTTAATGATCGAAATACAAATATAACACCCAACGGTACCGCTTATCAGACTGATGGGGCTATGAATGAGGAGAGCCGTAAATCAACCGAAATAAATATTGATGCCATCATCGGCAAAGATTTTAAGCTATCAAAGGATATCAAACTAACCTCGTTACTTGGGGTCAACGGCAGAAGATTTGCGCAGGATATAATTGACGCGGGCGGGAGCGACTTTGAAACGCCTTACCTGTACACTATTGGCAATTTGGCCGGCCCTGTTGAAACAGAAAGCAATCCCGTGGTTGTCAACAAATCAATCTATGCCACAGTGGATTTCTCCTATAAAAGTTTTTTGTACTTGAGTGCAACCGGGCGTAACGACTGGTATTCGACGCTGGCCCCGGGCAAAACAAATTATTTTTATCCTTCCATAAGCGGTTCATTCGTTTTCTCTGAACTGCTTCATATAAACGGGCTGGACAATGGAAAATTAAGAGTCGGCTATGCTAACGTTGGTGGTGAAGCCGATCAGCCTTATCAAACCTTATTGGGGTATAATAATATCGGCAATTTATTTGGTTACCCTATCGGTAATATCTCCAATGGGGGGACTGTGCCAAACGATGCTTTAAGGCCTTCATCGGCAAAAGAATTTGAAATTGGTACCGAATTAGACTTCCTGAAAAACAGGCTTCATTTTGATATTGCTTATTATCACAAAACTGAAAGTAACGAAGTTATACCGGCAGTTACTTCCGAAACTTCGGGGTATACCGCTGTTTTGCTTAACTCCGGCACGATAAGGAATGCGGGTATTGAATTTTTGGTTTCGGGCACGCCAATTAAGACAAAAGACTTCATCTGGACAGAAACTTTAAACTTCACCTATAACGACAACAAGGTGCTGTCACTGTCATCAGGATCGACCAACTATCCGCTTGGCTATTCACGAGCCGGGGAAGACGAGGGACTTGGCGTAGCATATATGTCGCAAGTGCTGGGCAAATCGGCTTACCAGATTTTTGTTGCTGATCCGGCACGTGATGCCAATGGCAAGATAATAATTGACCCGGCGACAGGCGCACCTGAGGCTGGTACGGATTATGTAGATAAAGGATCGGGCATCGATCCATGGGCCGCCGGTATTACCAGCGATTTCAGGTACAAAGGTTTTAATCTTTCATTCCTGATAGACGGAAAATTCGGTGGTAAAATATTTTCGGGAACAAATTGGTACGGCTATGGGTACGGCCTTTCAAAGGAAACTCTCCCGGGCAGGGATCAGCGGTTTGGAACTGATCAACTATACCCACAGGATTATTATGCTGCGGTAAGCACCTATAACCCTGGTATTTTTGTTTACGATGCCAGTTTCATCAAGTTCAGGCAAATTATACTGGGTTACTCGTTTCCTGCCAAAGCATTCAACAATAAAATACAAGGCCTAACCCTAAGTTTTGTTGCCCGAAACGTGTTTACCATAACGAAACACACACCTAATATCGACCCTGAGTCGAATTATTCGAACGGGCCGCAGGGTATTGAACAGGCAACGGTACCTTACACCAGGACCTTTGGCCTTAACCTGAATGTGAAATTTTAATTGATTATTGAATACGTAATAAACTACTTAATATGAAATTACAAGCTTATTATATACTCGCAACCGCCATTTTAATAATGGCTCTTGCATCCTGCAAAAAAGATCTTTTAAAAACAAATACCGACCCTAATGCTGTATCAGTTGATGTATTCGACCCTAATAATATGCTGTCGGCCACGCTGCTTTATTATACAGGCAGTACAGACAATGCAATTGAGGTGGAAGAAACCGAAATACAGGGAGCAGGCTGTATGATTCAGCATTGGGCGTCAACATCAGGCTATTACTTTGGCGATAAATATTCGCTAAGTCCCGGTGGCTGGGGTTCATTCTTTGATCATGCTTATACTTACCAGGTAAAAAATGCGGTAGATCTTTATACCACCACCATTGGCAAGCCACAATACAAAAACCTGCATCAAATATCAAGGATAGTAAAGGCGATGGTTTTCGAACGGATAACCGACGTTTACGGTGATGTACCTTATTTTAAGGCTGGTCTGGCCTATCATGGCTCCGTCTATTTCCCGGCATATGACAAACAAAAGGATATTTATGCTGATTTACTGAAAGAGGTGTCACAAGCTGTTGACAGTCTTGACGAAAATGCTGATAAACCCGTTGGAGACCTGTTTTATTCAACCGCCGGGGACCAGATAGCTGAGTGGAAAAAGTTTGGTAACACTTTACTGCTGCGCATGGCCATGCGTTTAACCAAAGTTGACCCGGCCACAGCGCAGAAGTATGTAAAGCAGGTACAAAACCTCACCATGACCAGCAATGATGATAATGCTATAGTTGCTCATGATGGCTCAAGCGACCCGTTACTGATCAACAGGATATTCCGCGGGATAGGGGAGGATGGCGCCATACAACTGGACGGCCAAATAAGTAAAACATTTATCGACACGCTAAAAAACAATGATGACCCGCGGTTACCGGTGCTATCATTCGTTTACAACGATACCGTAGTGCCCATACCAACCCCGGCATCTGGCTCGTCTCTGGCGGCAGACCAAAACGGTTTGCCAAATGGCTACAATACAGGGGCCGCTGCCAATGGTATTCAAAATTATCCCGGCTATTTGGGTAGCTTGTTTTTATACTCCCGGCCGAGCCCGATAATATTTAACCCTGACGCACCGACATTAGTATTAACGTATGCCGAATCTGAATTTCTGCTGGCAGATGCAGCCAAACGCTGGGGGATAGGCGACCCGGCAATACATTATAACAACGGGGTAATTGCCGCCATTACAGCGCTGGCGGCCTACGGTGCCGGTGGAACAATAGACCCAACCGTTGCGCAGGATTATCTCGATGCACACCCATACAATGACGCCATCGGACTGCAAATGATTAATACCCAGTTTTGGATTGCCACCTATTTTAACGAGTACGAAGCCTGGAGCAATTGGCGCCGTACATCCGGCGGTTCAACACCTAACGGTTATCCTGCTTTGGTACCCGTAACCTATCCGGGCAGCCAATCGCCGGGGGCCATACCGCGACGGATGCAATATTCTACGGTTGATAAACAAGTAAACTCGGCCAATTACAAAGCCGCTGTGGCCGGCTTAACAGGAGGGGATAAAATAACCAGCAGGATGTGGTGGGATGTGCCGTGATTTGAAGTTGCCTGAACTAAGATTTTTAGGATTAGAGGATTTTCAGGATGCCATTTGATTAATCAGGTTAATCTTATAATCCTGAAAATCATGGTTCAGATAAAAAAGGGTGCTCTGGTGAGTGTCTCACAAGGGCAAACCCCTGTAAAAACTGGAATGATGTTTTTTATTATTGACAATGAGTAGTTTACGATTTGTTATAGCTAAGGAGTCATATATTCTGACAATAACTTTTTAATCTGTAAATTATTAGGATAAGGGGCATTAACGTCAACCAATACACCATCGGAATTAATGAGCATATATCGCGGAATCGCCTTGATTTTAAATCGCTTTTTTAAATCAGATGCCTTTTGATTAACAAGGAAATAACTCCTATTACTATCAATATGCTCATCGCTTGCTGCTTTTTGCCAGTTAGCTGGGCTATCATCAATTGAAATATACACAAATACTATTTTTTGTGCTGAAAAACTTTTTTCAAGGTTATAGGACAAAGGGATCATTTGTCTGCACGGTACGCACCAACTTGCCCAAAAATCCAGATAGATTAAGCGGCCACGATTTTTTTTAAGCAGTTCATCCCATGTAAGTTTATCTCCATTGGTACTAGCCAATTCCTTCATCGAATTTTGATCCGATTTGAATTTATCGATAGTGCTTCGTTGGTCTTCTAAGTATTTTGAATATAAATCTGTTTTTTCATTTAAGAAGTCATTTAATCTATTATCATACTCCGGGGGAAGTATTGTCATATTGTCTTTTAATAATATAAAGAGCGCATATCGCCTGGTTGCTCCGGTAAAATAGTTCGAAATTGTGTCAAAACTTAAAGAGAATTTTTTACCCGAGTGTATAAAACTGCGACAAATATAACGGCTAAAGGAAACTGTCGATCTTCTGTATGCCTCATTTACCAAACAACTGTCGCAGGTTAATTTTATTGATAGATTGTCTGCTTGTTTCGTATACTCATAAGGGAGGTTAGTAGTATCTATACCAACCAGAGTAAGCGGCGACAGCATATTCATAACATATAAATATTTGAAGAAACTGTAAGCATAACTTTCAAACTCGAACGAAACTTTAAATGTTTCTTTATAATTTTTAAGAAAGTTAAACCTCTTTAAGGAGTCGCCTTCAACGTTGCTAACCATTTTTTTATAACTATAATCTTTTGTAAAAAGAGAAAAGTGGTTTTTACCGAATAGCAACCCCGATTTGTCATATACCTTGAATTTCTTATAATAGTCCAGAAAAAAATACAGCTCATTATTTCTCTTATTGTTGCCGGCAATAGTAAGCTTTGGTACATCATCCTGATCGACAGTTAATTCTAAGGTCTCACCGGGATAAACCAAAAATGGAATTTGATGATAAGCGTCGATAAGTAATGTTGGATAATTAAATTTGAACGTTTTTATGGTATCCTTACTGTCCAGAAATACCGGCGGCTCGGTGTCGCTGTACTCATCATTATAGTAAAAAGCAGCTTTGTGCAAACCTTTAATATTTACTTTAATGGTGACTTTAGTATTATTTTTTAATGAAGTTGAATCCTGAAGATATTTTTGAATATTAAATTGATTAGCTTTTGCTGATCCAAAATATGAAATAATTAGAATTGTGAATAAGGATTTACGAACAGGCATGAGATATTATTTATTATCAAAAATGTATCTTAAAAGGTCTAAGTGACTGAAAGATTAAATTTATTAAGAGTACAAAAAAATCCTTTAATACTTTGATTTAGTCAATAAAAAAACGCAAATTATTGATAGTCAGATATTAATAAATGCATGTTCAACGCAACGAACATGAACACTAAAAAAAAAATTTAATAAAAACCCGATCCCGATAGCTATCGGGACGTAAATCCGACTTCCGAAATCCCAAATCAATCCCCGTCCTGCGCATTAAACAAATAGGTTTCAATATTCCCCAACGGCATGCTGATCATATCACCATGCACCTGTTGCCACCAAAAGCGGAGGCGTGGTTTTTCGCGGTTGCCTATTTCGTTCATCGAGTCGGCATCATATAGGCGGCCGTTTACCATCACGTATTTAATTTTTTCGCTGTTGCGGATATCATCCAGTGGGTTTTGGTTCAGTACAATAAGGTCAGCCAGTTTGCCGGTTTCAAGTGAGCCTATTTCTTTGTCCATGCCTAAGTAACTGGCGCCGTTTATTGTGGCACAGCGTATGACTTGCAAAGGTGTCATACCGCCCTGGGCAAGCATCCAAAGCTCCCAGTGGGCACCAAGCCCCTGTAACTGCCCATGACTGCCCAGGTTAACTTTGGTACCGCCATCGGCTATTTGCTTTACATATTTAGAAACCTGGATATGGCCGTAATCGCCATACTCGGAGGTTGTTCTGCGGCGTGAGCGGGCATCAACTATAGCTTGAGGGGTAAAATTCAGCAGTCGTTCATTTTTCCAGACTTCTGTACGGTCGTACCAAAAATTTTCGCCAAACTGGGTGCCGTAGCATACAATCAGAGTCGGGGTATAACCCGATTTACTGCCATTCCACAATGTTTTTACATCTTTATAAACCGGCCAAACGGGTATGTTATGCTCAATACCGGTATGACCATCCAATATCATATTCATATTGGTAAAAAAGGTAGACCCGCCTTCGGGCACGACTTCCATCTGAAATTCGCGGGCAGCTTCAATAATTTGCTGGCGTTGCTCGCGACGGGGTTGGTTATAACTTTTTACCGAGAATGCACCTACTGCCTTTAACCTGCGCAAATTGGAGCGGGCATCGTCCAGACTATTAATAACGGCTTTAAAGTCGCCATCAGCACCATATAAAATAGTGCCGGTAGAGTAAACCCTGGGCCCAACCATATTCCCGGCCTTTAACATTTCCGACTGGCTGAAAACCATCTCCGTATTGCTGGAAGGATCGTGCGAAGTAGTGACACCGAAAGCCAGGTTGGCATAGTAATTCCAATCCTGCTGCGGCGAAATACCATCGGGGCTGGTATGCAAGTGGGCATGGACATCAACTATGCCGGGCATAATAGTTTTCCCGGCAAGGTCGTAAACTTTGGCATCGGCAGGTATTTGTACATCGGCACCCTTACCAACTGCCGTTATTTTATTCTGGTCGATAACTATTGTTCCGTTGTCAATTACCTCATCACCCTTCATGGTAATGATGCGGACATTTTTAAAAGCAATCTTTCCGTCCGGAACATCGGTTTTCAAAACCAGGCCTATATCAATTCCTGCGGTATCAATAGGTGGGGTTTTATCCTCCCCATCGGCGGCAAAAGGGAAGGCATTGCGGATATCCCGAACAAAATACTTAGGTCCTAATGTCCACATCAGTTTTTGGCTGTCTTTGCTCCAATGGAGGTAAGTGCCGGCATCGCGGGTTAATTTGTTCAATGGGATGGCTTTGTTTGAAGCAGATAGATCCTGCGCACTGCCGGTGCTTACCATCGGTGTCAGGTAGCAATTAAACAGCTCTGTAAAAGCCATCCATTTACCATCGGGACTTGGGTTAAACTGCGTGGTATATTTTGAAGTATATAACGTTTGCTGGTTCGCTCCGGTAGTGTCCATCATTTTGAAGGCTTTTTTATCACCTTCGCTGCTTTGGTAGTATATTTTTGAATCGTCTTTTGAGAATTGTGGATACACCCCATTATTGATGATCATTTTGGGAATTCCTCCGATTGCCGGGATCGTATAAATTCCCGGGTTGCCGCCGAAAGCAAAACCAGAGGTCTCGGTACCCACACCTTTGCGAAAAACTATTTTATCACCCTTATTTGAAAACTTTGGCGAATAATAAAATCCTTTTTCGGCCGTGAGCCTGGTAACCAGGCAGGTGGTCAAGTCTATTTTATCTATCGAACCCTTTAACTCATCACTCCAGTCAACGTAAACCAACGACTTGCCATCAGGACTAAAGGAGGGTTCATATTCAAAATCGTTTGTAGCAGTTATCCGTTCTGGTTTGCCATTGGGCAAATATTTCATATAAATATAACCCGCGGCATTAAAAGCAACAACCTTACCATCCGGAGAGGTAGTGAGCTGTCGGATCATCTTAACCGGGAATTCCTCCTGGAAAACCTTTTGCGGAAAATGCAGCGCATCGGTAATGGTTTGCTGCGAGGTAGCTTCAAAAGGTATTTGCACTGGGTTTAAGCTAGTTATATCCAGGTTCCAAATTTTTCCTTTTGCATAAAATATAATGCTTCTACTATCGGGTGTCCAGCCAAAGTTTGGGTACACACCAAAAATGGCCCAGGTTTCCTGCTGATCGTGCGAGAGATCGTCATATATCGGCCATTCTTCACCGGTACTTAAATTATGCAGGTAAAGCACCGTTTTTAGCCTAACCCGTTTTACAAAAGCCATCAGTTTGCCGTCAGGGGATATCTGCGGTCTGCAGGCGCCACCTGTTCCCCCGGCTACTCTTTCGATCTCGCCGGTCTGACGGTTTAACCTTAATATCGCATATATGCCCTGATTAGGGTCTTTGTTATATTGAAAATTCGGGCCGGGAGTAACATCTTCGCTCCAGTAAACATATTTACCATCCGGCGAAACTACAGGCTCACCTGCATCCTGCTGATCATCCTTACGTTTGGTTAACTGTATGCCTTCGCCACCTGTTTTATGGTACAGCCACATTTCGCCCGCGCCCAAAGATCGTGTGCCTGTAAAATGTTTACGGGCCACCAAAAATTGTCCGTCGGGCGTCCACGACGCGTTATTTAAAAGTCTAAAATTTTCTTTGGTGATGGCATGTTTATTACTGCCGTCAGCGTTCATTAACCATATATTATCACCGCCATCCTTATCGCTGGTATAAGATATTAATTTTCCATCCGGACTAAACCGCGGTTGTATTTCCCAGGCTTTTCCACCAGAAAGCAGGGTAGCCTTACCACCCGCAACAGGTATGCTATAGATATCACCAAGTAAATCGAAAACAATGGTTTTACCATCCGGACTTACATCCAGATCCATCCAGGTGCCTTCGTCAGTCGTGATTGTTACTTTTTTTTGAATACCGGGAGGGGTTTCCACATTCCATTTCTGGGCGTGCAAAGTAATGGAGAGGGATAAAAATATCAGGGTAGTGCAGATAAATTTCATAGCGTGATGTTGACAGCTGCGAATTTAGCAATATTATGTTAGTTCGGATTTCGGATGTTCGATTTCGGATTTATCTTTACAATCCTACTTTAGACTAAAATCTGAAATCGTAATTCCGAAATCAATAAATGACTATTCAGCAAATCCTCAAACAATATTGGAACCATGACGAATTCCGCCCCATGCAGAAGGAGATCATCCAATCTGTTTTGCTGGGGCATGATACTTTGGCGCTATTGCCTACCGGCGGTGGTAAGTCAGTTTGTTTCCAGGTGCCTGCAATGGCGAAGGATGGGCTGTGTATCGTAATTTCTCCGCTGATTGCCCTTATGAAAGACCAGGTTGAGAACCTGAAAGAAAAAGGTATCGAAGCAATTTCCATCGTATCAGGAATGGGCAAACGCGAAATTGACATTGCGCTGGATAATTGCATTTATGGACAGGTAAAGTTTCTGTACCTATCGCCGGAGCGTTTGCTGTCCGAATTGGTGCGCGAGCGTATCAAATACATGAAGGTGAATTTAATAGCTGTTGATGAGGCACATTGTATTTCTCAATGGGGTTATGATTTCAGGCCACCCTATTTACACATTGCCGATCTGCGCGAACTGCATCCCGATGTGCCGGTATTGGCGCTTACAGCAACTGCTACTGCCGAAGTACGTGACGATATTCAGCAAAAGCTGAAGTTTAGCAAACCCAATGTTTTCAAGAAAAGTTTTGAACGCAAAAACCTAAGCTATGTAGTTCAAAATGTGGAGAACAAACTAAAGAAGTTATTGGACGTTGCAAAAGGGATAAATGGCAGCGGTATAGTTTATGTGCGAAGCCGCAAAGAAACTGCCGAAATTGCTAAATTTTATAACGAGAACGGCATCAAAGCCGATTATTACCATGCTGGCCTGGAAGCCGGACTGCGGTCGCAAAAGCAGGAAAACTGGAAAAATAACCGTACACGTATTATAGTGGCCACAAATGCCTTTGGGATGGGTATTGACAAGCCTGATGTGCGCTTTGTAATTCACAAAGACCCGCCCGAAAGTTTGGAAGCCTATTACCAGGAGGCGGGTAGGGCAGGCCGGGACGAGAAAAAGGCATACGCTGTTTTGTTATATAATCCATCGGACAGACTAAAATTGGAGAAGAAATTTGAATTGAGCTTTCCAACCACAACCGAAATAAAGCAGGCATACCATTTCCTGGCCAATTACTACCAACTTGCATATGAAGCGGGGCAAGGTTTAAGCTTCGACCTTGACATCGGCGATTTTTGCAGCCGTTTTAAACTGGATGCTGTAAAGGTTATTAATTGCCTGAAGTTTTTGGAGCAAGACGAATACCTGTCGTTTAATGAAAGCGTTTTCCTGCCATCGCGGTTCAGGTTTGAAATCGACAACGAGCAGTTATATAACTTTCAAATCCAAAACCCGGGTTGGGATAATTTTATCAAAACGTTATTACGGTCGTATGGCGGCTCCTTTGAAAATTATGTGCGCTTAAGGGAGTTTGATATTGCCCGCCGTACAAACATGAATGTTCAGCAGGTTATTGATGGTTTAAAACAGTTGCAGGAGTTTCATATTTTAAGCTATCAGCAGCAGACCGATATGCCGCAGGTCACTTATTTAAAGCCACGTCAACAAACGGATGCGCTTTATATCAATAAGAAAGCCATTGATGAGCGAAAAGCAACCTACCGAAAAAAAATGGAAGCTGTTTTCGCCTATGCAGAACATAAGAAGTGCCGCAGCCAGATGTTGCTGGCGTACTTTGATGAACTTAATGCAGATAAATGCGGCATTTGCGATGTTTGCCTCGAAGAAAAACGAAAAAAGAACGCTTCTGAAATATTTGATGATATTACCAGCGAAGTTTTATTATTACTAAGCAATGCGTCGATGGACCTTGCCTCCCTTGTAACCTCGACAAACATTGGTACTGAAAAAGAAAAAATTGAGACTATCCGTCTATTGCTTGATGCCGGAAAGATAAAATTTGCGGGAGAGAAGCTTATCATTGGCTAATGTCAAGTCGATAATCTTTATTTTTAAATCCCGATTTTCTTCTTTGGGGTAAAAATCAAGGCTGATAACTGCTGAATAAGACAATTCCCTGGTACTAATACTCAATTACAAATCCAAAATTTTGCGGGTAATTTCCCGATTATTTATGATTTAAGAATTTTCGTAAACTCATTCTGGGGGAATTTTATGAGTTTTTGTGAATAACCTGAATGTGAATAACACCATAAAATCCCCGGTTATTTAATTTATCCCTGTTTAAATGCGTGTTATTTTCAGTGGAAAATAATGTTAAAAACCTGTTAATAAAAAATAAAAAAAACACTTGACAGATATTGATTAACCTCCTATCTTAGAATTATCAAGAACGACGTACTTTGACAGCCTCACAGGAATACAAATTGAATCGGGCAAACCTTCGGGGGCGCTAAAGATCACGGAGTACCTGAAGTTACCGGAAAAGAAAAAACGAAAGTTTTAGAAAAGAAAGTAATTTAAAGAGGATTAGAAAGGGCTGCAATTTTTTACGGAGAACGGCAAAACCGCTAATAGAGCTGAAAGGATCAATGTCCGCAAGGGCAACAGAATAGCAGATCGGTCAATTTACACAAAACTTGGTGCTTCGGGTAGAACTACGGTTATGCACGGAGTAAGGAAACGGGAGTCAAATCGCAAGAGGAGGCTTCCGTTTTCGTTTTCACGACATTTTTTTGCCTCCTGCATAAATTTCATTTTTCTGCCAATCTTAAAATAGCTATTTTAGCCTCCGATGAACAAGGAAGGCAAAAGTAAACAGAATGGGAAAAGGAAAATATTTGTCTTAGATACTTCTGTGATCCTTTATGATCATAACGCATTCGAAAATTTTCAGGAACACGATGTAGCCATACCCATCCAGGTACTGGAAGAGCTCGATAATATGAAAAGCGGGAATGATACCCGCAATTTTGAAGCTCGAAGCTTTATCCGGCTGGTAGACGACCTTTCTCATAACCGCCTTGTTAATAAATGGCAACCTTTAAACGGCAAAAGCAAGGGAAGCTTTAAGGTAATTCTGGATACAAAATCCATAGCTACAGATGCCGAAGCTGTCTTTGGGTCGGATAAGACTGATCATCGCATCCTGAATGCCGCTTTGGGCTTGCAAGAAGAAAATCCTAATAAAAAAGTTATACTTGTTTCAAAAGATATATGCCTGCGTTTAAAAGCAAAATCGCTAAACCTTTATGCGGAAGACTATGAGACAGGTAAAATTAAAAATATCGATGAACTATATACCGGTGAAACAATTTTAAGTAAAGTTTCAGAAAAGCTGATCGGCCAGTTAAACAAGGATGAAGTTATTCCTGGCGATAGTTTTGAAATGCAGCCGCATACCAGCAATCATTTTTATACGCTGAGCGGAAAGAAAAACTCAGTGTCAGTTTTTTATAATTCAAAAACCGCACAGTTAGAAAAAGTAACAGAACAGCCTGTTTTTAATATTTTCCCAAAGAATATGGAACAGGCTTTCGCCATACACGCCTTGCTGCATCCTGATATTAAACTGGTTTCTATACAAGGAAATGCTGGAACAGGAAAGACGTTACTGGCATTGGCAAGCGCTTTGGAACAACGGAAATATTTTAGGCAAATTTATGTAACGCGGCCTATTGTGCCGTTGAGTAATAAAGACATTGGCTTTTTACCGGGCGACATAAAATCAAAGATCGACCCCTACATGGCGCCAATCTGGGACAACCTGAAATTTATCAAAGACCAGTTTGTTGACGATGAAAAAATGCAGGCAAAAATTGACGAGCTGGTTACCAATGACAAAATATCTATTGCGCCGCTTGCGTTTATACGTGGACGAACGTTAAGCAAAATATTTTTTATAGTTGACGAGGCGCAAAACCTCACACCGCACGAAATAAAAACCATTATATCCCGCGCAGGCGAAAACAGTAAGTTTGTATTTACCGGCGATATTTACCAGATTGATACACCTTACCTTGATGCCGAAAGTAACGGGTTGAGTTATCTGATTGACAAGGCTAAAGGGCATCCGCTTTATGCACACATTACTTTACAAAAAGGGGAAAGGAGTGAGCTTGCTAATCTTGCGACGGAATTACTGTAGTTCGTGCTTAATAATAATTGAAAAATGCTATGAACTGTCAACTACGAACTCTCCAATATATTATCCGTCACTCTGGCAATATCATTACTTATCCTATTGATAAAACCCAGCTGTTCCTTTAACAGCATATCGTCCGCAGATAGCTCTGCTTCAGTACCTACTTCTGACGGAGGCGTTTTAACAACGCTGAGGTCAACAATTTTTCCGTCCAGCTTTTTATTGCTGTCATTTAGTACCGCCATACTCTTTTTCATCAGCTTAACGTTTTCAGCTGACGTTTTATGGATACGTCTCGCGGCAATACCTGATGCTATAGTTGCAATGTAAGACGATAAAATATGATTAAGCACAACGAATTTATGCACGTCCTTTATTTTCTTTTGCTTGCTTTTCGGTTCCGATGTCATCCTTTCAAAGGCTGCCGATAGGTTTGCTGATTTTACAAAGACATCCTTTCGGGCGAGTTTATAGTCAATAGTGCTGACGCCAAATCCGCAAATATTTTCGGCTATTTTAAGCAAGTAATTTAAATTGGCTGATATTACGTTTTCGAGGTAAACCTGTATCTGTTCAAATTCCCAGCTCGGGAAAATGAGATAGCTGGCGACTAAGGCTATACCCGAACCGATAGCAGTATCGATAATTCGTTCTTGCACCACCACACCTACACCTAATAGTTTAAATAATATCAAGACATAGGGCGTCGTAAAAATAACGCTCACTATATAATTGAGTCGGAGGAACGCGTAAGTCCCCATCATAAAAACAAGCAGAAAAATGAACTCGGCGGTTTTATCTTTTATCAGCATCAAAATCAATATTCCTATCACTCCGCCGGCTATAGTACCGGTAAGCCGTTGGTAATTGCGTTGCTTAGATAAACTAAAGCCTGGTTTTAGTATTACAATAATGGTTAATAAAACCCAATAGCTATGATGCCCTACCGCAATGGTTTTAGCAGTGATATAACCAACAAGGCAAACCAACGATACCCTAACAGCATGCTTAAATGCTGATGAAGTAAAAGTGAAGCTGCTGAAGAATATATTCGGCGAGTAATCCTGATTCGTCACAAATTTTGAATATTCCAAATCAGCATTATCACCCATTAATGTTTCGGAAGATTTGGAATGATAATAATTGTAGATGCTGGTTATCCGGTCGTTCAAATCCCGCAGGTTGATTAATATTTTTTTTAAGGCAAGGTTGCTTACACCCTCGTCAAGTTCGGCTATTTCGTCAATTTTTAATTTTAATTGTTCCAGGCTCGTGTTAAAATAGCGTTTTCTTTTACTTCGGATGTTCGTTAAAACCATGTAGGCGATGTTATCCACCTCGTCGGCCATTCCAAATAGAATACCTGCAATTTCTGTCAGAATTTCCGTTTCTTTAAATTTTTCCCGTATATGAGCGTAATCATAATGAGTGGCCATTATTTTCTCGAACATATCAACCAGGTCAATAAAGGTAAGCACCAGTATCCGGCTGGCATTTGTCGATTCTTTTACCAGGAGCCGACTTTTAAAAAGTATTTCCCTTACCGCATCCTGGTGCTGGCTAACCTTTATTTGCTGCGAAACAAGCCTTTTGTAGTTATCATCGATATCAATATCGGGCATGTAAAAATCTGCCTTTATGCGCAAAAATTTGGCGATATCATTAATGTTTTCGCCAAGCGTTTGTTGTGCGGCCCTGTATGGTCTTACTTCAAAAAAAGATATACTAAACACCATATACCAAACGCCACCGGCTAAAATAATGGCACTAAACCCTATCACATCTTCTGGCTTTACCGCCTTATCTATCATGAATATCATAACGAGCAAAGCCGAAGTACCCACCGATGCGGCCCGGTTGCCATATACGGTGAACATGGAGAACAGAAACGAGAACGCCGTTATCTCTAACCCCAAAGTATAAATGTTGAGGCGGGCAAAACCGGTTGTAGCCGCAACAAAGAAAAGGCATACGTTGCCGATAGCCATGGCATTGCGTTTGTAAGTCACCGGTCCCGGATTGTCGATAACACAAATACACAAAGCCCCAAGCGATAGCGTAAGGCCCAGATCAAAATGATGAAATTGAGAAAGAATTATCGATGGCAGCAAAATGCCAATAGGAATACGTAAGCCATCAGAAAAATACTGGCTGTAAAAAAAGCTCTTTATTTCCCTGGTATTTATTTTCATTCTTATTGTTTGTTTTTCAGTAACGATAGTGATGTCAGAGTTGTTCAATTCATATTTGTGCTTACGAATTGTACTTCGTAACGATTGCATATTTGATCTTGAAGGTCCCTAAAATGATATGCAAATTTACAAAAATTAAATCTTTTTACCTTGTTTTTAGTAAATATTGTAATAATAACAGATAAATGTTATAAATTACTCACTATTTACTAAATTTAGCCTTTGAAAATAAAATTTATAGGCTTTAAGATAAAAAATAAGCTGATTTTGTCTTAAAACTTGTGATTGAACCAATTTTTTTAAACTTTTATATCCGATTTACCTATATGTCTATAACATCAAAACTTAGTCAAAGAGAAACAGCTTTTAATAACGAAGTTGTAACCCGTTTTGAGTTATATAACAGTTTGTTTCAAACATTGCCCTTTTACCAGGTAAAAGATACAGGTATTTTATTGCCTTTTTTTAGTTCGCACTGTGAAAAAGAAGCCACTACTCAGGTTTCACCAACGGAAGTTATCGAATCATTTTTCAAAAAATATGTTCCCGATATTGATCATCGCGAGCAAATTAACCGTATGTTCCGCTTTATACAATATATTGAACGGCAGGTGGTTTTGTTTGACGCGATAGAAGATTCATCATTCAATAAAATTGGCCGGGCGGACGATAGCGGCACCTTGCAAAGTTTATTACAGCATGCTTCAGTAAGCGACCATGCCAGGAATAACATCAGCGAAAAGCTAAACGACTTCTCACTCAGACTCGTTCTTACAGCACACCCAACCCAGTTTTACCCGGGCACAATTTTGGGTATAATGACAGATTTAATTGAAGCGCTAAAATCCAATGATATAAATACGATAGATGTTTTATTGCAGCAATTAGGTAAAACGCCATTTTTTAATAAAACCTCACCAACTCCGGTTGACGAAGCCGTAAGCCTGGCCTGGTTCCTTGAAAATATATTTTATCATGCGTTGGCTGGTATACAATCAAAACTTGAAGAAGAATTCGATCTGGATGCCGGCAGAAGTAATCAGCTTTTAGAATTAGGATTTTGGCCTGGCGGTGACAGGGACGGCAACCCGAATGTAACTACAGAAACAACCAAAGCCGTAGCTAGTTTTTTAAGACAAAGAGTGTTCAGGTGTTACTACCGCGATTTCAGGAATTTGAAACGCCGTATAACATTTAGGGGGGTAGAAAAGGCTATGTCCACGCTGGAAGATATTGTTTACAGGAACGCAAATAACGTCGAAGACCCAGCCGACCTGCAAGCGCAACTGCTGGATATCCTGCAATCAATAATGCAAACCCTTATCACTGATCACGACAGTCTTTTTGTTGATTTGGTAGAAAATCTGATGAGAAAAGTCAGGCTGTTTGGATGTTATTTTGCCACTTTAGATATAAGGCAGGATAGCAGGATATTAAGAAAAGTGTTTAATTATTGCGCCGAACAAAGCGGGATTAATAGCAATATTTCCAAAAAGTATGAAGGGCTTGCCGAAGAAGATAAACTTAGCAGTTTGGCATTTAATGAAGCCGATTTCCATTGCCCCGAAAATGCCGATAGCATGACAAAGGATACGCTAAACACCATTCGCCTGATGAAACAAATTCAGTTTTCGAATGGTGAAAAGGGTTGTCAGCGTTTTATTATAAGTAACTGTCAGCAGGCTTCGGACATACTGCAGCTGATTGATTTGTTTTTATGGAGTGGCTGGAAAAAAGATGAGCTGAGTGTTGATTTTATGCCGTTGTTTGAAACGGTTAACGACCTTAAGGTGTCTGCGCAGGTAATGGAAAGCTTATATACTCATCCTTTTTACAAAGAGCATTTGAAGAAGAGAGGAAACCTGCAAACCATTATGCTTGGTTTTTCAGACAGCACAAAAGATGGCGGTTATTTAATGGCCAACTGGTCGATTTATAAAGCAAAAGTTGAACTTACCAGCACGGCGCGCAAATATGGTATTCACCTGGCTTTCTTTGATGGCCGCGGTGGCCCGCCGGCACGCGGGGGCGGTAAAACGCATCGTTTTTATGCATCGATGGGAGAGGAGATTGCCAACGAGCATATCCAGTTAACTATACAGGGCCAAACAGTAAGTTCGCAATATGGATCGGTTGAAACAGCCAGGTTTAATATGGAACAGCTGATAAATGCCGGTATTATATCGGCGCTGCACCCTAACCGGGACGATCTTTTGGATACCCGGCACAAGGAACTAATTTCAGCAATGGCCGACGAAAGCTATAAACTGTTTATGGCATTACGCCATCATCCATTGTTTATGGAATACCTGGAAAAATTCAGTCCTTTAAAGCTGTTATCTCATATTAATATCAGCAGCAGGCCAACTAAGCGAAACTCCGATTCTGCATTAAAACTCGAAGACTTAAGAGCGATAAGCTTTGTAACATCGTGGAGCCAGTTAAAGCAAAACATACCAGGTTTTTATGGGGTAGGCACCGCTTTAAACAAAATGAAAGAAAACGGGCACTGGAAAGATGTTAAAGACCTGTATAAGTCGTCGGGTTTTTTCAAAACAATGATCGACAATTGTACCATGTCCATGTCCAAATCAGATTTCAGGGTCACCGCCTATCTTAAAAAAGATAAAAAGTTTGGCCAGTTTTGGAAGATGCTGCTCGATGAATTCGAACTTACGAAGGCTATGCTGCTTGAACTTACAGGCAGTACCGTTTTGATGGAAGAATACCCAGTTGAACGCCGCTCAATCGCCATACGCGAAAAGATTGTGCTGCCGCTGGTAATTATGCAACATTACGCTTTGCAATGCCTGGATAACAGCAAAGACGAAGAGTTGAGAAAAATTTATAATAAACTGGTGATAAGAACAGTTTACGGCATTGTTAATGCCGGAAGGAATTTGGCATAGTAAGAAGTCCGGAAGTCCGAAAGCCAGAAGATCAGATTCAGTGTAAATTGACTCTTGAAAATACATATTTAATATTTCTGATTTTCAGCTAAAAAACGTATTTTCATTCTTTCGGACTTCCGGACTTTTCCGACTTTCGGACTAAAAAAATAAACCTGTAATAAACACTTTTGTGATGAAAAATTTAATCAGCCTGGTATTGGGTGTAGTCTCAATGCTAATGGTACAGGCCTGTCATGAAAAAAGGAGTAAAAACTATAACCAGGCAACGTCGGTTGACCAACAGGGATTAAACTTTATAGAAGATGCGACGGAAGGTGGACTTGCCGAAGTAAAAGCTTCGGGAATGGCGATAACCAAGACCAGTAATCAACGGGTTATAGCGTTCGCAAAAATGATGATCACTGATCATACACAGGCCGGGGATGAACTGAAGAAAATTGAAACTGATCAACGGATTACCGGAAAGGATACGATAAGTGCAGATCATCAAAAAATGATCGGCGACCTCGCAATCAAATCAGGTCGTGCGTTTGATAAATCGTATTTGCAAATGATGGTAAACGATCACGAGAAGGCGGTAACCTTATTTGCCGGTGCAACAACAAATAGCGAAGAAGAAATTCAAAACTTTGCAAAAAAAATATTACCGACTATCCAGATGCATTTAGATTCGGCCAAAGCCATCCTGGCATCATTAAAATAAATTGAAAGCACATTAATTTCAACTTCCTAATCGTTACTTTGCGTTTCGCAATTAAATTTTGCGTTATTTAATTTTTAATGAAAAAGAACTTTTTTATAGCCTTCGAAGGTATTGACGGAAGCGGGAAAAGCACACAAGTAAAATTGTTAACGGCAAAACTTGAAGAGGCTGGGTTAAAGGTTCATATCACTTTTGAGCCTACAGACAGTCCCATGGGTAAAACGATCAGGGATATCTTTAACCATCGTATGGAAGCCGACGACCGTACCATTGCAGCACTTTTTGTTGCCGACCGGCTACATCATTTACTGAATAAAACTGATGGTATTTTGAAGAAACTAGAAGAAGGCTATACGGTAATAACGGATAGGTATTATCTGTCGTCATTTGCTTACCAGAGTCAGTTCGTTGATTTAAAGTGGGTTATGCAGGCTAATGCCTTAAGCGCTCAGCTAAGAAAGCCGGATCTGAATATATATATTGATATATTACCTGAGTTAAGTATCGAACGTTTAAATAAAGGCAGAGCTTCTATTGAGATTTATGAAACGCTGGAAAATCTTCAAAATGTCAGGAATCGATATTTTGAAGTTATGGAACTGCTTAAAGATGAAGAAAGGGTTTTTATTACCGATGGAAACCGGGAACCAGAAGCTATAGCTCACGAAATATGGAATAAAATAAGACATGAATTTGTGGAAACACCTGCGCTGTAAGGCCTCACGCTGACGGCGGAGTCCTCACTCATCCCCTCCAAGGAAAGGACTTAAACTTCGCTCTTTTTTAGAACCTCTCCTTGCGCCACCGCTAAAGCTAAGGCGGCACGCGGTTGAAAAGGGCAGGGTGAGGCAAAAATACAGCCGAGACAAAAATAAAGCCTGTAAATTTTAAGTATCTCTTTAAAATTTACAGGCTTTTACAATGTAAGTATTTTGTCGGAGTAAGATATCTTACTTTACTTTCACGTAAATGGGTTCAAATGTAGCCTTAACAGGCACTACACCATAAAATTTACTGTCTATTCTTAAAGCGAAGAATCCATTGCCTATTAAAAATTCCACGCGAACTTTCCGGTTTATCATAATTGTATATTTTAGAAATTCAGTACAGTAGTTAAACGATATAAAATTGATATTGTTTTATCAAATATTAGAAATAATTATGAGAGTCGCAAATTTTTTAACAGATTTTTATTAAATAATTGCTTGTGATAATAAATAATTATAGTAAGACGTAAAAGAGATGCTTTTTTTAATTTTTTACAGGTTTTTTTAGTCAAACAATAGTAAATCAGCATAATCGTCCGCTATCGGTGTTTTCTTTGCGTTTTTATTTGATGCAAAGTTGGCAAACGGAATATAAAAAGCTCCCATTTTGACATTTATATATCAAAATGGAGGCTTTTGGGTTTGAATTACAATTTATTATTGATCAATTCGCAATGAATAGGTCATATATCTGGAATGAAAAAGCAAAATTGAACAAAATAAATGTTAAATCTTTTTAAGATTTTCAGATTCTGTGGTTACATACCCACTAAGTCAAAGAGCTCTTTATCCATTTGGGGCTTCAATTCGCACTTATTATCAAAATGCATGGTGGCTGTATTGGAAGCATTAAAGGCCTCCCAACGTGGTAAACTCTTTGCCGAAGGATTACCGTTGCGGGCAAAGTTTATCCAGGCATCGCTCATTTTTGCCGCCAGCGTATAGGCCTCTTTTGTTCCGCCGGTCATTTCCTCACAGCGAGCTATATTGTTGAAAACAAATGGGAGTTCACTACAATGCACTGCTTTATATTTTCCATCCATCACCGGTGATTGCCATGTGAACAGGTACATATAAACTGGTGCCGCATTTAGTGCCGATTTTTCTTTGGCAAAGACTACTGCTCCGGGGCGGAATCTGGTATCCACATCCATCAGGTCTGTGGGTTTTGTATCATCAGGGTAAGCTTTCTTAACAGCTGCTATGTAAGCATTTGCCTTATCTCCTTGTTGTTTTTGTATCGTGGCGGTAACCTGTTCAAGTGTGGCGTCGCTCATTCCGGTGAATAACGAAGGCATAAATTCATTTTTTACAGTGCCAATAAGTAATGGTACGTCTTTAGAAACCTCGAGCGCTTCCTTTGAATAAAGCTGGTAGGGCAGATCTTCACCATCTAAACTTGGGCTCCAGCCTGCATTAAGGGCGGCAGCCAATGAGCCGTTCTGTGCTTTGTTTCTATCGTTAATAATCTTCAACGCTTTTGTACCTGCAGCAATAAGTCGCGGATAGGGAATAGTTTGCAAACTATCTACCTGCCCAGGTGTAAGATTTAATGCTTTCAGTACTTCCGCGGCAACCTCCTGTGTAACAGCTTTATCTTTCATTTGCGATTTAAAAGCGCCGCTTTCATTTATAGCCTTTTGAAATAACCCCTTTACTGAAGGCATAGCCATTAAAGTCAATACCTTTGCTCCGCCGCCTGATTGCCCGAAAATGGTCACATTGTTTGGGTCTCCGCCAAAGTTTGAAATGTTTACTTTCACCCATTCCAGTGCTGCTTTTATATCGAGGATGCTTGCATTGGCTGAATGTTTATACTTGTCGCCATAGGCTGAAAGATCCAGAAAACCAAGCATGTTTAAACGATGATTGATAGAAACAACTACAACGTCTCCTTTTTTTGATAAATTTTCACCATCATATGAAGGGAGTTCTTCCGACGAACCGGCGGTAAAGCCTCCCCCGTGTATCCAAAACAGCACCGGTCTTTTTTTGCCATCGTTAATGCCTGGTGTCCAAACGTTCACACGCAGGCAATCTTCGGCGGTATAACCCCAGTCGTGGTGATACACAAACTCGCTCTCATCCTGCACGGATGTTGTGGGTGTCATCAAAGGCGCTACGGGTCCGTAGGTCATAGAGCTGCGTACCCCTTGCCATGCTTTGGGTTTTTGCGGCGCTTCAAAACGTTTTGCTTCTGCATAAGGGATACCCTTATAGTTGTAGATGGCATTGTGGATATAACCGCGCACCTTTCCTTCTTCTGTGTTGGTAACGGCCACATCTTTCCCGGTTTGTAACTGAGCTACGGCAACGTTTACCAGGCAAACAAGCGCCAATACACAATTCGTTATTGTTTTCATAAAGAGAATTATTGGGTTTTAATGGTTTAACAATTAGCTAGCGGACAACGGTTCACATTATTCATACTTTGGTTTACATAGTTTTGCAACCACCTAGTTTTTAATGTCTTATTATTGTCTCACTATAGAGACAATAATAAGACATTTTTTCCCATTTCCTAATTTATTTTTTACATTCGTCGCAATGGCAAAAAAAATCTTAAAGACAGATTGGGATAGCATTGATTTCGAAAATGATTTTTTGCCTTCAATAGCCATTGATACAGTGATTTTTGGCGTGCATGAGAAAGCGTTGAAAGTATTGCTGTTGCAATATAAAAACACCAGTTTTTTTGCGCTGCCCGGCGGTTTTTTGTTTAAACAAGATAATTTATATGACGCGGCGCAAAAGATTTTGACAGACAGGACCGGTTTACCTGAAATGTACCTGGAGCAGTTTTTTACTTTTGGAGATTACGGTCGGAGCGATCCCTCCTTTATGGAACAGATCATGGAAGCGAATGGTTTTTCATTGAAAAAGGACCATTTTCTGTTGCGCAGGTTCATATCAATTGGATACTACGCATTGGTTGATTTTACCAGGGTGGTACCTTCGCCTAACATGTGGTCTGAGAGCTGTCAATGGTACGACCTGACAGCGTTACCTCATCTGATACAGGATCATCAACAAATAATCATAAAAGCGCTCGAAACATTGCAGGAACACCTGGATAAAAGGCTGATCGGTTTCAATCTTTTACCCGAGCGATTCACAATGGCCGAGTTACAAACGGTATATGAAACTATTCTGCAGACGAAGCTTCTCCGAACCAGCTTTCAGCGTAAAATGATCAACCTTGGTATTCTGGAGAAAGTAGATAAGAAACTTACCGGGGGCGCCCATAAAGCACCGTATCTTTACAAATTCTTATCAGGTAAGTAAGTCAAGTTCAAAACAATTTCAATTGCTGCTGTACCGGCGGCTTTGACTTTCCAAAAACCGTCCGACCACCATATTTCCAGGAATCATTTCGTTCTTTTTCGATAACGGCATCAAAATTGGCATTAGGTGTAAAATCTTTTTCGGCATGCTGTACTACTTGCGTCAGGCGTTTGATGGCTTCATTTTTTTCGGATATTCCTAATTTCGCTTTGTAAATGGCGGTCTGGAGTATCCCAATCGTTTCGTCGTAAACTTTTGTAGGCACCGGGAAAGGATGTCCGTCCTTTCCACCATGAGCAAAAGAAAACCTGGCAGGATCTTTAAATCGCGACGGTGTACCATGGATCACTTCGCTTACCAAGGCCAGCGATTGCAGGGTTCGTGGTCCCAAGCCCTGGAGCAATAGCAGGCCTTCAAAATCTTTCGGCTGTTTTTCTTGCGCCAGCCACAAAACTGCACCGAGCCGTTTTAGGTCAATGTCCTTCGCTTTCACATCGTGGTGGGCCGGCATAATTAGTTTGTCAATTTCCTTAAGCATGTATTCCGGGTTTTCCGCAGCGATTTGCATTACACCGTTTCTTGACCCTTCCGCTTGTTTATCGGCCATGTTCAAAATGGTGCCAATATTTTGCCCGTATATAGAAGTATGCGGATCATTAACGAACGAGGTAAGCGCTTCAGAATGCCAGTGATAGCGTCGGGCAGTTTTACTTTGTGCGCTCATCCCTTGCTGAACAACTGCCCACTTGCCGTTGCTGCTTAAAATAAAGTTGTGCGTGTATAATTGGAAGCCGTCCTGTATGGCGGTGTTATCAACCTTAGCGCTCAGCTTGCTGCATTTAACTAAATGATTGCCGTCCAGACCAGTTGTTTCGCTGATTTTCAACAGTTCATTTGGTGTTTCTTTGGAGTACTTTCCTTTCCCACCGCATATATAAATGCCTAATTCTTTACTATGCGGATTAACCGAACGCTTCAATGCACCCATAACAGAGGTAGTAATACCTGATGAATGCCAGTCCATTCCCATCACTGCGCCCAGACTCTGAAACCAGAATGGATCGCTTAACCGGCGTAACACTTCGTCTTTACCATAATCCAGCACAATATTTTCTACTACAGCCAGGCCTAGCTTCGCCATCCGTTCGGCGAGCCAAACGGGCACGTAGCCATAATGTAATGGCAAATCAGCACTTCCGGAACGTTTCATGCTAACAAAGTTAGTAAATTCTTATCGCAGATTTTAGCTGATTTTTTTGATTTCGTTGATTTTTTTTGATTGTTGGAGAAAGAGGAATGATCGGATTTTATTTTGCATCATTATATTTATGGAAAAGAATTACATTAGCCTACCAATAATATTTACCTGTTAATGAAAAATCTGCTTTTCTCCGCTTCTTTATTACTAATTAGTTTTTCCGCATTTTGCCAGTCTGCCCCGAAACCTTATGGGCCTTTGCCATCTGAACGGCAGTTAAAATGGCAGGAAACTGAGATGTATTGCATTATCCATTTCGGGCCGGATACTTATACCAATAAAGAATGGGGTTATGGTGATGAAGATCCGCAAATAGTGAACCCAACTGAATTTAGCGCCATGCAGATCGTTGGTGCTGCTAAAGCGGGCGGTTTTAAGGGCATTGTTGTAGTGGCCAAACACCATGATGGGTTTTGTTTATGGCCAACTAAAACGACAGAACATAATATTTCTCATAGCCCTTATAAAAATGGGAAGGGGGATATTTTGCAAGAATACCGCGAGGCATGCAATAAACTGGGAATGAAAATGGGCGTCTATTGTTCACCATGGGACAGGAACAGTGCGCTTTATGGCAATCCCGAATACGTAACCGATGTTTATCGCAAACAACTCGAAGAATTATACACTCATTACGGCCCGATATTTATTTCGTGGTTTGATGGCGCAAACGGCGGCGATGGCTATTATGGCGGTGCACGCGAAGTAAGAAAGATTGACCGCTCAACATATTACGGTTGGGATATTACCTGGGCGATACCGCGTAAACTGGCGCCAGGAGCAGTTTTGTTTGGCGATGTTGGGCCGGATGTGCGTTGGGTAGGGAACGAAAAAGGCCATGCGGGTGTGACTTGCTGGGCAACTTATACACCACACGCCCCTGATTCTGGAAAGATGCCGGGAAACGGGTATACAAAAGATCATGAAGGAACAGAAGGTCAGCGCGATGGCAAATACTGGATGCCTGCCGAGTGTGACGTGGCTTTAAGACCTGGATGGTTTTATCATAAAGACCAGGACGAAAAAGTGAAATCGCCAGATACTTTGGTTAGTTTATATTACCAGAGTGTGGGGCGAGGAACTTGTCTCGACCTCGGCTTATCGCCGGACAGGCGCGGGTTATTGTACGACAACGACGTAAATTCATTAAAAAAGTTTGGTGACATTTTAAAACAAACATTTGCGGTAAATCTCGCTAAAGGAGCATCGCTAAAAGCAAGCAATGTCAGAGGGAAAAACAGCGCCAAATTCGGCCCGAAAAACTTATTGGATGATGATCGTTACAGCTACTGGGCAACGGACGATAAAATAACAACACCAGAGCTCGTAATTGACCTGCATCAAAATAAAACTTTTGACGTTATCCGTTTAAAAGAAAACATCAAACTCGGTCAGCGGATTGATGAGGTAGCTGTTGATGCTTTTGAAAATGGAAAATGGGAACAGATTGCTATCGCAACCAGCATTGGCGGTAACCGGTTGATCCGTTTACCAAAGGCTATAACCACTGATAAGGTAAGGCTGCGTATAACCAAAGCACCTGTTTGTATTGCTTTAAGCGATTTTGGGTTGTTTAAGGAGCCAGAGAAAAAGTAAGTTGAGGGTGTCATGGTGAGGCACTCGAACCATGTGCGGCGGGATGTAGATTATCAATAATAGTATAAGCTAAAAATGAATCAATATTTTGTATATATATTGCTCTGCAGCGATAATTCTTACTATATGGGGGTTACTAATAATCTAGAACGACGCGTATATGAACATGAAAGCGGAATGGATCCCAAGTCATATACCTTCAAAAGGAGACCGGTAAAATTAGTTTTCCAGGAGAGTTTTACTGATATTATACAGGCTATTGCTTTTGAGAAACAAGTTAAGGGTTGGAGACGGGCAAAAAAAGAGGCGATAATTAACGGAGACTGGCATTTATTGTCTGAATTATCCTTGCGAATGCATGGTGGTAAAGCATAGCGTATAGGCCTTCGCGCACATGGTTCGAGTGCCTCACCATGACAGGCCGTTTTAAAAATATTCAAATCTGAAATTCAATATAATGAAAAACATCTTTAAAATATCATTCAGCTTTCTGTTTATCGCAGTGTCATTATCCGTATTTGCCCAGGATGCCCCTTACGATACCACCTCCAAACCACAACTAATTTCCAAACAATTTAGCTTTACCGAAGGCGCCTCGGTGGATAAAAAAGGGAATGTTTTTTTTACCGATCAACCCAACAACAAGATATGGGAATATAGCACCGATGGCAAATTGTCTGTCTTTTTAGATAGCGCGGGCCGGAGCAATGGGATGTATTTCGACAAAAAAGGAAACCTTGTCACCTGTGCTGATGAACACGAACAATTGTGGTCGATAAGTCCGGATAAGAAAGTAAAAGTTTTATTGAAAGATTACCAGGGACATTCAATGAACGGTCCGAATGATATATGGATCGATGCCAAAGGCGGTATTTATATGACCGACCCTTATTACCAGCGCCCATGGTGGACTCGTACTAAATCAGAACTTGACGGCCAAAAGGTTTATTACCTGCCAAAAGGAAAAGATCAGCCAATTATTGTGGATGCCGATCTTAAGCAACCGAACGGCATAGTTGGCACGCCCGACGGTAAATACCTGTATGTTGCTGATATTAGGGACAACAAAACCTATAAATATAATATCGAAAAAGATGGCACCTTGACAGGTAGAAAATTGTTTGTTGAACAAGGCTCGGATGGTATGACCCTGGATGCTAAAGGCAACGTTTACCTGACAGGCAAAGGGGTTACCATTTACAATCCCGAAGGTCAAAAAATAGGGCATATCGCTATTCCTGAACCATGGACTGCAAATTTGTGCTTTGGTGGAAAGAATAAAGATGTTTTATTTATGACCGCTTCGACAGCTATTTATACTTTGAAGATGAATGTGAAAGGGGTGGAGTAGGGAATTTCTCTAAAAACCTGCCTTTTATATATTTTTAGTTAACTAACTGTTATCGTTTTTGTTAAATCGTCAATTATTCTTATACAATAATTAAATTTGGAAGTTAACCAGCCGCATCTAACCCTGGTTATTTTTGAGAAATAGTGGTTACTACTGAAAGGGAAAAGTTCGTTAAAGCCGTTGCTGATACTAATATTGTTTGGGACATTATAATTGTTGGCGGAGGCGCCACCGGTTTGGGCACCGCACTTGATGCCGCGTCCCGTGGATATAAAACATTATTACTTGAACAGGCCGATTTTGCCAAAGGGACATCCAGCCGCAGCACAAAGCTGGTTCACGGCGGTGTTCGTTATCTGGCGCAAGGCAATATTGATTTAGTAAAAGAAGCGCTATATGAACGCGGCCTGCTGTCAAAAAATGCAGGTCACCTTGTGAAAAATGAATCCTTCATCATCCCGAATTACGACTGGTGGAGCAGCACATTTTATACGTTCGGGTTAAAAATTTATGATCTTTTAGCGGGTAAGCTAAGTTTCGGACGTTCAACACATATTTCGAAAGAGGAAACAATAAAACGGCTCCCAACCATAACCCGAAAAAGACTGCGCGGAGGTGTAGTTTACCACGACGGTCAATTTGATGATTCAAGGCTGGCGATAAATCTTGCCCAAACCAGCCTGGAGCAAGGGGCAACTGTGTTAAACTACTTTCAATTTATCGATCTGATTAAAACGGATGGCAAAATAACCGGCATTATTGCTAAAGATATAGAATCGGGTAAAACTTACCGCCTGAACTGCAAGGCGGTTGTGAATGCCACCGGCGTGTTTGCTGATGTTGTGATCCAGAAAGATGAACCACATAAAAAGCCGCTTATCAAGTCGAGCCAGGGTATTCATATTGTACTCGATAAATCATTTATGCCGGGCGAGGATGCTATAATGATCCCAAAAACCGATGACGGCCGCGTCCTTTTCATCATACCCTGGCATGGAAAGGTTTTGATAGGCACCACCGATACGCCGCTTAATTCGCACAGCCTTGAGCCTATTGCACTGGAAGAAGAAATTGGTTTTGTGATGCGCACTGCCGGCAAATATTTATCCAGGGAGCCTTCAAGAAAGGATGTCCGCAGCATATTTGCGGGGTTACGACCGCTTGCAGCGCCCCAGGATGGATCGGCCAAAACAAAGGAAATATCCCGCACTCATAAGCTAATCATTTCTTCGTCAGGTCTTATTTCCGTCATTGGCGGTAAATGGACAACCTACCGTAAAATGGCGCAGGATGCTGTTGATAAGGTAATTGAGGTTGCCAAATTAACGCCACGCGATTGCGTTACAAAGGTTTTATCTATTCATGGCAATAAAACAACAACCGATTTTAACGAACACCTGTACGTCTATGGTGCTGACCGTGACGCCCTGCTCGCCCTGACTAGTGAAGACTCTGTATTGGGAGAAAAACTTCACCCAAAGATGGATTATATAAAGGCAGAAGTTATCTGGGCGGTAAGGCACGAAATGGCACGCACTGTAGAAGATGTTTTAGCCCGGAGGGTGAGAGTTCTTTTCCTTGACGCTCGAGCGGCCATTGACATGTCGCCAGTAGTAGCCCGTTTGATGGCTAAAGAGTTAAACAAAGACGAAAGCTGGCAAGATATACAGGTTGCCGATTTTACCCACGTTGCAGAAGGATATTTGCTGATTGGGTTATAAGCATCCGCTGTTTGTAATACGCTGGTGTTACTTTTCTCATTTCGTTTTTTTTGGTAAAGGTTTTTATATATCGATTAAAAATATTTAGTCAATATATAAATCCGTACGTCTTTGTGTTGCGTATCTCCTCATAAATACAAACCAAAAAAACATTAAAATGAAAAAGACTAAACTTATTATCGCCGCTGCAGGTATGGCACTTATACTTGCCGGCGGCATCATTTGGGCGTCAGACCATGCTGATGCGCCAAACGTGAAAGGTAAAAGCACCGACATTACCGACTTGTATGTATTTCAGGGTGCAAACACAAACAACCTGGTTTTTGTGGGAAACGTACAGGGCCTGTTAACCCCAACGGCAACTCAAACGGCCAAATTCGATCCGAAAACACTGATTGAATTTAAAATTGACAATAACGGCGACAATGTTGAAGACCTGGTAATTCAATGTGTTTACAATGAGGGCAAAATGTACATTTATGGCCCGGTAAAACCAGCCGCTACCGGCTTAACCAGCACAATCGTGGGTAAGGCTGCAGTCGTAGTACCGGTTACGCCGTATGGTCAGGCACCAATGGCAAAATCGGAAAAAGGCATTACGGCGTTTGCGGGGCCGCGTGATGATCCGTTCTTTTTTGACCTGGATCAGTTTCACAAAATCACAGGCGGAATGGCAACCGGTTTCACTAATCCCGGACACGACTCATTTGCAGGCACTAACGTCATGAGTGTTGTGGTTGAAGTACCAAAATCATTATTAAACAGCACCGGTAAATTGGGCGTTTGGTTAAGAACAGCACAAAATTTATAATCTACCTAAAAATAAGAAACCATGAAAAAGAAACTATTTAACATAATTGGGCTATGCGTATTAGCCATTGCGTTAGGCGCATGCAATAAAAATGATAATGTAGTGGCCACAGATCCCAATACCGGCAAGATATTTTCAGTAGTGGGCGACCAGATTGGCCGTCCGGGTATTGCAACTGTTTTCGTCACTCCAGCTGATAAAGATAATTTTAATGCAACCGTACCTTCCGTTATGAGCGCCGCATACCATTCAAAATTTCAGACCCAGCTGCAAGCGTACAATGGTGGTGGGTTCACAACCAATATTTTAGGCTTAACAGCCGATCAGTTCACAGGCGTTTTAGCTACAGATGTGCTTAATGTTTCAACTACCGGGACAACCACCTACTATGATGGTACAAATGTACTTACCGGCAGAACACTAAGCGATGATGTGATTGATGTAAGTTTAATTTTGATATTTGGCGGCCCCACCGGTGCTTCAAATCCAACCTTAACATCAGACCATGTTGATGCAAACGACAAACCATTTTTAACATCATTTCCATACGAGGCTGCTCCCTGGTAATTTCTATTAACTGGATCTCAGAAACAAAGCCGGGGCAATTATTCTCCGGCTTTTGTTTTATGCAGATTTATTAAATAATTGTATTTATTTTACTCTATATCAGCAACATGCAAAATAGTATTAACAAAACGTTCCATACTTATAGCCGCAGCTTAGTTATGGCGCTATTGCTATTAATAATAAACGAGCCCCTTTTTGCACACCCTGTAGTTGGCGAGTTGGAGAAGATGTCAAAAGCGAGCGCTGCCTTGGTTTATCTCAGCCTCGGTTATAAGCACATCCTTCCTTTGGGCTTCGATCACATATTATTTATACTTAGCCTGTTTTTATTAAGCCCTAAATTAAAACCGGTACTATGGCAGGCAACAGCATTTACAATCGCGCATTCGGTTACGCTTGGCCTAACTATGTATCATGTAATTATACCACCATCAAGAATTGTTGAGCCGGTTATAGCTTTGTCAATTATGTACGTAGCATTAGAGAATATTATCTCGCCCAAGCTAAAAACCTCCCGTATTGGTGTAGTTTTTTTATTTGGACTGGTACATGGAATGGGATTTGCAAGCGCACTGGGGCATTTAGGATTACCGAAAAATTCCTACCTTATCGGCCTTGTGATGTTTAACGTAGGCGTTGAACTGGGACAGATAACGATTATATTATTAGCATACTTTTTATTGGCCAGGTGGTTCGGCGATAAACCTTATTATCGTAAGCTTATCGTGATACCTTTGTCTGCAATTATAACTGTAATAGCTTTTTACTGGACTATTCAGCGCTTATTCTTCTAGGCTTTGCTGAAGGTCCTTATCCATATCCGGACTAAGATCGTATCTGCTTATGTTAGCGGCCTTAAAAAATAGAGATGCGTTATATCCTTTATCCATGCCCTTCATCATCGCACCCATATAGTACAATTCAAGACCCTCCAAAGGCTGGCCCGAAACGTATTGCTCGTATATTTTATAAGCCTCATCCTTTTTATTATTTTTAAAAAGCGTATAAGCATACCAGGCATAAGTTTGCGGAGTGGCGCGGTTATTCAATTCGTTTTTTGCAAGTTCTTCCGCTTTAGCGGGATCATTTAAAATGCCGGTATAAATTTCAATCACATACTTGTTGTACATCTTGCCGTAGATAGTATCGGTTGCTTTATTGACAAACCCGGCCGCGTATTTTCTTTCAAGCGGTTTATCTCCTCTTTGCTGCGCCATTTGATAGAGCTTAAATAACGGATCAGGCAGTTTGTTTTTTGTTTCTACAAACTTGAATATCTTTTCGGCCAGGCTATCGTTTTTATCATATACCAAAGCAATCCAACCCAATCCCATGATGCTGTGAAAGTCGGCGCTGTTTAAGCCAATGCATTTTTTATAGAGGTCATCGGCTTTTTGCAGATCACCTTTATGAACATACAGATCGGCAGCATTTGATAGTGCGATACCCTGGAGGTAAGGCGCCGACTTAGCAAGATCGGCAGCTTTAAGCATATCATTAATAGCGGTATCAAGATTACCATAAAAATGGTCATACTTTGAACGACGAAAATAATAGCTGTAATCTTTGTTGCGGCGCAGTTTGTTCAGATAGAAGTTGGCTGTGGAATATCTCCCTAATTCAAAATTTACATCAAACGAAAGCGTGTTATCTGTAAAACCGTCAATACCAATTTTTTTTGCGGACTGCAATAATGTATCTGCCTGTATAAAATGATGCTGTAACATGGCTGACGACGTTAAAGCCACAAATGGTCCGGGCAAGGTATTATTATAAGTTTTATTTATCCCTCTTAAAATTGATTCTGCTTGTTTTACATCGTTAATATCGCCAAACTGGTGAAACCTGGTAATTAAGGTGCCGGCATACCTCGATTCGTTTACCTGCCGCGGTTGATTAGGATCAATCCTGTTTTTCCAGAATTGTATGTCTTTTTCATTATCGGCAACTTGTCTGGGTAACATATAATGACTCATCAAACTATCGGCAAACGCCCGATCTGCAATTTTTGAACTGTTTTTTTTGCAGGAAACGAATAAAGAGGTGATGCAAAGTGCGGCGATGAAATATTTCATAACAAGGGTTTTAAAAGGACGTACGTAAATAAAAGCTCAATAGATTATTTTAAACCGGATAATTCTGACTGATAGCGATTTGATATTTATTAATAACCGATCGGGCAAATTATTGGCATAAAATCATAAATTTAGACCCAAACCTTACAACCAATTAAACCATGGAAGATGAATACATTTTGGCCTTAGACCAGGGTACCACCAGCTCGCGGGCTATTGTTTTTGATCACAAGGGGCAGATCAGATCGGTGGCGCAGAAAGAATTTACGCAAATTTTTCCGCAACCCGGTTGGGTAGAACATGACCCGAACGAAATTTGGTCGACTCAGGCCGGCGTTGCCGCCGAAGCTACTGTAAAAATGGGTATTAATGGTAAAAACATAAGGGCTATTGGTATTACCAATCAAAGGGAAACAACAATTGTATGGAACCGCGATACCGGTTTACCGGTTTATAACGCTATAGTTTGGCAGGACAGGCGCACGGCAGCTTATTGCGAACATCTGAAACAAGAAGGACTAGCGGAAATCATCCGCTCAAAAACGGGCCTGATCATCGACGCCTATTTTTCGGCATCAAAAATAAACTGGATATTAAATAACGTTGAAGGAGCGAAGGCACTGGCTAAGGCCGGAAAACTTGCATTTGGTACTGTCGATAGCTGGCTGGTTTGGAAGTTTACCCGCGGCAATGTGCATGTTACTGATGTTACCAATGCCAGTCGCACCATGCTTTATAATATCCTCACACAAGAATGGGATAAGGAGCTGCTTCAAATATTTGATATACCCGAAAGCATGCTGCCGGCGGTAAAGCAGTCGAGCGAAATATATGGTGAAACAACGACGACGATCTTCGCTTCAAAAATACCTATAGCGGGGATAGCCGGAGACCAGCAGGCAGCATTGTTCGGGCAGATGTGCAGCGAAAAGGGGATGGTAAAAAATACTTACGGTACAGGATGCTTTATGCTGATGAATATTGGCGATAAGTTTATCGAATCAAAAAACAACCTGCTCACCACCGTTGCCTGGAAAATTAACGGAAAAATTGAATACGCCTTTGAGGGAAGCATATTTATAGGTGGTGCTGTGGTGCAGTGGCTGCGAGACGGACTGGGGATTATTAAGTCTTCAGCAGAGGTGGAACAACTGGCATTGAGTGTAAATGATACTGGCGGCGTTTATTTTGTACCTGCATTTGCGGGCCTGGGGGCCCCTTATTGGGATCCGAATGCCAGGGGGACGATAGTTGGATTAACAAGGGGAACAACTTCCGGACATATTGCAAGGGCTGCGATAGAAGCCATTGCCTATCAAACAGTGGACGTATTGACGGCGATGGAAGCTGATGCTGGTATAAAAATTAAGGAATTACGGGTGGATGGTGGCGCAACCGGCAATAACACGCTGATGCAATTCCAGGCTGATTTGCTGAATTGTAAAGTAATAAGACCCAATATAGTTGAAACAACAGCTTTAGGGGCAGCGTACCTGGCCGGTTTAGCTGTAGGATACTGGAAAAGCGTGGAGGAAATACAGCAGCAATGGCAATCGGAAAGGGAGTTTACGCCCGCGATTAATCAATCAGGGGTAAAAGCAGCAATGGCGGGTTGGAAAAGAGCCGTACGTGCAACACAAAGCTGGTCTTCTGAGTCTTAAGTAATAAATCCAATTAACGTAACACTTAATGTCATTTCGACGAGGAACGAGGAGAAAACTTATACATTCTGCAAAGCGGACTATGCAAGTCGCAGACGGAAAGCGGTTACATTGCGTATAAGATTTCTCTCCGCCATTCGGCTGATCGAAAAGGTATCAATTTTTTAAATATTCACAACTAAATCTCAATCAAATGTCTCCATTTACGGCCGAATTGATCGGCACCATGTTACTGATACTTTTAGGCGACGGTGTAGTCGCTAATGTACTTTTAAATGATACTAAGGGGAACAAAGGGGGCTGGATAGTTATTACCACCGCATGGGGCTTGGCGGTTTTTGTAGGTATAGTAGTTGCCGGGCCTTACAGCGGTGCGCACTTAAATCCTGCAGTAACTATCGGACTCGCCCTGGCGGGTAAATTCGCCTGGGCAAAGGTTCTGCCTTACATCGCTGCGCAAATGCTGGGTGCATTTGCCGGGGCCTTTTTGGTGTGGATAATGTATTATGATCATTTTCAACGTACAAATTCTCCCGGTTCCATTTTGGCCATTTTTTGCACAGGACCGGCAATCCGTAACTATGGTTCAAACATTGCCAGTGAAATTATAGGCGCATTTGTATTGATATTTACTGTTTTTTACGTCGCAGGTGCACAAATAACGTCAAGCCATACGCCAATAGGTTTAGGTTCCGTTGGCGCCGTCCCGGTGGCCTTATTAGTTTGGGTAATTGGGCTTTCGCTCGGCGGTACTACCGGGTATGCAATTAACCCAGCCCGCGACCTAGGGCCACGGATTATCCACTTTATTGTTCCGATAAAAAGTAAAGGCACCAGCGATTGGAGGTATGCCTGGATTCCGGTTGCCGGGCCAATTATAGGCGCGGCCGTCGCCGCACTTTTATATTTGCAATTGCAATAGATAAGGGTTGAGTTATACATAAATTGAATATTTTTAGCGTTTAAAAAATAAGCTATAATAAATAAGTATCTTATCACAGGTTTTATCTCCTTTAAGTATTATTGGTGATTTTACTTTATTGATGTTTTTGCATGAAACGAGTTCTACTTGTAATATCATTTTCGTTGTTTTTTTGTTCTGCCTTCTCCAACCCGGGGCATGATAGCCTGTTGGTGAAGCTCAACAACATACTGGATAAAAAAAATGATTATGATACTGAAAAATTGGCCAGGATTGAAAAATTACAAAAGGAACTAAGTAATGCCGCAAATCCAGACCTCAACTTCAGATATCACATTTATTTAAGCCTGTACGAAGAATATAAATCATTTAACTATGAAAAGGCTTTCTATTATGCGCAAAAACTACTTCAAACGAGTGATTTATTAAAAGACCCTGTAAAAATCGCATTTAGCAGGATCAAATTTGGTTTTATTTCGCTTTCATCCGGAATGTTTAAGGAGGCCTTTGATTCATTAAAAGTAGTTAACTCAAAGCTGCTCGACGATGATGCAAGGAAAGATTTTTACTTTTTAACTGCCCGTACTTATTATGATGTTGCCGATTTCGACAAGGATAATTATTATACGCTAATTTACAACAACAGGGCTAGCAAATATATCGATTCGGGAGTAGCACTATCTAAACCTGCATCATTTGAATATTTATACTATAATGGATTAAGGGCCCTTAAAACTGGCAATACCTCAAAAGCTGTTACTAATTTAAAAACGTTGATTAGCAGTTATCATTTAACAGATCATCAGTTTGCTGTCACTACCTCAACGCTTAGCGATATCTATATCCGTAATAATGAGCCGGACAGCGCCATTAACCTGCTGATCGAAGCTGCTATGGCTGATATACGGTCATCAACTAAAGAGGCAGCGGCAATGACTAACCTGGCACAGCTGCTTAACAAAAATGGTGACGTAAGAAATGCTTATGTATTTATTAAGCAAGCTATGGATGATGCTGTTTACTATGGGGCCAGGCAAAGAAAGGTGCAGGTAAGTGCAATATTGCCAATAATAGCAGGTGAAAGAATTAACTCGGTTGAGGGGCAGCGACGCGCGCTGCTATTTTATGCTTCGTCCCTTACCGTTTTGGCAATAATTGTGGTGGTGTTTGCGATAATAATTTATAAACAACTGCAGAAATTAAAAATTGCTGACAAGATTATCCTCGAATCGAATCATAATTTGCAGGAGAGTATTAACAAGTTGAACGAGGCTAATAAGATAAAAGAAGAATACATCGGCTATTATTTTAACCTTATTTCTGAATACATAAACAAACTGGATAAGTTTAAGCGGTCTGTTGATAACAAATTGACCACCAAGCGTTTTGAGGATATTCGTATACTGGTTAATAATATAAACCTTACAAAAGAGCGCGAGGAGCTTTTTATAAATTTCGACCGGGCTTTTCTTAAAATATTCCCAAATTTTGTGGATAGTTATAATTCACTCTTCAGCGAAGAGAATCATGTGAAGTTACTACCTAATCAATTACTGAATACAGATCTGAGGATATTCGCATTGGTAAGGCTCGGAATTAATGATACCGAAAAAATAGCACATATATTGGAATACTCCGTTAATACCATCTATAACTACAAAGCCCGCATAAAAGGAAAGTCGATCATCTTAAATGACGAATTTGAAGACGCAATTATGTCAATAAAGGCTATTTAAACACCCTCGATCATTTGTATCCTGTTATACTTCGTTTATATTTATGTCTTTCGTTTCTGTACATAATTAATTGTATATCAATTATTTAAATTGGTATTGTGTTGATTTTGGTTTATATTTTGACTTTGAAATTAGGGCTTGCCTTATTTATCTCCTCTCTTTGATATGCCAATTACTGTCAACCATAAAGGCAGGTAATCGGCGATTATAAACTCACCAATTTCTAAATTTTATTGTGTTATGAGAATGTACCAAACATCTTATTTGTTGCGCATGGCTATATGTCATTCATTACGCAATAAAATCTACAACACCCAAAAGCTTTCTGTTATGCACCTACTTTCCGGATAGACTAAAATTTAAGTACACCTAAATAAAAAAAACCAACCAAAAACAATTATAAATTCCTAAAAATTAAAGCATTATGTATAAAAAACACTTACTAAAATTATTCTTTTGCTCTTTGTTTTTACTGTTATCATCATGGGCGATGGCTCAAAAAATAACAGTCACCGGTAAAATTACCGATGAAACCGGGCAAGCGGTTCCGGGTGTTACTGTTACCATAAAAAACAGTACAACCGGTACAAACTCCGATGTACAAGGTAAATATTCATTGTCCGCCAACGGGAATGATATCCTTGTATTTTCGCTAATAGGTTTTATAAAGCAGGAAATACCTGTATCTAACCGAACTTCAATCGATGTTCAGCTAACTGCAGAAACACAGCGACTGAATGAAGTAGTAGTAGTTGGTTACGGTACGCAAAAACGTAAAGACCTTACCGGCTCAATTGCTTCAGTAAAAGGCGATGTCTTTAAGGATCAGCCGATAACAAATCCTATTGAAGGATTGGAGGGAAGGGTAGCCGGCGTTAACGTAATTACAACTTCAGCTCAGCCCGATGCGGTTCCGCAAGTTATAATACGGGGTGTGGCATCGTTTTATCAACCCAATCCGCTGTATATCGTTGATGGTGTTAGACAAGCTGACTTGAATAACGAGAACCCCCAGGACATCACATCAATTGATGTTGCCAAGGACGCGGCGTCTGCCGCAATTTATGGCTCTGCTGCTGCCGGCGGTGTAATACTGGTAACAACAAAAAAAGGAACAAACGCCGGAGCTCCCCCTGCAATCAATTTCAGCTCGAGGTATGGTGTTACCAAACCCAAAGTAATACAATTACTTAACCGCGATGACTTTATTAAGTTGCAAAACCTTGTTAATCCAACATTCTTTGCAGGCGCTACCAAAACTGATACGCTTGCTAACACTAATTGGGTTGATCAATTATACCGGAATGGTACCGAACAAAATTACAATTTATCAATTTCCGGTGCTTCAAATAATATAAATTATCTGGCTTCGGGATTTTATAATCAGCAAACCGGCATTTTTCTCAAAAATTACTCAAATATCGGTGGGGCACGTGTTAATACCGACTATAAGCTAAGCAAATATCTTACCATCGGTGAGCAAATAGCCGTATCCCAACGCATAACATCACCGCTCGTGGGTGCCGAGGCCGATTTGCATAATGCGCCGTTTCGTACGCAGCCTATTATCCCTATTCATAACCCGGATGGAAACTATGGGACAGAGCCTCCGGGATATAAAATTGCTTTTGGTGGGCCAAATCCTTTAGGAGCAATTAACTCAGCAGGTGCACAGGATGTGAAAAATAATTTTCAGGGAAATGCATATGCTGATTTGAAACTTCCTTTTCACCTTGATTTCAGGACCACTTTAGGGTACAGCTATTATTTACAAACAACTGATTTTTTTCAGAACTCTTATAATTTTGGCCCTGTTGCATCTACAACTAATGGCCTCAGTAAGTCATACGCACAAAGTAGTCAGTTACTTACCAATTATGTGTTAAGCTATAATCAAAGTTTCAAAAAACACAATATCACGGCTTTGGCTGGTTATGAACAGATCGTTAACAAAACAAATAACATCTATTCACAAATGAGTTCAATTGGTCAACCCGGTTATTCGTATATTCAAACTTCCGCTTCAAGCCTGGGCCTTTCAGGTACATATGACCCCCAAGGGCTTATCCAATCGCTATTTGGACGAGTGAATTACAATTATAACGAGCGTTATTTTTTAGCTGCTTCTATAAGGCAAGATGCTAACTACGATGTGTTTGGACCTAATAAACAAAAAGGTATATTTCCCGCTGCATCTGTCGGCTGGACAATCAGTGAGGAGCCTTTCTTTAAAAGCGCGTTACCTGGTATAAATAGCTTTAAATTTCGCGGAAGTTATGGACAGCTTGGTAACTCCAACGTTTCGCCATATTCATTTACTTCAACCTATAGCCAGTTCCAGACAGCTACCGGAATAACCGGTGGTGCACAAGGTTTCGCTCCTGGTCAACCATTTCAAATAGCAAATACGTTAACCAGCATACCTAACCCAAATTTGCATTGGGAAACAGTTACTGAAACTGATTTGGGTTTTGATGGGGAAGCATTGCATGGTAGTTTGTATTTCACAGCTGAATGGTATAACAAAAAGACTTCTGATTTAATCTATCAGTTACCTTTATCCGCAAGTTCGGGGTTTTCTCAACCCTATATTACAAATATCGGGGATGTTGACAATAAGGGGTTTGAATTCATGGCCGGTTATCGGAATAAAATTGGTAAGCTCGGGTTTGATGTAAGTGCAAATTTAAGCTATAATCAAAATAAAGTAACCAAGTTAAGTGGAGCCGCAACTGATGCAGTGTATGGTGGTTATAATTATTATAGCATGGGTAATACCAGCTTTAATCAAATGCCTAACCAACAATTAACAATTACCAAGGTAGGCTTGCCTTTTGGTTCGTTCTATGGATACAAGGTATTGGGAATATTTACAGATGCGGCCACCGCTCAAAAGCAAGTTGTTAATGGCCATAAAGCTGATATAGGAGATTTGCAATACCAGGATATAAATGGTGATGGTAAAATTGATCAAAACGACAGGCAGGTTATTGGAAACCCAAATCCCAAATTTACCTACGGATTTAATATCCGCCTTAACTATGAAGGATTTGATTTAGCCGCATTATTTAATGGCGTTGCCGGTGTACAACTGTTTAATGGAGTAAAAGCATATGAACAATCGCTTTTTCAGGATGGAAATACTACATCGCAGGTTTTCCACGATTCCTTCTTAGGTTCAAACGGCCTTACATCGCAACCAAGACTGCTTAGCCCGGTTGCCGGAGGCGGAAATGCATTGGATCAAAATCAAAACTACTCTTCGGTAAATAGCTATTTTGTTGAAAGCGGCTCCTATTTGAAGCTTAAAAACCTGCAACTAGGATATACTTTTTCTAATAATATTCTGAAACAGATCAGCATTAAAAGCCTGAGGATTTTTGTAATGGCAGACAACGTATTCATCATTACAAAATATAAAGGGCTTGATCCTGAACTGGGCAGCGCATTTACTACAGGAGGGGCTATTAGCCCGACTACGCAGGGTATTGATGCGGTAACAAATTATCCTCAGGCCCGGATTTTTTCAGCAGGACTTGATGTTAGTTTTTAGTAATAACCTTCAAAACTTATTAAAATGATAAAGAAAAAATATATAGCAGCACTCGCATTTATTTTGATGGCGGGATGTAAAAAAGCCCCGGTTAATGTTGGGCCTCCAAACGCATACAGCAGCAGCACGTATCCGACAACCGTTACACAGCTGCAAACAGTCCTGGTATCATGCTACTCTAATTTGAGGGATGTTGGCTTATTTGGTTTTGACCTTTTGCCAAGGATGTTGGGACAATCAACGCACACGCTTAACGGAAATCCTTTTTCATTTACCGCCGAAATGGCGGCTAACAACCTTTCCGTAGGAAATGGAGGTGCACAGGAAACATGGAATGCCTTATACGCAGGTGTAAAAAATTGTAATGTTACTATTTATGCAGCGGGCGTATTATTAAAAACAGACCCATCTGTAGATAAGGCTGCTGTTAACTTGATAATTGGCCAGGCTTATTGCCTTAGGGGATGGTATTATATGCAGCTTGAATGTTTTTATGGCGAAGCATATATGCAGGCGGGCGGTGTAAACGGCGACAAACCCGGAGTTCCACTCTATACTGAAGTGCCTCAAAATTTAGCTGCAACGCAAGTAGCACGAAGCTCTGTAAAAGATGTATGGGCTTTAATTATAAGTGATGAAAAACAAGCCGCAACACTACTTAAAGGACAAGTTTGGGACGCTGCAAATCTTGCACGGGCTACGGAATGGTCGGCAAAAGGGTTGTTAGGTAAAGCTTACGTTTACACCCAGGACTGGGCTAATGCTAAAACCACTTTGCTTGACGTAATAACGAGTAGTGGTAAAACATTAATGCCGTACGCTACCTATCACAATGCATTTAACGGAAGTAATAAATTCAACAGCGAATCATTGCTCGAGCTATATATAGATTCTAATCCACAAGGGGGGTATGGTATTTATAGCGGCGTTGCAAATTCAGCAACTATTGATGGCCTTTTATGGCCTGCTGTTACTTTTGGCGGATATAATGGGTCAACTCCTTACGACGGCACACAAAACCAGATACAGTTTTTGGGTTATGGCTTCAATTTTTATATCCATGATCAGAATATTTTGCGTTTTGGTTATACGCTTGGGAGTAACTACCCGTTGGTTGCAAATCCTAAATATAATGCAACGGTAGGACCCACTTATTTCAACCAGCAGCAGGTATTAGACCCTGTATATCAACAGGCCGCGTTGCAGTTAAGGACAAACAATACTACCGACCCACGTTTATACGTAAATGCACTGCAGCCCAGGGTTGATTCAGTACAATTTGATGGCATACATTGGGCGTTGATTGCAGTGAATCCAATGTCTTCAACATATGGATGGTCGCTGAGAAAATACTCGCCAATTGATTACAATATATCTGCGAATACTACTGTCGTTTCAGATAAGTGGGATTACTACCTGCTTCGTTTAGCTGATGTTTATTTATTATATGCTGAGGCTTGCATAGGTTCTGGCGACAATGTAAACGGCCTTGAATACCTCAACAGAGTAAAACGCCGGGCTTATAGTTTGCCTATAACTACGCCTTCGGCTATTGATTATAAATCACTAACCGATGTTACTCCAGCTGCAAACCCTCTGAGTCCCGATCCCGTTTTAGGCCACAATCCGTTGTACTATGAACGTTGGGCCGAATTGTTTAACGAAGGCACGTGGTGGTTTGATGTGTGCAGGTGGAAATTGGGTGATTCAGAAGCTGCATATTATAAAACAGCCATAGGAATTCCTCCGTTAACTTTTGACGATAATAAATCTTATGTATGGCCTATTCCATTGAATGAGATAAACACAAATTCTAAAGCTAAGCAGAACCCCGGTTACTAATAGTTGATTAATAAGTGTAAAGCAGGTGAGATGGCTTTACACTTTTTTTAAAAATTAAGACCCAGGTATGCATTTGATATACGTTTCCCGGAAAATCCGGATAGTAGTTTTTTGTGTGGTGTTTAGCCTTTTTTTCCGAAACGCTAAAGCTCAGGATTCTCTAAAAAACCTTCCGGAATATAGTTTGCCACTTACCAGTCAAAAGCTGGTGATAGCTCATTGTATGACCAATATTATGCGGTTTAAAGGGCACGAAATTGAAGACAGCGGTAACCCGGCCTATTATTCTCCAACCGGAAATATAACGGCGACTTTGGGGGGACTTACCCAGGTAAAAGTTATGGACGACAGTTTGTTTAGTTCAGCATCGCTGGATGAGGCTGTTGAGTTTCAAATGCGTGCGGCAATAAGATCGGGCATTGACGGCTTCCAGTTTTACTACATTTTGGGCGCTACTAAATGGGACGATATTATTAAAGCGTATTTTAGGGTAGCAGATAAAAAACATATCGATTTTAAGTTTACTTTTTGCATATCACATCCCAATGGAGGTTCCGAAGCAATAAAAGTTGCCGAATTTGCAAAACGAATGAACGGTATATTAGATGAGGTTGGAAGAAATAATCCCCACTGGCTGCGAACTCCGGATGGGCGGTTGATTGTTTATCAATGGGATGGAGAACATTTGGCGGATATTCCGGTTGAAAAACAAGGTTTACCTGATCAGTTTTATATAGCAAGAGCCTATAAGAGGCTTGCCGATGCAGTACATGAACGGTTTGCATGTGTTTTTACAGTCAACAAAGAAATAGGGCGAAAAGAGCTAAATGATTTTTTGGATTATTTCCCTGCAACCTGGATATGGACTTTGCCATGCCGCAAGGATTATATCGGCAACATGGTGGCCCCTCAATGTAAGCTTCGGCATCGTACCTTTACAGCGTCAGTCTTTGGTGATTTTTATACATCCAAACTATTAAAAAAGGGAACCTGGGATATGTATCATTCGGCCGAAGCGGCGGTAAATGCGGGCATAAATAACGTTGATCGAAAGCAGATAATTACTGGTTTGTCTTATAACTTTCGCAAGTTGTTTGAATTTGGTATAAAGCAAAATGCGCCAATAATTAATATAATTACCTGGAATGATTATCCCGAAGGCCATCATTTGGCACCTGAAATTAATCATAACGAAGGATTTTCTATACTGCTGAATTATTATAAAAGCATTTGGAAAGGTGTGCCATCTCCTTATGAAGGCAAAGACATCGCCATTGTTTTTTTTAAGAAATACAGGCATGATATAAAACCATACCCTTTTAATATACCCGTTGTAAGTTTTCAAAAAGAAGTTATACCTCCATCATGGGAAGATTCGATTGAAGTTGTAACCATACTTACATCAAGGCGTGTACTTAAGGTGAACGATAAAACTAAAGATGTTGAAGCCGGATTGGCGTCGACAAAGTTCTCGATGCAGGTGGGCCCGGTTGACGTGGGCGTTCTTCAAAATAACAAAGTAATACTTCATTTTGTTACCCCTGAGGGTATTACCGACAAGCCATACAGGAGTGACAGGATTACTTACACTTTTAGCAGCGAATTTTACAGTTTTTATAAAGACCTCTTTAAAGGGTTTAAACCAGAATATTCTCATGAATATAACCCCCGGTTTATCGATAAAAAAATTAACAATTAACAACACTATACGATAGGCACGAGCCAATCAATTTTTAACCGAAAAGTACTATTTAAATGAAAAAAATATTTATCTGTTTATTTACCCTGGTAATATTTTGTGAAGTAAGGGCCCAAAACGGCCAATCGATACAGGTAAGCATGAACAAAATAAAGCTTGATTTTATGCTCGACGCAGATGACAGGCCTGTCTATAAAGTTTTATTTGGTGATAAACCGGTAATAAATAATTCATATTTAGGGATTAAGCTGGCTAACGATACCTCATTTGATAAGCACTTTTTTATAGCCGGCTCTGAAAAGACTACCGTTGATGAAAATTGGACGCCGGTATGGGGCGAAGTAAACAAAATTCGTAATCATTATCAGCAATTAACAGTTCATTTGAAACAGCAGAATGCTCCAAACAGGCTATTGGATATCGTTTTCAGAGTATTTGAAGATGGGGTAGGATTCAGATATGAATTCCCCCAACAGCCTAATCTGAAATATTTTGTTGTATCAGATGAATTAACAGAGTTTAGCTTAACCGGTGATAATAAAACTTTTTGGATACCCGGCGACTACGACAGCAACGAGTATCCTTATACAATTTCGCCAATTAGCCAGGTAGATGCTTCGGTATTGGCAAAGTCTGCCACTGATATTGGTGTGAGGTATGTTCCCGATAAATATGGCATACAAACACCATTAATGATGAAAACAGCTGATGGGCTTTATATCAATATTCACGAAGCTGCGCTGATCAATTACACCTCCATGCAGTTGCATGTGGATACGAAGACGTATAAACTGACGGCTGCCCTGGTACCTGATGCAGTTGGCAATAAAGCTTATATGCGGGCGCCCTGCAAAACACCCTGGCGCACAATAGTTGTGAGTGACAACGCACCTGATATATTGGCGTCTAAACTTATTCTCAATCTTAATGAGCCTTCTAAAATAGAGAACACATCATGGATTAAGCCTATGAAATTCGTGGGCGTTTGGTGGGAGATGCAAACGGGTAAAAGCACCTGGAGCTATAGCAATAGTTTGGATACGCTTGGTGCTGATGGAAAACTTATCCCAAGCGGAAAACATGGCGGGACTACGGCTAATGTAAAAAGGTATATCGATTTCGCTTCGAAGAATGGCATATCGGGTGTTTTAGTAGAAGGCTGGAATACCGGTTGGGAAGAATGGTTCGGCAACTGGAATGAGTTCGTTTTTGATTATGTTACCCCTTACCCCGACTTTAATGTGAAAGAGATAGCTGATTATGCCGCCTCCAAAGGAGTGAAAATGATCATGCATAATGAAACAGCTGCCTCGGCGACGAGTTATGAACGGCAAATGGATACCGCCTTCCGTTTTATGAATAAGTATGGTTATACGTCGGTAAAAACTGGCTACGTCGGAAAAATTATTCCGAGAGGAGAACATCACGACGGGCAGTGGATGGTTGAGCATTACGTGCGTGTTGCTAAAAAGGCCGCCGAGTACCACATCATGCTCGATAATCATGAGCCTGTGAGGCCCACGGGTTTACAGCGTACTTATCCTAATTGGATGGCAAGTGAAGCCGGCAGAGGCAATGAGTATAATGCATTCGGAAGTGGCGACAAGCCAAACCATGAAACTATTATGCCATTTACCCGCCTGATGGGCGGCCCGATGGATTTTACCCCCGGTATATTTAAAATCAAGGGGTATACGGCCGATCCGGAACGCCAGGTTCAAACTACATTATGTAAGCAATTGGCGCTGTATATAACTATGTACAGCCCTCTTCAAATGGCCGCAGACATGCCCGAAAATTATGAAAAACATATGGATGCTTTTCAATTTATAAAGGATGTAGCTGTTGATTGGGATGATACCAAAATTATAGAAGCCGAACCGGGAGAGTATATCACCACTGCCAGAAAAGCAAAAGGAACAGCAAATTGGTTTATTGGCGCCATTACCAATGAAAACGGACGCAACGCGATGATACCGCTAGAGTTTCTGGACAAAGGAATAAAATATGTTGCCACGATATACGCTGATACAGATAATGCTGACTGGAAGAAAAACCCGGAGGAATATAAGATCACCAAATATTTAGTGACCGCCGGAACAAAACTTAATCTTAAATTGGCAAATGGGGGCGGTGCAGCTATAAGCATAACCCAGGCGACTGAAGCAGACAAGGGCTTGAAACTTTACAAATAGAATTTTAATTTCGGATATCGGTCCAAAGGACTCCTTTGGAGATGTTCGATTTCGGAAATATTCTGATAAGATATATCCCATAGATATCCACCGCTATTGTCATTTCGACCAATGGGGAAGACTTTTACGTAATACATCGTCGCATTGCATGTTCGAATTGCACAGTTCGCTTTGTATGTTTTAGAGGTTTTCTCCCTTTGGTCGAAATGACATTATTTTTGTATAAATAAAACTTCGTAGAATTATTTGGAAACAAAGAATAGAGTTTCTAGATTTGTGTAATCAATTACGTAATTAATTACATAAATATGGATTTTTATTCGAAAGTCGGGAAGATGGCTTTAGGTAGCCGGCTCCGCAGGTTAAGTGATTTGCTCACCGAACAAGCTGTCGAAGTCTATTCACTTTATCAGGTTGACATAGAACCAAAATGGTTTCCTGTTTTTTATGTACTGTCGGAAGGGGAGGAGAAATCTATTACAGGTATTGCGCAGAAGATAGGCCATTCCCATCCTTCGGTTAGCACCACTGTTAAAGAAATGATAAAAAAAGGTGTGGTGATGAAAGCGGCAAATAGCAACGATGGTCGTGAAAACTATGTAAAGCTTACCCAAAAGGGTTTAGAAATTAACAAACGTGCTCAGGCTCAATTTCTTGATGTAAATGCCGCCGTCGAAACTGCTCTCGCGGAAACGCAAAATAATATCTGGAATGCCATTGAAGAATGGGAGTTTCTTTTAGAACAAAAAAACATGCTGACACGGGTTAAGGATGAAAGGAAATTAAGGGAAAGCAGAGAGGTTAAAATAGTTGAATTTGAACCCCAATACCTTGAGGCATTTAAACAACTTAATGTGGAATGGATAACCGCTTATTTTAAAATGGAGGAGGCTGATTATAAAGCACTCGATCATGCTGAGGAATATATTATTGACAAAGGTGGACAAATACTTTTTGCCCTATACAAAGGTAACCCTGTAGGTACTTGTGCGCTTGTTAAGATGGAGAATGGCACCTTTGAACTCTCAAAGATGGCAGTATCGCCCGAAGCTAAAGGAAGAGGAATAGGTTTGATGTTAGGAAAAGAAGCCATTGCATTGGCGAAAAAGATTGATGCAAAAAGGCTGTACCTGGGAAGCAATACCGCGCTTAAACCTGCTCTTAACCTGTATCAAAAATTGGGGTTCAGGAAGATCACAGGCGTTCCTTCACCCTATGAAAGGGCTAATATCCATATGGAGCTAATCCTTCAGGATTAAATATTCCTTCAACTATTCTGAGTAAAACTGCCGGAAAATTGTTACATATGTATAATAAACTTAAATAATAAGCCACTTATGAACAGCTCAATTTTTAAAAGCGCAGTTATTGCTACAGCTTTTATATTATCATCGTGCTTTTGTTATTCACAGCAATCAGGTACAAAGGATAATTTAGATAGAAAATGGTGGAAAGAGGCTGTTGTTTATCAGATTTATCCCCGTAGTTTCAAAGACAATGACGGCGATGGCGTCGGCGATTTAAAGGGTATCATTTCGAAGCTCGATTATATCAAAAGTTTGGGTGTTGATGTGATTTGGCTCAACCCAATTTACAGCTCACCAAATGATGACAATGGTTATGATGTAAGCGATTATCGTAATATTATGAAAGATTTCGGTACGATGGACGACTTTAATTTACTTTTAAAGGGCTTGCATGACCGTGGTATTAAGCTGGTAATGGACCTGGTGGTTAATCACAGCAGCGACGAACATGAATGGTTTAAACAAAGCCGCAGCTCCAGAACAAGTCCGTACCGTGAATATTATCATTGGTGGAATGCCGAACAGGGTAAGCCGCCGTATCGCTATAGTCTATTCGATGTGAATCACGATGCCTGGAGGTATGATTCGCTTACCAATGCTTATTATCTACACTACTTTTCGCGTAAACAACCAGACCTTAACTGGGAAAATCCAAAAGTACGCCAGGAAGTATATGATATGATGAAATTCTGGGCGGATAAAGGCATTGACGGGTTCAGGCTGGATGCATTTCAATACGCAGCGAAGGATACCACATTTCCGGGTTTCCCAAAAGGTTTCGAAACAAACTTTAACCGGTATTATGGTATGCAAGGCAACCTGCACGGTTATTTGCAGCAAATGAACAAAGAGGTGTTGAGTAAATACAATGTTATGAGTGTGGCCGAAGGAGCCGGCAATACTGTTGAAGATGCCCATAACCTGGTGGATGCCGACAGGCACGAATTGAATATGGCTTATGCGTTCGACGGCGTTAATATCGCAAAGCCGGAGGGTTACAGCCTGCTGCATTTTAAAGAAGTTTTTACGCATTGGGATAATACTTTCGCCGAAAAGGGCTGGCTTTCAATCTTTCTGGCCAATCATGACCAGGCAAGGTTAGTAACCAGGTTTGGTAATGACAGTCCGCAATTCAGAGAAGTATCATCAAAAATGCTGACCACCTTTTTAATGACCATGCGAGGAACTCCATATTATTATTATGGCGATGAATTGGGCATGACTAACCCGGGCTTTGATAAGATTGAGGATTATAAGGATGTGCAGACCCTTAATGAATACCAGCACCAAAAAACCCTCGGCAACGATCTGCAAAAATATTTAAAACGTATTGAATTTGAATCGAGAGATAACGGTCGGACACCTTTTCAATGGAATGATACTCAAAACGCTGGTTTTACAATAGGTAAGCCATGGATAGCCGTGAATAAGAATTATAAAACCATTAACGAAGCTGCCGAGGAAAAGGATCCGAATTCTGTATTAAATTACTTCAGAAAAGTTGTAAAATTCAGAAAAGATAACCTTGTTTTAGTTTATGGAAAATATACACTTTTGGATAAGCAAAACCCCGATACCTATTGCTATACCCGGGAACTGGATGGAAAAAAACTTTTAGTGATGCTGAATTTTACCAACAAAACCGCTTCTACAAACACTGGTGCAAATATCAATAGCGCAACGTTAATGATTGGAAACTATGATCACCCTTCAAAAGATGGGACGCTTAAACCCTATGAGGCAATTGTATATCAATTAAACTAGATGGTTCGGACCCTAGTAATGAAATTGATTTTTAAATGTTAAACTTACGTTTATTTTTATCAAATTTGGTTTACCGATTAAACCAAAATAAATCTATGAATATTAGAAAATCAATTTTTATTACCTCGTTGCTGTTATTTTTTGTTTGCGCAGTGTACGCTCAGCAACAAAAAGAACAGATCTCAAATATCTGGTCAACTGAAAAGGCGAATGCGTGGTACGCTCAACACAAATGGATAAATGGGTCGGATTTTATTCCGAGCACTGCCATAAATCAATTAGAAATGTGGCAGGCTGATACCTTCGATCCCGCAACCATCGACCGGGAATTAGGTTATGCCGAGGGTATAGGCTTTAATACAATGCGAGTGTTTTTGCATAGCGTGGCCTGGAAGGAAGACCACAAAGGGTTTAAAGGACGGGTAAACAAATACCTGGACATTGCCGATAAGCACCATATCCAAACCATTTTCGTTTTTTTTGATGACTGCTGGAATCCCACACCCAAACCCGGCAAGCAGCCAGAGCCAAAAAAAGGAATTCACAATTCGGGCTGGATGCAGGACCCAGGCGGGGTTGTAACAGATCAATCAAAACTTCTGGAGCTTAAGGCTTATGTGGATGACATACTCACCACCTTTAAACATGATAAACGGATCCTTTTATGGGATTTATATAACGAACCCGGAAATAGCGATAAAAAGAATAAGTCGTTGCCTTTGTTATCGGGCGCATTCACCTGGGCGCACGCAATTAATCCGGATCAGCCGATTAGTGCAGGTCTTTGGAGCTGGGACCTGAAAGATTTAAATGAGTACCAGTTGAAACATTCAGACGTGATCACCTATCATGACTACAATGTTCCCGATATGCATCGGATTGTTATCAAAATGTTACAGCTTTACAACCGACCTTTAATATGCACAGAATATATGGCCCGTTTGCGCAACAGCACTTTTCAAAACACCATGCCAATGTTGAAACAAGAAAATGTTGGCGCGATAAATTGGGGCTTTGTTAGCGGTAAAACAAATACCATTTATGCGTGGGATACCCCAATGCCGGACGGTGCTGAACCCAAGCTGTGGTTTCATGACGTTTTTAGAAAAGACGGCACGCCTTATAAAGAAGAGGAAGTTGCCCTGATAAAGCAATTAAATGGAAAATAAGAACAAATCAAATTAAAACCTATAAACATAACTTAGTTAATTTACCCACTATGAATACACCATTTAAAAACCCATCCGCAATATTTTTAGCGCTTTGTATATTATCTTTGGCCGCTTGCAATCAGCCAGCAAAAAAAGCATCTACCGATACGACCATGACAGACAGCACCACAACCGTAATGTTACCGGCATCCGCCGGATTTGAAAAAACAATAGACGGCAAACAAACCCACCTTTATATATTAAAAAATAAAAATGGTGTGGAAGCTGCCGTTACCAACTATGGCGGCCATTTGGTGAGTCTTTTGGTGCCGGACAAAACGGGCAAACTGATTGACGTGGTTATTGGTTTTGATGATATCGACGGTTATGTAAAATCGTTAGGATCGTATTATGGCGCAACCATAGGCAGGTATGGAAACCGAATAGCTAAAGGGCATTTCGTGTTGGACGGCAAACAATATGATCTTTTTATAAATAACAAGCCAAATACATTGCACGGCGGCCAAAAGGGTTTTAATGCTGTAGTTTGGGATGCAAAACAATTAAACGACAGCACCGTGGAGCTTACTTATTTATCGAAAGATATGGAAGAAGGTTATCCGGGTAACCTGAATTGTAAGGTAACTTATGAGCTTACCGACGACAATGCAGTTAAGATAAGCTATGAGGCCACCACGGATAAACCGACCATCGTAAATTTAACTAACCATTCTTATTTCAATCTTAACGGTATTGGAAGCGGTACTATATTAAATCATACTGTTGAACTTAAAGCAGCTAATTATTTACCTATCGATCCAACGTCCATTCCGTTGGGGAATATCGCGCCCGTAGCCGGAACTCCTTTCGATTTTACAAAGCCAGCTGAAATTGGCTCGAGAATTAATGATAATAATGAGCAGTTGAAGAATGGACAGGGTTACGATCACAACTATGTGTTGGACAAACATGACCTGAACACGCCAATTGCTACAGTAACCGGCGACAAAAGCGGTATAAAAATGGAAATATTTACAGAAGAGCCAGGTATACAATTTTACAGCGGCAATTTTATGAGCGGCAGCAATACCATGCTTGGCGGTAAAAAAGACGATAAACGGACGGCTTTTGCTATGGAAACCCAGCACTATCCTGATTCACCAAATCAGTCGCAGTTCCCTTCAACGGTTCTTAGGCCAGGTACAGTTTATAAAACGATTACGATTTATAAGTTTCTAACGAAATAACTTGCTAGTCAAAAAAGTAAGCCCCCAATTTTAAGTCCTAACAACTCATCAGGGATTTAAAGTTGGTGGTTATTTTTTATCCTTTCATAATCTTCCACAGTATCAATATCAAAACTTCCTAAAGGGAAAGGCACAGAAATAACTTTATCTTTATATTTAGTTAAAAGTTTTTTAGCGCCTTCCCGTCCCCTTAGCGAAAGCAAATCATCAAAATAGACATCATCGAATAAAACAGGTGCACCTATAGTATTATTGTAAGCGCATCCAAAAATACCCGCTTTGTTATTTGTTTTGGCTTCAACCAAAGTATTTAAAATGTTGGCGTCAACAAAGGGTTGGTCGCAAAGCATTAAAATAACTGAATCGGCAACAGGCTTTGTTTTTTGCATTTCTTTTATGCCAAGTCTTACAGACGATGCCATCCCTTCCTGCCAGTCGGGGTTGTAAATAATGTTTACCGGCATGTCTGTTATCGTCGGCTTTATTGTGCTCTCATTCGCACCTAAAACAACAATTACGGGCTTGCAAACGGAACTGATAGCTGTTTCAATTGCCTTTTGTAGAAGAGTTTGTCCGCGGTAAATTAGGTTCTGTTTTGGCGTACCCAGCCTGCTTGATGAGCCGGCTGCCAGGATAATTAAACCGGTCATTATTGTAAATATGTTTTTACTTAACAACAAATATAGGGCAATGCAGTTCAAATTGTGAAAACGCTTGAAGCTTTTTCAGCCACTTAAAAAACATAAAAAATACAATTAGACAACATTGCAGAGATTTGTAATATTTACCTTTACGGAAATAAAAGCAAATGTAAATTGGTTGAAGCGCAAATCAATTTACCGCGTAAGCACGAAACGTTCCTATGGAACGTGAGGAGCTATTTACTTTTTTCTACCCACTAGTCGTCCCGAAGGGACGTTTCGTTGGTAGAAAAAATAGATTTCGGCACATAGCGTTACATAGGAACGCCTGGTAAATCGAGATTTGATTTATAAACATGCAGTCGCTACCATTTTTTGGTTTGGATTTTAAAAAGGACAAAAGTTGTTATCAGATAATCACGGACGTAAAATAAATTACCTGAGGCTGGCAGTAACGGACAGGTGTAACCTGCGCTGTTTTTATTGTATGCCCGAAGAAGGCCTTAACTGGCTTTCCAGAAATGAGCTCATGAGCTACGAGGAAATGCTCCGGATTTGTTCGCTATTGGTGAAAATGGGTATTGAAAAAATCCGCATTACCGGCGGGGAACCATTTGTTCGTAAAGATATCATGCAGTTTTTAACGGCGCTTTCAAAATTAAACGGACTAAACGAATTAACAATAACTACCAACGGCGTTTTGACGGCTCCTTATATTAAGGAATTAAAATCTATCGGGGTCAGTTCGATAAATTTGAGTTTGGATACGTTAGATGCTAATCGTTTTTTTAGCATTACCGGCAGGGATGAATTTTCGAATGTGATGGAAACATTAGAACAGAGCTTAAGCAATGATATTGACGTTAAGATAAACGCTGTGGTAATGGAAGGCAAAAACGTTCAGGATATTATTCCGTTGGTTAACCTCACCAAGGACTTGCCGGTAAGTGTACGTTTCATTGAGGAGATGCCATTTAATGGCGATGGGCATGTTTACGAAGGACTGAAATGGGACTATTTGCGCATTTTAGAAGAAATAACAGAAAAATATCCCACAATACAAAAGATACGCGACGACGATTACTCTACGTCCTACAACTATCAAATACCTGGCCATAAGGGAAGTGTGGGTATAATTGCGGCATATTCCCGTACTTTTTGCGGAACCTGTAACCGCATACGCATAACGCCGGTTGGAGAATTAAAAACCTGCCTTTACGATAACGGGATATTGAATATTAAAAATTTAGTTCGTGAGGGTGTTGGTAATGAAGAAATAGAAAATACCTTGGCAAAAGCCTTTAACACCCGGGCAAAAGACGGTTGGGAAGCAGAACGATTGAGAAAAGAAAATATAGGTGTCCATGAATCTATGGCCACCATAGGGGGATAAAAATAATACAAGCCGAAGATATGATTACTGTTGAGGAAGCTGAAAAAATAATTCTTGCACAGGTGACGGATTATGGTGCTGAAATTATCCCTTTTCAAATGGCAATTGGAAGGGTATTGGCCGAAAACATCAAAGCCGACAGGGATTTGCCACCATTTAACCGGGTTACGATGGACGGAGTAGCTGTAAATTATAGTTCAATTCAAAGCGGGATAAGCACCTTTCGTATTAAGGCCACCCAGGCAGCGGGCAACGATCCGGTTGATATTGAAGAAAACAACGAATGTATCGAAGTAATGACAGGGGCAATATTGCCTGGTACAACAGATACGGTTGTGCGTTATGAAGACCTGGAAGTTCGTGCTGGACTTGCTACACTCACTACTGAAGAAATAAAAAAAGGACAGAATATCCACTATAAGGGCAAAGATAAAAAGCAGCACGAACCGGTTGCACATTCGGGGCAGTTAATAACTCCCGCCCTCATTGGTCTTATCGCATCAGTTGGCGAAGCGGAATTAAGAGTTAAAAAAATGCCGCGGATAGCTATTCTTTCTTCAGGTAATGAGTTGGTGGAGGTTTCTCAAACACCCTCGCCTTACCAAATAAGGCGTTCCAATTGTTATACCGTTCAGGCGGTTTTAAAACAACATGGAATAGAAGCCAGTATGCTCCATATTCCCGACGATCCCGAAATAATAAAAGCGCAACTGAAGGATTGCCTGCAAAACTATGATGTATTGTTATTGAGTGGCGGCGTATCCATGGGTAAGTTTGATTATATACCCAAGGCTTTGAACGAATTGAAAGTCGAAAAACTGTTCCATAAAGTAGAGCAGCGACCCGGCAAGCCTTTTTGGTTTGGCAAGCATGAAAATGGTGCGTTGGTATTCGCGTTCCCGGGTAACCCGGTGGCTACTTTTTTGTGTTTGCACCGATATTTTTTGCCATGGTTGGAGTTGACGCTTGGCAAAGAATTAACCCCGCCGGTTTACGCGGTTTTAAATAATCGCTACAGCTTTCCAGTACAGCTAAAGTGCTTTTTACAGGTTAAACTCCATAGCAATGAATATTGCCAACTAATGGCAACGCCGCTTGAAGGAAATGGATCGGGTGATTTTGCTAACTTAGCCGAGACAGATGCTTTTATGGAATTACCCATGGAGAAAAGTGTGTTTAAAAGAGGTGAAGTATTCAGGGTGTGGCGCTTTTGAATAGCCATGAAAATCTGTGAAATCATACAATAATCGGTGGAATCATACTATAATCGGTGAAATCAATAACTAACAATCGGTGAAATCGAACAATATCAAACAATAATGCTAAGTCACATAGATAGTCAAGGCAACCCAACGATGGTTGATGTAAGCGGAAAGACCGTTTCGCATCGCACCGCGACCGCGCGAAGTATCGTTTCGTTGCCCAAAGAAATAATGACTTATTTGGCTAATGGCGATTTGTTAACAAAAAAAGGTTCTGTATTTCAAACTGCAATAATTGCCGGTATTATGGCCGCAAAAAAAACGGGCGATCTAATTCCACTTTGTCACCCTTTGGGTTTGGATAATTGTGAAATTACTATAAGTATAAGCGAAGAACAGGAAGTGATGATTGATTGTACAGCCAGCATCACTGCTAAGACCGGCGTGGAAATGGAGGCACTGGTTGGTGCGTCAATTGCGGCCTTAACGGTTTATGATATGTGTAAGGCAATGAGCCACGATATCGTGATTAAAGAAACAAAACTGTTATCAAAAACAGGAGGTAAACGTGATTTCAAAAGGGCATAACCTGCCGACTGGCAGGCACAAAAAGCATGCGGACATAGCAAGACCTTCAACAGGAAATCTTGGCAGGAATGAATGGGCTTTTGTAGGCGGTAAGTGCGATACTATAAAGTTATTGGCGGGCTATGTTATAAATATATTGTCATCCAAATATAAATGTGCTTACGCGGATACATCACATCAGGATGATCTCGATTTGTTACCGGGCAGATTAGAAAACGGAGCAGCGTTAGAATATACCGACCATGTAAATTATAGTCAGCTAAACTATAATTCAGCTTTTAACGCCTTTAAATTAAGAGAGGTTTTCGCCGGCGCTGATTTGGTGTTGGTTAACGGCAACCATCAGCAGGCTAAGGCGCAGGTGGTCATCATCTGCGAAAGCAAAAAAGCATCTCTACAAAAACGGCTGGAACAGTTAACCAATGTTCAAATGATTTTGCTGGCTGAAGATGCAGCAGAGGTTTTTGATTTTGTAAAGGATGCCATCCCCAACTGGCAACAATTGCCGATCTATCGTATAGAAAAAACCGAAAAGATCATTGGTTTTTTTGAAAATAAAATGCAGCCGGCAAAACCGATACTCAATGGCTTAGTGCTGGCGGGCGGAAAAAGCGAGCGCATGGGTTTTGATAAAGGCCAGGTTAATCTATATGGAAAAGAGCAGCGTTATCACGTAGCCGATATGTTAAAAGGCTTTTGCGACAACGTGTTTATTTCATGCAGACAGGAACAACAACAGGACATTGACGGAGGATATGCAAGCCTTCCTGATACTTTCACCGGGTTGGGGCCATTCGGAGCAATCTTATCTGCCTTCCGCCACAATCCAAATAGCGCATGGCTGGTGGTTGCATGTGATCTACCTTTGCTAAGTGAATCAACTTTGCAGCATCTAATTGCTAACCGTAATGCCTCCAATATCGCTACAGCTTATCAAAGCTCGTTCGACGACTTTCCTGAACCGTTAATTACCATTTGGGAGCCCAAAAGCTACCCGGTGTTGCTTTCATTTTTGTCGCAGGGCTATTCTTGTCCACGTAAGGTTTTAATAAATAGCGAAATAACGTTGCTAAATGCGCCAAAATCAGATGATCTGACGAATGTGAATACGCCCGAAGAATTAGAGAAAGTTAAGCTTGTATTGAATCAAAAAGAGGCTGCACAATGAATCAGGAGTTTTTACGATATAGTTGTCAGATAGCTTTGCCTGGTTTTAGCGAGAAAACACAAGAGCTATTGCAAAATGCAAAAGTGTTGATAGTAGGAGCAGGGGGGCTTGGTTGCCCGGCCGCACAATACCTGGCGGCTGCGGGGATCGGTACCCTTGGTATTGGCGACTTTGATACGATTTCTGTCGGTAATTTGCACCGGCAAATATTGTACGGGCCAGCTGATGTGGGCAAAAAAAAAGCCGCTTTGGCCTGTGAACGTTTGCAAAAGCAGAACCCGGGTATTCGATTGGTAGCGCATGAGGTACGTATCACCTCACAAAATGTAATAGAACTTATTTCCGGTTACGATATAGTAGTTGATTGTACTGATAATTTTGACACGCGTTATTTGCTGAATGACGCCGCGGTTATAGCTGGAAAGCCCCTGGTGTACGGAGCAATTTATCAATATGAAGGGCAAGTGGCTGTTTGGAATTTGGTAAACGACTATGGCGCTAAAAGCCCTAATTATCGTGATCTTTTCCCGAAGGTTGACGCTGCCCAGATACCCGATTGCGCCGAAGGGGGAGTTATACCAACATTGGCAGGAATTATCGGTTGTATCCAGGCCAATGAGGTAATAAAATATATTACCAAAACCGGCGAATTACTTGCAGGAAAAGTTTTGGTTTTTGATGTCCAGACGCTGCAGAGCAGGGTCATAAAAATCGGCGAGGTAACGCAAACACATATTAGAAGGCTGGTCGAAACAGTGATCATCCCGACAATTTCAGTTGGAAACCTTAAAAAAGAACTTTCACAAGACTCCGTCGACCTAATAGATATCCGGACCGACGAAGAGCGTGAAGAATTTAATATAGGCGGTAAACACATACCGCTGGATCAGCTCTATTCCTATATTAAAAGGCTCGAAAAAGATACAAAAGCAATACTATACTGCGCCTCCGGAAAACGGAGCGCTGAAGCAGTAAAAACCATTAAAAAGAATTTTCCGGATGCCAATGTGTTTTCCCTTGAAGGCGGGTTGAAAGCCTGGTTGGAGGAGGAGGGATAAGTCAAAAGTCAAAAGCTTGCAGGGGGGAGTTGGCTGGATAGGTTTCGCACCTACGGCAGGTGACTTCTTTTTGTTTGTTACCGATATTGTGGTCCCCCGGAGCGCCCCACTCATTCGGCTTTATCTCCTGGAAATATGACGGCAATCATGTCTGGATAGAATTTGGTACTTACACCTGCGAAGCCAAACAGATCAGGGATTGGTTGCTGGGAATCATATTCAGCGTTATTAGTTAACCGCAACAAGATATGCCCTGTTGGATGGATGGACATTTTACTGTTCCATAACTGCAAAATACACAGCAATCACCCGTAAGAGGTTTTAAGTTTGTGTGACAGTTTTCACATTCGTAAAAGTGCTGACATGTATCTGTCGGCATGGTTTCTTCCTTTTGATGCCCACATTCCGGACAGGTAAGTACGGAGTGCAACTGAATCTCTTTAATCATGTTATTTTATTTTACGAATGTTACCTGATAGCACACCACCTCTTGACTTTTTAATTTTGACTTTTGATTTTATTTAAGGGTGCGCTGCAACCCAAACTTCGCCGTCTTCGAATACTTCTTTTTTCCATATCGGTACCGTTTGTTTCAGGGTATCGATAATATACCGGCAGGCATCAAAAGCGGCCGCGCGATGGGCTGCGGATACTGCAATAATTACCGGCACTTCTCCTACTTGTAGTACCCCGGTGCGGTGATGAATCAGCACTTTTTGCACCGGCCATTTTTCCATCGCTTGTTTCATTATTTTTTCCAGTTCTGCAATGGCCATAGGCTCATAAGCCTCGAACTCCAGTTGCATTACAGGTTTGCCTTTTGTAGCATTACGCACCGTCCCAATGAACACATCAATACCTCCTGAGTCCGGTGACATAATCCAATCAATAGCAGATTGGATGTCCAGAGAATAGGGGGATATTTTGATTTGCGTGTTCAATTTGATGATCGTTTGTATAGAAGTGCCATTACAAAATTAGGCTTTGAAAAGCAATTTCAGTTAACAGATGTGCTTTATCTCGTTTTTAAAATTCCATGTTTTTTTCTGCAAGTCAAATAGCTCTTTCTGTTGGGATAAGAAATATGGGCTTTTTTGCTAATGATTTTCGCAATAAAAACGTGCAATATATGAGCTTTATGGCAAAATTTAAATGAAATTTATATTATATAATTACTTAATAAACAATATATTACATAAATTATATAATATTATAATTTATGTACTTCACAAACAGTACTAATATTTATAAAATTAGATATAAAAGTGAGCTATATGGCAAAGTTAATTTGTAAAATATTACCATATAGTTTTGTAAAACAGTTAATTAGTAATTATATATAAACATTTTATTTATATCTATTGTAAATATTTCACCTATTTGGCCCGTTGCAGTGGAAAAGGAACAACAATCGCCTAAAGAGAGACCGGTTTGGATAAGGAGTTAGATAGGAATGTGGTAAAATTGAATGGACATAATCAACGCTTATCCCCCACTCACCGGTGGAATAATAGCTATCTCATCACGCTCATGAATCGTATCGCCTGGGAGTGCATATTCGTTATTAACCGCCACCATATACGACGCCAGTTGTTTAAGTCGCGGGTATTGTTGCTCCAATAAATATTTTAGATTGTACACCGTGGCATCATTCGCAATTTCTAACTGTACTGAAGAACTATTGAATATTTCTTTGGAAATCCCGAACGCCAATATCTTAATTTTCATCGGCCAAATTTACTCAAAATTTTAGTTAACTGGTAAGGGAATCAGTTGTTTGAATGTAAACGATTTTAGTGGTACTTTAACATATTCAACGAACGACCTATAACAAACAATCTTAGTTCTAATTTGTGTATGTAATATGACCGAAAGCTCAGTTAAATATGTACCCCTTACCAAAGTAACAGACTCAGAAAATGAGGAGACTTCAGATGCGCTGGCTGTGGAAGAACCTTTGGAAATACAACTGGGATATGGTTTGCGGGAAGAGCGAAAAGTTCAAAGCATAGCGGTTACTATGCGTACGCCCGGGCACGACGCTGAACTGGCTTGCGGGTTTTTATTTACTGAAGGCATTGTTAAACATTACAAGGATATCGGTCATGTTGCTCACCATTTTATAGATTGTGCTGAAAACCGGGAAAATGTAATACAGGTAAGTCTGGCAAGCGATATAATACCCAATCTTAAAAATGCTGAACGCAATTTTTATACCACTTCAAGTTGCGGTGTTTGCGGTAAAGGTTCTATCAATGCTATTCGCACTGTAGGTACTTTTACTCAAACCAAAAATGATGATCTAAAAATTGAGGCAGAATTATTATATCGCCTCCCGGATATTTTGCGGAAGCGCCAGGCGGTGTTTGCTGACACTGGCGGCTTGCATGCTTCGGCTTTATTTGATAAGGATGGTAAGTTGCTGATAGTTCGTGAGGATGTGGGCCGTCATAATGCACTGGATAAACTGATCGGAGCCGCACTTAAAAAAAACTGGCTGCCTTTAGATAAGTGCATATTGCTTTTGAGCGGACGGGCAAGCTTTGAACTTGTTCAAAAAGCGGCGATGGCAAACATCAATATCATCGCGTCGGTAGGCGCACCATCCAGCCTCGCCGTACAGCTGGCGGAAGAATTTAATATAACGCTGGCAGGTTTTTTACGGGACAAGCGTTTTAATATTTATACAGCGGCGCACCGCATTTTGCTCCCCATCCATGAAAATACGTATTAAAAGTAACTCATTAAGGTACCGGCTAACCCGTACCGATATAGCACAATTAAGTGAACTTGGCTACATTGAGGACAAAATAAGCTTTGGCGAACAGTCATTGTTGTATGCGCTGCAACTCATGGATAGCGACCAATTATCATCATCATTTATTAACAATACAATCACCCTGTTTATGCCAAAAACGATGATGGAAGAGTTAGCTGATTCTGATAAAGTTGGATTTGAAAATAGTGAGGGCGGGCTACACTTATTGGTAGAAAAAGATTTTACCTGTTTGGATAATGTAAGCGAAGACCAGAGCGATAATTACCCCAATCCATTAGCTCACAAAAATGAAGAAAGAGGCGGTTGAATCGGGTGCTGAGAATCCGGAAGAATTATTGGATTTAAAAATAACCGAACCCAAAAAATGGGCGGCGGGAATTCCGGCTGTGTTAGCCGCTGGTATTGATGTGCTGGAAAAGGAAGACTTAATGAGAGGGCTGAAAGGCCTTTTCCACATGAATAAAAAAGACGGCTTTGACTGTTCGAGCTGTGCCTGGCCCGACCCTGACGATGACCGTTCGCCAATTGCCGAATACTGCGAGAACGGCGCTAAAGCCCTGGCTGAAGAAGCCACTACAAAAAAATTAACCCCTGAATTTTTTGCGCAAAATTCCGTCGCTGACCTTGCAAAGTTAAATGACTACGAGATAGGTATAAAAGGGCGGATAGCGCAGCCCGTTTATTTACCAAAAGGCGGTACACACTATGAAGCCATAAGTTGGGAAGCCGCTTTTAAAAAAATAGCTGATAAGCTCAACAGCCTGGCGTCGCCAAACGAGGCTGCTTTTTATACGTCTGGGCGGACAAGTAATGAAGCCTCCTTTATTTACCAACTGTTTGTAAGGGAATATGGCACCAACAATTTGCCCGATTGTTCAAATATGTGTCATGAATCAACAGGTGTGGCTCTTGCAGATGTTATTGGCATCGGTAAGGGCACGGTAACCCTTAATGACTTTTACGATACTGATGTGATTATCATCATGGGGCAAAATCCCGGAACAAATCACCCGCGTATGCTTACAGCGCTTGAAAAAGCAAAAAAGAACGGTGCAAAAATAATAGCTATAAATCCTTTGCGCGAAGCAGGTTTAATGGCCTTTAAAAACCCTCAGACGGTTAAGGGAGTATTAGGCTTTAGCACCCAACTTGCCGATCTCTATTTGCAGGTGCACATAAACGGGGATATGGCCCTGCTAAAAGCATTGGAAGTTTTGCTTTACGAAGCTGAGAAGGAGACACCTGGCAAAGTGTTCGATAGGGATTTTATCAACGAATATACAATCGGGTACAAAGATCTTATTGATCATTTACAGCAATATAACCCGGACAAACTTGCTGAAGCCGCTGGCGTGCCGCTTTCACAAATTAAGGAAGCTGCTGAGCTATTGAAAAACAAAAGCCGGATAATAATATGCTGGGCAATGGGAATAACACAGCATACCAATGGGGTTGATACCATAAAAGAAATAGTTAACCTCGCGTTGCTTAAAGGCAGTATAGGCAAAGCCGGTGCCGGTCTGTGCCCTGTACGCGGCCATAGCAATGTTCAGGGTAACAGGACCATGCTTATTTTTGACAAGCCGACCGAAAAACAGCTTGATAAACTTAAAGAGGTTCTCGGTTTTGAACCGCCCCGGGAACATGGTTATGATGTAGTCGACTCGATAAAAGCGATGCACCAGGGTAAATTGAAAGTTTTCTTTGCCATGGGCGGCAATTTTCTTTCGGCTACCCCTGATACCAATTTTACTGCCGAAGCCATGCGTAAGATGGAATTGACCGTCAATATATCTACCAAGCTGAACCGCGGTCACCTGGTGCATGGCGAAGAATCTATCATTTTACCAACATTGGCCCGCAGCGATAAAGACCTAGTGAACGGCGAACTTCAATTTATTAGTTGCGAAAACTCAATGGGTGTAGTGCAAAAATCGCAGGGAGTTTTAGATCCCATTTCAGCTCTTCTTTTGAACGAGACGCAAATTGTCTGCGAGCTAGCAAAAGCTACTCTCGGCGACCGCACGGTTGTGGATTGGGATAAATATGCCAATAGCTACGACGAAGTGCGTAGCATAATTGAAAAAGTTGTGCCCGGTTTTGAAGATTATAATGAGAAAGTGCGTCAACCTGGCGGTTTTTATTTACCGAATGGTCCCCGTGAACGAAAGTTTAAAAATGAAAAGCACGGAGGCGAAAAAGCCATATTTTCACTTACAAAGCTCTACAAAAGAACACTTGCCGACGATGAATATCAGTTGATGTCAATCCGTAGTCACGACCAATTTAATACGACAATTTATGGAAATGACGACCGCTACCGTGGCATTCATAATGAAAGGCGGGTTGTTTTTATGAATGAACGCGACATGCAAAAAGCCGGATTCAAAGCCAGGGAGAAGGTAGATTTGTTTAGCTACTTTGCAGATACTGAGCGGGTGGCACACCTTTTCCAGGTGGTGCCTTATGACATACCCGAGCGTAATACTGCAGCTTACTATCCCGAAATGAATGTTTTAGTGCCTATTGATAGCGTTGCCGAGAAAAGCAATACCCCTACATCAAAACTGATTTTTATCAAAATAAAGAAACACGTACCGCTTAGTACTAACTAGCTGGGAAAATGTGACTTTACATCATTGAGTTATACGCTTCATCAGCATTCAAAAAATTTCACCTCAACTCCAGAAAAAGCCCGATAAAATATCTTTCGTCACGCTTTTTGCCCATTTGATGTAATAAAAGTGAAAAGCAAAAAACTCATTGATATATTTGGGGAAAAGAACAAGAGACAAGAGTCAAGAACCAGGAAAAGTTAAATAAACCAGCTTTTGCTTCATTGCTTCTTTTTATCCTGATTCCTGGTTCTTGCTTCTTGTCTCTCGATTCAGCAGAGGGGATGAAACATAAGCTCATTTATCATATTTTATTTTGGCTGGGGATATACTTCCTTTGGGTTTTTGTTTTTCGTAATTATTCCTTTTCGCTAACCAAAACCGTTTCGGTAGAATTTTGCTACCTGGTATTTATCACAGCCGATTATTACATCACTATTTATTTGATAGCGCCCCGTTTTTTAAAGAAAAGCAAGTACATATATTTCGTTTTACTGACAACCGTTTTAATTGCTTTTTCGGCGTTGCTGCGGGCGATGGTTGCCGCCCAGATGAATATTCATGTTTTTAATACGGTTCATCCACCGCCCTTTAACAAAATATATATTAACTCTTTGGTTAATATTTTTATCTGGGTAGAGCTATTTATCATCGGAAAAATGATTGCGGACAGAATTTATAACCAGCAACAAATGGCGCTAATGGAGAAGGAAAGGATAAAACACGAGCTAGATTTTCTGAAAGCTCAGATTAATCCTCACGCGCTTTTCAACTCGCTTAATACCATTTACGGGCACATCGATAAAAGCAACCAAACCGCCCGTAACATTTTGTTGAAATTCTCCCACTTGCTGCGTTATCAATTATATGACTGCAGCGAAGACAAAATAAGTCTTGAAAAAGAAATAGAATATATCAGGAATTACGTCGCATTTCAGCAGATACGAAAGGAAGAAAATCTTATAGTAGATTTCAAGGTGGGTGTGCAGCCCGACAATTATACCATAGCGCCTCTTTTATTGGTTGTGCTGATTGAAAACGCTTTTAAGTTTGTAAGCAACTTTACTGATCGTGACAATAAGATTTGCATCAATTTATCGGCAGCGAACAATTTATTTACTTTTCATATTGGCAATACCACACAACATAGACAATCATCGTCACCAAATCCTACCGCTGGCGGTATTGGCATAGTAAACTTAAAGCGGAGGCTTGAATTATTATATCCTGAAAAGCATGAGATGTCTTTTAAAGAAAAAGCTAATTATTACGAGGCAACATTAACACTCGAACTTGCATGAAACTGAAATGTGTAATTATTGATGACGAACCCATCGCACGTAAAATAATAGAGGAGTTTATTGAGGATATTGACTTTTTGGAGTTAGTTGGGCAAGCAGAGAATCCTGCTAAAGCAATTACACTACTTAACGACAATGTTATTGACCTGATATTCCTGGATATCAACATGCCAGTAATTAACGGGATCAATTTTTTAAAGAGCTCGAAAAATACCGCGAGCGTCATTATGACGACCGCTTATGCCGAACACGCTGTTGAGGCTTTTGAACTGGATGTACTGGACTACCTGGTAAAGCCGATACCGTTCGAAAGATTTTTAAAGGCTTGTAATAAAGCAAGGGATGTTTACGAGATAAAAAAGCAACTGGCACAGCCTGTACAGAGTTCAAACGATCACTTCTTTATTAAATGCGATAACCAGATCGAGAAGGTCTTTTACAACGATCTGCTCTATGCGGAATCAATGCTGAACTACGTGATATTGTATACTGCAACCCGCAAGATGATCGTATACATCACCCTTAAATGCCTGGAAGAACAGTTGCCGACTGATGTTTTTATAAAAGTTCACAAATCGTTTATTGTAAACCGGAACAAAATAAAAAGCATTGAGGGTAATATGATCAATATCGGAAGCGAAAAAATTACAATAAGCCAAAACCTTCGCGAAAAGGTTCTGACTGAAATTTTAAAGGATAAAATGATTAGGAGGTAGTTCATTTGTTCATTAGTTCAGTTGTTCATTGGTCTTTTCCAGCGTATGCTTTTCCCAATTGTTTACTAATAAACTAATGAACCATTGAGCTGATGAACAATTTCATTTCCCATCCGGAAACGCAACTCCATTGTGACAGGTATTGCAGCTAATGGTAAGTGTCGCGGCGCCGATCATGGGATGTTTAATCTTAAAATACTTTTTGTTGATACCCATGGTCATGCGCATCATAGAGCGGGCGATTTCCTTTTCGGGTTTGGCGTCACTCGCAAAATCAAGCTGACCAGTGGTTTTATTGGCCTCGTGGCAAAAGTTGCAGGCTACGCCTAAACCATCTTCGAAATCATCGACCATAATTTTTTGAAGATCTTTTGAGCTGATATCCTTCGGCAGCACTTTCAGGTTCACATACTTTTCGTTGGCCGATTTTGAAATAGTGGCGCTAGCCATCACAGCCACACTTATTGAAAGAAATAATATAATTAAGAATTTTCTGTTGATCTTCATTATCTTTTATTGTTGTATCGCTATTTTTCCTGGTTCTTGACTCTTTGCTCTTGATTCTGTTACTCCGGGTTCCTTTTTAGCCAGGATATTTAACGAAACTTCAAGTTTGTCGGAAATTGTGCTGGTGCCACCAACATCAAAATCTTTGCGGTTTATATTAAAGATACCTTTAAACAGGTAACCGTCGTTTGATGCGGTTGCCGAAAACGGGAAAGAAATAACCCTGGTAGTTTTTTTAATGGTAAGCTTCCCTGTGACGATAAATCCGTTTTTACCTGGCGCTACTTTATCTGAAACAAAATTTATCCTTGGATAATTTTTGACATCGAAATAAGATTCGCACTGTAAATGGTGATCTCTTAGGTCGTTTTCGGTATTTACTGATGCAGCATCGATACTTACATCAAAATTTGCAACCTCCGGGTTTTCCGGATCAAATTTGATATCGCCCTGTAGTCCGAAGAATTTCCCGGTTACCTGGACGCCAAAATTTCTGATGGTAAAATCTAATGATGAACCCTTTTCCGAAGGTTTATATTGGGCAAATGCACCACCCGAAATAAGGGCGGTTAGCATAAATAAAATTGTTTTTTTCATGAGTATAATATTACGTTCTCTTACCATTGCGAGGTACGAAGCAATCTCGTCAACCTGCTTTATCGCTAGTGCATTTACGCAAGCATAGCTAAGAGATTGCTTTCCCGAAATAAATTCGGGACAAGCTGTACCTTATAATGACAAATTTTATATATTGATTGCTTAAATAGAAATTATTGGGCCGTCGCCTCCATCAAAGGGCTATCGGTAACTGCCAGCGTGTGATTATGTTCAACATAATTGACATCAGTTATACCCAACACGCTTCGTAGTTTTTCCGCTGGAACTTTCATCGGACCGGGGGACGTTGCGCTACCCGGAGCCGGTTGAGGGAAAGCTGTAGACATGGCTGTGTGGAAAGTTATATTACCTTCAATTTTTTGAATAGTTTGATGTATATGGCCATTTAAAACAGAAACTGATCCGAAACGTCTCAAAAGCGCCAATGCTTGTTCGCTATCCTTAGTTCCCCAGCCCCATTGCGGGTAAATGGCCCAAAGTGGGATGTGGGCAAACACTACAATTGGGACACTGTTCGAATAACCTCTCAGGTCATCAGCAAGCCACTTTAATTGTTCGTCTCCTAAAGACCCAAGGCCACCGTCAACCTGTACGAGGGCATTTACCAGCCCTACAAAATGCACGCCGTTTGAATCAAAACTATACCAGCCATTACCTTTGGTACCTTTTCCATATCGTTCAAGGTATAACTTGCCGTTGTCTGTTAAATCGTGCTCACCTGGTACATAGAATATGTTTTTTGTTTTTGCACTTTTTAACACTTGTTCAAGCGTGTCAAATTCATCTGCTTGTGCAAGGTGGGATAAATCGCCGGTATGCAGCATAAAGTCAGGAGCGTTAGGCATCGCATTGATTTTTGCAATTGCAGCCTGCAGCGTTCCCGTAACATCAGGATTAGCTGCTTTGTTAAAGCCGATATGACTATCGCTGATTTGCACAAAGCTGAAATCAGATTTTGGCATCACCAGCCCTTTTTTTAGACCGCCGGCTTTATCTATCATCTGGCCCATGCCATATGACTTTAATATCCCGCCCGACATCATCCACAAAACACCGGTACCGGCCCATGCCATACATTCAAGAAAGCCACGTCGGTCGATGCCGTCGTGCTCCATATCAAGCAGATTTTCGTTCTTTTCGTGTCCCATAATTTTTTCTCTTTAATAATTTCAAATGGATTATGGTACTAAGAAATAGATAAACTAAATTGCAGGCTAATAATTTACATGAAGCAAAACAATTGCTTGATGAAAGACCTGAAATAGTCCGAAAGTCGGAAAAGTCCGGAAGTCCGAAAGAGAGCGAATAAAGATTTCAATTACTTAATAATGAAACTATACAATACCGTCAGCGGTATCCTGTTGGAACACGCTGAATTATTTTATATCATGGACGAATCATGGGATGTTCTGATTAACCGGGACAATCTCGAAGCGTACCTGCTATCCAAAACAAAATCCTCAAAACAAATAGACAAGGACGAACAAGCAAAATGGTTGAGCACGGATTCAATTTTACCCCCTATAGGACAGCAGGAAGTTTGGGCAGCAGGGGTTACCTATCTAAAAAGCAGGGATGCACGTATGGAAGAATCGCAAAGTTCTGGCGCGGCAAGCCTGTATGACATGGTTTACGATGCTCCGCGACCTGAATTATTTTTTAAAGCTACCCCCGCCCGCGTTTCTGGACATGGGGGCGAGGTTTACATCCGTAAAGATTCCAGTTGGAATGTGCCGGAGCCTGAACTTACGCTGTTTATCAATTCGAATGGCAATATCCAGGGATATTCCTGCGGTAATGACATGAGTTCGAGAAGTATTGAGGGCGAGAACGCGCTTTATCTGCCGCAGGCTAAAATGTACGAAAAAAGCGCCGGTCTGGGGCCGTGTTTGTATGTTACATCGTCGCCCATCGGCGGTGAAACGGCTATAAAAATAGCTATCAAACGGAACGACAAAATAGTTTATCAGGATTCAACTACTGTATCGCTTATAAAGCGATCATTTAAAGAATTAACTTCTTATTTATTTAGTGAATGTGATTTTCCGCATGGATGTTTTTTGATGACGGGTACCTGCCTGGTGCCCTCGTCTGATTTTACCCTGCAGACGGGAGATATTGTGGAAATTAGCATAGATATAATCGGTACGCTTGTCAATGTAATTGCAACCAATCCTAAACACAAATTATAACATGAAGACATCAGGTTTATTCTTCAGTCTATTAGCGATTATCGCGCTAAATTCCTGTCATCCAAAAACACCAAAGAATCACATGTCCGAGAGCCGGTACCAGGCAGGGACATTTGGCTATGACCTGGATTTTTTAAAGCAAAATGATAGAGTTATAGTGCTGAGCAGCAAAGATGGCAGCGGCCAGGTAATTATTTCACCAAAATACCAGGCCAAAGTGTTTACATCGACCGCAGAAGGTTTGAATGGTAAAAGTTTTGGCTGGATAAATTATAAAACATTTGCCCAAAAATCCCTTGATCTGCACATGAATGCCTATGGTGGTGAAGACCGTTTATGGCTTGGTCCGGAGGGCGGAAAATTCTCGCTTTTTTTTAGGCCCGGAACAAAGATGGAGATCGCCAATTGGCATACCCCCGCTGCGATAGACAATGAAAACTGGAAGCTCGTTTCAAATACTTACACAACTGCGTCGCTGAGTAAAGCCACCAGCATAGTAAATTATGCAGGAACCAAACTTACGCTGTCCCTCAGTCGCGATATCAAAATACTGGAACCAGAAGATGTTAAAAAGATGCTCGGTATCGAAATGGATAATAAAGTAAAGCCGGTTGCTTTCAGTACCATAAATACCATTACTAATACAGGCGACAAAGCCTGGGATAAACAAAGTGGCGCGCTATGTTTATGGAACCTTGATATGCTTTCGCCCACAGCAAAAACGGTAATTATTGTTCCCTTTGATGATACTGCAAAGGGCAAGATAGCGACGACCGATTATTTTGGAGAGATAGCAAAAGACAGGATAAAATATATGAGCAGTCAACTATTGTTCAAGGCCGATGGAAAATCTCGTGGGAAGCTGGGCATGCCACCAAACAGGGCCAAAACCATGGCTGGGAGCTATGACGCACAAAATAATGTATTAACTATTATCCTGTTTGACAGGGATGCTAAATCCACCTATCTGAATCAGGAATGGCGTACAGACAGGGACCCATTTACAGGTGATGCTGTTAATGCATATAACGATGGCCCATTAGCTGATGGAACGCAGATGGGTCCGTTTTATGAAATCGAAAGTGTATCGCCGGCAGCATTTCTAAAGCCAAACGAAAGTCTCTCACATAAACATAGCGTTTTTCACTTTACAGGCGACAAGGAGGAGCTTAATCAAATCGCCTTGAAAACTTTGGGAATTTCTTTGCAGGACATACAAGCTGCATTTAAATAATTATATTCAACGCGCCAATGAGCGGAAAGCTTAAAGACTAAAGCTGAAAGCTATACTAAAAACCAATTAATTAAACCTGTTATATGACCAAAGACAAATATCTTTTTGCGATAGGGCTCATTACCTCTTTATTTTTTATATGGGGCCTCGCTCTAAATCTTAATCCCATATTAATCCCGCACTTAAAAAAAGCCTGCCAGCTAACAACCTTTCAATCATCGTTTGTTGATTTTGCAGCCTATATAGCGTATTTTATATTCCCCATACCAGCTGCGCTATTTATGAAAAAGTTTGGGTATAAGGGCGGCATCATATTAGGCCTGATACTCGTGTCAACCGGCATGTTTTTATTTTACCCGGCTGCAGATGTTCGGAATTTTGGTTTCTTTTTAGTGGCATTGTTTGTAATGTTTAGTGGTTCTGCTTTCTTAGAAACTGCAGCGAACCCTTATATTACCGTGTTGGGTAAACCGGAAGGTGCTGCACGGCGTATTAATTTGGCGCAATCTTTTAACGGCCTTGCTACTGTATCTGCGGGTGTTATTGGAAGGACATTTATTTTATCAGGTATAACTTTAAGTTCTTCGCAGGAATCGGCGATGTCGCCTGGTCAGTTAAATACTTATTTAAACAAGGAAGCGTCATCCGTACAGGCACCGTTTTTAATAATAGGAGCAGGGGTGTTAATTGTTGCTATTTTAATTTACAGGATATCCTTACCGGCGATTGTTGAAGAAGGCGAGGGTCAGGACTTACATGAAGGAAAACCATTTTGGCAACGCATGCGGGATTTATTCAAGGAAAAGGAATTGATGGCAGGTGTAACCGCCCAATTTTTTTACGTGGGTGCCCAGGCTTGCGTTTGGGGATTTTTTGTGCTTTTTGCTGAAAGGGTAGCAGGCATGGATGAAAAGACAGCCTCCTTGTATTTAATTGCCGGTTCAATCTGTTTTATGGCCGGCCGTTTTATTGGTACACTTTTGATGCGGGTTATTGATCCCATCAGGTTATTAACCATTTATAGTTTAATAAACGTTTTTTTAATAGCGTTGGCCGTCGTATTGCATGGCAATTTCCCGGTGTTCGCTTTACTTGGGGTTGATTTCTTTATGTCGATCATGTTCCCTACTATTTTTTCGATTAGCATACACGGTTTGGGAAAAAAGACAAAAGAGGGCTCGTCTTTTGTTATTATGGCGATAGTTGGAGGGGCAGTATGCGCGTTGGTTGTTGGTCTCGTTGCCGATTTGACCAATATTCAATGGGCTTACGCAGTGCCGGGACTTTGTTTCGTGTACATCTTCTTTTATGCGAGGAAACGAATAAAAATTAAGGAATTAGCACTAACCGCCGCACATTAACTTATCTTTAATTTAAAGATAAAGGAATGATATAGAATATGTCAGTTAAAATAGATTCGCACCAGCATTTCTGGAAATTTGACCCGGTTAGGGATAGCTGGATTGATCAAACTATGTCTGCCATCCAGCGGGATTTTATGCCGGCCGACCTGGAGTCCATTTTGCATAAACATGGAATTGACGGGTGTGTAGCGGTGCAGGCGGATCAATCGGAAGCTGAAACTGAATTTTTGACCGGGCTTGCCGAAAGTCACGATTTTATAAAGGGCGTTGTTGGCTGGGTTGATTTGAGGGCCGCTAACGTTAATAAGAGACTGGAACATTTTAGCAAGTTTAAAAAACTGAAAGGTTTCAGGCATGTATTACAGGGCGAAACCGACAGGGCGTTAATGCTGAACCCCGAATTTATGAAGGGCATTGCTGCTTTAAAAGCGTTTAATTATACCTACGATATCCTGATATTTCCCGATCAACTCGGTTTTACGGCTCAATTTGTAAAAGCTTTTCCAAATCAGCCGTTTGTGATAAACCATATCGCCAAACCAGACATAAAAAATAAAAATATCGAAAAGTGGGAAAAAGGTATCAGGGCGATGGCAAAGTGCGAAAATGTAAGCTGCAAAATATCGGGTATGATAACTGAAGCAGACTGGTATAATTGGACACTTAGCGATTTCGACCCATACCTGGATATAGTTTTTGAAGCGTTTGGCACAAAAAGGGTAATGTTTGGTTCCGATTGGCCGGTTTGTAATGTAGCAGGTGGCTATCAGCAAATGCTTTCGGTGGTTAAATATTATATCTCGAAACTGTCCGCAGATGAACGGGAAAGATTTTGGGGATTGAACGCGGTGGAGTTTTATAACCTGAGGTGAAAGGGTTTGGCCTCACCCAACCCTCTCCAAAGGAGAGGGCTTAAAAAAAGCGAGGTTAAAGTCCTCTCCTTTGGAGAGGATTTAGGTGAGGCGGAGAAGGTTAACTTAAAATTATTATTAAACCAATAAAACCTAAATATTATGAAACGCTTCTCATTACTTGCTTTGCTAACCGTTTTTGCAGTCTTATCGGCGAAGGCGCAAGAAAAATTTAATGGTTTGGGTGTAAACCTCGGTAATTTATACCGTATGTCTGATGCGGTGACGCGGTCCATAAGTCCCGAGAATTTTAATGGTGAAAAGGGTAAGGGTGGCATGGCTACAACAGGTACGGGTTCCGGTCCTTCGAGGGAACTTGGCCAAACCTGGAAGGTTAGCCCCAGCGTTGTTATAAAGAAACATACCACCTATACCGTGGCCGAAATTGACGGCTCCGGCGCAATCCAGCATATATGGATGACACCCACTGGCAATTGGCGGTACTCCATTATTCGTTTTTATTGGGATGATGAAACTACTCCTTCGGTAGAAGCGCCGGTGGGCGATTTCTTTTGCATGGGATGGGGGAAGTTTGCACAGCTGCGCTCATTACCAGTTGTGGTTAATCCTGGAAGCGCATTTAATTGTTACTGGCCAATGCCCTTCCGCAAAAAATGTCGGATAACCATGGAAAATATCGACGATAAGGACATGGTGCTCTACTACCAGGTTGATTATACACTTACCGATGTACCAAAAGATGCTGGTTATTTTCATGCGCAGTTCCGCAGGGTAAACCCTTTGCCTTTGAAAAAAGATTATGTGCTGGTTGATAGTATAAAAGGAAAAGGACAATATGTTGGCACTTACCTGGCCTACGGATCTTTAAAAAATGGTTGGTGGGGCGAAGGTGAGATAAAGTTTTTTATGGATGGCGACACCAAATTCCCAACGATTAACGGAACAGGCACAGAAGATTATTTTTGCGGTTCCTATGACTTTGACAGCCAGACAAAAAATAAAGCAGGAGTTGAAATAAGCGCTTACACCGAATTTACCGGTCCTTACAGCGGCCTTCCACAGGTAATAAAAGGAGACGGGCATTACGAAGTTGCCCAGCGATTCGGCTTATACCGCTGGCACATTGCGGATCCCATCCGCTTTGAAAAAGATTTGAAAGTAACCATCCAGGATATTGGCTGGCATCATGACGGCAGGTATATGCCGCTGCAAGATGACATAGCCTCTGTTGTTTACTGGTATCAATCTGAGCCGCACGGCGCTTTCCCGGTTTTTCCATCGAAAGATCAGTTGGAAGTGAATTAGATTTCGGATTACAGACAACGAAAATGAAATCGAATTAAGATATTAAATGAATAAACTATTAGAAATCAAACATTGGCTTTTATTAGCCATTATGATATTTTCCGCGACCGTAATAGGTTTGTTTGATCTGAACAGTTATTGGCAATTGTTTGGATCGATTTGGTGTTATTTCATTTACAGTTTCTGGTTGTTTTCTATTGGGAATTTGATCTATAAGACTAATTCAAATTCCCCAATTAAAATCTTTCTATTTAAAATGGCATTTATTTACCCATTGATTTGTCTCATCGTTTTTATTTCGTCTACTCGATTATCAGAATCTTTCATAATCTGGCTAATCCCATTTCAACTTTTATTGATGTTTTTTGTATTTTACTTAATTTTTTTTGTTTCGAAAAACTTCGTCAACTTCGAAAAAAAACATGGTATGGGAAGCGGAAATTTATTTTCAACTTTTTGCGCATTTTGGTTTTTTCCTCTCGGTATCTTTTTTGTTCAACCAAGAATAAATCAGATTCGACAATTGAGCCCGGTTTTACATTCGAGCGTAGACGGTTAAACGAGTGGGAGAAAAGAAAAAAATAACTAAGATCATTAACATGAATGTATTATACGTTACTGGAGGTATAGCTTTATTGACATTCGGAATCTGGCAAACTATCCGGGAATTGAGGATTTTCGCAAAAGGAAAGCAAGATAAATTAGGTGCAGATATAAAAATACTTGGTTCTGGTATAATGTTTATCATGATAGGGGTTTACTTGATTGTAAAATATCTTTAGTTCCCCTTGAGGGAGCCGGGAAGTAAATTTTATGAATTACGATTTACGATTTTCGATTCCAAAAAATCCCAAATCGTAAATCAACTAGATTCTTCTTTTCAACGTCAACAACACCCTGTCGTACTTTTTGTCGTGATAAACTTCAAGAAGCAACGTCCGGTTATTCTGCGACTTAAAGATATTGTCGATATCCTCCAGGCTCATTTTGTCTATAGGCTTTAAGTTGATCGACATGATCTCATCATCTTTTTCCAAACCTATTTCGTCTCCCGCCGATCCTGGTTCAACTCTGCTTATTACAACGTGTTTATAATCCTCTCCGCCTGCATAATATTCAAGGCCGCTCATGTCATGTTCAAATGGGTCTTTAAAATTAGCGCCCGGTCTTAAATAAATACACTTGTTGAAATAGTCGAACACCACAGTGAACCTTTTCAGTACGCCTATACCTAAATTGCCGTCACGGTTTTTGCATACCTTATTCACAACGGAGTCAGTTAGAGGGAATGAAGAAATCAGATTTTTTATCCTGTATTTTCCTAATTCAACTTCGCTGATACGGCTTATATAGCCACTGATAGGACCATTAAAACCAATACCTAAATTTGAAAGAAGAGAGTTTTTCGGAATCTCGTTATTGTCGGCCATATTTTCCAGTGATAGCGGATGTCCTGCGCCGAGGTCGACAACCAGTTTGCTTTTCTTTACACATCCGTCGGGCAGATTTACGTTTGCCTCTATGTAAGGTTTATTGTTTTCGATCGTTATTGGTATTTTTTCGCCGCCTTTGTACAGCCGCTCATCTTTTGGCCTATAGACTGTAAGCGACGAGTCCTGGAAATTTACTTTTACCGCCAGGTTATTAAAAAATTCATACCCCAATAATCCATGGATGGGAATACCGGCATAGTTAGATAATCCAAAATGTTCTTTTTTAAGAATTGCGGCGGAAACATTATAACTTACCAGGCCCGGGATATCAACCTGTAAAACCGGCGTAAAATAGGCCTCACAATCGTCACCATCACCAAAGCCATGTAATTTAACGGCATGTTTATAGGGCAGGTTGAGCGAGTCGACTAATGTTGGATCGGTAATAACCATTAACCCAACGCCTGTATCCATAATAAAATTGAACGGACCTTTATTATTTATTCTCAATTTTATAACAACCATGTTCCGTATCATGCGGAATGGTATCGTTAACCTTTTTCTGTGTGTGTTAAAATCAAAATATTGGGCATGTACAGGGAATAAAAAGCAGCAATTAAGGTACAACAACCATAATATGCATCGTTGTATTTTTTTACGTAACATAACAAAATCTCCTTTAACTTTATATTGTTTAAGGAATGTGCAGGGAAGTATGACGAGCAACGCGCCTTATCCAATTTTTTATATTGTGGTTTACTAATTGGCGAAATATTTTATGAAACATTTTCGTTACATAAAGTTAACGAGTATTAATGGATTTAGCTAATCATAGCTGTACAAGTTTATACAAGTTAGTACAAACCAAAACCGCCTGATGATTTCATTAAATTTGTATTAAATTGTTTTGAGTTATGCACAACGATGAATTTCTGATAGAGAAGACCAAGAAACTGTTTGAATCGCGCACGGGGTGGGGGGACAGTGATGACTGGACCAACCAGGACTTTGTAATTCTCAGTGAAAAAATTCAGGAGCGCACGGGTGTGATGCTTAGCCACGTGACGCTTAAGCGGGTTTGGGGCAAAGTGAAATACGAGAGCCTGCCCAACACACATACACTTGATACGCTGGTGCAGTTTCTGGAATACGAAAACTGGCGCGATTTTAAATCACAAAACGGCAACGGTAAGGCAACCGTTGAAGCCGCAAAACAGATTGTCACCAACGGGCATGCGCAGCCTGTCCAACCTGAAATAAAAAAGCGTAAGTTTCCTTTAAAAACTATAATTTCTATTATCGCAGTGGTGGTGGTAGCCATTGCAATTGTGCTGATAGTTACGCATAAGAGCAAACCAAAGATCATCGACAGCGACTATACCTTCAGCAGCAAAACAATTGTTTCGGAAGGCTTGCCAAATTCAGTTGTGTTTAACTATGACGCTACCAAATCTCCTTACGATTCTGTTATGATACAGCAATCGTGGGATAAAACAAGACAGGTTAAGGTTTCTAAAAATCAGCATCAGCATACCTCTGTTTATTATTACCCCGATTACTTTAAGGCAAAGCTGATAGTAGGTGGTAAGATAGTAAGTATGCACAGGTTATTGATAAAAACAAAGGGCTGGCTGCCATTCGTGGCGAGGACACCTGTGCCGGTTTATTTTGATCCGAAAGATGCGATAGCCAACGGCAAAATGTCATTATCGATTGACAAGCTCAAAGCACGGAATATAAATATGCAGCCAGAGCCGCCTACAGTCCTTTACACAAACGTTGGGAATTTTGGTGAGATATACAGCGGAGATTTTTCTTTTGAAACGTCGGTGCGAAACGATTATCGTGAAGGCGCCTCCGCGTGCCAGATAACCAAAATATATATACTCTGCGAGGGTACCGCCATTTATATACCGCTCAGCGCCAAAGGTTGCATCTCGACACTCGACATGCTCTTTACTAATTTTTATACCTCGGGCAAACAGGAAGACTTGTCGGGCTTCGGTGTTGATTTTAATAATTTTGTAAAAGTGAATATAGTATCAAAGGGTGGCAAAGCCAATATTTTTCTTAATGACAAATTGGTTTATACCGTTAAACACGACATCGTAAATTATAAAATTATTGGGTTTTACTTTAGTTTCCAGGGAACCGGTACGGTCGATTATTTGAAACTGTCGAACGGAAAAGTAAACTATGTCGAAAATTTTTAGAAAGACTTTTTCGAAATTGTTTGTTTAGAGTTACCTGCTATGTTTTTTATCGCATCGGTAGCATCTTTCGACCCCAGCGCAGCTGCCCTGTACAAATCGCTGCTGCCGCCATTTTTATTATTGGTATTTATTTTTTCAATGCCCCTGTTCAGCCAGGCATCGTAATTTCTTGGGTTTAATTCGATAGCTAAATTAAAATCCTTTATGGCGCCGGCGTTATCATTTAAATTCACCTTCGCCTTTCCACGCAATATGAAATTGTTCTCGTCCTTTGGGCTCAACTTAATAGCAATAACAAAATCAGCACCCATACCGGCTGTGTCAGTTAAATAACTTTCTGCCAGGCCGCGGTAAGCATAAGTTTTAAAATTATCGGGATTTATAATTAATACACTTGTATAATCGTGCGCTGCACCCTCGTAATTTTTTTGGAACATTCTCAAATTAGCGCGGTAAAAAAAGGCTTCATCGTTATTTTGGTCCCTTGAAATTGCTTTATCAATGTCCTTTTTTGCTCCGTCATAATCTTTAAGGCCAAATTCAACATTTCCACGATTGGCGTAAGCTTCCGCCACGGAAGTCGAATCTACAGCCATGGCTTTATCAAATTCAGCTATTGCTCCTTTGCTATTCCCAAGACCATTCATAGCAATACCACGCTGAATAAAAAGCTTGCCTTTTTTTGACGATGGTGTAATTATCTTGTTCAATAACGTCAGCGCCTCCGCATATTGCCTGTTGGCTACAAGCGCTTTTCCAAGTCTTAAATATGAATATTGATTTTTAGGATCCAGTTCGATGTTTTTTTTGTAGTCCCGTATCGCACCCTCTTTGTCGCCGATTTTATTTTTTACGTTTCCACGGACCTGATAAGCATAGGCATTTCCGGGGAATAATTCAATGGCCTTATTTAAGTCCGCGATTGCTCCCGCATAGTCACCCAGCAATTCTTTCGTTTCGCCGCTCCCCGAAAAGGCATCGGCATTTTTAGGATCGATCTTTATTGCAGATTTATAGTCGGCCAGTGCTCCCGTAGTATCCTGCAAAGCGGTTTTTGCTTTTGCTCGGGCAACATAAGCGTAAGGATCATTATTTGTTCCATACATTACCGCTGAATCTGCGTCCCGTAAGGCCCCATGATAATCTTTAAGATCCATTTTTACGTAAGAGCGGCTTTCAAACGCCTTTGCATATTTTGGATTGATCCGGATTGCTTCGGTAAAATCATCCATTGCGCCCAAAGTATCATTCAACCTGCTTTTCGAAATCCCCCTGTATAAATAAATTTCTTCATTTTTTGGACTGATTGTTATTGCCCTGTTGAAATATTCAATAGCAATTTTATGATCCGGCAAGTTGCTTTCAGCTTTTCCGAGGTAGTAATATAAATCCGGAAGATTAGGATTTATTAAAACAGCCTTCTTAAAATCTTCAATGGCACCGTTATAATCCTTTAAATTAGTTTTAATATTTCCGCGGTAAAAAATGGCCTCGGCGTTGTTGGGGTTTAGCCTGATGGTTTTATTATAGTCGGCCAAAGCGCCTCCGTAATCCGGCATATTGCCTTTTGAATTTGCCCTATAGAAATAAATGCTGGCATCATTTGGTTTAGATAGAGCAGCGATATTATAATCGAGCACTGCTTCCTTAAACTTGTTTAAATTGGCTTTTGCAATTCCCCTGTATTCGTACAATTCCGGGTTACGGGGAGTTAATTGAATAGCTTTGGTGAAATCCTCTATCGCACCCTTATAATCTCCTGCGTTACTTTTTGCATTTGCGCGGTAATGATATGAATCTGCATTGCGCAATCCCAATTCCATGGCTTTGGTATAATCATCGACTGAATTCTTAAATGCTTTGAGGTTACTATTTACGTTTGCCCTAAAATAGTAAGCATTTGAATTTTGAGGATCCAACGAAATAACTGAACTATAATCGTTCAAAGCGGATGCGTATTCTTTTAAATTATCGTATGCGTTGCCACGATACAGGTAAGCTTTTATATTTTTATTATTTAGCTCAATGGCACTGGTGAAATCACCTATCGCCCCTTTGTAATCATGATGGGAGGATTTTGAATTGCCCACATTAAGATATTGATCTGATGTGGGTTCTGCAACAGCACTTGTCGTTGGATTATTTTTAACTGCCGGATTTTGATTTGATGTTTGTGAAAATCCCAGGCATGGCAAAATACAAAGTATAATTAACAGCCTTTTCATAGCACTAGCATGAGCTGTCATTAAGTTAGATACCTTATATTTTAACTGAAGAAGCATTTATTTGCTGATAATCAAATCGTTATAAAGAATGATCGTTTTATTGCCGCAAATTATTGATGCGTAAACAATTAACCCGATAAAGTGATTGGATATTTATACGCAACCTGCTGATTAATAGTTATCAGATTTCGCCGGAATAGCTTTGGTGCTTCTAACGAAGGTTAACGGTGAAAGAATCATACGGCGAAGCTTGGGAAGTAATATCATGCTGTTGAGGGATTGTGTAATAAGCGCCGTCTATAGCAAACCTGTCGTCGTTTTTTTCGAGCGTTATTTTCAAGAATCCATGTGTGGTATCACAATACTTCTCCAATGCTACATTATTCAACAGGCTATTTTTGTCGGGAAATGAAAAATCATTTGTGGGCGCTATCTTATGCAGATCAGCGTACCCACCGGCGCCTGCAACTATAAAAGGAACTTCTTTTCCGTTGGTATATAATTTGTTAAATCGCTGGTAATTATGTACATGACCGCTGAAAACGATGTCCGGAATTTTATCTGCTGCTTCAAAGGCCGCATTTAGAAATAGCTGCATCGGCATACTGGAACCATGGTTGGTATCAGCCGAATAAGGGGCATGATGGATACACAGAATAAGTGCTTTTTCACCGTCATCTTTTTTTGCGCTTTTTAGCTCCTCTGTAAACCATTCCTTTTGCTCCGCCGTGATGCTGCCAAACCTGGGGACATTGCTGTACAAACAAATAATATTAGCCAAAGGGGTTTTTAATGTCCAGTAAACATTTGGCTGTATGTTGCTCTGGCGTTTGCTATCCTCCGCGAATGAAACGGGCTGCGATTTCGTATCACAAAAAACACGCATAAATCCATCCAGGCTCTGAGGCCCTTTGGGGTCTAATGGATCTATGTCACCATCGTGGTTACCGGCAATGGCAAATATCGGCCCAGGATAATTCTCGTACGGTTCAAAAAACTGCGAATAATAATCCGCAGCCTGCCCGAAATTATAAACTACGTCTCCCAGGTGAAAAAAGAATGCGGGCTGATTTTCGGCTGTATCCTGCTTGCTTTGGCTGATCATTTCAGTTGCAACACGGTGTTTATATTCAGGATGCATTTTTCCGCCGGTATCACCAGCCATATGAAATATCATCTTATCCAGTGGAAGGTCCGGTAACACCTGCCGAACGTCAAGATGATAAGGATATATGCCTGAAGGAGGGGGCAATGGTTTAAATTTTTCCTGGTCGTCAATAGCGGCCAATTTAAAAACCGGCCGGGTGCGTATATTTTCGTGAGTAGCTAGCATGCAGTGGTTTGTGCTATAAATATAACGTTGATAGCACAAATTAAATTTACGATATCAACAATTTATTTATATGCCTTAAACGATAAATATTGATAAAAAGTTAAAGGAAATTGAGTTTTATCGAAAGCAGTTTTACGCTAATTGAAAGGAAATTTGTTAACAAGTCATTTGAATCGCTTCATCATGTTGATTATCAAGTACCGGCGCCGTCAATTGAAGTAATGAATTAACCATGTTGTTTTTGGGTAACATGAATTTGACGAACGTGAATCGCTTGTTATTTTTTTTGCGATAATAGAATAGCTTATCTTTAGGGACCGGTGATCTATTATTAGAATTAAGAAAATTTATCCTTTATTTTCGATGACAACAGAACAACTTACCAAAGAATTTGAACGATCAAGAGGAAAATTGAAGTCGTATATTTTGCGGATAACTGCGAGCGTCGCCGACACAGAAGATATTGTTCAGGACACCTACATTAAGGCCAGGGAAAAGTTCAATACATTTAGCGGACGATCTTCAATAAAAACGTGGTTGTATGCAATCGCAACTAACCTGGCTAAAGATAATTTAAGAGCAAGAAAACGCTGGGTCGAGAATGTCACTGATATTGCAAAAGAGGCGGCTCTTTCCGACGCCCAATTCTTTGAGGAAGCTATGCATATCCGGGAAACGTCGGCGCAGGGACAATTTGAGATTAAAGAACACATAGCGTTCTGCTTTAGCTGCATTGCGAAATCGCTGCCGTTGGAACAGCAAATCAGTGTCTTGTTGAAAGAAGTTTATGATTTCAGAGTTGCTGAAATTACAAAGATACTGGACACTACCGAAGCTATGGTAAAATATTATCTGCATACTGGAAGATCAAAAATGATCAATGTTTTTGAAGGCCGGTGTGCTTTGATAAACAAGCAGGGAATTTGCCACCAGTGTTCTGAGCTAAACGGGATATTTAATCCCAAACAAAAATTTCAGGAAGAGGCGGTAAAAATTGACATGGTAAAAAAGGCCGGAAATGCTGACAAAGAATATTTATTTGACCTGCGACTAAAAATTATAAAAGGTATAGATCCTTTTGAGTCACGAGCAGCGGCATTGCAGCTTCATCACCTGGAGCATAACAGGAGGGTAATGGAAAAATATTTGGAAAAAGAAGCGGTTTAGCCTATCGTTTTGTTTGCCTTGATCGTCAAAGTAAAAAAAGCATAAAAACGATTATGGAAACAACATCTTTATCAGTTCAAAACGGCAGGGCCGGCACAATAAGAAAAACATTTAGCCGGGAAACCTCGGTGAACATCCGCATCGAGGCTACTTCAGCTATTATATGGGCATTATTAGCTAATGCACCAAACTATCCAAAATGGAACTCTACAGTTGTTTCAATTGAGGGAAATATTGCACAAGAGCAGGAGATTAAACTTAAATCCACTTTGGACCCAAAAAGGATATTCAAGTTAAAGGTTAAAGAGTTTGTTCCCGAAAATAAATTGGTATGGGGCGATGCAATAGGCAGCAGGGTTTATACACTTAATAAACGCCCGGACAATTCAGTTCTTTTTTCAATGTCCGAAAAAATAGGAGGCCCTCTTTTTCCATTGTTTGCTAAAATGATTCCTTCGTTCGATAGCTCATTTGAGCAATTCGCCGCCGACCTAAAAAAAGAGGCTGAAAAGATTATGAACGCTAAATAAGATCTGATATGAAAATTGTTAAAGTGACCTACACTGCAAACCCCGATTTTGTAGCACAAAACTCAAGCAACATACAAACCGTTATGAACGACTTGCGGCAATTAAACAACACAGGTATTTTTTATCATGCTTGTTTGAGCCCGGACGGCAAAACTTTCACCCACACGGCATTTTTTAAAACGGATGAAGATCATAAAATACTTAATGAATTGCCGTCTTTTCTGAGTTTTCAGCAACAGCTTAAAAACAATGGTTTTGAAGTGCCGCCAAGACAAGAGTCGCCGACATTGGTAGGTTCATCATGCGACATTTTTAGATGAATGGGAAGGTTGGGTAGGATGCCTTCGACTAAAATTGCCGATTTGTAACAGGAGTTATTTATAAACAATTTATTAATTCCTGGTACATCTTTTCTATTTCAATGGGTTTACGTAAAAAACCTTTGAAACAGGAAGCGTATGATTCCTGGTTCTCGGCCGTAACATCGGCCGTTAACGCGAATATTGGAGTCCTCGCATTAGGATTTTCAGCTTTTTGAATGCTCCTTGTAGCCTCAAAACCGTCCATCTCAGGCATATGGATATCCATCAATATGAAGTCAAAAACTTTTGATTGCGATTTTTCAACCGCTTCAACACCGTTCTTGACATGCTCGGTGGTCATTTGCCAATTGGAAAGCAGCTTGCGGATCAGCATGGCATTAACCAAATTGTCTTCCGCCAGCAACACAGTTCTGCCATTCAATAAGTCGGTTTTTTTCGAAACCTCTTTAACAGGCGTAATGGATTTCTTTAATTTTAGGTTGAAATAAAAAACAGAGCCCTTACCAGGTTTACTGTCAACGGATATTGAACTTCCATGGAGTTCAACCAGTTTTTTTACTATAGATAATCCAAGGCCTGTACCGCCCTGTTTCCTGGTTGTAATTATTTGCGGCTGAAAAAAGCTATCGAATATGTGTCCGACATGTTTTTCCTCAATCCCCGAACCGGTGTCTGCAACTTCAAACAATATTTCATCAACATTTTGAGTGCCGTTCGTCTTTTTTATGTTGATGCTTACCTGTCCGGCCGGGGTAAACTTTATCGCGTTAGTTAAGAGGTTGCCAATTATTTGCGACGTTTTTGTTTCATCAAGTTCATAACACTGATCCACTTCGGAATCAATATTCAAAAATAATTTTATCCCTTTTTCATTAGCCAGCCCCAGGTAGGTGTTTTTTATATTTTCGAGCAGCAGCTTAATATTGCAGGGGCGAAAATCAAGCGTTGCCTTTCCGGCATCAAGCTTCGTAAAATCCAGGAAATCATTAATTATTTGCAACAGGTTATTTGCTGAAAATTTCAATGTATCCACGAGTTGCCGTTCTTCTTTCTCTACCTTATCGTTTAATAAATAAGCAATAGTAATTACCGCATTTAATGGCGTCCTGATTTCGTGGCTCATGGTTGATAAAAAATCCTGCTTTATCCTGGCCGTTTGCTCCGCAATATCTTTTTTCTTTATGATCTCCGCTTTTTGAAGTAATGCTTCCTTTTCATTGGCTTCCATTTTAGTGATCAGCTCGTAATTTTCAATTACCTTTTGCGTTTGAGCGTTAATCACAGAATCTTTTTCCTTATGATATAATTCGAGGTATTTAAGTGAGTTAATTGGATCGTTCTCCAACTTATATATCTTATAAAGAAGAAAAAAGCACTTATACTTAACCATTACAATATTGTGCTTCTTGCTATAGCTAATCCCTTTCTTTAATGTCTTTTTTGCCTTTTGCAACAACCCCATTTGCAAATAAAGCTTTGCTGTTTTGTGGTAGGCCATCCCAACTCCAAGTGATTCGCCCATTTCAAAATGGATTTTGAGCGCTTGCCTGAAATCTTCTTCAGCTTTGTAATACTCTTTTTTTGCCAGATTTACTTTTCCGCGACCATAAAGACTAAACGCCATCCCCCTGGTGTCGCCCGTTTGATTTTTAATAGCTATCGCTCGCTCAATCAAATCCGACGCTTTTTTAATATTTTTCCGTTTAATGTAAATGCTCGAAAGATTATTATAAGCGTTTGATTCAAGGTTTAAATCACCGGCCTGTTTGCCGGCTGTAATTGCTGCCTCATAAGCTTTAACCGCGTTATTCTCATCACCAAAGTATTCATATATAGTGCCTAATGACTTATGCGATCTTGACAAGTTGTGATAATCATTAAATTTTCTATAAATAGTAATACAATCGATAAGGTTAACCAGCCCCAGGTGAAAGTTATTTGTTTTATAATAAACCCCGGCGATGGCATATTTTGCATCGCCGATGCCCTTTTCGTCATTTACTTCCCTGTAATACCCAATAGATTCTTTAGCCATGAGCAGGGCATTATCAAAGTCGCCTCTGATCATAGAAAAAAGTGACAAACGGCTTAAACTTTTTGCTATTAAGGCTTTGTCTTTAAAATTCCTGCTTATAAAAAGGGATTCCTGGGCAAGTTCGATGCTTCGTTTTAAGTTATTAATACGGCATGCATACGCTTCGTCTAAGAGCGAAAGGATCAGGTCTTTACTGCCGCTAGCAGGTGGTTGCAATGTTACGGTTAAACTCATTGGTAAAACTACATGACATTGATACGTGATATTGTAAAAATCGTTCGGTTTAAAACAAGATATTTACAATCAATCTATTGTAAAATAGTTCGCAAAGTTATTTTCGGTTACAGGGTATCAAAGAGTTGTTGACATTAGTGGGTTCTATAAAGCGATTTTTTTAGTAAGATTATTCATTTGAGTCTTTTTCGGTTAGATATTAGTTGAATATTATTTGTAATAATATTCAAATTAATTTATCTTTTAATTAATATTATTATTTGACTTTAAATTAAATAAATTGAAAATTAAAATCAAAAAATCAGGAACAGCGAAACTATTCTTTTTAATAATACTTTCCAAAATAAGAAATAAAAGTCTGAGAACCGTCAGTTCCCAGACAAGTAAATTTGTGCAAATTCTGTGTAAATTCTGTATAAAATCTGTGCAAAGTAGCCTCTTTCGTTATTATACAAAATAGAAAAGGGCGTATACGAACATAGAAAGTCCAACTAAAATTAAAAATGAGAGTTCACGATTTTTTTCCATAGCAAGTGATTGTTAATAATGATTATAAGGCCGGTTAAAATATATTATTGGTTAATATTAATTTATACGACAAGCTGTATTTTGGGTTGCAAAAAATAAAAAATAGTTTTCGGTGATCGGTTTAATTTTGGAATGAGTTTGGGTACAGGGTTATAACATTAAATTTTCATTGGTTTAGTAATTCCTTAAGTTTTACCCGCTGGGTTTTGTTATTATTGCTGCGATTATAAATGGTTATAATCATTTTACAACCTATTACTGAATGAAAATTAAATTATGGTTGCCGGTGATTTTACTGGCAGTAGTAGTAGTCCAGGGCTGTGTCCCCAACAAAAAATATGCAGCGCTGCAAGCAAGCTATTACAAATCGGTTGATACAAACAGCAAGTTGAAACAAAGCTGGCAGGTTACCCAGCAGGAACTCGCCGTGTCAAGAGGACAGGTACAAAACCTTCAGGATCAAATTGCTTCTGCTAAATCAAATTCACTTGCTTTACAGGATGCATTAAACAAATGCCTGGCAGGCAGCAGCCAGGGAAATATTAATATTTCTAAATTAGTGGATCAGATCGATGTGTCCAATAAATATATTCAACACCTGGTTGATGTTAAAAATAAGAGCGACTCGCTTAACATGGTATTAACCACTAACCTTACCCGCTCACTAACTCCGGACGATATGAAGGACGTTGATGTGAAAGTGCTGAAGGGGGTTGTGTACATCTCACTTTCTGATAACATGCTTTATAAATCGGGCAATTACCAAATATCTGATAAAGCAGGTGAAGCGCTAAGCAAAATAGCCAAAATTATCAACGATTATTCCAGCTATGATGTGCTCATCGAGGGTAACACGGACAATGTCCCGATTTCGCAAACAAATATTCGCAACAACTGGGATTTGAGCGGCTTAAGGGCTTCATCGGTGGTACAGGCGTTGCAAAACACCTATAGGGTTGATCCTAAGCGCCTAACAGCTGGTGGCAGGGGTGAGTATAACCCTTTGGCTGATAATGGCACAGATTTCGGTAGGGCGCAAAATAGGCGTACAGAGATAATTATTACGCCAAAGCTTGATCAGTTTATGACTCTTATTGGCAAAAGCCCTGATACATTAGGTAAATAATGTTTGTATTTACAGCAATCGCGGTATGGTGACGCAGAAACTCTTGGCCGTGATTGCTTTTGCAGGTTAAAACCAAAACCTTAACCTTTAACGTCAAAAAAGCCCTTCTAATTTAGGTATCTGTCCTGAATTTTTTTTCTTCATTAAAAATGTAACAAAGGTCATTTTTTTAAACGGTCGTTGTCACTAACAATAAGTTGTTTTACCTTTAATTTTATGGTAATAAAAAATCCATAAATTTATAAAATAGCGCAGCCATTGGTTTCGCATTAACCTAATTAATAAATATCACAGTAGGTCTTTTTATGTTTTGCCCGCACAAAGCATAAATATCAATGAAAGAGTTATGGGACTGTTTCAATAGCGTGTTTAATGCAGGGCCTTTCTTTAAATTAACAAGTGTCAAATTATCAAACGATGGAAACTTTGCTAACAGAAACAACAGAAGATATTTCCCCGGATTTGTTAAATAGAATGGACGGTTATTGGCGGGCAGCTAATTATTTGTCGGTCGGCCAAATTTACCTTCATGATAATCCGTTATTAAAAGAGCCGTTGAAGATAGAACACATTAAACGGATGTTGTTGGGACATTGGGGAACCACCCCCGGGCAGAATTTTATCTACGTTCATTTAAACCGGATCATTAAAAAGTATGATCTGAATATGATCTATATTTCCGGGCCGGGCCATGGCGGCCCGGCGCTTGTTGCCAATACTTACCTTGAAGGAACATATACCGAGGTGTATCCCAATATCAGCCAGGATGAAGAGGGCCTTAAAAAATTGTTTACCCAGTTCTCTTTTCCCGGCGGCATCCCGAGTCATGTTTCACCTGAATGTCCGGGTTCCATGCATGAAGGTGGTGAATTAGGTTATTCCCTTAGTCACGCGTTTGGCGCTGCTTTTGACAACCCTGATTTGATTATTTCGTGCGTTGTTGGCGATGGCGAAGCTGAAACCGGCCCATTGGCAACCGCATGGCATTCAAATAAGTTCCTTAACGCGGTAACCGATGGTGTGGTGCTACCAATTTTACACCTTAACGGATATAAGATTGCTAACCCTGCAGTACTGGCAAGAATAGGTAACGCAGAGCTCGAATACTTATTTAAGGGCTATGGCTGGAAACCGCATTTTATTGAAGGCGACGATCCTATGCAAATGCATCAAAAAATGGCCGTGCTATTGGATACTGTAATTGCGGAGATAAAAGCCATAAAAGCAAATGCCAAAGAAAATAAGGACGCTGAAAGGCCCTGCTGGCCGATGATCATTTTAAAAACACCCAAGGGATGGACGGGACCAAAATTTGTAAATGGCCTGCCGGTGGAAGGAACTTTCCGCGCGCACCAGGTTCCGCTCTCCGACCCGGCCAATAATCCTGAACATTTAAAACAGCTGGAAGATTGGTTAAGAAGCTACCGGCCCGATGAGCTTTTTGATGAGAACGGACACTTCCTGCCGAAATATGCTGATCTGGCACCAAAAGGAGAGCGCAGAATGGGCGCCAATCCACACGCAAATGGCGGTTTACTGCTACAGGAGTTGAATATGCCTGATTTTACGGAATATGGACTGGATTTAGACCGCGGTGAAATGGGGCCTGGCGATACGCTTGTTTTAGGTAAGTTTATACGTGATGTTATCAAGATGAACCTTGAAAAACGAAACTTCAGGTTATTTGGCCCCGATGAAACATTATCCAATAAGTTGAACGCTGTTTTTGAGGTTACAGACAGACAATGGATAGCTGAGGTAGTTGATACGGATGAATTTTTAAAAAAGGACGGTAGGGTAATGGAAATACTGAGCGAGCACCAATGCGAAGGCTGGCTGGAAGGTTACCTGCTTACCGGCAGGCATGGTTTGTTTAACTGCTACGAGGCTTTTATACACATTATCGATTCCATGTTTAATCAACATGCTAAATGGTTAAAAGTTACCGCGGGATTGTCATGGCGCAGGAAATTGTCGTCATTAAATATCCTGCTTGCTTCTCACGTTTGGCGACAGGACCATAATGGCTTTACACACCAGGACCCTGGTTTTATTGACCACGTTGTAAACAAAAAAGCTTCGGTTGTACGTGTTTATCTTCCGCCAGACGCTAACTGTCTGTTATCAGTTATGGATCATTGCCTGCAGAGCAAACACTATGTAAACGTAGTAGTTGCGGGTAAACATCCCTCACCGCAGTGGCTTACCATTGAAGAAGCCGTTGTTCACTGCACCAGGGGTATCGGCATTTGGGAATGGGCAAGTAATGATGCCGGCGCCAATCCCGACGTAGTTATGGCATGCGCGGGTGACGTACCATCGTTGGAAACGTTAGCCGCTGTGTCAATTTTAAGAGAAAAATTGCCGGATCTTAAAATCAGGGTGGTAAATGTAGTTGACCTTATGAAACTTCAGCCTGAAATAGAACATCCACACGGGTTGAGCGATAAGGACTTCGATGCATTATTTACCAAAGATAAGCCCGTAATATTTGCATTCCATGCTTATCCATGGCTTATTCACAGGCTAACTTACCGGCGTACCAATCATCAGAATATCCACGTTCGCGGGTATAAAGAGGAGGGAACCATTACAACGCCTTTTGATATGACGGTTTTGAATGAGATGGACCGTTTCCACCTGGTAGAGGATGTAATTGACAGGCTACCCCAATTGGGTGACAAGGCCGGTTACCTGAAACAGGAAATGAAAGATAAACTTATAGAACACAATATTTATATAAGGAAAAATGGGATTGACATGCCCGAAGTGAGGGATTGGAAATGGAAAAACTGAATATGAATAAATGTTTAAGTCAATACTATCAATTCGTGATCTAGAATAGTCTTAACTTCAAAACTAGCCCACCCGTTGTTTATTGAGACAGATGGTTTTTGATTGTAAACCAGCAAATCTATATTCTTTCCATGAACATCATCAGGCAGTTTTACCTTCACTTTGAACGGACCGACCGGGATTAATTCATGTATTGGCTGGCGCCAGGTTGCGGAGTTAGCGAGGTTAACCAAATGAAGGATAAGGCAGCCTGACTGTTGATAAAGATGGCAATCAATAAGCCCCGCGCCTTCAACATTAATCGGAATATTTTCTTTCGCTGTCCAGCGAACCAGGTTTTTGAGCAGGTCCCCGTGATCAGGAAGGTTATGCTGACCGAAAAGTCTGTCAATATCCGCCGGAACAAACGCAACTCGTCCCTTAAGTTTTGTATTCAGAATTAAACCGGGAATATCTGTTTTTGGCTGACGCATCCATGCCGTTTCGGGAGGATATATCGGAAACTCGGGAATAAAAGTCATCAATACTTCAACTCCCGCAGCTGTTTGCAAAGGCCACAACTGTCCGCCATAAGGAAGTATATCAGTTTCTTCGAAGCCTTTAAGTACCGGATGCCGGGAACCGGTGATGATAGGTTCATTGCCAATTTCGGGGCCATCAACCTGCCTGCGCAATTCCGGCGAAAGGCGAAGGTAGGTATGTGCTGTATTAAATGACTTTTCGCGTGAATGATCTCCCGTGATATGTGCACCAAACAAATCACTCAAGGCATAATCTGATCTGGCATTTCCCCATTCATCATAAAGACTACTCTCGTCAGTGGCAATTAAGCCACCGCCATTGTTAACGAATCGGCGTACACTATTAACCTGGTTATCAGTCATCGCACCAAGATTTGGCAATATCAACAGCGAAAGCTTCGAAGCATCACGTTCAATATGATCGGCATGTACGGAAATGTATGGTATTCTGGCCCTGATCAGTGCTTCCACCATACCGCGCCAGGGTTGGTCAACCAGGTTGGCAGCTTTATCCCTGCCATAAAAGTCTGTATTTTCTTGTGACCACACTACCCCAACGGTGGCGATGGGTTGCCGATTGATCAGGAATTTTTCATTTGTTTTGTGCCATTTCATTATTGGCGCAGCGGTGTGATACATGCGGCGGTCTTCGTGATAAGCGCTTACATGGTGCCACCAGGGCTGTATACCTCCTGCGATTCCCGCTATCATCCACATCCTGGCTTCTGCCGCTGGTTTGCTTGATAACCTGAATTGAACACTTCCCTGCTGGTACATAGCCATGCTTTCGGGAATGAGTTTATCCCAGCCAACTAATCCGTGAAGAAATTTGCCAATGTCCGCATTATGCTGAAAACCACTTGAGTCACTTCGACCCTGGTCATCAATCATCAAAATATCGGCTCTATCGCAAATACATTTATAATCCCTGAAGTTGAGACTCTGCCCGCTTATTGAGCCGCTGTTCATGCCCGACCAAACGCAATTTGGACCGCCGACCGTTTTGGTTACCTGATTGTTTAAATCCCATATTTCCAAACGCCTGTCGTAATTCCACCTTATCCATCGCTGATAAGTTTTGTTCCCCCAATCAGCACCGTTAGGAATGTCGCTGCCGGTCTTTGCACGAAAGCTTTTCCTGCAGTTGTCACAATAGCACGGTTTATCGCGTCCTAATCCGCTCCAGCTATTATCAGTAAATCCATCCGGGTGATATAAGGTTATTATTTCGCGCAGAATCGCTGGTATATGTGTGTTATAATATGGACCATTTACACAGGTGATATACAAGTCGCCGGCCTTGTAAGGTTTACCTGTAATGTCGATAGCAAACCAATCGGGGTGAGCATTATAAAATTCTTCACTTGCCCTGTTCGAATCCATACGGGCAAAAATAGCAAGGCCATCTTCACGAGCGGCATGGCACAACTCACCAAACAAATCACGACCATTGAGAAACCGCGATGGTTGATGCAACGGTACCTTACTTGGATAATAGGATACAATACCACCGGCGTTAATAATAACTCCCTGAACATTGGTACGCTTCCATTGCTTACGCCACCATGTAATATCATATTGCTGGGGATCTTTTTCGGTGATATTGGTTTGACCCCAGCGTGTAACCCGCCGGAACCAGGGAATTTCTTCAACTTGTACGGGATGATCGGCGTTATGATGATCTGCAGCAAAGGTTACCAGATCGGCCGAAGCGATTGTAGCGGTTACCGCAGCAATTTTCTTTAAAAAGGAGCGGCGGCTATCACCATTGTTTGAGTCAGAGAAGTTCATAAGTCAGTGGATATGATTGATCACTGGCTAATTTAAAAGATGTTATCCGTATTTCTGCCTGCTTAGCAGATTCGTTACTGAATACACGATTTTAATTGCGTGTGGATCTCTTCCCAATGTTTGAAAGACCAACTATTTGATTAGTAGAAGTAGTTTATAGGATTGACAATAAATTATCACGGACGGGACTTTTAAATCCCCCTTGTTGAAGAACCGGATCTGAGAGATACCGGTTCTTCGTTCATGCGCCCTTGTTGATGAGAATTTATTTAATTGAGTGTTTAATAATAATGCAGATAATTCCGTTGTTTAACTTAAAAAGCAGCAGAGTAGTCAACCTTTTTTTTAGCCATATTTTCTTTAAGGCCTGTAATATTTGTTTCTAATTCGGCAATCAGTTTATTGATTACCTTAGGATATAATGTTTTATAAGAACCTCTTTGTTTTGGAATATTGCCGTATGCGTCGTCAATAGTTAAATGTACGTTCCGGAAAGTATTTTCTGAAACGTGGGCTTCTTTTGTAATTACTATATCGTACAGCCTGTACCGGTATTTTCCATCTTTGCATGTTACTTCCAAGTTGTAATAAACATCCCATTTTAAAACTGCCACAGCCGGGAATACCCTTTTAATATCGCTTACCTGGACAAATCCTTTACCAACTATTTTACCTTCTTTTTTATCATCATATTGAAAAGCGTCTTTTGCTCCTGTAAAAACATTCATAAAATACGCTTTGGCATTTTTATACAATTGATCTTTTTTAAAAGTCGTGTCAACCTTCACAATCTCCTGGAATTGATGAGCGCCATCCACTACCGGTATGGTATCTACTACCACTTCACTTTTTTCCTGTGCTTTAGCTGAAATTGAAATTGTTGCAGCTATAACTGCTATAAGTATTGATCGTTTCATGTTAACCCGTTTGTTGAAACATTGGATACAAATACTAATCCAAAGGGGATTTTCACACAATTGAGCACTACACCGCCGAATAATTGAGTTTAGCTTGATGATGACGTTGGGGAATTGTACACAATTTGGGGTGGGCGATTCTCAAATATGTTTTTGTCGCGGTTTTAATTTTACCATGACGGATATTCTCGCATTATCAGTTATCCAAAATTGTCGGTAAATACTGGTATATTCAATCTTTTAAAAATAGCAGCACACTTATTTGAAATTGTATGAGAAAGCGAATGCCATTTTTAGTAATCATACCAACGATACTGTTTTCTCATTTTTTTTGTCTTGCCCAGGACATTCATTTTAATTTGGTTACACGCTCAAAGGATGATCTGGAAGGCATGGTTCTTAGCATGACGCAAGATGCACAGGGATTTTTGTGGCTGGCCACAGATAATGGCATATATAAATATGACGGATACCAATACAGTTCATATCGCCATGAGCCATTAAACCCCAATTCACCCGGACCAAATAAAATTGAATTTATAACCTATGATAAAACGGGGTATATATGGTTTTCTCCATATGGGTCAGGTCTTGACCGTCTTGATCCTGTCACCGGGGTCTTTACCCACTTTCATCATAATAATAATGATCCCGGCAGTTTATCCAGCGATACAGTACATATTATTTTGCAAGACCATGATGGTACGCTCTGGATAGGAACCACCGGGGGGCTCGATAAATTTGACAGCAAAACAAATAAGTTTATACACTACAAGTATAGCGCAAAAGATCCTTCATCACTTACCTGCAATATGGTCAGGGCTATCTACGAGGATAAACAAGGTACTATATGGATTGGCACCGGCAGCACATTTCTTGGGGAAAGCCAATGTTCCGGTGGACTCAATAAATTGAATAAGAAAACCGGAAAATTTACAAGGTATATGCATGATGAAAAAGATCCGTACAGCCTTATCGATGACCGGGTCAATGCAATTTTTGAGGACAGCCGCGGTAATTTTTGGATAGGCACCGCCGGAGACGGGCTGCATACGATGGATAGAACAAAAGGCAAATTTGAAAGACATTTGCATGATCCGGCCCATCCCGATAAACTGAGTCGGCCCCCGATTAGAAATATTATTCCATATAGTGTTGATCAAATTACTTTTATTACGGAAGATAGTAAAGGCAGGATATGGATAGGCACGTTGGAAGGGGGCATTAATGTTTACGATCCTTCCACACAAAAGGTATCGTATTATGGCGCTGATAAAAACAGCGGAGAAAGGCTAGCATACAACACGTACTGGAGGGCATATAAAACAAGGGACAACGTTATCTGGATAAGCAGCTGGGGGAATAATTTATATAAAATAGACCCTTATCAAAATGTATTGCCACATAAAACAATAGGGAAAGCGGTTTGGAGTTTTGCCGAAGATGATGCACACACTTTATGGCTTGGTACTGAAAGAGGATTAATGCACAAAAGCAGCGATGGAAAAGAAGAACAGATTTTGATCGATAAAGATGCGTCCTCGTTATCGAACACAATTATATATATTGAAAAGGATCGTAATAAATTTTGGATCGGGACACTTCGTGGTTTATATCTTTTTGACCCTGCTACAAAAAACCTCTCAGAGTATCACCATCAGGCAGGTAATGTAAATAGTTTATCTTCAGATACTGTTTTGATGATAAAAAAAGGAATTGGTAATCAGCTATGGATTAGTTGCATTCACAGCCTCGATCTGTTGGATATTAAATCAGGAACATTCACGCATTTTCTCAATAAATCAGATATGCGCAATAATAATGATTATGAGGTTACTGCTATTAATATAGATAAAAACCAAAACGTATGGGCGGGGACCGTTACTGGTTTAAATATGCTTAATACCCACACGGGGCTTATTAAAAAATACCTTAACTCATTATTTGTTTATAGCATTTTAGAAGATAGCAAAGGGGATATTTGGTGTGCTGGTGCCACAGGTTTTTTTAAATATGATAAAGAAAAGGATGTTTTTTTGAGATTTATTGATGAATCGGCTATTATGAACCCGTCGTCTGGAGCGGGCGTACTAAAAGAAGATCATCAACAAAATCTTTGGTTTAATACTACGAATGGCATCATACGATTGAACAAAGAAAGAAACAATGGAGTTTTATTCGGAAAGAACCAGGGAGTAAATGGTTTAGCGCTCACACACTGTGTTTATGTCCGGCAAAACGGAGAAATATTATATGGGGATACTTCAGGCTATTTTGAAATAAAGCCCGACTTGCCGCAACAAAAAATTTTACCGCCTTTTGTAACTATCAGCAATTTCCTGCTCGGCAATGAACCCGTTCACCCTGTACCAGAAGGCATTCTTTATGTGCCATTGACACAAACAAACGAGCTCCGTTTAAATCACAGTCAAAACACTTTCTCATTTGAATTTACAAATATTGATTTTATAAGCGCGCATGAAGACGCCCGCCTGCTCTACAAGCTGCAGGGCTATGACAATACCTGGCACAAGGCAGGGGATGAAAAAAGGGCATATTATTTTAACATGCCGCCCGGCAATTATATCTTTAAAGTAAAAGCGTTTAACGTTGCCGGAGTAGCTGCTGAAAAAGACATCGAAGTTGTTATTACACCGCCCTGGTGGAGCACATGGTGGGCCTATACACTGTACGCCCTAACGACCGGCGGCATAGTTTATTTGCTCTATCGCAACCGCATCAATCAACTAAAAGCAAAACAAACGGCACAAATGACTGTAATGGTAGCCACCCAGGAGGGGGAACGTAAACGTATTGCAGGAGATTTGCACGACGAGGTAGGGACTAAACTCTCGGCTTTAAAACTGTTTTTATCCTCCCTTAATGAAAAGGCGACTACCCTGAATAACGAAGAAATTAAATCACTTGCAGAAAGCTCAGAGCAATTCATTACAGAGGTTATGCAGGATGTACGCCGCTTATTGCTGAACCTGAGCCCGGCAGTAATAGAAGAGTTTGGATACACCGTGGCAGTTGAAGGCTTGGTAAACAAAATAAACGAAACAAACCAGCTTTATTTTACTTTGACGATATTCGGCATGAAACAGCGGTTGAGAAAAGAGTATGAACTGGCATTATACCGCATAACGCAGGAATTGATCAACAATATTTTAAAACATGCCGAAGCAAAACAGGTGTCGCTGCAAATTGGGCAGCGCGACAAGCAAATAATTTTGATGATTGAAGACGATGGGATAGGTTTCGATGTAAACGACCATAACGATGGGTATGGTCTAAAGAATTTGGAGGCACGTACCAAATTGATGCAGGGAACAATGACCATAGACTCAAAACCAGGAAAAGGGACCAGCATTTTGATTGAGATACCTTATAACTTTAATGGACAATGACCCGCTACCAATTTCCTGTAAATTTATTAATTGCCGATGACCATCAGCTCATCATCGACGGGCTTTCCAAAATACTCGAAAATGAAGAAATGATCGGGGAAATTTATACAGCCAATAACGGAAAAGAGGCGGCGGATAAAACGCTGTCACATGATATTGACTGTGTGATCATGGATATCAATATGCCCGTTTTAAACGGGTTAGAAGCTACCAAACTCATTAAAGCACAAAAACCGAATGTAAAGGTAATAGTGGTCAGCATGCTATGCGATGCTTCTATTGTAAATAAGTTATTAAAAGCCGGCGCAGACGCGTTTATCAACAAGGATACCGGCAAAACAGAACTTTTAAAAGCGATAGAAAAAGTGATACACGGCGAAAAATATATAAGTCCTGATATAGCCAATAACTTATTCACCCACCTGACCGATAGGAGGGTCGCTCATTCAGAAATTGAAAAAAATCTTACTGCAAGAGAAATTGAAATCATTCGTTACATAGCCGAAGGGCTTACCAATACCGAAATAGCCACAAAACTCTTTCTCAGTACCGTTACTGTAGATACCCACCGGAAAAATATGTTGGCAAAATTACAAGTTAAAAACACCGCCGCGTTGGTTAAATACGCAGCCGACCACCATCTGCTGTAAATCTGATTCCATTTCCATTTTCTTCTTCTACACCAAAAGGTGTACACTCAAAATACACGAAAAGGTGTATTGTAATGCGCCTTTCCATCAACCAACTTTGTTATGAAATTTTTATTTGATGCAGCAGGCAAACGGAGCAGGTACGCAGCATTTTTATTCAATCATAATGGAATTCAAACAGGAAGAGCTGTTGGAAAGGGAAATAGAAATAGGGCATTATTTAATACGGGATTTCTCTTTAAAAATGATCGCTGTAAAAACAGGATTAAATAAAAAGATAATCACTGCTCATGTAAGTAACATGATGGAAAAACTAAAAGTAACAGACATGAATGAACTGATAAAATTGATAAAGGAAAGCGATTGGCCGGTTCAATTATCATTCGGCAACCGGCAAAGAAGCTTTGATTATTCAAGCATACATCATAATCAACATAAAGATAAACGTATGAAAAATGCATTTCACATTTCGTCAGCTTCATTATTGGTGTTGGCCTATTGCTTTTTGGTTTTTGCATGGTTGTATTACTTCGCCTTATTAGCAAGGATGATTTTCGACGCCAACTTGCACGGAAATTTATTCAATAAATAGGACAATCTCATGATTAACGAACTTTCAAACCCTAACCCTACCACAAGTTCAGTCGCTGGTGTGAAAATAAAAAAACCGCGGTCGGGTTACGTGCGCTATTTCTTTGTAACAATGGCCTGCCTGTTTCTTATCATTGCAGCATTTGGTTTTGTTCCGAGCTACACGACCATGCATGCCGGAACACTTCTCAATTGGTATGTGCATGTTCACGGCGCCATAATGACATTATGGCTATTGGTTTTTTTAACCCAGGCAATACTAGCAGCAAAGGGCAACCTGAAATTTCACTGTCAGCTCGGGCAATTTTCCGTGATACTTGGGGCACTTGTTTGGATCTCCATGGGCATCGTGATCTTCAACGCGCATATCGGTTTTCCTCCTCATAAAAATATCTTCTGGTATGGTGTGTTATTAATTTCGTCAAATATGAATTTATTTGGCTTATTCTTTACCTGGGGTATCCTCGTACGAAAAAATTCAGCGGCACACAAACGCCTGCTATTTATGGCAACAATGGTATTAATTTCGGCGGGCCTCAATCGTATTTTCTTCCACATGGGTCTCGACCCCAGCATGCCGTGGTTACATTGGCCGGGAATAGCAGCTTCGTTATTGTCGGCGCAGGGAAATTTGTCTGCCTTTTTAATTTACGATGACCTGCTAATAATTCCACTCTTTATCTACGACTTATTAACAGTAAGGAGGGTCCATAGAATCACCATTATAGGCAGCGCGTGGCTTATCGGCGTACATTTTATGGTGATGATACTGTGGGGCCTATTGAATTGATAACACCAAAAAAGTGTACCAAAGACAAAAAAACAATAACGTAAAAATTCATCCAATGATAAAGCAAGTTTTAAGCCCTGATGTCAGGGCAGGTTCGATCTCAAATGACAAGTCGTGGACAACAAGAATACGGTCATTCTACATTCGCTATTTCTTCGTTGCAATGGCCTGTCTCTTTCCAATACTGGTGGTAATTGGTTTTACGCCGGATTACCAGGCCGGCGCAATTAATGCTTATTGGTTTCTCCATGTGCATGGCGCTATCATGACTTTGTGGATACTGGTTTTCCTGGCGCAGGCAGTACTTGCGGCAAAAGGCAATCTCAAATTTCACCGGAAACTTGGCCTTATCTCGGCGGCGCTTGGCGTACTTGTTTTTGTAAGCATCGCCATTGCCACCATCCATGCTAAAATAGCCTATTCACCCCCGGTGGGGGACAACGACGCCTGGGGTATTTTGGCGCAGCAATTATATGGGCTGGTGCTATTTGGTTTATTCTTCACCTGGGGTATCACGGTACGAAAAAATGCGGCCCCGCACAAACGACTGCTCCTTATTGCAACGATTGTTCTGGTACAGGCAGCTGTTGACCGAATTCGTTTTTTGCCACAACCGGCTTTGTATGTTCGTTTTATCTATTTGGATATATTGTTAATCCCATTGTTTATTTATGATATTTTTACCATAAGGCGCATTCACAAAATAACAATGATCGGTACGGTATGGATCGTTATTTTTCAATTTGCTGTAACGATGGCCTGGGGTTCACCCGCCTGGAATAAGTTCGCGTTCAGCCTGTTCGCGCCGTTCATGGAGCAGTCAATCGAAACAAAGCTAAACAATGCACAGATTGATCCGGTGCTGGGTTATTATGGCGACAAAAAATGGAAGTTGGCCGTCTTCCGGGATGGCGACAAGGTTTACCTTAAACTGCCATACGCAGATGTCCCCAAATTTGAAATTACGCCGACTTCTGAAACCGAGTGGTTTCTGAAAATAACAACCTGGCGGATTTCTTTTATAAAATCTAAGGACGGCACCGTAACGAAAATGGTTAACAAGCAACCAAGCGTTACCTGGGAGAAGCCCAGATTTAAACAACCTTAATTTTGGTGAAATACCTGTAAAAATAAAACAATCACACGATGAATATAAGAAAATCAAAAATGATGGATTCTAAAAAAATCATCCATCCATTGTTTCAATTGAATTTGACAAAAGTGTTTGCAACACTCTTGCTGGTAATTTTATCAATAATTATTGCAATTCCAACAATTGCGCAAACTACTGAGAACCCTCCGGGAGGCCAATTTCGCGATGATCTCCTGGATCACCTCGTTGGTAAATGGGATGTTACATCAACAGCGCACGGAAGTCCGTTCACCGGCGACCTCCAGGCAACGTGGGTGCTAAACCATCAATACCTGCATATTCATTCCATGAGCCGTGAAATTATTCCCTGGTGGCACGTGCGGATGGAATACGAGGTGTTTGTCGGATATAGCCATATCAATAAGCGCTATGTTGTTCAGGGAATGAGTATAGAAGGCCTTGATTACGATCCTTCCGAAGGCTTTTGCTACGGCCACCGTAATGGCAACGAATTTAAAACAGTCGCAAAATTTGGTGTCGACTCACTAATTGTGCAACGGTATACCTGGGAACCGGCATCAGGTTCGTGGAATATTAAATCGAACTGGGTGATCGCCGGAAAAGAAGGAGATGTTTTCCTTGAAATGAAGTTGATTACCGCAAAACCACCATCAAAAAAGAAATATTCAAAGCCCGTAAAATGATACAATGAATACACAAACTTTCGCGGCAGCCCGACCGTCTTATCGCACAGCAGGATGGGCTGCAATCGCCAGCGGTACAATTGGTATCATGGCCTACGTGGCTTTGGTTGCATACTTAACAATCCGCAATAAAAACGAAGACGCGGGCACGCTCACGCTCCGGTTTCATGACACGGGTGTTATTATCCAGTTTATACTGATGATACCTGTTGCATCTGAGCCTCATAAACTCTTACAGCAAACGTCCGCCGTTATTGGCAGGGCGACACTTGTAACGGGCGTTGGCGTTATTTGCCTCACTATTGTCGCACTTGTGCTCATATTCTCTAAAGTCGTGTCAGACACATTATATATGTTTCCGCTGGGAATAGTCGGTGTATAGCTCATGATAGTTAATTGGCGTTTGTATGGTTTATTAGCCAGGGGCCTCAGATGGTTCGGTATCATCGTTGGTTTTGGGCTCGCACTTGTTGGTGTTTTCTTTCTTGGATATGCAATTTTTGTTGATACAGTTATGCTGCGAATACCGGCAGCGCCCGAAGCCGACTATCCTGTCAACTATACTCCCGCAAACTTGCTTTTGCACCAAGTTGTTTTGGTCGGTACTATCATGGGTGTTCTAACACTTCCATTTTGGACCATTTTAGTAGGTCGCAGCATGCTTAAAGAGAGTCCTCCTACTATGGAATCAGGTGCCCCGGTTTCCTGAGCGGAAGATCATCCTCAGTGCCTGGTCCCTGGTTAAATAAGCCACTGCCCAGTTATAAAATGTTTTGATTTTGTTAGTATAACTTACAAGCGATATAAGGTGTATAAAAAGCCAGGCCATGAGGCCTAAAAAACCGCTGAAATGGAGCCTGTTTTTTAAAAGATCAGCAAATGCGTGGTTACGTCCCACTATAGCCATGTCGCCTCTGTCGAAATATTTGAATGGTTTAGGTGATTTTCCCTTTGCCATTGCTAAAAAGTTTTTAGCCAATGTTTTGCCCTGCTGAATAGCGGGCTGAGCCAGTTGTGGATGTCCTTTTGGATAATCAGGGTCTGTTTGGTGGATCCCTATATCGCCGATAGCCCATACATTGTTCAGCCCTTTTACCTGTAAATATTCGTCCGTCATCATACGCTTACCCGGGCCAAGACTCGTTTCGGGAATACCCTCAAAAGTGTGAGCTGTAACGCCAGCCGCCCAAATTAAGGTTTTGGTTCCGATGATTTCGCCGTCGGAAAGTTTGACCTGGTCATCCTCATAACTAAGCACGCGCACGTTTAACTTAACTTTTGCACCCAGCCGGGTGAGCACCTCATAGGCTTCTTTATGAGTTTTATCGCTCATCGGCGCAAGCAGTACCGGTAAACCGTCAACAATATATAAATCCCCATCCGCTCCTTTAAGTTCAGGGTAGTCTTTTCCTACAATATACTTTTTCATTTCAGCCAGCATTCCGGCCACCTCTACACCGGTGGGGCCACCACCTGCAATTACCATGGTCAGCAGTTTTTTACGCTCCGAAGGATCTTTTTCAATAGCAGCCAGTTCCATTGTTTTCATCAATTCGTTACGCATATACAGCGCATCGTCAATTCCCTTAATGGAAATAGCCCTTTTCTGAATACCTTCATTCCCAAAAAAATTCGTTTTGGTACCCGCAGCAAATACAAGGTGATCGTAGTTGAGTTCACCATCGCTCAAATGAATTGTTTTGTTTTCGGGGTCAACCTTTAACAGTTCAGCCATACGGAATTTTATTCCCCTATTTCTGAACATTTTCCGGAAAGGATAACTAATACTAGAAGGCTCAAGAAAACTGGTGGCCACCTGGTAAAGTAAAGGCGTGAAGTAATTATAATTATTTTTATCTACCAGGGTGACTTCGTAGTGCTCGTTTTTATACAATTGCTGTACAAAGTTCAAACCGGCAAAACCTCCTCCAACCACAATAATCTTTATCTTGTTATCAGTCGCTGTTAAGTTTTCCATAGCTATAAAAATGTTAACGATTCTGTTTGTAATCAGACTATTACAAAGATAACGATTTGAAAATACTGACCGGTTCCGAAGTGTTGTTCTTGTGTTATATTTTACCTCAGAAGTGTTGTTCTTGTGTTATATTTCGCCTAAAGGATATTTTTTATTTGCTGATTATATGGAAGCTTTTATAACTTGATCTGCAGCGTTAAATAGTAACCCCTTGGATCTGCCGGAATAATACCCGGCCCCGGATAACTATCTGCCCGGCGGCTAAAATATACTTCGTTTGCAAGATTGTTGATTGTACCCTGCAAAGTGAAAGTTTTGCTAAACCTGTAATTGGCTGATAAGTCCATCACAGTGTATGCCGGGACCAGTCCATCTACTGCATCAGCAGTAAGTACGGCGTTGGTTGCATCGGTGAACTGCGAGCTGGTATAAGCCAACTGGTAACTGGCGGAGAATTTTTTATAGCTGTAAGCCAATCCGGTTTTAAATACCACATCAGGAGCAAGTTCTACCTTTTTATTATTGAAAGCAGGATTCTTGCTGCTAACGTAACGAGCGTTTATCAATGCCAGGTTTGAGAATACGGAAAGTTTTGTGACCTTATTTTTAGGATCGATAAAATGAAAAATATTCAGTTCGGCGAACGATTCTAAACCTATGTTTTTCGACGAGGCGATATTGGTGCGATAACGGAAAGTATTGAAGCTTGCATCCGAAGCCTCATAAGTACCAATCCTATTGTTGTAATGGATCGCGAACAGGCTGACATCATAATTTAATATGCCCGATAGGTTTCCCCTCATCCCCACATCTGCAGAATAGCCTGTTTCATCTTTTAAATTAGGATCAACCTGGGTGGCTTTTGCTATTGAGTAGAGATCATTAAAGTTAATTGCCCGGTAATTTTGGGATATATTTCCGTAAAACTGCACGGCCTCATTTTGATAATAACTTAATCCAATACCTCCGATAACGAAGTTCCTTGTGTTGTTTCTTGTATCATGTACCGGTTGATTATAAATAACATTCCCAGCCTGGTCGGTGTTTACAATTGAGTAAAAACCATCGGCTTTGGTAACAATGTTTTCAAATCTCGCACCCGGGATAATACTGAACTTTCGAGTAATACGGAATATGTTTTCAGCAAACAACGCAACGTTATAGTTGGGAAAAGTGTATTTTGAGTATGCGTTTAAGTCAGTTTGAGATGTGCCGTAATTAAAGTCCTCCGGTTCACCCGTCGAACCGTTGTTACCCAATCCCTGTTCCCTGTTGGTATGCCCTCTATAATATCTTAGCCCGACTAATAAATTTTGCTGTTGGCCATTGATCCGGTAAGTGTACAACAAACGACTCTCGTTGCCGTAATTGGTGTATTTATCCTTGTAAAGGTCCCTGTCGGCACCCACATCAATGCGATTGATCAAATCAAGGTCGCCTATTGCGTACCTGCCCGCAATGAGACCAAAGAATCTCGAATTAAATTTTAGGTGTTCGTTTATCTGGTAATCCAGCAATATAGCGCCTAAATTCCAGTTTATTTTGAACCAGTTGCGCGCCCGTATTGATTGACCTGGGTCTTCGGCAAATTCCGCGTCGGTAAGACCTCCAGGCTGATGAGCGATATAGTCAGCGTGGGTGTATTGAAATGTTATTGAAAATTGATTAATGGGCCTGTAGGTAACAGAAGTATAGGCGGTATTGGCGTTAAACTGCGAATTTAGCCGCCAGCCGTCGCCCTGCTTATGTTGAAAGAAGGCATAGTACTGCACCTTTTTATCGGTGCCACCAACACTTGCACTGGTATTCCAAAAGTTCCATGATCCCACGGTTTCGTTCACGATTAACTCAAAGGGGGTATAAGCCGGACCGTCCTTCAGCTTAAAATTGAGTAAGCCTCCAAACTGGGTGCCGTACTGCAATGACGAGGCGCCCCGTAATATTTCAATCCGGTCTGTCATTTCAGCGGGTGGGGAATAATAGCTTTCGGGATATCCCAATGCATCGGCGCTTATGTCGTATCCATTTTGACGCATATTAAAATTAGTAACCCTGTTAGGATTTAAACCCCTTCCGCCTATGCCTAATTGTAAACCCGCAACATCGCTCTCCCAAATATTTAGCCCTGCTACTTTTGAATAGATTTGCCGGGTGTTGTTTGTGGCTTTGTTGGCATTAATATCGTCCATTACTATTACTTCGCTTTTCTTTCCAGCGTTAATAGTTGTGCCTTCTACCGCCTTTAATCGCGTAATGCCGGATGTCTCTTCTTTCCCGGCTTTTACATTTACATCATTTAGTTGGTGTACAGTTTCTTCCATCACCACATTTAATGCAAGGTTGCCGGTGATTTTCAGGTTTTTGCTTACCGGTTTATAACCTACCGCAGTAGCAATGAAAATGTAACTGCCCTGAGGTATATCCTTTAGCTTATAGTTTCCGGCAGAGTCGCAAGTAGTATTATAGGAGGTATTTTTTAAAGATACCGTTGCGTTTGCTACACCCTGACCTGATGTGCTTTTTATTGTGCCGCTTACAGAAAAGTTTTGTGCCGTTAGTTGTAAAGAAATTATCGATAATAATAAAGTAAGAAGTATATATAGTTTTTTCATTTGTCTTTGTCGTGAAATGGAAGAATCCATTTTTTATGGCCGAAAGTTTCCTTTTCTGCTGCAAGGTTTACGGTACTGTCAATGTATAACCTGCTGCCGCTGCCGTTTAAGGTAACATAGCTTTCGGCTGTGATTATAGGGTTTTTGATCCCTTTCTTTTGATATTCGCCCGCCAGGAAATGAGCGAATTGTAATATCATGTCGGGCTGGGTAGCCATCTGTGTTTCCTGGAAATTTGTCAGATATTGAGAATTGATGATTTCTGATCTTCTGCCGGTTTCGGGATCTTTCACATGAAAAAAAACTGTTCCTCCTTTTTCCATCAGCATAACACGCCACGAAAAACGGTATCCCTCTTCAGTCCAGTACAGTTTGCCGGGATAGAACAGGTAGCGGAATGGCAATAATAGCTGGACGATAAAGTAAAGCGCCAGCAGGGTATAAATTATTTTTTGTTTAACAGGTGATAAATAATAAGTGCGCGGAGGTGCGTTTTGCCTGAGTAGTAATAGCCGTTTTAAAAAATCAATGACCCTGATGTGGGTGTTTTCCGAAAAGAAAATAATGGTCACAAATATCATGATGTAAGGGAACATGCCGATTTTGAAGAACCATCCGGTTGCGAGGTGGAAAATAATAACCAATACATAAGCCGGTTTCCGGTACCTGGAGCTAAGCAGCAAAAATCCAATAAACAAATCGAACAAGGCCCCAAACCAACTGAACACATAAGCAACCCAACTTAGGGTAAGCAGCTGACCAATGATGGGCAGGTTGCTATTGGCAGGCAACCATATTTTAAGTGGCATTGCAGCTATCAGCCAGTCGTAATTCAGTTTGGATACGCCAGCAAAAAAGTAAACCAGTACCAATTGCAGTTTAAATATATTAATTGCCCACGCCGGAATTTTGGTTACTGCCAGCCCGGGCTTTCGAATGACATCGGCAGAAAAATACCGGTGGGCAGGCACCCATATCATTAAAAATGCCATTACACTTATAAAGTAATAGTGGTTCAGATAAGTGGTTTTATCCAGTAGCTCTACATAAGTGAAGCATATAAAGAAAGCAACAATAGCTACCCTGTAAAACAGTCCAATGGTTACCATAATACTGGCAATTACCAGAACCGCAAACAATGCGTACATACCTGCAACTTCAAGCGGCTTTACCCAATCAAATCCATAAAACGTAAAGTGAAAGAGTGGTTTAATGTAAAAAGCGTTTATCCAGCCTTTTAATATAAACCGAACCACACTAACAAGCATGATAAAGCCGAACGCTATCCGGAGGACAACGAGTGGAGCGATATGCTTTAACGGCTTAAAGAAATGATTGAAACCAACGTTTGCATTAAACATTTCTTAGTCCCCGTCATTATCGCCATAGGTGATTAAAATGCCCAATGATGAGGTCATATCCGTTTTTAATAATACCGTTAGCTTTTGTAATTCAGTATATGCCGCTAAAACAGCGGTGTTGTTGTTTTGTATGTTTGCCGATAAGGGATCTGTTAACAGTTGTAGTTTAGCAATAGCGGCGGCAAACTGGTTGTTGATGGCATCGTTAAGCGATCCGCTGTTATATTTGGCATTGACGGTTGTCAAATAATCATCAAATCCCAATCCACTACCGCCCTTATATATGTTTTGCAGGACCTGTATATGAAGTAACGCTAGCTGTACAGACATCTTAGAATAATACGCCTGCACTTTTTGCGGATACGTGGTACCCATTGACTGGGTGCCCGCAGGTATACCGATTTCGAAGTTTTTAAGTATTTCGTAATCATATACCAATTGGTTGGTCAGCAGCCCCACTGAGCTGCCTACATCAGTTCCGTTGGCGTTGATAAAAGTAGATTTGTAGGTGGCCCATCCGTTTAAAACAGTGGTAGCATTTGTGTTGAGTTCGGCCGACAATGCAGCAAGATAAGTCTTCCGATTAGCTGCGTTGGCATCGGTAGTGTATTGCGCAACGATGGCATTATTGTCAGCACCTACTCCAAATAACAAGTAATCGAGTGCCGGCAATCCCTTGGCTGCCAGGTTAGAAAGCAGGCCGGGGTTATAGGTGCCTGAAGTAATGTTGCTGTTGATCTGGTTAATATCAGCAGGGTAGGTGTTGGTATTCACTCTAAGTTGTATCTGCGCCGCAGGGCCGAATTCAAACACTGAAGTAGCTTGCCATTGCTTATATACCGCCTGGAATGCAGTTTGCAGAGTTGTAAGATTTGCGCTGTTAGGGACTGTATTAAACGCAGAAACAGCCGCATCTAAATTAACAGCCGAGGCTTGAAAAGAACTGTAAGCCGGGATAATAATATTTGTGCTGATGTTGGTTAGCATGGCAGTACGGTCAAACGCTGAACTGGCTTTGTCGCCTGAATTCCAGACGTCTGATTTCTTGCATGATTGAATCAGCACAAATGCTGTAAAGGCTAGAAAAGCCGTGGAAATGAATTTACACATGATCTGTTTTTTATGGTAAAACCACCCGGACGTGTTAGGGCGCGGATGGCAAATTTTTATTGATTTTTTGTATGAATTATAATATATCCTCTACACCGACAAAATTATATAGGGTGGCAACCGCCGCCTGAATATTATTTACATCAGTGATGGTGAGATTGTAAAAGTTTTTCGGAAACAAGGCCAGTATAGCATTAATCTGTGCATCGGTAATCACTTTTTTAGGATTGTATTTTAAGGAATATACAAATCCATAACATTCAGATAGGCGGCTGTTTCGTGCCATATTATCGCTGATTGATGCTTTTATTTCGTTGATTTCCTGCAATACCGCTGCGGCAGTTAATCGCTCCATGGTAGTTATGATAATGTTAGCCTGCGCGGTTGTTGTTGCATTATCTTTATGACTGATAGCGGCCCGACCTTTTAAGAAAGCGCCCATTAATATTTTGTTGGCTTTAAAACCTGAGTCGACCTGTGAAGAGTAGCTGCCCCAAAGTTTAACGCCTGTTTTGTTGGTTGGGAAATCGATTGGAACGCCCCAATAACCAAATGCAAGGTCCCAGGCATGTTCCATCGCAGTTTCGCCATTAACAACTGTCGTGTTATCGATAGAAAGTTTAGCCACGGCATCCATGGTGGTAACAATCTGGTAGGTAATTAACCCACCCATAAGACCTTTGCTGAATACCTGTGAGTAATTTACACCTGTTCCGGTCAGTGCATATTTAGAAGTTGGAGTGGCTGAACTTGCACCTATTCCGGCGATACCGTGGCTTGCTGCCTGGCCGCTGTTGCAGGCTTTTACCAGGCTGTCGATATTATTTAACACATCTGCCTGGAATACCGAAGCACATTGATCCTTGATATTTATTCCTGAAGTATTGTAAGCGGCTGTTGCAAATGGGGAAGCGGCATTTGAAAACATGTTTTTCAAAGCAGTTCCGTTAAGCTGAGCGGTAAGCCCGGTTTTCATCAAATTTGACATTTCTGTATACATTCCCAAGCGGGTGGTAGCATCTGAAAAATTCGCATTTGAAAAATTATAAGTCGTCGGCACGTCGTAAGCAGGCGTCGGATCCGTTTGAGCCTTTTTGCAACCCGCCGCCGCCAATATTATTACTGATAATGAGCAAAGTATTGTAATATATTTTTTCATGAGTGACTTGTTTTTTAATTCGGGGCAAAAATAGAGTGGGGGTCGAAATTTGACAATACCCCCTTGGGGGTAATTTATAATTAGTCTAAATAAACTATTTTTGAATTAAAGAAGCCAACTCAGCTGTGTTTTTAAAAGTAAAGCCAAGTTTTTTTATGATGTTTTTTCGATGGGTTTTGACAGTGTGAATACTTAAAAAAAGCTTTTCGGCTATTTCCTTATTTGTTAATCCCTCTGTAATGAGACGAATCAGTTCAGTTTCCCTCAAGGATAGCTGGGGCAAAGATTCATCCTTGTCAGGCAGCAACTTGTTGCCAAAAAGTATTTCGAAAGTGTTTTTGCAAAAAAACTGCTGACCATTGGCAGTGGTGTACACAGAATTTACAAGTTCCTCGCGACTGCATTCTTTAAAAACAAAATTCTTAATACCCAAATTGAGCACCTCTGAAATTTTGTTTTTGCTCTGCCTGTTGGATAAAACCAGGATATGAGTCCAATTAAAACGACGAAGTATATTTCTTATATCCGTTAGCGTAAAACGATTATTATAAAATGGATCAATTAAAATCACCTTTGGTTTAAGGTCTGCAATCATTTGCTCCAATTCCATTGGATGAGAAGGAGTGCCCGCAATATTGATATCCACAATACCGGATAATATAGATTTTACACCCTCGCGGGTTAATATTTGAGGATCAGCAACTATAATATCGACCATATTATTATTTAGTCTAATTCTAAACAATTACGCAAATCTATATTGTTTTTTTTATAAAGTGGCATCTATACTTCAATTAAGATTTATAAAACGAATGTTAACCTAAATAAGCGGTATTTTATACCTTAATAAAAAAGAACCAGAAAAAAGCTATAATTTTAATCTATCGTATTGTAAATCAAATCGATCTTAAAACTCTAATACCAAACAATCATGGCAGAATTCACTGTAAATGCTGAGCGTAAGGATCCCTACAAGAATTTTAAATTTCGGGTAAAATGGGACAATAACTATGTTGCCGGCGTAAGTAAGGTTAGCGGCCTTAAACGAATGACTGAAGTAATAGAACACAGAGAAGGTGGTGACCCGAGCAGCAGCCGCAAATCGCCAGGCCGTACAGAATATGACGCCATCACGCTCGAACGTGGTGTTACGCACGATAAAGCTTTTGAAGATTGGGCTAACCTTGTATGGCGACATGGGGCAGCAGCGGGGGCAGAGGTCGGGCTTAAGGATTTCAGGAAAGATATTCTTATCGATCTTTACAATGAAGCCGGCCAACTGGTATTTTCCTACAAGGTATATCGTTGCTGGATTTCAGAATACCAGGCGCTTCCGGATTTGGATGCGAATAGCAGCGCAATAGCCATTGAGCACATAAAAATTGAAAACGAAGGATGGGAGCGGGATACGTCCATTACAGAGCCGCTTGAGCCTAAATAATTTTATAGTTTGATTCAGACATTTATCCCTTCACTTGATATTGTCGCTGGCTATTACGGTCCAGTCATCGGTTCCGTGTCCTTTTTCTATCCAATGATCCATCTGAGCGGCGATTGCCGGTATTACCGTTAAATCGGTTCCTCCTTTGTTTGCCGCATCCATCATTAAGCCGGCATCTTTCCGGGCCATGTTTAATTCCCATGACGGATTGCTGAAATTGCCATCAGTTATCCTTTTTAGCCTTGCGGGAACGAATGCCGCAGGATTCCATGACTCGAATAATAACGATATATCTGCCGCCGGAATTCCCTGCGCTTTAGCTAAAGAAAGTGTATCCGAAAGGCCTGCAGTAAGTGATAGCAAAAACAAGTTGCCAACCAACTTCATGCCTGCTGCTTTGCCTTCTTCAGGACCAAAATTGACCAGCTTTCCGGTCATCTTTGACAATTCGGGCTCCAGCTTGCTGATCACCTTTTGGTCGCCCGACACCAGCATATAACCGGTGCTTTCCAGTGCATTTTGAGGCCCCATAAATACTGGTGCATGCAGGTATGTAAATCCTTTGTCTTTCCACGCTTTGGCTCTTTCTACAGCACCTTTTGCCGATGTAGTGGTATGATCGATGATGACCGCGCCGGGTTGGAATCCCGCACTTGCCTTTTCGAGTACTTCGTTTACGGTAGCATCATCTTTAAGCGTGAGGTGAATTACATCCGCTCCCTTTACAGCATCGGCGACATCATCGAAAGCTATCGCACCATCAGCTTCCAGTGCTTTCGCTTTGGAGACAGTACGGTTCCATACCTGCAACTGGTCGCCTTTTTTTATCGTTGCCTTTACAAAATTTGAGCCTAAAAGGCCCATTCCCAAGAATGCTTTCATAGGTTATTTTTTTGAATAAATATAAGGACTTACAAACAGAATAAGTTTGGTTTTCGGTCGCAGTTTTTATTGACTTTGTTCCCAATAAATGGTAACTTTCTCGAAGTTACTTAATTGGGTGTGATGCGTGTAAGCAATAATTAAAATTGATTTCTATGCCGATGACATACCAACTCGGACAACGAAGCCAAAATATAATCAGGGTTTAAAACACGGACATAAATGACACTGCAATTTAATACATTTATTCATTTAGTTTTTATTGGATTTGTCGCACTTTTTCCCGTCGTCAATCCATTGGGAACAGCCTTTATTATAAGCCCTTATTTTTCCAAATTATCCCGCCAGGAAAGAATAAGTGCGGTAAAACGAATTACATTCTATTCCTTTCTAATTTGTGCAGTCACCTTATTCGTTGGACATTGGATTTTGGAAATATTTGGTTTATCGGTCACCATCATACGGTTAGCAGGGGGAATAATGATATGTAAAATTGGATGGACGTTCCTTTCTTCGGATGATAAAGAAGATCAGGAGGAGGACTCAATCGGCAAACCAGAATTGAAATCTGTTCATGGCATCGAAAATAAACTTTTTTATCCTATTACATTCCCCCTTACGGCAGGTGCAGGGACTATAGCCGTCCTTTTTACTTTAAGTGCGCAAGGCGCTAATAGTGACGATTCGATGTATTTGATTAACATTGGCGCTTTATTAGTTTCAATAATTGGAATATGCATACTTATATTTATTTTTTATTTAAACACACACTGGCTGATCGGTTACATCGGGTCGCGTAACGAAAAAATAATAAACAGTTTAATGGCTTTTTTAATTTTTTGCGTGGGCCTGCAAATAGCATCGGGCGGGATAATTGCTTTGATCAAATCTGCATTTTCACTGCATTGAATTTAGTATGGGAATCAGTTAAATTACGTTTTTCTTTTTCAGGATATATCATTTCTCAGGAAATGAATATTTAAATAACAAAGCTCTCCCAAATCGGAAGAGCTTTATATCAGCGTCGCTTAAACATTTGAATGGAGTCCGATTTTATTTCCCTCAGAGTCGATGAAATGGGCAATAAAGCCAAATTCGCCATTGGCGCCGTTTTTTGATTTTGGAAGAAGAATTTTCCCTCCTGCTGCCTCTATTTTCGAAAGCGGCTTACTCAGGTCATCACCTCTGTCCAAATAAATAACGGGGCCTTTTTCAGAAGGTTCATAGCCGTTGCCCTCAACAATTGCTCCGCCAGCACCCTGTGCTTCCATTTCAATTGGGAATATCGCATACTTTCCTCTTGGCATGGGCACCAAATTCATGGTTAAATCGAAAATAGTTTCATAGAATTTTTTTGCTCTCTCAAAATTTTTTGCAGGTATTTCAACCCAATACATCGTGTTTCTCATCTTTCGTAGTTTTTATGTGAATAATTATTTTGATACGATGGCGATTGAGAGGGCGGGAATTGGACAATACAACAAACTTTTATTTCTACGATTGCATCAATACGCATTTTTTGCTTATCCATACCTGATAAAACTGCACGCTTTTATTTGCCCATGTTTCATGAGGAGTTAGCCGCCGTTCACTTTAAATGGCTGCCGGAAATTTATCTAATGATGTTTTTAACTATTAAGAAACGAGTATTTTAGTTCCACTTTTAAATATGAAACAACAGCAGGCTGGATAAATAACACAACTATGCCTAAACAACCCTTACTTTGAATTAAACTAATATTCAGAGCGCATACCAGCTAAGAGTTTACCCCACCGCCGGTTCAACAGATTTTTAAACGGTTCTACAATCCTACAGCTATGAAAAAATCTTTCTTACTTCCTATAATAATGGTATCAACAATATTTACTGGCTTTTGCCAGGATACCACCTCATCTATAACTAAAACCACCGGCAAGGAGCCTGTAGTTAGCTTGTTCAGTGATCAAAATGTTTTTAATAAGCAATCCCCTTTGGCAGGAGATGATCAAATCGGGTCTTCTTTGTTTGATAAAGCTGTGGCCAAATCATCAGAAAGTCGCAAAGTTCCATGGTATGTAGAAAAGTTTCGCGTTTCCGCAGGTTTTTTTGCTGCAATAAACAATACCAATATCAGGGTTAGTAACGTTTCGGGGGAAGTAGGAACCGACGTAAATTTTGAGAACGACCTGGGTTTCAAAAAGCACTCTGCAACATTTTTGGGAGATTTTCAATGGCGGTCATCCAGCCGGTCGAGGTTCGATCTAAGTTATATTTACATAGGCAGGACGTCTGATAAAACGATACAGAAAGACATTATGTTTGGTGGTGACACTTACCCGGTTAACACACAGATTGATGCCTTTTTCAACACCAGGATATACAGGTTTTCCTATGGTTACGCCATACTTTCCAAACCCAATTTTGAGGCCGGGCTATTAATAGGAGCGCACATTGTTGGTGCAAGCGTAGGGCTATCCGCAGTGGGTAATTCGGCAAACCTTAATTTAACTGACGATTTTGGTTTCACCGCGCCGCTGCCCGATTTTGGTGTTTGGGGTGGTTATACTTTTAGTGACCGTTGGGCAATAACCGGCGAGTTCGATTATTTCGCGCTAACTGTTGATAATATTAACGGGAAGATTTTAGGTTTCAATGCGCTGGTAACTTATAGAGCGATTGGCCATTTGGATGTGTCGGCCGGTTATACCGGTTTCAATTTTGATGTGGGCGTTACAAGACCAAAGTGGAACGGAGATTTTAATTGGGGCTATAACGGCCCAACGTTAACCGTATCCTATTCTTTTGGCAAAGGGTCCTGGACTCATTGAAATAAATAACGGTTAAAGTTGCCACAATTAAATGGTGCGGTTGTATTATTTGGTTTCATATTGTAAAATGCACCGTAACAGCCTTTCGGTTTAAATTGGCCGTGCCGATAACTTACTAATTTTACTATTATTCTCCCACCCTGACTTTTCAAACGATTGATTAACACATTCAGAAAAAGACCAGACCTCAGTAAATGGACAATTCGTGTCTGTTTTATATCAAAAACAATAAATCTTTAAATCCTTCAACTATGAAATATCAAAAGATCAAATACGCTGCTTTGTCAGCATTGATTTTTCTTCCTATCATGTTTCTTTCGGTTAGTCGTGCAAACGCACAGGGAGATGCTGTTTCTAAAATGGCGCAAAAAATGACGGACAGCCTTGCTTACCTCCAATTAAATGACCAGCAAAAAACCCAAGCGGTGGGTTTTAATACAACAGCTGCGACGTCGCTTGTTCAAACTATGCAAAAGGCCAAAACGGACACCACTTTTAAGGGCAAGGCACTTGCACAGCAGGTAATGGGTGTTATGAAACAAAGAAACGATGCGTTAAAAAAAATCCTGACTCCCGATCAACAAAAACTATATCAGCAACACCAGGTGCAGCAAATGGCCGAGCTTCAAACTCAAATGATGAAAGCACAGCTTGATTTAACGGATACGCAAATGCCGCAGGTTTATAGTGTAAACCTGAAATCGACCAAGGAAATGATGGCTGATATGGAAGAGTTGAAATCAGCTAAGCGAAAATTGCAAAAAGCAAGAGATGCTAAAGCATTAAAATCAACTTCGGGCGACAAAGACAAAGAAATGAAGAAGATATTAACCAGTGATCAGTATACAAAATATGAAAAGAACAAAGAGCAGATGCAGGCTGCAATGAAAGAGAAAATGAACGAGAAAAAGGGCAAGTAAACCACAATTTTGTTCAGCTCTTTCTGTCGAAATATGACATAAAGGCAGCGATAATTAGGAAAGCTTTTTATCATTGACAACATTAATTCCGATCACAAATCACCTACTCCCGGCTGTGCGAAACAGATGAAAATGGTTCAGCTATTTCCGCAGTAAAAAGGAATACCCCTCCTGACCGGTTCAAAAGAAAAACAAACAATTAAAACAATAAACTAAAACTCACAGCCATGAAACGGATCATCTTAGTAACAATTGCAGCACTATTAACGGTAAGTGCCTTTGCCCAGGTAAGCAGCGAGGATCTCGCGATAGCTCAAAGTCTTGCTCAAAAACAAAAAACTGACGTTATTAAAAAAAATGTCAAAATGAGTGACGCCCAGGGTGCAGCGTTTTGGCCAATTTACGATGAGTACCAGGGAAAGCAACGCACGTTATATACCGAACGCGCGACTATTATGAATGACTATTTAAAACAGGCCAAAACATTAACAGGGAAGGAGGCTGATGACCTGGCTGATCGCATGTTCGACAATGAGAAGTCATTAACCAATCTGCAAAAAAGCTATTTCAAAAAATTTTCTGAAGCGATAGGTGGTGTAAACGCAGTTAAGTTTTATCAGTATGAAAATTATTTACAGGGGCTCGAAAAACTCAGTCTTCAGACTAAGGTTCCGTACATCGCTGAGTTCAGCAAGAGTTTGAAGGCGAGCGTTAAGGCAAAGAAAAAGTAAAATACTAAATCAGGTCACGCTAGGCTAAACATTTATGCGCGATTTGAAAACAGAACGCGCATAGGAATTATAATTCAATAGCACATATTATGTTCAGGGAAAAATATAACCAGGGCAAGTTGTTGCGCGAAAAGGCTCCACGTGCTTCACACGGAAAATGGGCGGCACCCATCGGACGACCTTCGGTGGGAAGCATGATTGCGCAATCCAATAACGGCCGTTTGGAGAAACTGGTCCCCATTCGTCATTTCCGGATGAGCAAATCACCCTTTACTTTTTACCGTGGCACCGCGTCTCTGATGGCGAGGGATCTCTCCTTTACGCTTTCGTCGGGTATTCAAGTGCAGGCATGTGGCGATTGTCACTTAATGAACTTTGGGGGTTTCGCGACACCCGAACGAACCCTGGTGATGGATATTAACGACTTTGACGAGACGAATCCTGCACCATGGGAATGGGATTTGAAAAGATTAGCAACCAGTTTTACGCTCGCTTGCCGCGATAGAGGATTTAGTGAGAGTGATGGATTGGATGTGACCATGGCCGCAGTTTCTTCATATCGCGAAAAGATAAATGAATATGCCGCGATGAATTTTCTGGACCTGTGGTATTCAAAACTCACTTTAGAAGAAATTCAACGTACGGCGAAAACTAAAGAAGGAAAAGAACGCATTACCAAAGCCATTGCCAAAGCCAACGATCAAACGCACGATACGGTATTTTACAAAATAACAACCGAAACATTGGGCAAAATTGAAATTACCGATCAAACGCCGTTGATATATCATCCGCTGAATGTGGAAGAAGATATGCAAAAGATAATGGCTTTTATGGAGCAATATAAAAGCACCATGCAGCGCGACCGAAAATTGCTGTTGGATCAATACAATATAATTGACGTGGCGCTTAAAGTAGTGGGTGTGGGGAGCGTAGGTACAAGATGCCTGGTAGCTTTAATGATGAACGATAACAAGGAGCCGCTTTTTCTGCAGGTAAAGGAAGCACAACAATCCGTGCTGGAGCCGTATACTTCACAAAGTGAGTTCCAACACCGTGGTGAGAGAGTGGTGCGGGGACAACGGTTAATACAGTCGGCGAGCGATGTCTTCCTTGGCTGGGCAACCGATCTGGAGGGGCGACATTATTATCTACGGCAGCTGCGTGATAAAAAAATGTCGGCACGTGTGGAGCTATTCAGCAAAACTGTTCTTGGCGGTTATGCTCATATCTGTGGAAATATTTTGGCTCGTGCCCATTGCAAAACAGGCCAGGGGCCGTTCATTTGCGGGTACATAGGTAAAAAGGATATTTTTTTGGATGCCATTTGCCAATTCGCGACAGGATATGCTGATCAAACCGAACGTGACTATAAGGATTTTATGCGGGCTATAAAGACGGGGAAGCTGGAAATCGCCGATGACACACCGAAGGAAATTTAGGGCCTGCAACTTAACGCTAATGTATTTACGCCCAAATAAAGTGATTCAAGTCCAAAGTCTGGAGTCGTAAGTCTAAAGTCGGATTTGTTCTTTGACTTACGACTCCGGACTTAAGACTAGCGACTATCATTGCACCTTATACGCCACTACAGATTTTCCTAAAAAGGTTGGTACATAAACAGTCCTTGTGGCTGGGTCATAGCCTATGTCGGCGGTTCTGTTTTTAGTAGTGTGCGTATCCAGTAATAGTTCCTTGGTCCCATCGGCACGCACATAATAAAAATAGCCAACCCATTCTGTTACCAGGAAGTCGCCGTTACCAATGGGTTCAATACCATCGCCGCCATGTTCAAGGGCGCATATTTTTGAAGGCTTACCACCATTATCAGAGACATACATCCCATCACCGGTAAGAATGTATAATTTATTGCCAATCGCTTTAAGGCCGTTGGCGCTTGGCAAGTTCTCAAAGTATAAAGTGGCGCTGTCATTTTTCACTTTGAAAACACAATTCTTTTTAGTGTCAGATACATAAACTACGCCATTCTTATCTACAGTAACATCATTTAAACCTTCAGCGCCGTTAATCTTTATTTTGTGGTCAATTTTATTTTTACTGATGCTGATCACAACGAGTTCGTCTAAATCAGCAACGTAAAGTAAATCGCCAAATCGGCCTAAGCCTTTTGGCGCATTTAACCCGGTGATCCAGCGGGCATCAATAACTTTCCCTTCTTTGGTAAGCTTACCTACACCGCCTTTACCATCCCTGCCCCAAGGTTCGCCGTCAATTAACGAAACATACATAACATCTTTCTCCGGAAGTACCGACTCCGGTATGTTCAATACCGTATCTGTTGCCCATAGCTGTTTTAAGGAATGTTGCGCGTTCACATTGGCAGTAATAAAAAGACATAACAACAGTAATAAAATTCTTTGCGGTAAGTTCATGATGTTGAAGGATTAGTCGCTTTTAATTGTGCTTATAAAATTAAAACATTCAGATAGAAGTTGCAATTTAAATGGGGTATATGAAAATTAAACAGGAAAAGGTCATGATTTTTATCTTTTTCCAGTGACGCACCTGGCCCGATTTGATGAAGGACGCCTCCATTTTCAATTACTATGTTCTAAATATTTAAGGTACAAATGGAATTGATAGCCTGTTTAACTATTTTTAATTAATAAATTTACGGAAATCGAAAATTCAATCATTAGATAAACTGACAAATTATTCAAATTAAATCAACTAACAATATGAATTTCAGAAAAAACTACTTGCTGCTAACATCTTACATATATTTTAACAAAATTACTTTTATCAGAAAAATGGCAGGTGGGAAAGTTTTAGATATTGGCTGTGGTAACCATTCACCAACCAGAACAAAAAATATTAAACCTTCGATATATTATGTTGGCGTAGACATTGATAAATGTAACCTTAATAACGCCGACTTAGAAATCGCAGATGAGATTCATTTTTTTGATGTGGCAAGTTTCTTTGATGACATCATCAAAAAAATAGATCATAATTTTGATTACATTATCTGTGCTCACGTTATTGAGCATTTACCCGACAAAGACCTTCTTTTTAAAACCATAAAAAATAAACTTACAAAAGGCGGGAAGTGTTTTATAACTACGCCCAATATAAAATCGATAAACTTTCCCCCATCCGGCCTCACGTTAAATTACTACGATGACAAAACGCATGTTGAAATGCCTGTCACATTTCAGCACGTTTATGATCTGTGTACTAAATATGACCTTCGTTTAACAACGTTTCGTTTACAGAATAGAACTATTTTAAGTTATTTAATTGGTTTGTGTTTTGAACCATTAAGAATGATATTTAAAAGAAATTTCCCTTTTACCTGGTGCTACTGGGGGTTTGAGGATTTATACATAATTGAAAAAAATTAATTGCAAATATTAAAACATCCCATCTCACTATGGTCAAGTTGAAGCAATTTTTGGCGCCAATGGGTGTTGAGCTCACCTGACTTAACGGGGACGACCGAAAAACAAATTATAACCATCGGCGTCCCGGAGCTCGAAGCCCCGGAGACCATCGCTGGTATCCTTGAGTGGCTCTGCGAATGTAACACCTCGGGAGGTGAACTCTGCGGCTAACCCATCAGGATCGGGCGTATAAACGTAGGCGTCCCATCCGGCCCATGGATGGCGATCACGGTTAGGTAACGGATCCACGCCGACAGATTTAACGAAGATCATCACATTATCGCGCTGCACGATGCCGAAAAATGGATCTTCTTTAGGCTCCTGAAAAGCTATTTCAAAGCCGAGCATCTTACAGTAAAACGAAAACGCCGCTGTGACGTCTCGCACTATAAAACATGGCGCAATGTTGTTTATGGATGGCTGAGTCATATCGAAATATTTTATCTTGTAGTAGTACAGATAAAATTAGGACATTAAAACCGGAATAACTACTTGTATAACAAGTATGGGTACTAACTTTCCAAAGTGTGGAAATATCCTAAAACCGATAAAAGCGAAGTATTTTAACCTGTTATAGAAATACGGTCTACAAAAGAAACATGAACCTGGTTTGAAAGAATTGAGTTATTCCGGTCATTCCAAATCTATCCAGCGATCCATAACCGTAGTCGACTGTAACGCGAAACATATTATTTGGCTGCCACATCACAGCAGGCGTGAATCTCCAGAATTTTCCACCGGTAAGGGTTCCGTTGTCGAGGTCATAGGACTGATAACTCAATAAAAGTTCCCAGGATCCCACTCCGCCTTTAGAAATTGGGTTTTTTACTTTGGTAAATCCGAATATTCCTCCAGTGTTGGTGAAATAGGGGCGCACTTCGCCGGTGATAGCCCATAATGCAAATACTTGCCCACCTGTGAAGACAGGATTACCTGTTTGCGGAGAGTTCATCATGTGCGCATTAAATTCGGTGCCCAGCATGAGGGGGCCAGTACGATAGTAAATTTCACCGCCTATCGAGTTTGAAGAAGTTACCGGGAATTTTTTTGTGTCGATGAAATAAGGACCTGCGCCGGTTTCTGGTCGAGAACGAACCTGCAGCGTATCGTTCGCTACTTTGCCCCATCGGTAATTTACGCCGATATGCAGTACAGGTTTATAGGGATCGGTGTAAACAGGTACCCAAGCTATTCGGGAGACGAATTGGTACTGGTACGTTGAAAATTTTTGCCCTTTTGAAACTACGTCTGTAAGTGCACTTAGGTTGACAACTAAACGTTGCTTTGGAAAATACCCCAGGTATTTTAAACCGTCAGCCATAATCGGAATAATATCTATTGACATGGGTCTTTCCAACCCCCAAATAGAGTATCCATTCATAACTTTAACCAGGGAATACCCCTCTTTGCTTCGGCCAAGCCAAAGACGTCCGGAAATTTCCGGAACGCCCACCATTACACCAGATTCGCGAACAAGCCACGATTTTGATGGCCCATCGTACATCATACCTAATTTCCAGGTTATTTCCCGCTCGGTTTTTAATTTTCCGGATAGGATAAACCGAAAGTCACGTACGTAAAATTCTGATGACAGATCGCCCAGTTGCTTCTTACTCGTGGCATCCTGACTGTAACCGATAAAATCGTACAAGAATCCCAGTTGAAAATTTAACGTTGAAAACGAGTTCTCAAATTGATACCAAGGTAAACCTTTGAAATTTTCTTTCGGGAGGCTATCGGCCTTTTTTGGTTCAAAGACTTCACCCGTTACACCACTGGGAATAGGTTTTGTTGTTTGTTGACAATATGCGTTAGCTATAGTCAGAAAAAAAGAAATAAAATAAAACGCGGTTGCAACAGAAATCGTTTTAAGGGGTTGAATAACCCTGCCCAACCTTTTTTTCATATTATTGATCATTGAAAGATTTACAAATCAGAAATACGTGGTAATTCCAGGTGCACTATTAACTAAAGCGAGTTCGATACAAAACCTCTCACAAAATCGATTCGTTTGCCTCATCTAAACGGCGAAGCCCTTACTCATCCTCTCCCAAAGGAGAGGACTTTAGCTTCGTATTAGGAGATTTTGCCCGTTTTAAGCCCCTCTCCTTTGGAGAGGGGCTTGGGGTGAGGCGAACGAAATGTTTATTCCGAACTTATATTATGGCTGCACAACAGTAATGCTTGCGGGATCAAGTAATTTCTTGATCTGGTCGTCAGTCAATAATTTCTTCTCGCGGATAAGTTCCAGAATTCCTTTGTTCGATTTCATTGCTTCTTGAGCAAGCTCAGTCGTTTTTTCATAGCCAAGTACGGGGTTTAACGCTGTTACTATGCCTATAGTCCTGTTGAGATAGTGAGTTAACACATCCTTATTAACCGTAATGCCCTCAATACATTTGGTGCGGAACAGAGGTACGGATTTAAATAAAAGCGCCTGCGATTCCATGATGGCAACCGCTACAACAGGTTCATAGGCATTAAGCTGTAATAGTCCGGAATGGGACGCCATTGTTACGGTAAGATCATTGCCAATCACCTTGAAGCAAACCTCGTTCATTAATTCGGGCATAACCGGGTTCACTTTTCCCGGCATAATAGAAGATCCCGGTTGAAGCGCGGGTAAGTTAATTTCAAAAATTCCATTTCTCGGCCCTGAGGTAAGGAAGATCAAATCACTGCTAATTTTGGAAAGTGTGATACACAGAGACTTTAGTGCCGAAGAGTACATCACAAAAGCCTGCATACTCGAAGTAGCAGCGACAAGATTGTGAGCGAGTACCATTGGTTTCCCGGTGACTTTTGCCAGCTCAACCGCGCATTTTTGGGCATATCCCGGGCTTGCTGTCAACCCTGTACCGATGGCAGTTGCACCCATATTTTCTTCGTACAAGTAAGCCTCGCCCTGGCGCAGCGCTCCTATTTCAGCATCTAACTGATCTCCGAAAGCATTGAACTCCTGTCCGACGGTCATCGGAACGGCATCCTGCCCCTCGGTTCGTCCCATTTTTAATATGTCTTTAAATTCTTCTCCTTTCTTATGAAAAGCAGCCGATAGCTCTTCCAGTACTTTTACAACTTTATCGTTGTGCAGCAATAGTGCCACGTGTATAGCGGTGGGATACACATCATTTGTTGATTGCCCCATGTTCAAATCATCATGAGGTTCAATAGTGTGGTAATCACCCTTTTTATGCCCGCTCATTTCCAGCGCAATGTTGGCAAGCACTTCGTTTGCATTCATATTTGCGGACGTACCGGCGCCGCCCTGGTAAAGGTCTACCAGGAATTGATCATGGTATTTTCCATCCATAACAGCCTGGCAGGCTTTTTCAATGGCATCCAGCTTTTCTTTTTTCATTCTTCCATCTGCGGCGTTTGCCCTCGCCGCTGCTAGTTTAACCATGGCATAGGCTTTTACATAGTCCGGGTAGAAATTGGTAAGCACGCCGCTGACCTGGAAATTTTCTAAAGCCCGTGCTGTCTGAACGCCGTAATAAGCGTTGTCAGGAATTTGTTTTTCACCTAACAAATCTTTTTCGGTCCTTGTTTGACAAAAGGCATTTGACATAATTATCGTCAGTGCGACGCCAAGAAAAATGCTTTTTTTAGATGTTCTCATTTTATTTTTTTTTAAGGTTTCGTATCAATATTTACCAGTAGAAATTACAGGTCTTGCCAAATATGTTTTACCTGGTCAATAAAGGCTAACTGAATAGTGGGACATTATTGAAAAAGTGAAACACACAGCACTTGTAATTAATATTCAAAGAAATACTTTTGTATTTGCGCTTTATCCTTTGTTTGGGTTAAGCCCAGCATCAATAAAATCCTTGCCTTTTGCGGGTTCACATCGTCACTCACAATGGTTCCCAGTTTTGCATCGTCCACCTCATCTTCCAATACAACCCTCCCCGAAGTACAGCGTGTTGAGCGACAAACTATGATACCGGCTTTTATAGCTCTCTCTATCGCATCATAGTAAACTTTATTGAAGTTGCCGTTCCCTACACCTGCAATTACAATTCCAGCAACTTTCTGATCTATAAGATTATCAATCATGGATGGATTTGCATCAGCATACATATAAACAATTTCCACTCTTGGCAATTTTGTCAGATTTGAAACATCGAATGGAGTTTGACTGTGTGATTTCCGCGATGAATGAGAGTAAAAAGTTACCTTTCCATCATAAACCTGGCCGATGGGGCCCGCATCCGGTGCGGTAAAGGCTTCCATGTGTGTTGAGCTTGTTTTTACAATATCCCTGGCATCAAATATGGCCTCTGAAAATACAACCATTGGGCCCTTTCCTTTGCTTGCTGGGTCCGCTGCAAGTACAACTGCATCATAAAGATTCTTTGGGCCATCGGCGCTAATTGCCGTGGCCGCACGCATTGACCCTGTAATTACCACTGGATTGTCACTTCGAAGCGTTAAATTCAAAAAATATGCAGTTTCTTCCTGCGTGTCGGTACCGTGAGTGATAACAACGGCATCCGCCTCCTTATTTGCAAAAATTTCGTTAATGCGTTTATTCAGCTTTAACCAAATTTCTATACTCATATCCTGGCTGCCGACGTTTGAAATCTGCTCGCCCGTAACCTGGGCTATTTTATGAATTTGCGGCACCGCATTTAACAGGTCGCTTATTGGTAAGGAACCGGACGTATAACTAGCCTTATCGGCGGAAGCGCCGACCCCGGCAATGGTTCCGCCTGTGGCGAGGATTTTAACCCTTGGCAATTGAGCGTTTGCCCCGAAACAAATAAATGCAAAGACGAGTAGTAATAGTGATAGCTTTTTCATGATTAATAAATTTAGGATTGTTTTTAAAGGAGTTTTCATACTTGTAATGGAAATGATGTATAATGATTATAGTGAACTGCAATAAAATGGTGGACTTTTTTTCAAAAATTTAAGAATACGAGGGCGATTTTAAACTGTACTGAATTATCTTCAGGATTTATATTAACAATTATTAAAGTGTCACCAGGGTAGGGGCCTCTTTAAAAAAGTTTAAAAGAAAGCATAGTGGGGACCTTCTTTTAAATTGTGTAAAAAACGTTGCCGTAACAAACGCATTACAAAACTATAAAGTGTAAATAGTATGTGACGAGTTATTTTAAGTATTTGATGTTGCAGTTTGAAATATGCAACAACACGTTTACCGGGCAGTCCGCGCCCGGCTAAACAAGAGCCTTTGGCTGGCTTTTTAAGGGCTGCTTTCGTCATTAGCCGTTTAGCGGATTTTATTAAATTTCGATTAATTTTTTCATCATCGAATGTATAAACCAGCTTTTATTTTTAATTTCGGTTCCCCTCAGCGTTGGTTTTGATTCGACTGTTATCAGCTATTCAAAGCAATTGCAGTGGAGTAACAGGAAATTACTGACAGATGTAATTGCTACTCCTTCGACACCCGAGTCTATCATCAAATTTATTAATCACTATAATTGAAAAACAAATGAGCAAAATCACAGTAAAAGACGGAACCGAAATTTATTACAAGGATTGGGGAACAGGACAACCACTTGTTTTCCATCATGGCTGGCCTTTATCAGGCGACGACTGGGACGGACAGATGATGTTTTTCCTTCAGCAGGGATTCAGGGTTATCGCACATGACCGCCGGGGACACGGAAGATCGAGCCAAACAGACATAGGACACGATATGGATACTTATGCAGCTGATGTTGCCGAACTTACACAGGCGCTTGATTTGAAGGATGCTGTACACATTGGCCATTCGACCGGTGGGGGCGAAGTTATTCGCTATGTGGCAAAACATGGCAAAGGGCGCGTGGCCAAAGCTGTGCTGATCAGTGCGGTTACGCCTATAATGGTACAGTCTGCAGGTAATCCTGACGGTGTCCCGCTATCGATATTTGATCAGATACGCGAAGGTACGGCGACTATGAGGCCGCAATATTTCCAGGATTTTACCATACCTTTTTATGGATATAACCGCGAAGGTGCTAAAATATCGCAGGGGGTTAGAGATAATTGGTGGCGTCAGGGTATGATGGGCGGAATAAAAGCGCATTACGACTGTATCAAAGCTTTTTCGGAAACTGATTTTACAGAAGACCTTAAAAGTGTGGATGTTCCTGTACTGGTTTTGCATGGTGAAGACGACCAAATAGTTCCATTCCCTATTTCGGGAGCAAAAGCCGTGAAGCTGGTAAAAAACGGAAAACTTATTTCATATCCGGGTTTCCCTCATGGCATGCCTACTACAGAAGCTGCAACCATAAACAAGGATCTTTTAGCTTTTATTAAATCATAATAAAAGCGCTGTCATGCCGAGCCCCGGCGAAGCACGTGCGCAAAGGCCTTTGCCCGCGTGCTTCACGGGGGCATGAATGACACCAAATTAATTCTTCAAGGGTTAACATTACTTTTTCTTTTTCGCGGCCTTTGCCTGTGGATTGTGCTCAAGGCAAAGGTTGATCCAGTAAGCAAACGCTTCGTTGGTTTTCATGCCTTCTTCACCGATGTAGACATAGCCTTTCATGGGCCGGCCTGCAAAATCCATTTCGCGGCAGCCGGGTTTGGTTAAGGCTTCTTCCTGGTGTTCCTCGCCAATCCGGCACATCATCTCATCCTTTACAACGCCAATACACATTTTATCGTTCACCATATAGCAAACGCCGCCAAACATCGTCTTCTCTTCTACATTGGGGACATTTTCCAGGGCTTCCCGGATACGGTTGCTGATGTTTTCGTTATAAGCCATGTTAAATCGTATTAAGTCGGAAGTTCTTGGTCTTAAGTCATGTCCCCTTTCTGAAGAGACTCCTGAACTATAAAGTTATGGATTTTAATATTGAACAATGAATGACGAACGTTGATTAAACTTCGTTGTTCGTTATTAAAAATTCGATGTTTGATATTAATAGTCCTAAGCTTAGGACTTCAGACTCCCGACTTAAAACTTAGTATAAAGCAGTTGCATTTTTAAATCTGCACCTTGATCGCGGCTGAATCATTGTTTCAAACAATGCTTATTAATTTACTTTGCAACACAGATACTTTGTGTGAACAATGTATTTATTCAACGCAATTATTAAACAAAAAATCTTATGAAAAAAATCAGCATTTTATTAGTTGCCATTTTTGCTATTGCTAGCGGATTAAAGGCACAAACTTTATCCATCAACGCGTTTGGCGGATACACTTTTGATGATAAGTTATATTTCAAAAACGCGGACGCCACAATTAAGGGGGGAGGCTTTTGGGGCGTATCTGCAGAGGGAATTAGCCATAATGGTGGTGCTTTAGAATTACTTTATCAATATCAATCCACCAGTATCCCGGTTTATGCTTACACAAAAACCGGCCATGTACTGTTAAACCCTGATAACACCGATGGCGTTATTTCTTATCTGTTATTAAATGGAATCCAGTATTTCCATGCTAACCCCGAAATACAACCATATGCCGGCATAGGCGCCGGTGTAGCTTTTGTTAGTGCAAATGCGGGAAATTCTTCAACAAAATTCGCCCTTGATTTTAAGGGCGGGGTGAAAATAAAGGCAGGCAACGCACTAGCGTTTAAGGTAGGGGCTCAACTATTAAGCAGCTATCAGCAGTCAGGAACCAGCTATTATTATTATTTTGGTGTGCCATATGCCTATGCTACGTATACCACTATGTGGCAATTTGGGTTTACCGGCGGAATTACATTTGATTTTGGCGGACACTGATGAGCGGGGGATAATAGATTAAAAAAAGACCATCGTTAACGATCCCAAAAGACTGCTTTGATTCGCTAAGTGGCCAGAAAAAGTAAAAATTGCTATTCCGGAGAACGAAGCAATCGCGTACTATAAAGAACAGATATTACACAGTCCACGATTACTTCGTTCCTGGCGATGACAGTTTTTTTTAAACAATTTCTTAAATTATAAAAACTGTGGCCGTTTATGGTTGACGGCATTTATCCGCGACGGAATGCTCAAATCCCTGTATACCACGACCATCCGGTGTCTCCAGGGTCCACAAATTTGTCGGTTACCGTTATGCGTTGCAGGTATTTTACACTTTTATAACCGATCTGGGTTTCTACCCGCAAGCGCAGTGGTGCTCCATGCGGAACTGACAAGTCGCTTCCATTCATGCCATAAGCTAGTATCGTCTGCGGATGCAGTGCGTCTATCATGTCAATGCTATCAAAGTACGCGTCATATCCGTAAAAATTTACAAAACGGGCATTCGGGAGAACTCCTGCATTGTTAAGAATAACGCTCAAGGGTACGCCGGTCCATTCACCAATAGCCGACCAGCCTTCCTCGCAGGTATGCCTGGTTATTTGTGTTCGCGAGGGGAGCTTTTTAAGATCGGCAAGGGAATAAGAGCCCGGCCGTGCCACGCTGCCTTCTATTGATAAACACCAGTCTGCAAAATTATTACTTTGCAGTGGTCCGTATGCCTTGCTGTAGTAAGGGGATTTGGGGTCGGCAGGGTTGGTGGTTCCGGTAGCTGGGAATGAGGATATATCGCTTGGCTGGTATTCCTTTACCAGCGACTGTCCGGGCAATAGCTTACGCTGGGCAAAATAAGTAAAGGCGTCACCCATGCGCAGGATATTACCATAGGTTGGCGGTAAATTCTTTTTGAAACATCCGCTAAGCATTAGTCCTCCCAAAGAGGTTAGTCCAGCGACAATGGCCTTACGCCTGTTAATTGGCTGTTGTTTTTTCATGTTGTTTACCAATTGTGATACCGATGATATTTTGTTTAAACCCAGTCCTGACAACCATTACTACATGCACAATGAAAAAAATAAGCAGTGCGACGGAAGCAAAAAAGTGGATAGTACGCGCAGACTGTGCCCCAAAAAACACGGTTAAAAGGATTGGATGAGCGGCAGTGATAGCCGGTGACATTGTCATGCCTGTTAATGCGATTAAGGGTAGCAGGAAGAAAATAACAATGAGATAAGTTGATTTTTGCAGGAGGCCGTATTTTCCGGGGCTTGCTGGTGCAACCAGCTTATGGAAATGACCAATAAAATCGCGCCAAAGCAATCGCAACCTGAAATCTTTAACCCGTGGCAAGATATTAGTCCGAAAATGACCAGTGAAAACCCCCATTATCAAATATAGCACTCCGGTTATTACCAGAAACCATGCTGCCAGAAAGTGCGTGCTGCGGCCCCAGCCATTCTCATTAAAAATATCGTAGGTACGGCTTGCGCTGACCGGAGAACTGACGGTATGAAAAAATGGCGTGCTTTTTTCCCAGCCGCCATGGTGATAATTTCTGCTGATCGGCAATTCGAACAGCGCAGGTGTCAGATCGTTTCCGGCGTCACCCCAATAAAGTCGCGGGTGGACCATTAAAATCTCAACCCCGGTAAAGAATAGCGCAAAAAAGCTCAAAGTGATGATCAGGTGAGCTGCTTTTACCCAACGTTTGTGCCTGATGGTTTCCATTCTTTAGATTTGCCGGGTTTATTTCGAAAGTGAGATTATTATTTTAAACAATAAATGTAAACAATATTTATAAAATAAATTTTTAGTTTGCGAACAGGCATAACTGTCTTTTATCTATTTTCTCATATATTACCGTCGTTAATTATTGTATTAATTTTATAAGGTGTTAAAGCATAATAATTGGATTAAAAACTATAGCGGCATGCTATGGCTGCTGACCGGGATAGTAGTCGGTAGTATTGCCGGAATGGTGTTTGGTAAAGCGGCAGAGGTTGTAAAACCCGTGGGTGATATTTTTTTAAACCTTCTTTTTGTCGCTGTAATTCCGCTTGTGTTCTTTGCTATATCATCGGCAATAGCCAATTTACATGGTACCCAAAAGCTGGGCCGTATCATAGGTGTAATGTCGGCCACGTTCCTGGTAACGGTAATCATTGCTGCTTTGGTAACCATTGCTGCGCTGTGGGTATTTCCTGTACATCAGCTGGCAGGCTCCGCTTCGGCGCAGGTGGTGCAACCCACGAGTAAGCAACTGACCGGTGACCAGATCACACAGCTTTTTACAACGGGCGAATTTTTTGAGCTGCTATCGCGTAAAAATATGCTGGCCATGATCATTTTCGCCATTTTGGTGGGATTTGGGACACTGCACGCGGGAGAAAAAGGGGAGGGGTTCGGTCGTTTTTTAAATTCAGGGAACGAGGTATTTAAGCAGGTATTTGTTTTGATCATGAAACCCGCGCCTATTGGATTGGGCGCCTATTTTGCTTACCAGGTAGCTTTTTTCGGACCTTCCTTGTTCGGAACTTACGGGCATACCCTGGGTGTTGGTTATGCCGTCAGCATTTTTTATTACCTGGTATTTTTTAGCCTTTATGCTTTTATAGCAGGAGGGGTAAATGGAATAAAAACATACTGGCGAAACAATATTATACCTTCGGCCACGGCAGTAGGTACCTGTAGTAGTATCGCAACTATTCCCGCAAACCTTGATGCTGCAAAAAAAATGGGCGTGTCTGATGTAATAACCGGGATCACCATACCGCTTGGCGGCACGTTGCATAAAGAGGGCTCAAGCGTATCGTCCATTTTAAAAATGACTGTAGTGTTTGCCATGTTTGGAAGAAGCTTTGACAGCGCTGAGGTGATTATACTGGCGCTCGGCATGACGGTATTGGTAAGCATTGTTGAGGGGGGCATACCAAACGGGGGCTACGTTGGGGAGATACTTTTTATATCGGCTTACGGGCTTCCGCCAGAGGCATTGCCGCCGGCTATCATTATAGGTACGTTAATAGATCCGGTTGCAACTTTGCTCAATGCAACGGGCGATACCGCTGCAGCGTTGATGATTGATAGGTTTGTAAGGGGAAAGAGCGAAGGATTGGTCCCGCCAAGTTAACAGATTACGTTTGGCTGAATTAAATTTCAGGCGGCTTGATGGAGAAAAGGTTCGTATTTACCTGGCGATATCGTCGTTCTGAATTTACTTTTGCTTCAATTGATGATATGCCCGCTCATAGCCGCCATAGCCGTTAACCTAAGGATTAAAGATGTCGAAAACTATGTCAAATGCCGGCTTTTTTCCTTTTTTAGGTTCTAGGAGTAGGTTTTTGATAATTGGAAAGACGAATATTTCGCACCAGTCTTTGAAACTTATACC